>JBHLLP010000045.1:0-28571 GCA_048885525.1 Candidatus Hermodarchaeota archaeon | reverse complement strand
TCAGTATGTAAATAGCACGGTAAATTTTGTTCATCAATTTCAGCAAGTTTCATCTTTATTAACTTACTGCCATAACCTTTACTTTGATGCATTGGATCTACGCCAATCATAGCTAAATACCAATGAGGAAAATTCACGTGTTCAATTTGAAATGAATTAGCAATTTCTTCAAAGACTGTCAACCTCTCTGCGTATAAAGCATTTGAAAATAACTCTCTTTTAACTTTTCGCATTCTTTGTTTAATCTCCTTCGAGAGTTTATTTATTATATATTCTCTTATTCCATGAGGATGCCATATAACAACACCTTCAAAATCATTAGATGTAACGTATACTTCACCAGATAAAATTCCAGTCAAAATAAGCCATTCGCAGTGAATAGCAGATTTAATCTCTCTTTCTTTAAGATCTGGAAAACAATATACAAATAATGGATCATCTTGAAAAGCTCGACCAAGTACTTGGCTAGCTTCTTCAATTTGATCTTCACGTAATCGTTCAAGGTGATATAATTCACTCATAATCAATTTGAAAATTTCATTTTTAGTATGCGTATAGATTTAAATATTAAATGGTCATTATAACATTTAATTTCTTACAAAATTGTTAGTAGAGAAATTAATAATTAAAAAGAAAAAGAAGGCGAATAGTAATTCTAATACCCATTAAATTTCAAATATTAAAGCCCCAGTTATGATTATAGCAGGTAAAGAAGATTCAAGATGCCCTATAGAACCAATAGAAAAATTTATTGGGAAACTAAAAGAAAAAAATCATCCTCATGAATTTATATTAGAAGAAAAGGCAAGTCATATCTCATCAAGAGTGAATAGAGGGGAAAGCATTCCACTTTTTACCAAAATCATTGATTATTTAAAAACTAAATTAGCCTAGAACCCATTCAAAATCTTATTTTTAATTATTTTTTTTATTAAAATTGAAATATGTGCTTCATATTAGATATAATATTCTTTTTATTTTCATTTTCATATCAATAATTTAAATAAAAATTATTTGGGAGATTTAAATGAGAATTGGCGCACATATGAGTGTTTCTGGGGGTAAATATATGGCTTTTGAGAGTGGCAAAGAATTGGGTTGCGAAGCCCTACAAGTATTTGTTAGAAATGTGCGTGGGTGGACTTCTGGTCCCTTAAAGCAAAAAGAAATTGATGATTTTATAAACAAAAAAGAAGAATTAAAAGATGATATTTGGCCTGTAATTTCCCATAATAGTTATTTAGTAAATTTGGCAAGTTTAGACAAGGAGAAATTAGAAAAATCATATGATGCTATGCTTGATGAGCTCACCAAGGTTGATCAATTAAATATAGAGTACGAGAACATGCATCCCGGAGTCATCCCAATTAATGATAAAAAAGATATCACTAAAGCTGAAGCACTAACACAAATTGCTAAACAGCTAAACAAACTTATGGAAGCTAAAAAATCATCAAAAGTCATAATATTACTTGAAACCACTGCTGGACAAGGTAAAGGTTTAGGGAATAAATTCCATCATTTCAAAACAATAATAGATAAAATACAAAAAAAGAATAGAATTGGAGTTTGTTTTGATACTGCTCATTCGTTCGCTGCAGGTTATGATTTTACTACTAAAAAAGGATATGAGGAGATGTGGAATGAATTCGATGATGTTATTGGTTTAAAATATTTGTTTGCATTCCATTTGAATGATACTGATAAAGAATGCGGCTCCAGAGTCGACAGACATACCCATATTGGTCAAGGAAAGATAGGAAAAGAACCTTTTGGTTTTTTTATTAACGACGAAAAATTTAAGGACTTGCCAGGGATTCTAGAAACGCCTAAAGGTAAAGATATGAAAGAAGATATTATGAATTTAAAAATACTGAAATCATTGAGGAAGAATTGAATTATTCGACTTCAAACCATACAGGAGATTTATCTGAAGTTCTTCCATTATAATTTACGGTAATTTCTTCTCCTTTAGAAATATCTCGAATTGTAATATATTCAATTGATTTATCTTTATGACTATAACGATACTTAACATTAGGTTTATAAGAGTGATTTATAAATTGACTAATACCTAAGGAGATTGCAGATTCATATTCTCCTTTATATTTAGGATCATCCCACTCAAATGAATAATTAGATATAACTGTATCTGCGATTAAATCCCAATCACGATTAGAAATAAGGATGACATAAGCAATGTCTATGATTTCTCCTTTTACTAAATTTTTTTTAGCAAAAACTCCTCTTCCTTTTTTTTTTGATATGAATTTAACTTCTAATAGATTATTCGTGGAATACACCTTAATGAATAATAATTGATTATATCAATTAATATATAAATTGATAGGTTTTCTTGATACTTAACAAGAATTAGAACTGAGATCCTTTATAAGGATAATGTGAATTATTCCACTTCAAACCACATTGGACTTTTATCATCAACAAGTCCATTATAATTTACTAAAATTTCTTCTCCTTTTGAAATATCTCTTATAGCAGAAAACTCAATTGCCTTATTTTCATAATCATAAAGATATTTAACATTTGGTTCAAACGAATGATTAATAAATTGACTTATGCTAAGAGTTATTGCATTTCTAAATGCAGGCATGTGCTCTGGATCTTCCCAAATATAACAATAATTGTACAATATGGTTTTATAGATTTTCTTATAATCTTTGTTAGGAATAGGAACTACATGTGCAACTTCAACTACGGTTCCTTTCTTAATTGGCTTCTTAGCAAATGCTCCTCTACCTTTCTTCTCAGAGATGTACTTCACTTCTATATATTCGTGCATGGTTATAATTAAACAGGAAATAAATTTTAAAAGATTATTCTATTGAAGCGTGTTGTTTATTTATATCTTTTTCTGTAACTCCTAGTTTTTTCATCAATACACTCCCTATCGAGTCTAAAACCGCTAAAGCTGAAATATCAAATAGACTTGTATAAGGAGCAAGAGTTTTTTGAGATATTGCGATATCTTTGCTTTTCCCTTTTACTTCAATAACATAATCAGATAGTGTACAAATTGTACTTTCGGGATTATTACTGAGAGAGACAATTTTACCACCAATTTCTCTAGCTTTTTTCCCAATTGCAACAGTGGAAGTCGTCTCACCACTCCCACTTACTAAAATTAGAAGATCTTTACTAGTATATTGATAAGTAATTGTATCTGATACAAAACACGATTTAATACCTAAATGCATTAATCTTTGAGCAAAACATCTTCCAATAAACCCTGATCTTCCAGCACCATAAATAAAAATTCTGTTATTTTTATCATGATTTTGTAAGATTAACTCTATAGTATTTAAAATAACATTCTTGTTTATAATATCAGCATTTTTATTTATTTGGCTTGCTAATTCAAGCATTGTATTATAAAATCTTTCTTGATTATCTTCAGAAGTCATATTTATGATATTTTTCTTATTCGTCTTTATATTTTTCTGGATTCACACACCTACGCCATTGCATAACAGTTTCTAATGGCCCTAATCCAATTAGGAGATCTCCCTCTTCAAACACAAAATCTGGTTTAAATTTATATATCCATTTATTTTCTCTTTTTAAAGCTATAATATGAAAGCCTCGTTTATAGCGTTTATCTTGTAATTCATGATAAGTTTTGTCTTTAAAGTATGAATCTTCAGATAATGTTTCTCTTACTACTATTTCCTGAGTTTCTTTTATAGCTTGCTGGAGAATTCCGTGTGGTTCAAAGCCTTTAAGAATATTCTCTGCAATATGAGCAGCTGCATCAGCTATTAATTCACAACTAAAAACAATCCTCATTATTCCTGTGAGATCTCGAGGAGATTCAACCAATTTTGCTAAATCAAGGAGATCTTTTTCAAGAGCTATATTTAAACCATCCATTAATTCCTCCATTTCTAAAACATCTTCAGAAAGCTCTTCATTTCTAAAGAACAATGCTGCTAAAGCTAATTCTATCATTGTTTCTGAAATATCAGTTATTGAAACATAATTTCTTTGGATTTCTTCAACTTTTTCACAAATTTCAGGTTTTTCAAGGTCAAGAATTTCTTCCTTTTCCTCTTCACCAATATCAAAAGAAAAGGGTTCTTTATCATTGCATAATTTTTTCAATTCTATAATGGGTTGAATTTCTCCTTTAACAATTAAAATATCACCTTTTAGCACTATTTGATCTCTTTCAAATAGCCATTTGCCTTCTCTCCGAATTGCGATTAAGTCAATTCCATGCTTAGATCTAAAGTGTATTTCTTTCCTTACTTTACCAATAAACTCGCATCCTTCATTAACATCAATTTTGACTATAGGTTCGGGTACATAACTAAGATCACTAAATAATTGAGAAAAGTAAGAGATATCACTGTTAACATATACTACTCTAGCAATATCTGATAAAGCATCGGAAATTTTATCAATAGCATATCCCATAACAACGATAGGTTCTAATTTTTTCGCTCCATCCAATCCTCTTGGATGTGCTTGAATAATTTGGAAATTAAGCAAAAATGTAAGTTCATGAATGCGTTGTTCCATCTTATATGCTTCATCTGCAAGTTCTTTACTTCCGAATTTAATTGCACTATAAGCCAAGTCTATCATTAAATCAATGTTTTGTTTCATTTCTCTGATGATATCTTTTAGGGAAAGTGGCTTATATTTAAATTTTTTACTCTGCTTAGTCATATAGTTTTTTTCACTCACGTTTGATATAAATTTGTTTTTATATAAAATTTATTATAAAAATAATTAGGAATAAAGGCGTCAGAAAATCAGCCAAAGACGTAAGAAATGGAATTAGAAAATTATTAGGATCCTTACCATGCTTATATAAGAAGATCGCGCTAACAAACAACGATACAAACATTATTATAAAAATCAATAAAGCTGTAATAGAGATAATAAAAATGATCAAAAAAGGATTTACTATCTCAATACCTAATATAATAGCAACAAAATATCCTATCAATAACAAAGCTATTAAACTCAATAAAAGGGTTATGAGTAATCCCAAAAAATCTTCTTTTAATCGATCTGATTTCTGAATTTTTGGGGATAATGTTCCAATATATAGGTGTGTGGTTAATCGTGATACAAGAACAGTTGACATATCACCTATTAAAGAATTTAAAGCGGGAATTATTAAAAGTAATATTGGTATAGTTGTTAATAGTGCTTCACTCGAAGATAATAAAGTACCAGAAATAAGCCCAAATAATGAAGATAAAATCACAATGATTATGGATTCTTTAAAAATTTTCATGTAGTACTTAATTTAAGGCACCCCCAGCATTATTATGGTTAAGAAAAAGCAAAATACGGTAGAAAAATCATCAATAGCAGTCATCACGGGATTTACAATATTATTTGGATTTAAACCTCTTTTAAAAGCTAAGTAATTTAAACCAGTAGAACACGGAATTGAAATAGATAATGTTAAAATAATTGAAATAATTGGAATGAGCATAAAATACTGATTAGGGAGTATTGTTAATTTAAAGAAAAATAAATTTAAAATAAGAGAGAAGATGCCAATAAAAAATGCTGTGACAATAGATAGTGAATATGTAGCAAGAACATTTTCAAACCATGATCTCTTAGAAAATACTCCAATAACTAAATCTCTAGAGGTTCTAGCTATGAATGGACCACTTAAATTACCTCTTAAAGACAAAAGAGCTGGGACCATTAATATCAAAACAAGGAAACTTGCGAAATGTATAATTAAAAGGGAAAGGATTATTCCTGCTAAGATATCGCCAATAATAGAAACAAGTTCTGATGGGAAGGTTTCTTTAATAATTTTTCCTTTAGAATCTTGAAGCTCCATATGCCATCCTCATCAGATTCCTTTAAATTTAAAATATCCTTTTCTAGCATTTTTTATAATAATTTATAATAAAACTGATTAAAAATTTATCATTTGTATATATTTAGGTGTGTCTAATTTATATAATTTTTTGTTAAATTTCTAATTTAATTTAATCAAATGAAATAAAATTTTTAACATGAATTGCAATTGATAAAATTAACTCAGGAATTTTTGAAAAAATATCATGCTTAATCATTTATTTAGTAATTTACGTCTAAATTTCTTATATGTTTTCTCCTAATATTTAAGAAATATCAGATAATTGGACAAAGAATTTTTAACAATTAATTAACTATTTAAACCAAAATTCTTATTAGGAATCTGAATATTAGTTTTCTCAAATATGTATTCATCAAAATGATTAATAGAAAATATAAGAAAATCTTAATCATATTCACTTTATTTAATATCTGCATAAATTTGTGTTTGAACACATCTTCTTCTATTTTTTTAAATACTCAATTTATCTCGAAAAACACTTACAATCCAGATTCTAACAAAATCAAATCGTCTAACCTAGGCTATATAGACAATAATGAACACAAAATATTCTGGTTTATCCAGATCACAGATACTCAATTTGTGTGGTCTGCAAACGAAAGTATAGCTAACTTTTATCAATTACTAAACGAAACATTTCATCAAATCAATCCTCTCTTTATATATAATACTGGAGATTTAGTAGATGCTAATAATGGTGCTCTCCAAGATATTGATGAGTGGAGCCTTTATAGAAAAGCTTTAGAAGACAATAATATGAATTCTTCTATCTATATAGATCTTATTGGTAATCATGATGCATCAAATGATTTTGATTTTAGCTACTATCTTAACTATTCAATGATTGGGAGCACATTCAACACTCTGCAGTACTCTTTCAATAAAACATTTTCATTTGGAAATTATGCATTCATTGGACTTAACACTGCTAAAAGTTCATATAATTTAATAGAGTTCGCTTTTTTAGGTTTTTTAAATACAACAGAGTTAGACTGGTATGAAAAGGAATTATACCATTATAGAAATTTCGACAAAATTTTTGTATTTGGACACCATCCTCATAAATATCCTCCCACTTTTACAATTGCTTCGGATTTAAGCTCTAGTGGTAAGACATTCTCAGATTTAAATACTGAATTTAATGTTAATTATTATTTATCTGGACATGTACACGTTGATTCTTTTCAAAACGAAAATAATTTCCTCGCAATAACTACAAGTAATTTTAACCTAAATGGTGGCACATACAGGATTATTGCCTTGGATCATAATCAACTCTCAACATCAATAGAAACTGTTGGGAGTTGGCCGCAAGCAATTATTACGTACCCTTCAAGTGAATCTGCTTTAATTCAAAACATAAATAAAATAAGGATATTAGCATGGGATCCTCATGGGATAAACTCAGTTGAATATTCTCTTCATAGTAATAAAAAGGAATTTCAAATTACGAATTGGGAACCTTTAACAAATATCAATTCAAATGGACCCTTATGGGAAAAGGATTTAGATATTCAACTTAATGGTAAATATATTTTAAAAGTTAAAGTTGAAGGGGGTTCAGGACAGGTAATAAAAGAGATATATTTCACTTCAAATACCGGTTGGGGTTATGAATTTACAATACTATTTATTTTTACAATAATAACTTTGATTTCCATATCTATAATAATTCTTAATTATTCAAGAGATCATATTGATAAATTTAAAAAAAAAGCTATAAATTTGTATAGAGAGAAATAAAATTAAACAATTAGTAGAACAGGATAAATGAGTTTATGGAAAACAATCATTAAACATGAAATTCGCCTAAAGACATATAGGTATCGAAAAAACCGGAAATCATTTTTGATTGTAATTTATGCAATTTTTTTGTATTGGGGTTTTTATTTAGGTCCGAATCTATTCGATATTATACTATCTATTGTTGCCCAAGACATACCAAGTGAATATGTTTCAATCTCAGTAAAATTCATAGAATATTTTTTAACAGCTTTTTTTTTAATTATTCTGATATATCCTCTTTATAACCTCTATAGAAAGGCAGAAATCGGACATAGTGAAATATTACTATCCTCTCCCATTAAACCCGGGGATATTTTTCTTGGAGAATTTCTAGGCAAGTTAATCTTTTATGTTTTAGTTATTTTAGGATTGGGGCCCGTTGTTATTAGTTTATTGAATCAAATACGGACTTTAAATATTTTTCAATATATCGTGATTTATTCAAGTTTATTTATGTTGTTAGCTTTCAGTTTCTTAATTGGAATGATTATAGCCAATCTCCTTGAGCATAGAATGACAAAAAGTGCAATAGCAAAAGATTTAGGAAAAACTTTCTTACTTTTTTTATCAATTATAGTAATAGCGTTGTTTTACATTTTGCGTTTCTTTTTTGATATTATTTTATCTACTCCCGAATATAAAATTTGGTTAATGCTTTACCCTTCTTTTTGGTATTCAAATATTATCTTGTTTGGGATTGATCCACTACTAAACTTTTTCAATGCTTTATCGAGTTACGTATTTGTCATAACAAATATTTCTTTAGGTATTATAATCCCTTCTTTTCTCCTCTATCTTTCATATAAAAAAGCAGCCTCCTTTTACACTTTAGAAGGACGTTCTGAAAATGAAGTCTTTATTAGTAAAAGTGAGGGAAGGTTCTATAAAATTATTAGGAAAGTGACTCCTTATCACTGGAGAGGGTTAATAATTACACAATTTAAACAATTTTTTAGGAAAAAGGAAAATCTTTTCAAAGTAATATATATATGGGTGTTAATTTCAGTTATTGGTGTAATAATAATATATTCTCTTGAAAATCCAGCTATAGCTGGTTATGATATTCTAAACATTAAACTCTTAATAGTAATAATCGTATCATGGGTTGGAGGGTTGTTATTTGGTGTTTTAATGGGTTTACATATTTTCATTGATTCAAAACAATTGGTATTTCAGTATAAAAGTACGCCAAGAGGAGTAAAAGCACTTGTATATTCTTATATTTATGAAATTTTTTACTTAGTGTTAATTTTAGATTTTGTTTTAACAATCTTTTTCACATTACTGTTCCAATTAGAATTAATTTATTCATTAATCTTCTTTTTTGGCTTTATGTTATATTGCTTTGTAATTCAATTACAAGCAATTGGAGTGCAGTGCTTTAATCCTTTATTCGAGGAAAGAGGTAAACATGCATATTTGATCAGTTATTTTGTCATTTTTTTGCAGATAATTTCGTTTTTCATTGCACTCTATGTATTTGTTCCGTTTGTATCTGATACTTTTGATAGTTCTTCAGGTTTAATGTTTATACTTTTTATTAATTTAGCTTTAACATCAGGATTCGCTTTATTGATAATCCATTTTGGATTAAGTAAAATACAAAAACTAGAATAGCTAAAAATTTTTGGCTTAAAAAAGAGGGGCTATTTTAGGTGTTAATCTTTTTTTTTTTTATAATATTTAAACGCACCAAATATTCCTAACGGAACTATCAACAATAATAATCTTAAGGGATTTAATACAAAAAAAGCTAATATTGATACAACACTTCCCACGGGATCAGAAGAACCTATATAGAAAATAAGAAATAAATAGGCAGCAAATCCGAATATCAATAAAACAAAATCAGCTTTAATTTCCCAAAGAATAAGGATAATAAAGAATATAAATAAAACTGCAATTTCTACTTCCATATAGTACTAAAAGGATTAAAATAATTTAAATCTTTAAAAAACGCCAAATTTCCAATATAAATAAAAAAAAAAATTATTTAATAATATTATTTTTCCTTTTCAAGTGGAAAATTATTGCGATTAATGCGATAGTACTAATACCTAGAATAATTGAAATCTCATAACCAGGAATTGGTTCTGGTCCACCACCAATTAGAGAAATTTGTGCAACCGTAAGTCCATCTGTTTTAACACTTGCACTTTGCAAAACACCCTTATTATTCCAAGCCGTTGAAAATTGAATAGCATCAAGATTTCCTGGGTATACCATTGTCAGTTCAGGTTGAATGCTTCCCCAGTCATAATTATTAGCTAGGATTAAATTGCCAGTAAAAGCTCCTTGATCTGCTAATGCAGTTTCCACAAGTGTATACGTCGAAGGGTCAACAATAAGAGGTGTTATCACTGGCATTGGTGGTCCATAATAGAAGAACCCATAGATGAAATACATTAGTGGAAAGAAATCAAAAGGAACTCCCAGATCCGTCTCTATATCTAACCATTCCTCAAAATCCATTGAAACTAAATAATCCATGTTAATAGGAGCACCCTTCGGACCTCCTGGGTATGTTTCAATCTCAGCACCTACACTATTTATCTCAACCCTTAATCCCACTTCATAACTCGCCATCCCCATTGCTTGAAGCTGTAAATAAGTACTATCCCAGCCTGGGATTACATACATATCTAACATATTAATAGCTTCAGTATAAGCAAAATCAAGAATTTGAATAATTGTAAATTCGTTGAATGGTGGTGGTAAGGTCATGTTCACCATCATTTCCATATTCAAAGTGAGTAATTCCGCCGAAGTAAGTCCTTCAAATTCAGAGGGTAAAGATTGATTTACCATATCACCGAGATAATCGATAACATTTGCCATAGATTCAGATTCCATTCCACCGGGCATACTTTGGTTGAGCATTAAGAAGCCTTGAGTATATAAAGTTGTAAGATTCATAGGAGTAGTACCCATCATTTCATTAAATAGCTCAGTCATTGTCTTTGTTGAAATTTCGGGTGGAAATGCCATAGGGAAAAATGCATTAAACATTAAGTGAAGAACGGCGCTTTCTCCAATAGGAGGAGCAAATGCTGTTATCATATGTAAATAGAGTTCTGTCATTGTCATACCCTCCCAACCAGCAGGAACTAACCCATAATAAACCGTAGAATTAAGCTCGTTAATAAGCATTTTTAATAATTCAGGTACAGGATTATCTTCCCAAACAACTGGCATTGTTGTGTTGAGAGCATCAAATACTAAATCATAAAAGTCTGAAAAATTTAAAGCTTGCCAATTTGAAGGAATCATACCTGCTAGAACAGTTGAATTAAATTGAACCATATAATGGTCAATTGTCGCTTCTATTAAGTCTGTTATATTTAAGCTTTCCCAACCGACGGGAAGAATATTTGAAAGATATACAGTAGCTATTTGTTCATAGATTTCCGCAACCGTTAAATCTTCCAATCCAAATAATTGAAAACTTGTGGGAAGATTAGCTTTCCAATGAAGTAAAAGTGACCTAGCATTATCTAGTAATTCGTCTACATTTCCAAATTGTGCTTCAACTTTCCAAGTGTATTGTTCTCCAGCAGCTACACCTACATAACCGGGGACTTGTGCATTTGCATTTTTGCTAAAAGGAATTAACAATAATATTGGTAATAACAAAACAATTAGAAGTTTGTTTTTCCTCATAATTCAGTCAATTCTTGTTTTGGATTTATAATTTTAAATTAAATGGTTATTATTATTATCCAACTTCATATATTTAAATTTACCTTGATAATTATGATTTAAAATAAATAAATATACGTGAGGTATTTAGCTATTTTGGCTTTAAAACTGTAATTTTTATATAAATGTTTTTGATATTTATTACTCAGCATGAAATTTGTTAGATATAATTCTCGAGTTGAAGCCGGAGGATTGGTAGCAGAATATATTAGACTTGAAAATGAACGTTTATATAACTTTATTTTTGAAAATAATGATAATTGCTTTTGCTTTGCAATTCCGAATGGAGGTGTACCAGTTACCGAAGGTTTTTGTGCTTATTATAATTTGAATTACGATATACTCATTGTTCGGAAAATAAAAATACCTTATAATACTGAAGCGGGTTTTGGTTCAGTTACCACAGATGGCACAGTTTTAATTAATAAGGAGCTCATATCCCATTTGAATTTATCCGAACGAGCAGTTAATGATTCTATAGATTTAACTAAGAATGAAATCCGGAATCGACTGAAATTTTATAATAAAGAATATAATTTGGAAGAATTCTATACCCAGAATATTAAACAAAAATACAATTTTATCCTAGATGATGGCTTAGCTTCGGGTTTTACTATGTTAGCTGCAATTAATATGATAAAAAAATATGATCCTAAAAAAATCATTGTTGCTGTTCCTACAGCACCACTAAGAACCATTAAAAAGGTTAGACCCGAAGTAGATGAGATTTTTTGTCCAAATATTAGAGAAGTAATGTGGTTTGCGGTCGCTGATGCTTACCAGAATTGGTATGATGTTCCAGAATCAGAAGTATTAGAAATAATTAATAAATCAAATCATTACATCTCAAGGATAAAATAGCAGAAAGAGCTAAAAAACTAAAAGAAAAGTAAAAAAAATATTTTATTTAAGCGCTTATCAAACGGAATAATATAGAGGCATGAGGAATAAAAAATTCGTCTTTACGCTTGACCACCACCGTATGAAAATATTCAGCCAATCCTAAAAATCCGCGGATAACCGATTCGTCTTCCTCAAATCTGAAAATTACTGTTGCAATAGCTGCTCCAGTGTTGAAATTAACCTTATCATATACTCTTTCGTCAATTAAAGGTATTTTAAGTTCGTTTACAATTTCATAAACCCGTTTAATGAATAATTCTCGCTTAGGCATTTTTTGCAAACCTTTTTAATTCATTTCAATCTTAAAATTGAATTTTTAATAATTTTTAAACTTACTAATGAAATATGTTATATAATATTATTAGTTTAGGTTTTTTAATAATTAACGTTTTTTTGGATTTACGTAATATTTCGGTATATAGATTCAAATAAGAATGGAATAAAAATATAAATACATATTAATATAATTAAAATATAAAGATTATTACTAGTAATTTTATTTTTAATCAAATTTTCAATAATTTTAGAGGAATTGAGTAGAACGTGGTTTCAAAAGATCAGAAAAAAATTGAACGTGTTATTAATTTTATGAAAAAGGGTTTAACTTCCCTGGCTGATGATCTAGAAGAGACTGTTAAAGGGATAAACGACTTTATTAAATCATTAGCTAAAGCTCAAAAAGATTTGAAAGAAGTCTCTGTTGTTGAAGAAGTTCAAACTGTTAGTACTTCCTCTAAAAAAATAGTCGTTCCAACAAGTCAAGGAGCTAGAACTGCTGCGGCAAGTACATTATTCTCTTTATTAAGCAGTGGTGGAGGTGCTGCAGCTCCTGAATCTGTACCTGCACCGCCCATTGCTGGTGCTCCTGCCCCACCAATTAGTGGAGGACCACCTAGTGCCCCGAAAGCGGGGCTGCCTAGTGCTCCATCATCAGGACCACCTAAACGCCCTGGTTTACCACCTGCTCCTAAATTACCTCCAAGCGGTGCTCCTCCAAAAGCTCCCGTCGGTGGACCACCTAAAGCCCCCAGTGGCCCCCCAAGTGTAAGTCCTCCAAGTGCTCCTGCATTTGCAAAAAGACCAACTGCACCCCCAGGTGCTAGTCTCCCAAAACCTCCAGGTGGAGGTGCTCCTGCTGCTCCCACAGTAGCTCCTAAAACAGGGGGTGGATTAGGTTCACTTCGAGATGAAATGTTAGATGAATTGAACCGTTTAAAGAAAATAATGAGAGGAGAATAAGAACTTTCTTAATTTTTCTTTTTTATCAAATATCTTTTTAGACAACTAGCAATTTATTTAGTTCAATTATAGAAATTCTATTATTTTTATTTAAAACAATATGATAATATTTTTAATTTTAATTAGAGTGTTATCTTATATGTCTGATCAAAATTTATTATTATGTGAAGATGATATTCCCATTATTGTCCCTAAGCGGATGTTGATTTTTGCTGGGCATCCCGATGATGAATTAGTGTCATGTGGAGGTACCATTCTAAAATATCAAAAATTTGGAGCAGAAATTGTTATAGTTATTGCTACTTCGGGCTTAGGAGGATATGCCAGAGATGATGATAAAGAAATTATTCAACAGCAAAGAGAAGGTGAATTAAAATCAATAAGATCAATATTAAATTGTGAGTTTATTCAATTAAATTACTTCGATATGCAAATTGAAAGAGCTAAAATCTCACAAATTACGAATCTTATAAGGGATTATAAACCTCAAGTAATCCTAATCCCTCATTATTCAGATTTCCACCGCGTACATCGGAATTTATCATTAATTACCAGGGAAGCAATATATCACTGTTCATCTGGTAAAGCATATGGAGGTCATAAGAGAAGTTGGACTCCGTTGGGTGTTTATTACTATGAATCGCCATCGTGTAAATTCGAATATATTGAGGGCTCGGTATTTGTAACAGTGAATATTGAAGATTATTGGGAAGAAAAAAAAAAAATTTTTAATCAAGTTTATATATCCCAAAAAGAAGTTCTGGAACGTGTTCTAGATTGGGCTGAGGATACTGCAATTCTACGGGGAAATGAAATTAATGCCGAATATGGAGAATGTTTTATTCCTGAGACAACGTATACTCCATTAAAAATTCTATTAGGATAGAAGTACAGAATTTTTTTAATTAGTAAAACAATATATAGATATAATAGTATTGGCAAAATATCTCATAATTAAATTAAAAAATAGTAAAGCATGGGAAATCTAACAGTTGTTCTCGATGTTGGACAGTTCAGTACGAAAATTGGATTCGCGGGCGAAGATACGCCGTCTCAAGTTTTCCTAACGATGGTTGGGAAACCTAAATATCAAAATGTAGATTTAAGTTATGAATCTAAGAAATCTCGTGAAGACGAGATATATGTCGGAGATGAGATTCAATCAATTGGACTATATAAGATCTTCCATCCTATTGAAAAAGGAATAATTGTAGATTGGACACATTTTCAGAATATCATTGATTATATTTTTTACAATCTTAGAGTAGATTCTACCCTTGTTAATGTCTTATTTGCTATGCATCCACTTTTTCCATATAAAGACTTAGAAAAAATTTTTGAGTTATTTTTAGAAAACTATCAGTGTATGGCATTTTATCCCGTATTAGATTCAATGCTAACTTTATATTCAGGCGGTTTTCAAACAGGTCTTATCGTTGAGATTGGAGACAGTAACACCAGAATAGTCCCTATATATGAAGGATACAAGTTGGAACATGCTGTAAGAATTTTAGATATTGGTGGAAGAGTTCTAACCCACCATATGGAACAAACTTTAGAATCAATTGGTTGGTCAGTTGATTCTTCTATCCGAAGGGAACTAGTAAGAGTATTAAAAGAAAAAGCGTGTTTTGTATCTTTAGATTATAAAGAAGATCTTAAACGAGTTGAACAGTATGAAAAAGAATATTCACTTCCTGATGGATCTACAATCTCACTTAATAAAGAAAGATTTATCATTCCTGAATTGCTATTCAGACCTACTTCAGAATTAGAAGTAGATGCATTACATATAGCCATTATGGATGTAGTTGAAGAATGTGATTTAAATATTCGCCCAGATTTACTAAATAATATTTTCCTTTCAGGTGGTTCCTCAATGTTCCCCAATATGAAATCACGTATGTATCAAGAATTAGAATTGGAATTAGCAAGGAGAAAGAGGAAAAATCTAGGTATCAGAATTATTGCTCCAATGGAACGAACGTTTTCTGTATGGGTAGGCGGTTCTATACTCGCTATGATCCCCGAATTTTCCCAGAATTGGATTACACGTGCCAAATATTTTAATGAAGGTATTCCACCTAATTTACTCTAAAATTTTCAATTTAATTTTGTATAATATCCCAATAACATTGAGATATTACATTTTGTTAAATAAGAAATCTCTATATTAAATCATATTATAACTACTGCTTTTATAGGGATAAAATAATATGGAAAATTTTGATGAAAATAGATTTTACAAACCAAGTTATTCACATTTATTCAATAAAATAAAGGATATCAAAACTCCAATAAAAAATGAAATACTAATTGCTCTACTTGATGGTCATTGGCACTCAGAATTAGAGTTAATAAGAGTTACAAAAAAGCAACATGGGTATATTGGATCAGTCACGCTTGGGACTATGATGTCTTCATTGAATCACTACATAAAAAATAATTATCTGCAAAAAAAGATCGTAAACAGCAAGCTTTATTATAAAATATCTGATAATTATGTTGGGTTAACTAGAGCCGCCTATCGTTTTGATTCAAATGATTTTCTAAAATAAAAAAAAGCATTTTAAGTTCAATTAAGGAAAACCGAATCTTGCTTTAAAATTTTTAGCGATGTTACATTTAATATCAAAATTATAATAATAAAATAATATCCAAATCCTATTACATAAAGAAATAAAGCAAAATCCACTAATAGTATAAAGAATATAATGATTCCAAATATTAACAGAATTATACTTAAGAGTAGGATATTAATTTTGAATAATTTTATGGAGTTATGCAATTTTGCTTTGTTAGTTGAAGCAAATATCGAGCTTAATCCAATATAAAAAATCATTAGCCATATGCTTGTAGAAATAATAACTTCTGAGATACTTCCCCCGACAGCTGTATAAGCAGTAGTTCCATTAACTAAATAACCCCAAAAAAAATATTCTAAATTATCTATAGTAAAAATATTAAACGAGAGTACTAAATTCTCTGGAGGGTAAATTGGAATCTTAGCTATGAATGCTAATAATAGAGCAAATATTCCCGCGATAATCCCAATTTTTATAGTAATATTATGCACCTCCTTTTAATTCAATTGGATGTTTCCAATAGCTTATTGCGGCAAAAATTAAATTCAATAATAAAATATAAAATCCATAATTAAGATATATGAATATATCCAAATAGTCAATCTGAGTTCCAAAAATTTCTTGGCTCAACATTGGAATTCCAATGATTAGGTATAGGAGGATTGTCAATAAAACAATAAAGTTAACTAATATTAACTTCTTTCCAGTTTTATTTTCTTTCCAAAAACCTACTAATACAACAATTGCTGCTAATGACATAAGCACAATGAATAAAACTCCAGTTAATAAATTAACTTCAAACCAGGTTTGGAATACTCCATTTGTCATTACTCCCAAAAAAAACAAGTGGTTATTTTGAAATGAAATTAATTGAATGGGTATTCTTACATAGGAATTCACATAAGGATTTTGAAACTGAAAATAGAAACCTAAAGGTATAAACTGTAGGAAAAATAAAACAAATGTCAGAATTAAGGAGATAAATCCAAATTTATTCATTTTCTTAAATTCTCAATAATTATTTCACTTTTATAATAATAATTAATACTCTTTTATTTTTGTATGCATTGTCCTTTTATAATTTTGTAATTCTTACAATTAGAACAAAAACTGGAACGATCTTCATTCCAACATTTAGGACATATATAATAAGTGATATTTTTATTATTTTTTTTAAGATTAATTCTAAAAATATTGAAATTACAAATTGAACAAACGGAATCTAATAATTGTATTTTTCCATTCTTAGGTAAAGATAAGTATTGTTTGCAGTTTTCATCAGAGCAAACTAAAAATCTTTTATTTTTAATATTAATAAATTTCATGGGAATTTTATTACAGAAAGGACAATTTGATGTAGTAAGTGGGATAGTAAAATCTAATTTATAATTATCAATTTTAGATATTAATTTATGCTTATTTACAAGGAATCTATCAAATAATTGTAAGAATTCATTTCTTATTTCGTCTACAATATCCTTCATTTGCTTTTTATTATCTTTAATTTCTTCAAGTTTTCCCTCCACTTTTCTTGTAAAATCGGGTTGTAAAAATGGTAACCATATTTCAATTAAATTTTCAATAATAAAATTTCCTAAATCTGTTATAAAATACTGATATTTCATTCTCTTTGTTAAAGAGCGAGTTTGTAATAACTTTATAATGATTGGTCTTGTTGATTTTGTACCCAAATGATTTTTTTCCATCAATTTTAGCAAGGACGTATCATTATATCGAGGAGGGGGTTTTGTTTCTTTTTGGATGAATAAGATCTCCTTTATTGGAATTTTATCGCCAATTATTTGGATCTGTTCATCGTATTTTGGTTTGAGAAATGGTGCAATTTCTAAAAATCCAGGTGAAATCAATGATACAAGTTGAGCATTAAATGGCTCATCTTTAATTAAAATTTTTAAGAACTGCTTTGATTCAAGAGCATCTTCTCCAAAAAGTGCAAGGTAATGGCGTGTTAGTAGTTCATAAACTTTACTTTGCAATTTATTCTCGAATTTTGTATCATTAACATCTAAACTTTCAAGAGGTGTAATGGGAGGATGATCACCCATATCTTTTTTTCCTTTGGTTGGATTAACTCTCTTATTAGCTAAAATGTTTATAGTATAGTTTTTAAACTTAGGATGTGAAGTAAATTTTTGTAATACAGCAGTATGATCAAAATTTGATTTGTAAACGTCACTATCAGTTCTAGGGTAAGAGATTATTTTGTTTAAATATAATGCATTCATAGTTCTCATGGCCATGTTTGCAGAAATTCTTAAATTTTTTGTCAAAAAAATTAAAGCTTTCGATGTATTCAATGGACTTGGAGGGGATCTTCTAACTATGTTCTTAGAATTATCTATGATTTTTCCTTCTTTTTCATTTCTAATCTTTTGAAAAATCTGTTTTACTTTTACCTCATCATCTTTCTTGAAGGGGTTAAGTTGATGATGAGCTCTAAAAATTCCATTTTGGTGAAATAAATCCGCATCTAATAAAAAGTAAGGTTCTGGGACAAAATTTAAAATTTCTTTTTCTCTAAGATAAATCAAATATAAAAGACTAGTCTGTACACGACCAATTGAAGTAAATCTTACTCTGAATTTGTTTAATAATGGACGGAGAGTATTTGTAACCTCTCGAGTAGCTGAAAACCCAATGAATGCATCAATAATTGCTCTTGCTTCTCCTGATTCTCCCCAACTATATTTTGGGGAGATTAAGTTATTAAATTTATTTATAATTTCACTTTTTTGAAGAGAACTGAGCCATAACTGCGAAACTTTTATACTAGGATTTGCATGTTTTACAAATGGAAGAGCATCAAATAAGCCAATATTACAACCTTCAATATCTGCATCTGTTCCAATAATACAATGATCAGAAATCTTTGAATATTCTTTTAAACATTTTATATAGGAATTAGCATAACTTATAGGTACTTTTTGAATTGCGGTTGGATTGGTAATAATGTCTCTGGGATTTGTTTTTGTCCAACTTTTATAAATATCTGTATTTTTATATTCGAGGATATGCCCACGTAAAGGAATTACATAAACCTTTTTTGATGCAATTTCATAAATATTTAAAGTTTTTGTTTTTTTTATTGTTTTAACTGATCCTAATGCATTAGCAATAGCTTCAGCGGCTTTATTTTTTTCTGTGATTATTAGGGTTGTCATTTTGATTTTTAAAACTTTAAATGGAATACTCAATGTTAATTTCTGAAAGAATAATAATATATCATTACAGTTAAATAAATTTCTGGTTATTATTAAAAAAAAATTAATGCATATAGAATTGTAATTGCTGTAATATAATTCAAGATATCAATAAAATGTTTTAGCCTAAAAATTTGAAGATAAAATAAAATTTATATTGGTATTGTAAAAGAAAATGATGAACCTTTATTTATTCCTTCCGAACTTGCCCAAATTTTACCTCCATGGGCTGATATAATCCCTTTAGTAATATAAAGGCCTAATCCAGTTCCAGAGTCCTTAATATGAAGATGATCATTAATAATTGGTGGTTTTATTCTTTCAAATTTTTTAAATAATCGGTTTATCTCATTTTGAGCTAATCCAATTCCATTATCTTTAATTTCAAAAGTATAATGATTATCTTTTTTTTTAGAAGATATTTTTATCCACCCATAATCAGGTGTAAATTTAATTGCATTTAAAATCAAATTAGTAAAAACTGTGAAAATCCGTGCTTGATCAATATTTAATATAATTTCATGATTGATATTTAGTATTATCTCAAGATTCTTTTCATTGATCAAATAACTTAATTCATCAAGACAATCATTAATGATTTTACTGACATTAACAGATTCCTTTTGTAATTTTAATTCATTTTCGTCAATTTTTAGAACATCTAAAAGCTGATCCATTAGCATTTCTAATCGATTTACGTTTCTCTGTACTGTTAGCAAGTCTGTTGTAATTTCAGCATTTATTTGATTTCTATATTTCATCAAAATATAATCGGTATAACCTGAAATTGAAATTAATGGTGTTTTTAATTCATGAGTGGCCATTGTTATGAAATCGTTTTTCACTTCATCAAGTTTTCTCAATTCGATATTCTGTTGTCTTAATTTCTTTTCAGATTCTTTTAATTCCTGTTCCAATCTAAATTTCTCAGTAATATCATTAAATGTTCCTTCAATCGCTATTGGGTTACCATTCTCATCTCTTATTAGATGAGCGTTTATTTGTATAATTATCTTATCTCTATTAAATTTTTTAACACGTACTATGTAATTTCTAATAAATCCATTTTTCATTAATTCAGCTATATAATTCTCACTATCTTCAAGGTTTTCCCATAAATTTTTAATTGTTTTTCCTATTAATTTTTCATCAGGTGCAAATCCACTGATATTATTGAATGCTGGATTATGATATAATATATTTCCGTCAATATCTGTTTTATAGTATCCTTCATCTAAATTAGTTATCATATTTCTAAAATTCCTTTCAGATTCTTTCAATTGATCTTCCATTTTTTTACGTTCACTGATATCTCTAATAATAGTGATTATTTGACTAACTTTACCTTCACTAAATATTGGTATTTTTCGAGTCTCAGTAATAACATCAAAATTTGGTAATAGAGTAGTTTCGATCGTAATTAATGACTTCCCAGTTTCGAAAACTTCGCGATATTCTTCATAAACTTTATCCGGTAAAAAGGGAAACGCTTCAGGGTGTTTCCTACCTAAGATATTTGAGTCAATATTTAAATTATAAAGCCATTTTTTAAGTTCCTTGTTTAAAAGCATAATTCTTAATTCTTTATCAATTACATGTAAAGGATCATTTAATGAATCGATTGTCGTACGATATTGTTGTTCAGATTCTATTAGGTCCTTAGTCCTTTCTATAACTTTTTGCTCTAATTCTCTATTTAATATTTGTAATTCTTCTTGTGATTTCTTTAATTCTTGTTCAGCTAGTTTTTTTTCTGTAATATCTTGTATTATAACTTGAAAGAATGTCTCACCCCCAATTTCTACGAGAGTATCATCAATACTAATCCATATTAACCCTGCACTTTTTGATCTAGTAATTTGAACTTCAAGTGGTTCGGGGACAATTCCACTTAAAATAGATTGATATCTTTGTTTAAATAAAGGTAATGTCTTTTCAGGTTTGATACTTACATCTAAAAAATTTTTATTTATTAAACTTTCAATTTTTCTATTAAATAATTTCTCTGTAACTGGATTACAATCAATTATGAATCCTTTTCTATCAATTACCAAAATAGAATATGGAGAATTTTCAAAGAGATGACGATATTTTGTCTCAGAGTCTTTTATTTTTTGTTCTAATAGGAATTTCTCTGTAATATCTCTTGCTAAGCCGCTAAAGCCAATTTTATTGCCCTCAGAATCGTAAATCAAATATACTGAAGATTCACATGTTATTAAATCTCCATTTTTTTTCGGAAATTGAAATTGAAAATCAGATTTTGGCATAGATGTTCGATATACTTCATTATAGACTTTAAAAATTTTATTCTTATTTTCTTCGTCAACAAAATTACGATAATTTGCACCTAGTAATTCATTTTTTGAATATCCAATAAGTTCAATAAGAGCGTGATTGAAAAATGTAAAATTTCCTTTTAAATCGACTTCAAAATAAGTTTCTTTAATATTATCAAGGATCCCTCGATATTTCTCTTCGGATTCTTTTAATCTTTCTTCTGCTATTTTACGTATTGTAATATCTTCATAGGTTACTAAAATACCAACTACTTCACCTTTTGGATTATGTAAAGGAATCCTATTAACTTCAAACCATGTTTGCTGATCATCAGTAATAGATAATGATTCTATAGCATTATATTCAGCACTATCATTTTTCATTACTTGATTTTCCTTGTATTTTATCGATTTTACATCTTCTTTCAGCCAAATTAGATCTTCATCAGTGCTTCCGATAATACTTGTTGGTTCACTAATCTTATTTAAGAGCGCAAAATTCTTATTACACCCTATATAAACTAAATTTTTATCTTTCCAATAGATAAGTTGAGGTATATTATCCAATACTATTTCTAACATTTCTCTAGTCTTCTGTACAACACTTTTACCCTCTCTTGTTTGAAGAAGTTTCCAAAATTGTATTTCCGGTACATAATCAGCTAGCTCACCAAAACGAGCTTGGCTCTTTTTTATTTCAAACTCGAGATTTTTAAATTTTGTTATTTCTCTACCGATTAAAATAGCTTTTTTTTTATTATCTTCGTTATCTATGAAACCGTTTCCCTTTATTTCAAACCATTTAAATGGTTTATCTTTATATTTGATTTGAACCTCTTCTATTCCATAATCAGTCCTAAAGATATCTTTTAAAAGTTTATTTACTCGCTTAAAATCATTTGGATGAATAAATTCATTAATTTTTTTCTTTTCAGTAAAAGTTTCAAAATTAGTATACTCACATTGATGATGATCATTAACTATAAATACAAGATCATCAATATTTTCAGAAAAAATCTGACCAATTTTACTGTAACTTTCGAAAGTGCTTGTCATCTATTATAATTACCCCATTAAACATTTTAGGATTTTAATATTTAAATAGAATAATAGAAAATTTATCCTTTCTTATGAAAAAATTAGTTATTTTAAAATATAATTTTTATCTATTTAGAATTCAATAAAATTAATTTCTACTGAGTAGAATAATAAAAAACAAATTATAATAGTCAAATCTAACCTAATTTGCTTGCCCATCCTCTCATAAATTTTCTCATATTTTCCTGCCTTGAAATTATATCATTGATTTGCTCTTTTGATTTATTTGTTAAATTTATAATCTCGGGTATGAAATTATATTTTATAAAGTATTCTTTACATTCTTTTGAGATTAAATCATCAGGAATATTTTTAGGATAATTTTGGAAGTTTTTAAAGCAGATTTCCCAATGTTCTAAAAATTGTTTTATGGCTTCTTTTTGTTGGAAAAGAGGTAATGCACCCAAATTATTTGTTGTGGTAAGGGCTACATTAGCTCTTTCAACACTAAATCTATTTCCATTAAACGATACCGATATACCACCTTCATCACTTAATCTTTGAAGCATATTAATATCAGTAATTGAATCTCCTAAGGCTATCATTTCTGAAATTGGAATACCAGTTCTTTCAGATATTTCCTCAACTGCTAATTCTTTTCTTTTTCCACCTCTAACTTCTATTTGATTCATAATCCTTATATAGTCAGATTCTGGCCCCATCCAGAAAAATTCATTTAAATCTTCAATAATACTATCAAGACTTTTGTTATTAGCAAGATATTTTTCATATATCTCCCGTATCAGTATATTTACAGATTCTTCAATATTTGATATTTCTTTTTTTAATTGTTGTATATTCAAATCTGTACAATATACATGATCTTTTGGAATTTCCAAGGTTGTGGTTACATTATGAGCAAAATGTGTGTAACTTGTAGAAATTATGAATATATCCCAGTCTTTTTGTAAAACTTTCATTAATTCTCTACATCCTGGTAACAAGCCCAGGTTATTTTTAGTAAAATTTATTAAATCTTCGTCTGTAAAGCATGATGCGTACAATGGAGCCATTAATCTAAGCGTATCCCCTGGTTGATATTCAGGGATATTTAATTTTTCTTTAACTCCAGGCATCTTAATAATATAATCATCATAATTAGAAATCATTCTAAAAAATTCGCCCATATCATATTCATATAGATTCAAATCTGATTTTTTACTTAATTTTTTTCCTAGTTCCGCAGCAAAATCGATAACACTAATAGGTCCCTCCAAGTCCCAACAACAAGCTAATTTTTTTTTATTCAAAAAGACCTTCCTTTTAAAGAATTTTTAAAAATAATTTATGATATAAAAAGTTGAAATGATTAAAACTTACTGATTGAAAATTTATTATTGAAGAGAAGAATATTTGCATTAATCTCTTAATCTGAAAATTTCTTGAATTGACTTATTTCTTTCTCGTTCAATTATTTCTTTCCAATCTGGTTCGATCGTATTAAAGGCTTTTAAAGCTAAATTTTTAATATCATTATCAGATGAATTTAATAGTGGCCCTAAATATGATAATGCTCTCCGATCTTTGATTTTTGTTAAACTTTCTATTATATATATAATCCGGTACTTATCGGGTTCGTACTTTTCTTGTTCCTCCTTAAGTTGCTCTATGATTCTTAAGGTTGCTCTTCCATCTCTAATTCGTCCTAAAGCTTCTATTATTTTATTAACAACGATATGATCTTTCTCAGATCTAAGAGCTCTACATAATAAATTTGTAGCTCTTCCATCTTTTAATAACCCGAGTTTTCTCGCGGCTTCTGCTCTTTTTTGCCAGTCAACATCATGAAAGAGTTGTCTTATTAATGCGTTGAATTCTGCATTTTTTTCATGCCAATTCATAATTAAAAAATATCAAATTAAGGTAGAATTATAGTTGAATGATTATAGAATATAAAAGTCTAATAAATAATTAAACTACAAAATAAATAACTATTATTATATATTTAAAATAGAATTCATGTGTTCAATCCGTTTTTGTAATAACTTTCTTGTGCCCACATCCTTTCTATGAAAAAGTTTGCCGCTAATACACTTTACCCCAGCTTCAGCAATCTTTTCAGCCTTTTCTAAAGAATCGGCAATTCCTAATATACCCATTGCTCTTGAAGTTGTAGTATATATCATTTCACCATCTCGATAGACTGAAGCATAATAATATTTCGCCCCGGTTTTTTTAAGTTTCTCTTTATTTATTTCAATAGGCTCATCTTTTTTAGGATTAACAGGATATCCTTCAGGTGCTAAATATTTACATACGGTAGCTTTTTTTTCAAATTGATACTTTTGAGCTAAATTTCCATTGATAATTGCCCAACAGATATCTACAAAATTTCCCTTAAGTAAGGGTAAAACATTCATGGCCTCAGGATCTCCCCATCGAGAATTAAATTCAATTAATTTTAATCCTTTTGCTGTTTTCATGAATTGACCATATAAAAATCCTTTATATTTAACTCCAGTTTCTTTGTTAACTGCTACCACAGTTTTTTTCATATCCTCAAGTGCTTGATTGACATCTTCTTGAGTAATAAAGGGCATAAGATGATCTTCCATAGAATAAGAACCCATCCCTCCTGTATTTGGACCCTTATCGCCAACATAAGCTCTTTTGTGATCTTGAACTAAAGGTGAGCCAAGAACATTCTTTCCATCAACAAATGTTTGAAGAGTAAATTCTTCACCATCACATTTCTCTTCTAAGAGAAATCTGCTATTTTGATTAATTAATTCTTCACAGTAATTTAAAATATCCTCTTCTGAAAAGAGGTGATCCCCATATACTTTAACTCCCTTACCTCCTGTTAGACCTTCTGGCTTTACAACGATATTTTCTTCTCCCATATCCTTAATGAAGTCCTGGACTTCATTCATTGAATCAAACATTTTACTTTTAACATTTGATTGGATGTTATACTTATCAAGTAATTCTCGAGTAAAGACTTTAGATCCTTCTAATTGTGCTGCTTCAATTCGAGGTCCTACACATGGAAAACCTCCTTTTTCGAGAGCATCAACAATTCCTACTACTAAGGGAGCTTCAGGTCCAATGACAACAAAATCAATACTTTTTTCTTTGCAATATTCAATTATTTGTTTGAAATCTGTTTCAGAGTGAATTTTAACACTTTTACTAAGATCTTCTAATCCAGCATTTTTAAAACTCATGAATGAAAATAGATTTGCACCACCATTAACAAGGGCTTCCCCAATGACATGTTCCCTTGCGCCATGCCCAATAATCAAGCAATTTACCATTTTAAGCCAATATTCATCAATCTTAATTCTTAATATAAACTATTTACGTTAATTACTAATTTTAACTTTAATTATTAACCAAGTAATTATTTGTTGGAGGAAATAGAGAGATATTCAAAATTTTCATTTATTAAACTTTCATAAGTATTAAAAGGATATTATTCTTATAAGTAGAATTCAAAAAGAATTAGATTAACTTTTCTCCACATTTAGCACAAAATTTAGCTTCTTTTGGCAACTCTTGACCACAATTGTAACATATTTTAGTTTTTTTCTTTTCATTTTCTTTTTCAGTTAAATTAGAACCACAATGAGAGCAGAATTTTGCATCATCATCAATTTTTTCATGACAAAAGGGGCAATTTATTTGTTTTATTTGTTTTTTTACTTCAGGTATAGCTTGCTGTATTATTGGTCTATGTTGAGCTTGAAGATTTCCTACTCTAACTTCAATAGGTAAAGTTAACATTTCATATTTTCCTGAATAAAGGAGTGCTGTTAATGTAAAAATTCCTTCGGATTTAGGAATAATTGTAAAAAGACGACTTTTCTTTCCTCCCCTGGAAATTCCCCCATACCGTTCTAATTTAATTAATAGTTTAATTTCAGGAGGTCCCGATAAAACTACCCTCACTTGAGGAAGATACCGAGATTCAAAATTCTGAACTACTAAATAGAATTCCGTTCGTTTATTTAAAGAAGTATATATCAATTTTGCATCGTTTTTCAAGGCAAGTTTGATATTTGTATGGCTCATTTTCATAACTCCTTTCTTAAAATCCGTTAAAATTCAAAATAAAATTGGTTCTTATAATTTTTTTCTTAATGATTATAAAATTGAACTATAATTTAAATCATTATTAATTATTTATTTTAAATCAAAATAGATAAAAACATTCTTAGATTCTGCTTTTTCAGAAAAAAGATATTATTGAAAAAAATGTCAGAACAAAAATATCGAAATGCAGCAAGAACTATTGTAAAAGCAGGTTTTATTCCATTTCCTATAAATGATACAATGCTAAAACTATTAAAATTGCTGATTGATGAAAAGGATTTAGATTTCATCATGGCTTTTAAAAGAAAACCTTCCCAAACTATGGAAGAATTAAAAATAAGTAGTAAAATGACTGAGAATGAAATAAAGACTCATGGAAAAAAGTTAGCTAAGATAGGATTTATGTTTAATCAACCTAATTCTAAGGGTGTATTAGTTTATAGATTAATGCCTTTAATTATGTTTGGAGCCTTCGAGTACACATTTATGAAAGAGATTAAATTTTCTGAGGAAAACAAAGAAATCGCGAAACTATTTGCTCAATTATTTGATGAATTAGCAGAATTTGTTCAAAAAAATTATGATACAATTCTACCTATATTTCAAAGGATGCGTCCTTTTGATCGGACTGTTCCATTTTTAGATAACAATATAGAGGGAGAAGAAATTCAGATAATGATTGATAAGGAATTGGAAATTCCAGAGGAGCAAGTAGTCACGACTCAAAAAGTAGAAGAAATAATAGAAAAGTTTAATGAAATTGCTGTAGGACATTGTTTTTGTAGACAACATCACGATTTATTATCGGATTCATGTAAACAAACAAATCTTAGAGAAAACTGTTTTACTTTTGGTAAATCTGCTAAATATGTCGTAGAACAAGGTTTTGGTAGAATGATATCCAAAGATGAAGCTATCACTCTCTTAAAAAAATCTGAAGAGGATGGTTTAGTTCATAAAGTTTGGCACCCTCATTCTGATATATCTAAAGCGGAAACTAGTATGTGCAATTGTTGTAAATGTTGTTGTGGATTGTTTGAGTGGTGGAGACAAGGCTCTACAGCTATGATAAATTCAACTAATTTTTTATCTGAAATTGATAAGAATAAATGTATTGGATGTGGTACTTGTATGGAAAAATGCCCTGTAGATGCTATAGAAGGCGATGATAATAATAAAGCAGGGAGGAACGCAGAATTATGCATAGGTTGTGGAGTTTGCACTCACTTTTGCCCCGAAAATGCAATATCGTTAAAAGAAGGAATGAGAAAGGTTTTTATCCCCCCTCCTAGATTAAGGAAATAATTAACAGCAATTTTTAAGACCCAGTTTAAGCTAAATTTACCTTTACTCTTCAATCTTTTATCTTATACCTCATTAATGTTTTTATTCTGTTTTCTATTAATGGGTGCCTAGACAGTAGTTTTCTTATGATATTTCTCTTTTTTTTATGAGAATTATTTATAATCCAAAAGCTTTTTGAAACATTATTTATATTGAATTCTAAGTCAGGATTTTTATAATAACAATTTACCATTTTCAATAAAGCTGAGGCAAGTGATAAAGGATCTTTTGTAAATCTACAACTCTCCAAATCTGCGTGAACTTCCCTTGAACGAGATACATACGATTCAATAAGAGGGCCCATTGGAAAAGAAATAAATCTACTAATTATAAAAAGTGCTTTTATCCATACATCCCTATTCTTTATATGGAATAATTCATGTGCTATAACTGCTTTAATTTCACTATTATCCAAATTTTCAAATATACCAACTGATAAAATAATAGAATATGTTCTCAGACCTAAAAATAATGTAAATGCATTAGGGAGAGCTTCATCAAGAAT
>JBHLLP010000044.1:0-28653 GCA_048885525.1 Candidatus Hermodarchaeota archaeon | reverse complement strand
AATGGTGCAGATTGGGCTATAGCTACTTCTACTTATTTTGATGGTGTATGGCATGTAATTAAAGCAGATGAAGAGCTGGATCTAAAAGAGAAAGAAAGACTTCTTAAATTAGGAGAACAGATTCTAAGATCGACAGCAGATCTTTTCGGTAAAGCAGGTTATGAAGAGAAACAAAATGAAGTATTGAATCGTATTGAATTGATTGAAAAGGAAGAAAAAATTTTATTTTCTGCCTTAAATTCGATAAAAAAGCCTGAAATCTCTGGAAGTACCACTGGTATAATTGCTCCAGCTTGTCCTATAGAAATTAGTCAATCTCCTAGATTAAGTGAGGTACACCAAATCACAGAAAATATAATAAGAAGGTATGTAGAAAAAAAAACTGAAAAGAAAAAATATGAAATAATTTATTTAGATTTTCTTATGCAGGATCCTAAAACCCAAAAAAGTCAATTTAGAATAGGTATTGCCCAAATTGGCTTATCAACAACTGGTGATATTATAGCAGAATTTTTTGAAGAGAAATCCTCTGGTCTATTGGGACTTAAAAAGGATAAAATAAAGATCGTGAGAAATAAGGTACAAGAAATGGTTGCTAATGCGAATAAAAATAATATAAGTGTTTTAATATTTCCAGAAATGACCATAGATTTAAACTATAAAGAACTTTTAGAAGAAGTATCAAACCTTGCTAGGAAATATAATATGTATATAATTCCAGGTTCCTTTCACGACCAAGAAACAAAACAAAATATAAGTATGGTTATTTCTCCTGATAGAGTTCTCTGGCAACAAGAAAAGCATATTCCGGCAATAATTCACTTTAAAGATAAAAGGTTTAAGGAAGCTATAGAAACTACCTCAAAACCTCGAAAAATCCTAGTCTGTAACACTGAATACGGAACAATTGCTATCGCAATATGTCGTGATTTCCTTGATATGGATTTACGAGTAGAATTAAAAAATTTTGAACCTCCTGTAGATATTGTAATCAATCCTGCATTCACTCCTGTTACTGCTGATTTTAAAGCAGCACATTTTGACGCTCGTAGATCTATTTATGCTTATTGCTTTTTTGTTAATGTTGCAGAATTTGGAGATTCGCTAATCTATACCCCCGAGAAAGATCGCACTGAAAGAATCATTCCAGTAAAAGAAGAAGGGTTGATTTATAAAGATATTGACCTTTTCAAATTACGTTCGGAACGAAAAAAATGGGAAAAAGAGCAAAAAAAAATGCAATTTATTCAAAGTACAAGATAATGGATTTTTATATATTAAATTTTAATAACTCCAAAAAATAATTATTGAATTAGGGAAATCAATAGGACTTCAAGAAAATCTTTACTATGAGTGTCGAGAGTAACCAAGAAGAAACTTTAATTAAAAAAGCAAAAGTTGAAGAAAGTAATTATAATTGGGAGAGAGCGGCAGATTTATATGAAGAAGTTGCCAAATCATTTTTAGAGAAAGGTTTGTTGAAGGATGCTGCTAAAATTTATGATAAATTAGGAGATATATGTTTTCGAGCCGTTTATGCGTCTGAAATTAAAAAAGACTATTTAAATTGGAATGAACAAGCTGTTAATGCGTTTCATTATGCGGAAAGTCTTTTTATCCAAACCAATAATAACCTATTAGGGAAGGAATGCAAAGCTAAAGCACTTGCTCAAAGTTGCTTAGTTATTACTTCACTTGAAGAGGCGAGAAAAAATTTAAAAAAATCAGTTGATATTCTCTTAGAACTTATTGAAGAATATTCAAAAGCAAATGATACGAAAAATTGTATAAGATTATCAGCTGTGATCGTAGAACCAATGATGCATTTTGTGTCTATATGTTCTAATCCTTCTGAACTAGAGTGTTACAGCAAGAAGGGTCGTAATTTAATAGAAAAGGCTTGGATGCTTTTAAAAGAATTTGATACAATCGAAATTAGAAGTAGGCTATTGTATGGCGAATTTTTATTAATGTTTCATATGAATAGGTGGACGGAACTTACTTATGGAGATAAAAAGCAAGAAAGAATCAACAAAAGATTTTTAAAAAGATGTGAAGATATACTAAAATTGGCTGAAAATTGTGATGAAGTTATTAATGATCAAATTCTTGGAGACATTTATAGCGCAACTGGTTTTATCTATTGTATATTTGGGAGTTTATATGTTGAAGAAAAAAAAGAACGAGTAAAGTTCGCTGAAGAAGGATTTGAGCTATTGGAAAAGTCTGTTATATTTTTTAAAAACTCAAGAAATATTTGTGGAGCATTAGGTGCTATATATAGTATAGATTATTTTGGTGGTATTTTTGGCAGATTTGAATATCTACAGAAGAGAATTCTAAATGATGTGCATGAAGTGCAGAAACTAGATAAAATCTTCGATAATTTATATACTGGTATTTATTGCTTTATGGATTTCATACCTATTGTTTATTATGACCAATTCACAAGCAGAAGTTTTTTAAGGGCGGATACGCGGAAGTCTTATGCTAAAATAGGAATTGAATATGCTAATAAAGCATTGAAAAGACTTGCATTTGGTCCTTATATTATATATATTTACCAGTATTTAACTCATTTTTATTCACAATTAGCTATTCTTGCGTCAGAAGATGACCCTCAAGAAAAATATATTCAAAAAATGTTGCATTACGCAAATAAGACTGAAAATCTCTCAAAAGAATATAAAGGAGGAACTGTAAGAGCAGCTGGTCTCACTTCTCTTTACAGAGCATATAGGACTCTTGCGGATATCACTAAAGATAAAGAAGAAAAAATTAAAAATTTAGAACTTGCCATAAAGGCAGCAAAAAGTAATATTAAATATTCAATTGAATCATATAGACTTTTTTTAGCAATACAATTACGTTTAGCTTTGCTTTATGAGGAATTAGGTATTCTAATTACTGAAGAAAAACCCCTAATACAAGCAAGAGAGCTATTTCTACGTATAGCTATTGAATCTTCAGATAGAGGTTATCATTATTATACGGCTGCTTGTTATGAATATATTGCTCGCTTAGAAGATCGTTTAGGAAATCATATGGTTTCAGCAGAGTATTATCAGAAAGCGCAAAATGCTCATGAGGATTCATTATCATCAATGGAATACAAACCTTTAAAAGAGAGAACAATTGAAAAGAAAAAATATACTAAAGCGTGGAATCTTATTGAAAAAGCAAAAGCATATCATAAAAGGGAAAATCATGTAAAAGCCAAAGAAAGTTATGAAGTAGCTACTGAGATTTTGCAAACACTACCCAGTTTTAATTACGAAGCAGGATATTATGGGGCTTGGATATATTTAGAAGAAGCTGAAGATCTTAGCAAAAAAGAAAGATATGATGATGCTATAAAGAGCTATGAAAAAACCAGAGATCTTTTTGATAATGCTATTTTTACAATTAGATTTATTAGGAGAAATGTTAGAAGGTCAAAAGAATTAAAAAAACTTGAGAAAGTTGCTAAAGTAAGGATGAATCATTGTTCTGCTAGAATAAATCTTGATGAGGCAAGAATTTTAGGAAAAAAGGGAGATCATATTGCTGCTGCTGAAAAATTTGGCAATGCAGCAACTCAATTCAGGGATATATGTATATTGTATAAAATTAAAAGAGAACGAGCAGAAATTGAAGCGATATATCATCTCTGTAGAGCTTGGGAAAGTATGGAATTGGCTGAAAACTATGAGGATCCAGAAAAATTCGCAGAAGCAGCAAAATTATTTGCAAAAGCTAGCGATTACTTTACCGAAAGTAAATTAAAGTTCCTAGCTCAGGGAAATTCAAATTTTTGTTTAGCTTTAGAAGGGGGATGTAAATTTGATCAGTCTAATGATATGGAAGTCAAAAAAACTTTGTATCCAAATGTTAAATCAATTCTCAGAAAAGCGGCAGATCTGTATGATAAGGGTGGATTTAAAAATGGTTCAGATTGGGCACTTGCAACATCAACTTATTTCGATGCCGCTTGGTATTTAATCCAAGCAGATAACGAATTAGATGTAAATAGAAAGCAAGAATTTTTAAATTACGCATCGAATTATTTAAAGTCATCAGCAGAACTGTTTCATAAAGCTGGATATAAGGATAAAGAAAACGAAGTTTTAGAAAGATTAGATAGAATAACTAAAGAAGAAAAAATACTCTTTTCTGCCCTAAACACAATTAATAAACCCTCTGTTTCAAGAAGTATAGAAGGCATTATTACACCATCATGCCCAATAGAATCAAGTCAATCACCTCGTATTGTTGAAATTCAACAGTATTCTGAAGAAGTCAGTACTTTCTTAGAAAAGGATAGTATAACAAAAAAATATGTTATTGAATACAGGGATTTGTTAAAAGAGTATCCAAAGTCTCCAAGAAATCAGTGTAGAGTAGGGATTGCTCAAATTGGTATCTCAAACTCTGGTGATATAATGAATGAGTTTTATGAGGAAAAGCCTAAAGGTCTATTAACACTAAAAGAAGAAAAAATTAACGAGGTTGAATCAAAAGTAAAGGAAATGATTGAAGATGCTCATGAAGAAGGTATTAACATTTTACTGTTTCCAGAAATGACAGTAGATCTCAAATATACGCAATTTCTAGAAGATTTATTAAATCTTGCTAAGACATATGGAATGTATATTATCCCTGGGTCCTATCACAACATTGAAACAAAAAGCAATATAAGTTTAGTTATAGGACCTGATGGAATTCTCTGGCAACAAGAAAAGCATATCCCTGCCATCATAAGTCTCAAAAGAGGTAGATTTAAAGAAGGAATAGATACTACTAGTTTACCTAATAAAACAATAGTGTGTAATACAGAATATGGTAGAATAGCTATTGCTACTTGCCGAGATTTTCTTGATATGGATTTAAGAGTTGAACTAAAAAACTTCGAGCCCCCTGTCGATATTATTTTAAATCCTGCCTTCACACCTGTTACTGCTGATTTCAAGGCAGTTCATTTTGATGCTCGTAGATCAATTTATGCTTACACCTTCTTTGCAAACGTAGCCGATTATGGGAATTCCCTTATTTATACACCAGAAAAAGAGCGGGTAGAAAGAAATGTTCCTCCAAAAGAGGAAGGCTTAATTTTTAAGGATGTTGATCTCTTTAGACTTCGAGCTGAGCGAAAAAAATGGGAAGAAAAACAGAAAAAAGAAAAAGGCTTTATCCAAAGTACTAGATAATTACTTCTTATATGAAAGCTGACATATCTTTACATTTCTCCGCAATCCTTATCATATCTTTTATCTTATCTCTGTCCTCATAATCTAACTTACTCATTAAAGAATTTGCTTTATCTACTAATTCATTTTTTAATAGCCAAGCTTTATGGGCTAAAACATAATCTTTTTTTAGGTAAGCGTTCATTACATCATTAAAATATTGATTAATCTCTAGGAAGAATTCTCTAACTTTCTCATTTATTCTCATATCTCTAAGAATCTTACCGATTTCTTCAACTTTTTCGCAAAACATGCGATAATCCATAGCTTCAAGTGGCGTAAAATCAGTGTCTTCTGAGACATAAATCCCGGTCCTAAGATAGGTTCGTATATGTGTTACTAATATAAAATAAAATTTTTTTAACTGACCAAAATTGTATTTCAAATCATCGACTCTGTCTTCTAATATATTTTCTAACATATCAGCAACTAAATATAAGAGTCGTTGAATAAGTTTTTTTGTAGGAATCTTTTTATAGCCAAAATTCTGTATAACCAATCTCTGTTTTTTATCATCAATTATTTCTGTATTTGGAAGCCCATTAACTAACCATCTTATTTCACTTCTCAATTCTTTATCTATTTCTTTATCTGAGATTACAACTATATTAGTTTGTCCGGATAGACAGTGTTTTACAATTTCTCTGGCAATGTACGGACTTGAATGAAGTGTAAGTTCCTCTCTTAGATTCGAATCCTCTTGCTCATGTTTTGGTGAGATTGTTAATGAGCCATCAGTACGAATATTTATAGACACAGGTGATTTACTACTTAAATTAAAGTTTTCAACCCATTTTTTAGGTAAACTCACAAAATATGAGCCACTTATTTTTTGTAGTTTTCTAAATATACTCTCCATAAAATATTATTGTATAGGCTAATATTTAAATTTGTTTAAACTTTTTTCTTCACCTTTAATTTTTTATACACAACATTAATTAATTGTTTAAGCAATTTATAATTTAAAAAATAAAAAATAATGGAGAAAAAAAAATGAAAACAAATATTAAAGAAATGGATGTAATATTGAAAGAAGTTTTACACGAAACAGACCATTCCAAGTCAAGATTATCGATTTCTTCTTATGGAAGTCAAGGAAAGAAATATTTATACTTATATCGAATAAATAGAAATAACGGAGGGGCATAAAAATGGCAACAGCTGAAGAAAAAATAATTTCTACATTAAAGGACTTTGCTAAGTTCAGACTAATAGAAGAAGTAAAAGAAAAATTAGAAGTTATTTTAGAGGAGGCAAAAGAAAATATAGAAAAAGAAATTGAGACAATTGTTATTGAGAAAGAAACTCTTGATTCAATAGATAAGAAGCGAGAAGATAAAAAATGGAAGCAATCAATGAACTATTATTTATTAAATCCACAAAAATTTACTTTTGGATTAAAAGATTTAAAACAGAAAAAGCTTAAAAGATTCTAAAACTTTTTTTTATTATTTTTTTTAAATTATCATATCCAAAATTTTTCCTTAAAAATTAAATAAATATCTTCAAAAAATCTTAAATTTTTTTGAGAATATTAGAACTTAACTTATTGCATTAATTATATGAGTAGTCTTTTTATATGAGTAAGGGATTTAAACTTCTTCGGGTAGAATATATTTTTTCTGTATTGATCCCATGTTTACTTAGTATATATTTGAATGGCTATGATATAAGTTCACAGATTTGGATATTAGCTGGTTTTGCTTTTTATGCAATAACTGGGAATACGTTAAATGATATCATTGATATGACTGATCCTACTGAAAAAGAAACTTTGGAAAGAGTGGAAGGATATAGTAGAAAAGAAATTGCAGTTCTAGCGATGGCAAGTTTTATACTAGGAACAATGTGTTTTATAAATGATATTTTACTAAGACCTATTCTCAGTATATACTTAATACTTATAGTTTTTCTGGTTGTCTTCTATTGTAAGTTCAAAAAGCTTGTTATTATTAATCATATTATTTTAGGAGTTTCACATATTATTTTACCTTATTTTATGATTAAAATTAATGCTGGAGATGTTTTCATGAATTTTTTTCCCGAAATGGAATTAAATGAATCTCTAATATTAGCAGCTATAACAGCTGTAGCATTTACAGGTCAAATGGTTCATGAAATGATTGATGGAGATTCATTGGCGAAATTAAAACCTAGAACTTCCCAATTGGTAATTTGGATAGCTTGTGCAGTTTCTTTGATGATTGTGGTAATTTCATTTTTAATTACTAATTATTTGATATTCTTGCCGATTTTATTTTTTCCCCTAGGGATTCTATATATCTATAGAAAACCTAGAACTGATCTATTAGGTAGAACCTCATTAAAAGACACAGGGATTATTTTGGGTAATTTAATGCTTGTTTATTTGATAATTTTGATTATTTCTTTATAATAATTTCAGTACTTATCAGCTTAAAACGTTCTTAATGATAATGATGGATTTATAAAAATTCATTATAGAGTGACTTTTTAAATATTTTTTAAAAATATTAAATAATTGCTATAAATTCGAAAGACAATTATCATTTAAAATATCCAAATCAATAAATCTATAATATTTGGAGGCTTTACTCATATCTGATATTTTTTCTCAAAATTCAATAGAATATATTTAACAAAAAGATGAATTTGATTATTTAAAGTGTTTAATTGTTTCTGTTGAACTGAGTTTTAACAAGCTCCAGAAATCAAACAGAATTAGGGCAGAAGATGATTAAATTCTGTCAAATAATTGCCCGTGAATTTTTTAGATAGTGAAGCTTTTTTATTCTATAGAGTAAATATTTAAAAATGATAAAATGACTAATAATATTTTAATTATCTTAAGACATGCTGAGACTGAGGTTGATGAAAACACCAAGATATCAAAATGGGTTCTAACGGAAAAGGGTCAAAATGAAGCAATCAAACTTTTTAATTCAGATTTATTTGATGATGTAGACATAATTATAACATCAAAAGAGGAAAAAGCATATCAAACAGCTTATCCTTTACTAAAAAAACTTCACAAGAAAATCATTAAAAATAAGAATTTAAATGAGATTTTTAGAGATAATGGGAGATACTTAAAAAGTAAGACTGAATATCTCAAAACTATGAAACTTTGTGTAGAAAATAGGAACCAATCATATGATAATTGGGAAACTGCTAATCATGCGCTTGAAAGATTTTCAAAAGCAATTCAAGATATCGAATTAAAATTTTCAAATAAGAAGATTTTGATAATAGCACATGGGGGAGTAATAAATCTATATTTTGCAAAAATACTAGGAGAATTAGATAAAATATTTGAGAGACTATCAACAAATACATTTTTAGATTATGGAATAATAAAAAATAAAAAAGTTATAAGAGATATCGCTAAAATTGAAAATTGAATTTAAATGAGTCTTGTATTCCTTAAAAAGGCTAAATATCAGAGTAAAATTGATGATAATTATTCTCAATGTTTAACATGTGAGAGAAAATGTAAAATTTTAAATGGAAATTCTGGATTTTGTCAAACACGAGTTAATAAAGAGGGTGAAATATTTACAATAGTTTATGGTTTTATACCTGCTATTTCCTTTAATCCTATAGAAAAGAAACCACTATATCATTTCTATCCGGGAAGCAAAGCTCTCACGATTGGAACTTATGGTTGTAATTTTGCATGTTTTTGGTGTCAAAATCATCATCTTTCAAAAACAAGCGCTTTAAAAGCTAGTCTGTATGCAACGCCTGATGAATTTTTATCTCCTAAAAAGCTTATTGAGATTGGTTTAACAAGAAAATGTGAAGGAACTTCAATATCTTTTAATGAACCTACATTATTATTTGAATATTCATTAGAAGTCTTTAAACTAGCAAAACAGTATGGATTATATAATACCTATGTGACGAATGGATACATGACGGAAGAAGTTTTAAGAGATTTAGTGGAAGCGGGCCTCGATGCGATGAATATAGATATAAAAGGAGATTCTGATATGGTTGAGAAATATTGTGGTACAGATGTAGAAAAAGTATGGAGAAATGCAAAGCTAGCAAAAGATCTAGGCGTTCATGTAGAGATTACAACATTATTAATCCAAGGATTTAATTCCGATAAAAACACAATTAAGTCTCTTGCTGAAAGAATAGTTAATGAATTAGGGGAATTGACTCCATATCATATAAGCCGATTCTTTCCTCATTACAAAGCACAAAATTACGGACTTTTTGAGCCAACACCTATAAAAATTATACATGAAGCTCATAATACCGCAAAAGAAGTTGGACTGAAATATGTTTACTTGGGAAATTTACCTACAAGCAATTATGATAACACTTATTGCCCAAAATGTTCTAAATTAGTCATTAAAAGAAAAATGTTAGGTATTAAACAGTTATATTTGGATAATGCTGGAAATTGCGAGTATTGTGGATTTCCAATTAGCATTATTTGAATTTTTTTCAAATCTTTTTTTCAGAAATTCATATAAGATATAGTCTTTAAATAGCAATTTAAAATAATAATAAGAAGTACAAAAATTCAAATTTCATTTTTTAAAGGTTTAAAAAATGGCGAAAAAACCAGCACCCAAAAAGACCATGCCATCAAAATCTATTCCATCTAAAAAGCCAGGACCGAAATCTCCAACTACAAAATCTCCTCAGAAAAAAGCTGTTCAAAAATCAACAACATCAACAAAATCCAGCGCTATAAAACCTACTCAAAAAACTGGGATATCACAAAAACCTAATCAAAAAAGTACTCAAGTTAATTTGGCAATTTTAAAAAATTCTCCATATCTGAAACAATCACCAAAAGCTCAAACATCCAAAAAACCATTAACTTTAAAAGAACTTTTTGAGAAGAATCTTCTCTCTCAAAAGGGAGAAAAAATGGAAATTGTTTTAAGTGGTCAATATCAAGATGCACTTGATTTAATGTATGAAGCAGACGCATCAAATCTATACCCAATTTTAGTGGGACCACCAGGGATTGGAAAAACAACATTATGCAGATATTATGCCCAATCAAGAGCAGAAATCACTGGGAATGATTCTTTCGAATGGATAACATTTGATGAATCAACCAAGCCTGCTCATCTTGTCGGAAGTTTCAACCCTGCGACTACAATACAGAAGGGATTTTCTTTTGATGCATTTAATCCAGGTCCTTTAATAAAGGCTATGTTAAATGGAGGAGTGTTTCTTGCCAATGAAATTAATAGAGCTACAGAATACACTCAAAATTCCCTATTAGAACCATTAGAAGAAAAAACTCTAGGAATACCACACATAGGAAGAATAAAGGCTTCGCCAGGATTTTTCTTTATTGGAGCTATGAATCCCTCAGAGTTAGTAGGGACACACAGATTAGGAGAAGCTTTGAAAGATCGATTTAATGTATGGATTGAGCTTGATTATCCCGATAAGAAAACAGAGATGAAGATAATTGAGCATAATAATCCATATTATAAAATAAACGAAGGCACCCTTGAGAAAATATACTTATTAATTAATCGGACTCGCACTCATCATCAAATTCAAACGCCTGCTAGTTTACGGAGTGGTATCGCGCTAGCACGTCTTACTGGAGTAGCACAAAAAAAAGTTAAAAAAGATCCTGATAAAGTTCTTGGAGAAATTGCTAGTAACGTGTTATTCGGAGCGATACAAACAAAACCAGGAGTTAAAGCAAATGATATCATTAAAAATATCATTTCTCAAGTTGTAGGTTCCGCTTAAATTTAAAATTTAATTCATTTTTTAGAGGAAAAATAATATGATATTATTTCCAACTAATCCAGTTTGGTTTTCACTCAAATTTATAAATGCTATGAGAACCCATGAAAAATGTATAATTAAACCATCTGTTAGACAAGCAATTGCTATGTGTAAACTGATCTTTGCAAGATTCTTAAATAGAGGTATGTGTGATATTGAAGACTTTTTAGAAGTTGCGGTAGTAACTAGCCCCTTAGAGAATCAAGACTTAGCCAAACAAATAGCAAGAGAACTTTTAACGTATCTAGATCCATTAAATAATACAATTTCAAGTGAAATACAAAATCTTGATATTTTTGATCATACTAAACCTAAAGATTTAATAGATGATATTTCTAAGGATTTTAGTGATTTGGATGAAATCTATGATGATTTAGAGCTCTTGAAAAATTATTTTGTTGAGATCGAAGGATTAGATTTGGAGACGATGATGGATTCGACTTTTAATACTTTTTTTAATAGATTTGCTCGTGAACTTGAGGAGGACCCATATAAAACAGCTCTTGATGTAATTGAAAGAAATGCAATTGTTCATTTTGATGAAATCCCAGATCTTAAATCTTTATTAGAGAAAGCAAAAGGACTTTTAAGGAAAAAGGTAAATCATTTAGAGCCAGAAGATATTAATTTTGCGAGGAAATTAGGAATTCTTGATGAAATAATTAAAAAATCTAGTGTACCAAGAGAAAAAATATTGTCTCAATTTGTTAAAAATAAAGATTTAAGTAAAGATGATATAGGAAAAGTAGAAGTAGATAATTTAATTGAATTTAAGAAATCTTTAGAAAATACTTTTAAAAAGAACTTTTATGATGCTTTAAGCCTTGCTGAATTTGGTTTAAAAGGGAAAATCCTAGATAGTACAGGAAAAGAAACTATGAAAGAACTTCTTAAAAATAATTTAAAACGTGGAAAACGAAATCTCAATGATTTGTTTAGAGCTACTAAAGTAATGGGGTCAAATCTTGATTTTGAGAAGCAAGAAATAGACAATATTATTAAAAATAGTTTAGATTTACCCTTTAAAGATGCCCTTCAAAGTGTTAAGAATTATGATCAATATTTTGGGGGCGTTATAAGTGATAAATATTTAGAGAAAGTTAGTACTGATTTAGATAGTGTCGATAAGAAACATAATTTTGAGGATATACGAAAAAATTTAATAAAAAATCCTATAAAAACTCCTTCATGGCGAAAGTTATTGTCTAAAACAATCGATAAAGAAGTTCAAGAACTTAAAATAAGTTATGTAAAACCAGGTGTTTTAAATGCTCAAATGAAAAATTTAGCTGATACTTTAATTGCCTCTCAAGATAATTGTTCTGATTTTGTATGTAAATCTCAGTTATCTAATAAAATTCAAGAAGTAGTTAATAAAACCACAGAAATTGCAGTGAATAAAAATATTTTAAGAAATATTGTTAAAAATTTTAATGAAATGGGATTTCTTCCTAATATTAATTCAATAAAAAAGGCAGGAAAGCAGTTAAAAATGTCAGAAGCAGAAATTCTTAGTATGATTGAGGCAAATTTCAAATATTTTAAAAGAATGGTGGAGGAACATTCATTAACCTATCAAGCCTATAAGGATTACCTTAAAAAATTAAAACTTAGTCCTCAGCAAGTTGAACAAATTATAAGAAGTGCCATGGGAGCCGCACCACCTAAAACCACTAATATGGATGCATTAAGTGCTTTAAGTGAAAAATTTTTGTCGCAGGTCCTTAATATTGCTGAAGATATGGGTGATGCTGCTCTAGAATCTGCGCTTTCTTCATTAGGAGCAGGAAGTGGTTTAGATCTCCTTGAACAATGGTTTTTTTCACGCCATAATATCTCAATAAAGGTTAAAACAAAATTAAAAGAGATTATTAAACATATTATGATAGATCTGGGCATTAGATCTGCAAACTCTTTAATCGGCTCAGCTAATTCAGGGCCAATTGTAGAAAATATTGTAATTCCTTATACGCCAGGTGATGATTTTGAACTAATTGATCTCGAAGAATCTGTAAGCAATCTTTTAGAAGGTGGGAAAACAGTTGATTTGATCTCAAATGATGATTTTTTGGTGGCTAAAACAAGCCAAGGTCTACGTTGTTTAGTTCTTGAATTGGATATCAGTGGTAGTATGACAGGACTAAAATTATCGCAAATGGCGCTCTGTGCTACAATGTTGGTCTATGCATTCAAGCCAGAAGAATTAGCACTCACTTTTTTTGAGTCAAACACTCATAGAATTAAAAATTTAGATGAAGGTGTAGAGTTAGAGAAGGTTGTTGATGAATTACTGGATATTCAAGCGAGAGGCGGCACATGTATTAACTCTGCTCTTAAATGGGCTAATCATCAATTTGAGAAAAAGGCTCGATCTAAACATAAATTAAATGTACTTTTTACAGATGCAGATATATTTGATTTTAAAAATAGCTTAAATGAATTGAAGAAGATGAGAGAAAAAGATGTTAAATTTGTTATGGTTGTTCCCAAATTTAATTTTTCTCCTGTGATGGCTAAAAAAATGGTCGAAGAAGCAAGTGGTGTTCTTTTAACATTGAATCAGTGGAGGGAATTTCCAAAATTGATATCTGAAATTATTACTAATCAATAAAATAGCATTCTTAAATGAAGGAGGTGTTAATAATAGATTTAAAAAATAATCTCAAAAATGCGGATTTTTTTAGAAGACACGTACATGGTGCTAGGTTTAATAGAGGAAAAAATATCCCTAATAAAAATATTATTAGTTTTAATGTTGAAAAAGATCCAAGTATTAAAGTTATATCGGAACTGCAAGGATCGGGAAATTCTCGGTATGTGATCAATATTTTTCAAGATGGTTTGGGATTTAAAATTATTCATGATTGTCCTGATTTTAAAAAAGGAACTAAATTTTGTAAGCATATTGTTAAAATTTTGTTATTACTTGAAAATCAAGTTTGCCAAGCGATATGTCAAAATATTTCTAAAATGTATTTTACGTCAGATTTCAGTATGGTTAAAAAAAGTAAAACAGCAAGCTATACTATGAAAGCAGAGGAGCTAATTAAGCGTACTAAATATTATGAAGCAATTAATTTCTTACATCAAGCGTTTGATGAATCAAGAGATTTTGAATATATCTTGAAAATAGGTGAAATTACATTAAAATATAACTTATATGAACAGTTCTTAAAATATTCAGTACAATTCAAAGAATTAGCTGATAAAAACTTAGATAAATATCCAAAAGTGATAAGTACAGCAATTTCTAACTTCGAGAATTTTAACTTTTCAAAAAGAGTTGAGATTTTACTTAATAGTCAGATTTTAATGATCAATTTTCCGAAACTTCTCCTGAGAGATGTATTTAAACTTATAAAAGTAAATAAAATTGAAGAACCAATTCTAAAATACTTGCTATTACATAAATTTGAATCTGATTTTAATATTAATGATTATTTAAAAGAGTTTCATAAAGATTCTAAGACTAATTTAAAAGAAATAATGAACAAGAGGACGTTAGATTTAGTTAATGAAGCCATATTAAATATGGAACCAGAAGAAGAAGTAAATGCATTTATTACTATTGCACAGAACTGTAAATTTAACAACTATAGCAAGATTTTTTCTAAAATCCAAGATTACATGAAAAAATTAAGGGGTATTTATTTAGAAGGTTTAAAATTAAAACATGCGTTTCTTCGATCCTTAGTTATAACAAACACTCAAAGTGATAAGTTAAGACAAATGAAATTTATTAAGAGATATAATTATCCTACTTTAATCTGGACTTCACCATTCAAGAATGAAACTCCACTACATTATTATATTCTTGAAAAGTGTGGATTTGAGAGCCATCATTTGGAATATACTGATAATAATAATTTTATTGAAAACTATCCCGTATTTAAAGATATTTTCAGTGGAAATAATCCGTTGCATTATGAAATTAAGAATTTTTGGGGCAATTCTGAACCTAAAATAATGAATACTGCCCAAATTAATCAGAATGTTGAATTAGACTATGAAATAAATTTACTTGATATTAATAAAGTAATTTTAGTTGAATGGGATTTGGCACAAAAACCCATTCTGGGGAGTTATATCTGCCAATTTTCAGAGGGATATCTTATTCCCGATGAAACCCATCCTCTAACCCATGAAATCCAACCCTTTAATATTATCTTATGTGAAAAAAACCCAATAGTAATAAAGAGCAATAATATTAAAATTATGAAACCTCTAAGAAGAGTTAATATAAAAACAGCAATTGAGTTAGTATGGGCAGGTATTGAATATATCTCTTCCTATCTTCCATTGAATCTCATCAAGGAACTAAAAAAATACAAAATTGATGAATTGGATGCTATTGATAAAATATTTGAAGCATTTAATAATAGCTTCTTACCAAATAAAGACACTTCATTAAAAATATTTCATGAATTCATTCAAAATAAAATTATAAAGGAATTCAATAAAGTATATTTAAAAATAATTAAAAACCCTAATTACAAAGGCAAAGTTCTAAGGATGATTGGATTTGGAGGGTATTCTGAGATTTTTAAGAAAAGAACAATGTTACAGCAGTTCAAATTGGGAGACTTAAAAAGAAATTCACTTCAAGAATTAAAACTTGATTTTAAGAAATTTATCTCACAGAAGTTAGCGGAACTAATAAAAATTAAAAATTTTGAAGAAATAAACCTGATAATTTTAAGAAAATTCCCCAAATTTAAAAAATTGACTCTTAAAGTAATTTATGAGTTAAGTAAGCAACTCAATGAATGCAAGATTTATCAAGTTGGTAAGGATTCTTATGATGTGCAGAATTTGCTTAAAAATCATTATGGTGAGATTATAGTTAAAAATGTTGTAAATACAAATTCGAGTACTAAAAGGCTTAATTCTATAATTTCTAACGATGAATTATCAAAAATTTTTGAAAATTTTAAGTTTCTAAAATTAACTCCACCTAAGATTATTGAAAAAGCCGTTTAATCAGGTTATTCTTCTTAAAGCAATAAAGTTATAATTCTATATGTATTATTTATTTTTTATGACTGAATTATTTGCTGAAAATATTAATGGAATAAAAATCTGTTATGAAATTTATGGAGAAGGATACCCTGTATTTCTTATACATGGATTTGCTGCTAAAAAAGAATATTGGATAGCACAGATTGGTGAATTATCAAAAAAGTATAAAGTAATAATATTAGATAATCGGGGTTCTGGAAAATCGGACAGACCGAATATATCTTACACGATGGAAATGTTAGTTGAGGATTTAAAGGGATTAATGGATTTTATGAAAATTGAAAAAGCACATTTTATAGGGCACTCTTTGGGAGGAGCAATTATACAACATTTTACCTTAAAATATCCTGAGTACGTTAATAAGATAATTCTTATGTGCTCATTTCCAGATTTACCACTCGATGAAGTGGGCATACAAATGTATAAAGAAAACCAGATTGCTATATATAAAGCAAGATTAAAGGATCCTATTAAGAGTTTTTATGAAAAAATGAAATTAAGATTCTCTCGCGAGTTCATTAAATTAATGAAGGAAGATCCAAAGAGAAAATTCCATGGAATTTTTTCTGCAAATGATTTAATTGAAAGTGAAAGAATTGACCCCGTAACTCCTCAAGATATTAATAACCTAACTAATACCTTGATCACTCATAAAATATTGAATCGATTGCATGAAATTAAAAATAAAGCTTTAATAATTGCTGGAGATAAAGATAAACTTGCTTCAAAAGCAGCAAGAGATCAGCTGCATGAAAAGATTATAAATAGTACATTAAAGGTAATTCCAGGAAGCCATTGGGTTAACTTAGAAAAAGCTCCAGACGTAAATCAAATTATCCTAGACTTTTTATAATTAATCATTTTACACCAAAATGGAATTTCAACCAGTCAATTGTATGCTTTATAAATTCTTTAAGATGTTCACCTTCGAAGTCATGAGGGGCATTTTCTATTGCTACAAACTTGTTTTCATCTTTATTTGGAAGGAAATTAAAGGCTTTTTTTGTTAATTCGCATGGCGTTGATTCATCAGATGTTCCAACCAAAATTAATACGGGATAATCCAAGTTTTTTAAATGAGATTTTACTCGAAGCTTTGCAAAATCTGTCATAAATGTCATATCGATGATTATAGGTTTTCCTTCTATAGTTGATGGAATTTCTACAGGACCTTTGTTTAAATCCTTGAACCAATTGGCTTGATCATCAGTTGTATGAAGAAATAAAACTGGTGCCCAAAAAATATAGGTTGTGATTCCGGGTAAATTTGCTCCTAATGCAGTAAGCCCTCCAAATGATAATCCTAATACCGCTATATTTCTATAGTTTTGATTTTGAACCCATTGATACACTGATTCTAAATCTGCAATCTGCTTAAATAAGGTTATAGGCACTCTCTTATTTTCTCCAGAGCCTGTAAAGTCAAATATAAGTGCATCAAAGCCCTCTTTATTACAAGCTTTAGCTAATTTAGGAAATCGACCCCACTCGTATTTATCACCCGTAAAACCATGACACATTATTAGTAAAGATGGATATTTTGATTCTTTACTTTCCAAATAATGGATCCCGTGAAGATCGCTTCCATTAGCACTTTTAATTAACAGCTTTTTTTCTATCATGTGCTTTCGTTAAATTCTATTTAGTAAAAGTATATATTTAAAGAAGCCATAATTCTTAAAATTAATTTATGATAATACTTATTTTTATTAGGATTTTTTAATATTTATGACTGATTTATTTGCCGATGTTAACGGTATAAAAATTTGCTATGAAATAAGGGGCGAAGGAGACCCAGTCCTATTAGTGCACGGTTTTGGTGATAGAAAAGAACATTGGCGTGCTCAATTTGGAGAGTTATCAGAACATTTCAAAGTTATAAGATTTGATAATAGAGGAGCTGGAAAGTCAGATAGACCTGATGGTGTTTATTCGATGGAACTTTTTGCTAATGATATCAATGCTTTATTAGATTATCTTAAAATAGAGAAGCCGCATATAATCGGACATAGTTTAGGTGGGATGATAGTACAAAACATCTGTTTAAAATATCCAAAAAGAATCAACAAAATCGTATTAATCAATACAATAGCCGGTATCGTGCCACCAGGTGCTTTACCTGACCAAGGAATTGAATGGTATATAAATAAAGCTATTAAAGATAATAAATCACTACAAAAAGATCCACTAAATTTATTTATCGAACGTGCTAAGAAAAGTTATTCTAGAGAATTTTGGAAACAAATGAAAGAGAATCCAAAAAAGAAGTTTCATAATATCTGGTCGGTAGAGGATTTAGTAGAAGAAAAAACTGCTTATGGTCTAACAGAACGAGATTATTATCATCTAGGTGAAGTTTTAAAAACCCATAATACTTATGAGCGATTACATGAAATTAAAAATGAGGTCTTAATAATTGCCGCAGATAAAGATAGAACAATTCCTTTGGTCATTACTCAAAGAATTCATGAAAAGCTCCCTAATAGTAAGTTTATTGTTATTGAGAACGCTGGTCATCAATCAATATTAGAATATCCTCATATAATTAATCAACATATTATCAAATTTTTAAAATCTTGAAGTATAATATTAATAATATTATCCTACTAAAGTGATGTATATGACAGAAATGTATGCTGAAGTTAATGGAATAAAAATTTGCTATGAAATACATGGAGAAGGAGAACCTATCATACTAGTGCATGGTTGGGGTGGTTCAAAAGATGGATGGTTTGTTCAAGTTGGTGCTTTATCAAAATATTTTAAAGTTATAATATTTGATAATAGAGGAGCTGGTAAAAGCTCAAGACCTAATTATCCCTATACAATGGATATGTACGCTGAGGATATTAATGGTTTATTGGAATTTCTCAATATAGAGAGAACCCATTTATTAGGAGAATCATTGGGAGGTATGATCGCCTTAAACTTCATATTAAAATATCCTAAGCGGGTAAATAAATTTATTTTAATAAATTCATGGCCAGGTTTCCCTAATGAACAGGGTCCAGAAATGTATAGTAGGGGAAAAATCACTTATTTTGAAGAATTAAAAAATGATCCACTTAATGCGTTTTTAAAAGCAGCAAAAGCAAGTTATTCTCGAGAATTTTTTAAGATGATGGAAGAAAATCCAAAGAAAAAATTTTTTGGTTTATGGTCAGTAGAAGATTTAGTAAAAATTGATTTAACTAATCCTTCTACTCTTGAAGATAATAATAATGCTGCAAATGCCGTTTATGGTCATAATGTTACAGAGCGACTCCATGAAATTAGAAGTCCCACTCTTTTAATCTGCGGAGAGAAAGATCGAATCGCAACACTTTCGGTACAAAGAAAGATTCATGAAAATATTCTTAATAGTATTTTTAAGGTTATAAAGGATGCTAGACACGGTGTCTCAAAAGAAAAAGCACCAGAAGTAAATGAAGCTATTATAAATTTTTTAAAAAATTAATCCTCAAGAATTAAATGATAGAACTTTTTGCTAAAGTAAACGGAATAAAAATCTGCTATGAGGTATTTGGTGAGGGTTATCCCATTATTTTAATTCAAGGATTTGGTGCAAAAAAAGAGGGTTTTAAATGTCAAATCCCCGTGTTGTCTGAACATTTCAAAGTAATAACTTTTGATAACAGAGGGGCTGGAAAATCTGAAAGAGTTAAAGAACCTTATACTATGGAAACTCTTGCTGATGATATCAAAGGATTATTAAACTTTCTTGAAATAAAAAAAGTACATGTTCTGGGGTTATCTATGGGAGGTATTATAGCTCAGCAGTTTGCTCTACAACATCCTGAATATGTTGATAAGTTAATATTAGTAAATACTGTAAGTGGAGCCCCAGATAATGTAGGTTTAGAATTACTGAAAAAAAATAGACTAGAGCAATTAAAACTTATTAAAAAAGACCCAGAGAAAGCTTTTTGGGATAATTCTCGTATTTGGTTTTATCAAAAATATCGTAAAGAATTAAAAGCAGATCCTAAGAAGAAATTCTTTGGAATTTGGTCAGCTGAAGACGAGATAAGGGAGAGTACAATTCTTATGCCAACTTCCCAAGATATAGAACTCCAAATAGAAGCACTAAAGGGATTTAATACTTTAGAGAAATTACATGAAATCAAGAGCAAAACTTTAATATTAGCTGCATCCCATGATAGAGTTTGTTCAAAAAGCAATGCAGAGGAGATGCATAAAAGAATTCCCAATAGTTTGCTTAGAATCATTGAAAAAGCGGGTCATGAATCTCCGAAAACAAGAACAACAGAAGTCAATAATATTATTGTTTATTTTCTAAGAAATTAATGAAGATTTAGTTTAAAAAAAAAGAAATTTTAATTTAAAGATTTTAATAAACTGAATATACTCCTCATTCTAATCTCTTATTTACATAAAAATTGAAAAAATATTATTAAAATATATTTAAATATTTAAATAAATAGTTAATTAACTATTCTTTAATTAACTTTTCTTGACTTAATCTGGGTATATCGTATTTCTTTAATTGGATTGTTTTGAAACCCATTAAGAATGGGACTAAAGCAACAGAACTAATAAGAAAACTTAGAAAATAGGGAGTAAAAAAGTTAAGCATGAATGTTCCGAGTAAGGGTCCAATAATTTGAGCAAAACTGTCTAAACCCGAAGAGTAACCATTTATTTTTCCTTGTTCCATGGGAGATACTGACTGACTTATCTTACTATTTAATGGTCCACGAGTTAAAGAAGCAGCAAAGCTGATGGACATTATTAAGATAAAAAACATTACTAAATTAATAGAAAACCCCACAAGAAAGAAAGAAATAAGGAACATTGCTAAACCAACTTTAATTGCATTATTTTCCCCAATCTTCATTATTGTTGGTTTAAATAGAGTAAAACGTACAACCGCGCGAAAAATACCTGATATCATTAATAGAACACCAATTTCAAAGGCTTCCAAACCAAAAACAATTTGTGCAAAAAATGAAAGTGATGCCATAGCAATCATGAATGACGCTGTATGAAAACCCCATAGTGTCAAATACCACATTGCACCTTTATTTTTTCTGATGTCAATAACAATAGTTTTCTTTAATTCATGATTTAATTCACGTTTTTCTTTAGGCCAAGTTTCGTTTAAAATAGAAAATGTAATTATCATCGTGGATAAAGAAAGCCCTGCTGCAAACAATCCAGGGTATAATAAACCTCCAATACTAAAAAGTATTCCTCCTAATCCTGGGCCAATAAGAGAAGCCAAAACATGAGCTACACCTATATTTGCCATTTGGATACCCCTATCTTTTGGAGGTACTTCATCACCAATTATCGCTTTAGCTATAGGAAAATTTCCACCAAAGAGCCCATCAATAATTCTGGAAATTATTAATAACCAAATTGAATTAGAAAATGCAAGCATTAAAAATCCCGCAAAGGTCCCCGCTTGTGAAATTAGAAGTAATGGTCTTCTCCCAAATTTATCACTCAGTTTTCCTAGGATTGGTCCAAATATGAATGAAAACATCGCGTTTATAGAAAGTATAATACCCATTATAAAAATTGGGATGGAAAAACTTTCTGCTATAAATGGAGCCATTGGAAGTATCATAGAAAATCCAATGATATCAATAAAAACAGCGATCCATAATGGTGATAACTTAGGATACTTAAAGATTGTTATTCCCATGTCTATTCCTATACTAAAATAAAATTGAAAAATCTCCTAAATTGAAAATTCAAATTAATTATTAACTTAAAAAGTTTGGATTTTATTCTATAAATAATTAAAATAGGAATTATCTTTTAGATATGTAATTAATTTTTTATATCCAATATTCAAATATATTATTATGAAAGCTGATATACAAGGAAAAGAAGAGAATTCAAGTTTCGAGGAAAAACTAGAAAAAACAGTTGAACTTCCTGCTATTGATTTTTTTAAAATTAATTTTTTGAGCTTTTTAGTACCTCTCTATATTTGTCTAGGTCTATTCTTATTATTTGAATATGGCTTCATAAATCTTTTTCCAGTATCCCCCCTAATTCATTTAATCACGTTACCTTTTGTATTTTTAATCCTTTATTATATATATCTTATTATTTTAATAGAATTTACAGCATTTTGGGCGAGAAGATGGAATAAAAAATCTCCTCCTAAACAAGGAGTATTTAGACGTGTTCTCGATGATGTGAATAGTGAGGAAGGACAATTGATGAAATATTACCATAAGAGAGGATTTATTATCAAATATCCGATGTGGTTAACATCAAAATCACCATTTCCTTGGCTTGTTAATCGCACGTTACGTAGAATTAGTCATAACAAAATTGGAAAGAATGTTATTTATAACGATGCATATGTGGGCTTAGAATTTACTGATATTGGTGACAATTCTTTTTTTTATCCATCCAGTGGGCTCTCTAGCCATGCTGTAAATACAATCTTCGGAAAAATTACAATGATTGAAATAAAAATTGGCCAAAATAATACTTTTTATCCTGGAACAATAATGGGTTGCGGAGCTTTAACTACTAATAATAATGTAATATATCCAAATACTGTTTTACATAAAAATTGGAGAGGTAAACCAGGGAAATTATACTATCAAGGTAGTCCAGGAAGACCTATAGATATAGAATATAAAAGTTAATTAATACTTTTTCATAATGAATTTCTTTATTTTTTGAATTTAACATGATTCACAAACATTTATTAATAATTTCAGCAAATTATTTTAAATGGATGTAAATCTAAAAAAAAATAAGTGGAAATAAAATGAATGTACCCGAATGGTATGTAGATGATAATAAACCTTGGTTTAAAAAATATCAGAAAGGAGTTCCAAAACACCCTGAATTTCCAGTTATTAGCCTAGGAGATTGGTTTGACCAAAAAACTGAAGAATTTGCTAAAAACAAAGCAATATACTTTTCAAAAACATTCATGAATTATCGTGTTTTAAGAAAGTATACAGATTCTTTTGCTACGTCATTATCCCGCTTGGGAATAAAGAAAGGTGATGTCGTTGCTATACTTTTACCAAACTGCTTTCAATTCACAATTTGTTATTTTGCAACTGTTAAATTGGGTGGAATTGTACTTCCACTAAATCCGACATACAAACCTTTAGAAATCCTCCATGTTCTCGAACAAGTAAAACCAAAAGGACTTCTATGTATGGATGTTATGTATGGTCTTATTAAACCCATACAGGAAAAATATAAGTTTAATTTTGTTATTTCTACATGTATTGTTGATTTAGCAGCTATTCCTCCTGCTGTTAAAGAACAATTAATCGCAGATGGTACAATTCCTTATGGTGAAGTTCCAGGTGCCACAAATTTTCTAGATGTGTGCCAAAAACGAGTGGAAATTGACATTCCTAAGGTTGAAATTGATCCCTTAAATGATACAGCTGTTTATTTAATGACAGGTGGTACTACTGGAGTACCTAAACCCGCCGTTTTAACACATTATAATTGTGTAACTAATGCTAAACAAAATGTAATGTGGATGCCAGATGCTGAACATCCAATGGCATGTGTAGGAATTATACCAACTTTTCACGCTTTTGGAATGACAATCGTTCAAAACGTAGTAATAGAAGGGGGAGATTTTAGCATACTTTATGCTAAAAGAGAACTTGACTTAAAAGAAGTTGTAGATATGATTTTAGAGGTTGGTCCCGAAGGTGGCGTTATAATTCCTGGGGTCGAAAATCTTTTTATTGGTTTAACTCGTTATCTAAAAGAAAATCCTGAACCACGCCTCAAGGACATGTTTAGATTATGCGTTAGTGGTGCAGGACCATTACATAAACCTGTAAAGGATACATTTGAAGCTGTAACCGGAGGAAAATTAGTTGAAGCTTATGGTCTTACAGAATGTACTACAGCAGTAAGCGCAGGACCTTTTGATGGGACAGATACACCTGGAACAATTGGATTACCATATCCTGGTGTAGATTGGGCTATTTTTGACTCTGAAGACTTTAGTAAAGGTCCATTGGAAGGTTATGGAATTGATTATACAGGTGAAATTTGTGTTTGTGGTCCACAGGTAATGAAAGGATATTTGAACAGACCCGAAGCTACAGCTGAAACTCTTCGAGAGTGGGATGGTCGGATTTGGTGCCTAACTGGAGATATTGGTTATATGGACGAGATGGGTCAAATGGTTATCCGTGACAGGAAGAAACAAATGATTAAATATAAGGGTTACTCAGTATTTCCAAAGGAAGTAGAAGAATTATTAGGAACTCATCCAGATGTTCTTGAAGTTGCCGTTGCTGGTTTACCAGATCCTGAAACAGGTGAAATAGTTAAAGCATGGGTACAGTTAAATGATGATTCAAAAGGGAAAATCAGTTCTGATGAGCTAATTGCGTGGTGCAAAGATAATATAACTCATTATAAATGTCCCAAACAAATAGAAATTATCGAAGAAATCCCTAAATCTATGGTTGGTAAAGTGCAGAGAAGAGTTTTACAAATTAAGGATCCAATTTGGATTGCAAAGTATGGAGAAACTAAATAAATCAAAAATTTAATTTTCTTTTGCTTTTTTAATTTTTTTTGTATTTTCCAATATTATAAATTAAATGAAATTATATTGATTTTTATGAATATCTTAGCTATTTTTGCTCACCCAGATGATACAACCTTTTATTGTTCTGGGACATTAGCTAGATGGGCTGAAGAAGGGCACTCTATTTTTGCTTTATGTTGTACTAAGGGAGAAGTGGGCACACTAAGAAGAGATTTAACCAAAAAAAACGTTGCAGAAATGCGTTTGAAAGAATTAATGGCTGCTAATTTGATAATAGGTATAGAAGAGACAATTGTTTTAGATTATCCTGATGCTGGATTTATATCTGGACCAGAATTGAGAGAAAAATTAGTATTTTATGTAAGAAAATTGAGAGCAGATAGGGTGGTAACATTTGATCCATGGGTAAATTATGAAGTCCACCCAGATCATGTTGTTGTAGGAAGAATGGCTGCAGAAGCAGCAGCATTCTCAGCATTTCCTCTTTTATATTCGAATCAGTTAAAGGAAGGAATAGAACCATATAAATGCTCAGATGTTTGGCTAATGGGACAACTAGGGCATCCACCTAACTACTTTGTTGATATATCCTCTACTCTTGAAAAAAAAGTTGATGCAGCTTTAAAATTTGAAGCAACACTTGAATTGTTAGCCCAATTATTTGCCCCTAATATAGATCCCGCAAATGTGGCTCCAACTGAATTGAAAAAACTTACCAAATATGCTAATAGGCTACTACGTTCCATAGCCTCTGCAATAGGGAAAAATGTCAATTTAAAAGCAGCTGAAGCTTTTTATGTCCAGAAAACCTTACCAGGGCATTTCGATAATTTCCAACAACAAATGTCAGAAATGTTAGGAAATCCTCCTGAACCCCCAAAAATCTTATAATTTTTTTTTTGAACCATATTCTTTTTTAAAACTTTATATAGATCATAATTCAACTATTATTGAAACCTATACTAAATTTAAAAACAACAATTAAGTGATAGCAAATGAGTGAGGAATACAAAACACCTTCAATTCTTAATATTTTGTCATATAGCTCATCAGGCTTCTGGAGTATGATGTTATGGACGGTTTTTGGATCATATGTATTTTTCTTCTATGAAAGGGTTCTAGGTTTGGAAACAATTTATATCTTCCTTGCAATGTTAATTTTCACCTTATGGGATGCTATAGACGACCCACTCCTAGGTTTCTTAACAGATCGAAATACCAAATTCACAAAAAAAATAGGAAAACGATTTCCCTGGATAATTATGGGTATTATACCTGCAACAATTATATTCGCTTTGCTATTTATGCCTCCTGTTACTAACGCTGCTACAAATCCATTACCTGTTTTTGGATGGGTAGTTTTAATGACTTGTTTATTTGATTCTCTAACATCACTCGCTTTTGTTAATATTGATAGTCTTTTTTATGATAAATTTCGTACGGGCGAAGCGATGAGAAAAGCAAGAGGGTGGGGTACACCATTATCTATGTTAGCACTACCGGTAGCATCTATTATACCACCTTTGTTAATATCTTATGCTGTTGCATCTACATATATTTTCATGGCATGGATATTTGTAGCTATTGCGGCAACAATAGTAATTATACTACTACCTGGTATGTATGAAAATACTGAGTTGAAAGAACGATATTATATAGGAGAATATAGACGACCTCAATTTATCTCGGAATTGAAATTGTCTCTTAAGCAAAAGAGTTTTATAACGTATATTATTCTGTTCTTTGGATTTCAAATAGTAACAGGTTCTTTAACAGGAACTGTCCCATATGCGGCAGAATTTCTATTAGGTGGTCCTGAATGGTGGATGATATTGTTATTTGCTCCATTTCTCCAGTTTGCAATCTTCGGTGTACCTTTTTGGATCTGGTTTGCCAAGAGAACGAAGAATAACAAGAAAACGGCTGTGATCGGAGGGATAGTTTTATGTATATCAGCATTTATTACGCCATTATTTACAGGATTAATTGACTCAATGATCTATATGTCGATTTTGGGTTTTATGATGGCAAACTTTTGGGCTCTTATGACAATTTATTTTTCAGAGGTCTTACAGGAAAGAATGGTCATGACACGTTCTCCTATAAGAGGTACAGCTGTTGGAGTTCAAGCATTCTTCTCAAGATTATCCCGTGCTGTTCAGCTTGGTATATTTGCAATAGTTCATATTCTCACCGGATATGTGGAAGGTTCATCTACTCAAACAGAATTAGCTAAGATTGGAATACGTTTACATATGGGTATAATCCCCGCAATCATCTTGGCAATATGTGTTCTAATATTCCATCTAAAGCATCCACTAACACCAGAGGTAATGCAAGGCATTCAAAGGCAATTGAAAGAAGCGGGATTTTAAACTCAATCAATAAAAATCTTTTTTTTTACAATATTTTTTTAAAGTACACTTACATTCTATACTACATAATATAATTTTTTTTATATACCTTATAGCTCTAAATGATAAGAGGGATACAAATGAAAGTAGAAATACTTGATCGGTTGGAAATTAATGAGATACATGAAAATTCACTTAAAATTCTTGAGGATGTTGGTATTTATGTTCCACATAAAGAGGTTTTAAAACGTTTTGATAATATAGGTGCAAGTGTAGATTTTAAGAACCAATTAGTTAAATTACCTCAAAATTTAGTTAATGAACTCATCTCAAAAGCAGGAAAAATTTTTACTATATATGGTCGGGATCTTTCAAGAAAGGCTGAATTCGGTGTCAAGAAACGAAATTATAATACAACTGCTGGTCAAGCATTTTGGATTGATAATCCTGGCGATGAAAGAAGGTATTCCACCTTAAATGATATTTCTACTGCTGTGAGATTTTCTGATGCTTTGAATGAAATTACAATTCCAGGAGCTATGGCTGATCCGCATGAAATTCCAGTCGAATGGCGCTGTGTGAAAGTAGCTACTGAAATGATAAAAAATACTACTAAACCAATTCATTTTTGGTTTTATAATAGAGCTTCAGCGAAATTTTTAGTAGAAGTTGCAATATCTCTGAGAGGAGATGAGAAAGAGGCAATTAAATATCCTTTATTTTTCCCCCTTTTTGAACCAGTAAGTCCACTAAGTTTTCCTTTTAATGGTATTGATCTGTTATTCGAAACTGCTCGACTCAATATGCCAGTAATGATTGGTCCAATGGCTCAAATGGGGTTAACCGCACCTTCTACAATTGCTGGAACATTAGTACAGGAAAATGCTGAAACTTTAGCGGGTATATGTATTACTCAGCTTATTAAAGAAGGAACACCCGTATGTTATGGTGGTATTTGCCATGCCTTTGACATGAAAAAGGTTCAAATAATTTTTTCTGGTCCTGAACAAGTACTTTTCAGTGTTGCTTTGGCTCAAATGGGAAAATATTATGATTTACCTGTCTATCTAAATGTAGGTCTTACGGATTCAAAGAGACCTGATGCTCAAGCAGGTCTAGAATGTGGATTAACTCTAGCTATGGGGACTGCTGCAGGAGCTGACATTTTTGGACACATGGGTATTTCGGGAGTTGACCAAGCGAGTTCACTTGACATGCTTGTTATGCAGTCAGAGGTGATTTCATATGTAGAGAGTCTTAATCGTAATATAAGATTTGATTCGGAAACGTTTGGTTTAGATATTATTCAAGAAGTAGGACCAAAAGGCTCATTTCTAGAAAAATCCCATACTCGTAAGCATTTTAGAAAAGAATTATGGTTTCCTTCTTTGTTAAATAGAGATATTTATGATCCTTGGAGGGAGAAGGGAAGTAAAAGTATGGAGATCATTTGTAAAGAACGTAAGGAGGAAATCTTGGAATCTTATGAATTAGAACCACTCGATAATGATATTTTAGGAGACCTGAATAAGATAGTTCAAGAAGCTAAAAAAGAACTGCAAAGATAAGTATAACTAGAATTCAAGCAAAAATTTTAATTTTTTGGATATTTACCATGCTTTTGTAAGAATTCTCTATAAGAATTAATTTTATCTAAAACAGTCCCTGTCAATTCTAGACTTTCGAATACGGGAACATTACGATTTAGGAGTTTTAATTTGAATTTATAACGACTCTTATATTCTTCAAGTCCTTCAGTTATTTT
>JBHLLP010000043.1:4759-29114 GCA_048885525.1 Candidatus Hermodarchaeota archaeon | reverse complement strand
CTATCTTTATTTTTAATTTTTTCTATTGACATACATCTTCTATCCTATAATGATATGTTTCAACCAAATCTATAGCGTTTTCTCCACACGCCATGCAATTTTCATCTCGATAAATATCTATAAAATTAAAAGTATTATGTAAGAGATCTACATATAAGATCTTATTAATAATTAAATCTCCTATATTTAGAATACATTTAATTGCTTCATTTGCTTCTATACTACCCAGAATTCCTGGAATTAATCCTATAACTCCTGCTTCGGAACATGACATTCCATTAGTACCATCAGTTATATCTCCAAAAAGGCATCTATAACAAGCCGTTTTTCTCTCTGGGACAATAGTCATTATCTGTCCATGGAATCTTAACACGCCTGCTATCGAAAATGGGATCTTTAAATGAACGCATGTATCGTTAACTAACATTTTGGTAGGAAAATTGTCAGATCCCTCTATGACAAAATCAGAGTTATTCAAAATTTGTTTTGCATTTTCCGGTAAAAGCTTCTCACTAATGATTTCGATATTACAATCTGGATTTAACTGGTTTAGTTTTTCAATAGCGCTCTCGGTTTTTTTCTTATTAATATCCTTTGTAAAATGTAGAATTTGCCTATGTAAATTAGAAGGTTCAACTTGATCATAATCAATTACTTTTATATTTCCAATTCCAGCAGCAGTTAAATAATACGCAGCAGGAGATCCAAGAGCCCCTAACCCAATTAAAGTAATTCTTGAATTCAATAGTCTTTTCTGGCCTATACCTCCAATTTCCTTTAGAACAATCTGACGAGAATATCTATTGATCTGTTCTTCTGTTAAATTCATTTTCCTCTGTTCAAGTGATAAGGTTAAACATATTAAAACTTACTATTTATATAAAATAAAATGCCAAAATTGCATATACCTATTTAAATGATATTAATTAATCAAATCAAAAGGAATTTAATTCAATTATACATTGGATTTGCCCTCAATTAAACCAAGGTTAATTTTTCATTCTTATTTAAATTTTAAATGAATTAATTTTCCTTTTTGCTCTTTTTCCTAAAAATTTAAACTTTTTGATGTAAACAACTCCCTATAATAAAATTTGATTAGTTAAAAAAATAGAAAATTAAATTAAGTTAGAATTTAGAATTTTTAATGCCTTATCAATAGAGAAATGTTCTAGTTCCATTGCTAGATCATAATGCTTTTTGCAGAACCATTCTGCATTCGGTGGATGACCTACTCCTCCAATTTTTTCCATTCTTTTTTCCCATTCTATATCAGAAGGGCGTTTTTTAAAATAAATCAAACCGCCATCATCCATATCTTCTAATTTCTTATCACATATTCTACATATTGGAGGTTTCATAATATAAAAATTAGGTAAACAATCTAATTATTTTTTATTTTTTTATGATTGTAAAAGAAATTTAAGTTAACAAATCTAAATTTTAAGTAATTTCAATTAAAAATTTACGAGTTGATAGATGTGGAAAAAGAATATCAATACATTATTGTTGATAGAAAAGGAAAAATTTCAATAATTAAATTAAATCGCCCAGAAAAGAAAAATGCGTTAAGTGAAGCTATGAGAGCAGAAATAATTAATGCATTAAACTCTCTTAAGGAAGAAAAAAAAGTAAAAGCCGTAGTTTTTTATGGAGGGGAAGAATTTTTTTCTGCTGGATTTGACAGAGATGAAGTCCAAGCAATTGTACAAGGGAAAGGAGATTATCAGCAGTTTATCGATTCTAATCATCTGTTCCATCAAACTATATTTGATTATCCTAAATTATTAATTGCTGCTGTGAATGGATATGCTCTTGCGGGAGCGTTTGACCTTACTGTGATTTGTCACCTTCGCGTTGCTTCAAAAGGTTCATTTTTTGGTCACCCAGAGATAAGGTTTGGTGCGTGCCCACTATTTTTTCCCTATATGACTCTTGTAGGCCGCGGAAAAGCTTTAGAAATTACATTAAATACAGGAACTAGAGAAACATTTCTCACTGCCGAGGAAGCATATCGGTTGAATATTATTAATAAATTAGTTGAGAAAGGAGAAGCATTAAGTGAGGCAATTAACTTAGCAAAACAAATTATTCAATCACCCGAATACGTAGTAAAACAATTAATTCAAGTAAACAAAATTTTCTTTGACCAAGTTAAAACATTCGATAATGAAATTGATACTATACTAAAAAGTATGAAGAGTCTATTAGGACTATAAATCTTTTTTTTTACATTTTCATTTTATTTCTAAAATTAATTAAAGTATATTATTAAAAATAAATAGATGTTTTAAAATCAAAAATAATTGGAGATGAAAATCTATTAGGGCTGCAGTAATAGAAGATATCAAAAAGATAGTATATAGGGAAGATTATCCTAAACCAACTTACAGTCCCGATGAAGCTTTAGTTAAAGTCCACTATTGCGGAATATGTGGAAGTGATATAACCAATTTCATGTATAAAACTTACAATATGCCATTAATAATGGGGCACGAAATTACCGGAGAAGTCGTAGAAATTGGAGAAAATATCTCTGAAGTAAAAGTCGGAGATAAGGTATTATGTGTCAATGTATCGCTTGATGTTAGCCAAGGACAATTAATTGGCATGGGAATGTTTCAAGATGGTGGGTTTGCAGAATATGTAAAAGTACCTAAAATATCACTTTTTCCTCTTCCTGAAAATATCTCAACTAAAGAAGCTGTTATGATTGAAACATTTGCGTTAATAATGCGAGCTTTTAAATTATCAAGAATCGGAAATAACGAGAATATTCTCATAATTGGAGGGGGCAACGTTGGATTAACCACTTTAAAATCTATATTAATTGAAAAAGATCCAAATTATGTGGTTGTAGTTGAACCTAATGAATTCTTAAGAAAAAAGGCAATTGAAATGGGAGCAACGGATGCTACTGGTACAAGCAGAGCTAAAGTGAAAAAAGTAACTAAAAAACTTGGTGATCCTACTTTCATTTTTGATTGCGTAGGAAATGAAGAAACAATTTCCAATGCTGTTAATTTTATCAAAAAAGGTGGTACTATCTTACTTGAGGGAATTCATAAGGGTAGTATAACATTCCCCTTGTTTATGTTAAATTCTAAAGAGGTTACATTAAAAGGAAGTCTAGGTCATGATGAAAATGACATCTTGGCAGCTATTGATTTATTTGCGAAGAATAAAGTAGATGTTAATGAATTTATTTCTGAGGTTATTCGATTAGAGGATATGCAGAAAATTTTTGAAAGATATATTGATCTTAAAGAGAGAAATTTTGTTAAAATTATAGTTGAGATTTAAATTTTTATACTTTTAATTATATTTTTTATTGAGTTAGTGGAATTTCTATGAAGGAGAAACCAAATATTATATTATTTATAACTCATGACCAAGGACAGTTTCTTGGATGTTATAATTCACCAGAAACTCCTAATTCCCTTTATACTCCAAATCTAGATAAGCTTGCTAAAAATGGAGTACGATTTACAAATAATTTTTGTACTGCACCCCAATGTAGCCCAAGTCGAGGTGGAATTCAAACGTCTTTATATCCTCATCAAAATGGATTGATGGGACTTGTAGACAAAGGATGGACTTTACCGGTAAGAAATAAGACTCTTCCGATGTATTTGAAAGAAAATGGCTATACAACTCATTTGATGGGATTTCAGCATGAAGCTTTTGATGCTTATACTTTAGGGTATGATACAATTAGTAAAAGAAGACCTGAAAACTTATATAATTGCCTAAGAATGAAAAAAAATTGCCAAAAATTTTTTGAAACACATCAACATGATGAAAATCCTTTCTATGTATGTATTGGAGTTACTCAAGTGCATCGCCCCTTTGAAGTATGGGGAGATCCTGTAGATCCTAATGGAGTTATAATTCCTCCTTATTTATCAGATAATGAGATTGTAAGAGAAGATCTATCTCAATTTTATGGAGCAATACAAGGGGTTGATACCTGTATTGGAAATATTTTAAAACAGTTAGAGGACCTTGGTTTGAGGGAAAATACTTTATTCATTTATACAACTGATCATGGAGAAGCTTATCCTAGAGCTAAGTGCACACTCTACGATCCTGGTTTAAAAACGTTATTATTAATGTCCTGGCTAAATTCAGACATTCTCCCACAGAACAGAGTGTATAATCAATTAATTAGTAATATTGACTTATTACCAACCTTATTAGAATTAATTGGAGCTAAAATCCCAAAAAATATTGAAGGAAGGAGTTTTTTACCGCTTCTAAATGGTGAAACAGATATATTCAGGAAAGATATATATTCAGAGAAATCTTTTCATGAATATTATGACCCTATCCGAAGTATTAGAACTGATGAGTTTAAGTTCATTATTAATTTTGAAAAATCAGAAAATCTATATCAATTAGGAGCAGATATGAAGCAAGTTGCTTTAGGTAAATATATATTACAATTTATTAATAAACCCCGTCCAAATGAAGAACTCTACGATCTTAAGAATGATCCCTATGAAGCCCATAACTTAATTGAAAGCTTAAACTATAAAGATGTTGCTATAGAACTAAAAGATAGATTGTATGATTGGATGATGCGAACAGATGATCCAATACTTAAAGGAAAAATTGAAGATCTAAGCCAAGAACCACCAAAACGGTATTAAATTTCTATATATTTTTAATTTTAAAAGAATTTTAAAGATATAACAACCCAACTATAAATTTTACATTAAATGTCATTTCAAGGTATAGAAGAAGCTTACAACAGAATTAGCAATATTGTTAATAAGACTCCGGTTATGAGTTCAAGAACTTTAAATCTACTAATGAATTCAAATATATTTTTTAAATGTGAGAATTTCCAAAGAGTCGGAGCTTTTAAATTCCGAGGAGCTTATAATACTTTAAGTTTACTTTCAGAAAGAAACAAGAAAAAGGGGGTCATAACACATTCAAGTGGTAATCACGCTCAAGCTGTTGCACTCGCAGCATCATTATTGGGAATTAAAGCAACAATTGTTATGCCAAAGGGAGCACCAGTAAATAAAATCAATGCTACAAGAAATTATGGTGCTCACATTGTATTTTGTGATAATTCACTAGAAGCGAGAAAAAAAACTGCTGAATCTTTGATTAAAAAGAATAAATTTGTTTTAATTCATCCTTACGATAATGAAAATATAATTAATGGACAAGGAACTGCTGCTTATGAATTAATCAAAGAAATTGGGAATTTAGATTTAGTTATTACTCCACTTGGAGGTGGTGGTTTATTAAGCGGAACTGCTCTAGCTGTCAAAGGATTAAATTCAAATTCCCAGATTATAGGAGTTGAACCTGTATTAGCAGATGATGCTGTAAAATCACTTAAAGTTGGTTATATTATACCAAGTACATATCCAAATACTATAGCGGATGGCTTGCGTACTTCTCTTTGCGAAAGAACTTTCAATATTATCCGAAAATATGTTGATGATATAATAACGGTTTCTGAAATCGAAATTATAGATGCTATGAGATTTCTTTGGGAACGTATGAAAATAATCGTTGAACCTTCTGGAGCAGTACCTTTAGCAGCTATATTATCAAAAAAAGTGTCAGTTGAGAACAAAAAGGTTGGGGTAATATTAAGTGGTGGAAATATAGACATAGAACCTTTTTTTCAATTATTAGAAAAAAAATTGAATGAACTATGATTGAGACGCTAAATAATTTATTTAACAACATCGAACTTTCTTGGATTGACTCAGTAATCGATATTGATAAATCTGACGAATTTTTTAATCTCTTACAAATATTCCCAAATTTAAAGAAAATTTTTCAAAACGCACAAGAGATAAACAAGGAGGAATTTCAAAGAACAATAAAGCACATATTTAGATCCTTTAAAATATTTTTTTTAATAAATAATGGAACATTCTCTCACGAAACTCTTTCACAAGAATCCATAACTAAGATTCGAGAAAAAGTATTGAAACAACACTCAAAAAACTCTTTACTTATTCCAATCCTTCTTATGTATCATGATATTGGTAGATACATTGATAATAAGGAGCATCCTTATCATAGTTATCAACTTATTACAAACAAGGGTTTGCTTAAGTCATTTGAGCTTTCAGATGTTGAAAAATTACTTTTAAGAAAACTTATTCAATATCATTTACTTATGGCAACAATTTATACTGGAGAATCTACGTTTTATGGGATTTATTCGTTGTTAAATGATAAAGAGTTTCTTGAATTACGCTCTCATGAAAATGCTACCAATAAATTTGTTGACTTATTAGAAGTTTTTACTTATATTGATATCCTTGGTTATGTCTATACTAAAATCTTTGATCATTATGTAAAATATTATGATGAGATAAATAACAAATTAAAAAGAATTCTAAGTCATTTACCTGACAAAAAGAGAGCTTTAAAGATAGCAAAAGAGTATTCTCAGGAATGGTTAGAATGGAGACTCGCAGGTGCTCTGAGAATATTCCAATTTGTTGAAACAAAACCTTATTTAACAAAAGAATTTTATTATGAAAAATTAGAGGACAGTTTAAAGCAATCTGATAACCAACTAATCAAGGATCTTAATTGGGACTTATTAAAAGATAAATATTTAATTCATTCTTATAAAATTCAAATGAGATATTCTTTAGCTCTTTTAATGATTCTTGCTTTTGGAAATTTTCAGAGAATGGGATTGAAAATTAATACAGGAATTTCTTACAAATTAATATTATTTTGGATGATTCTCTCAAAAGAAATAACATCCAGATCTGAAAATAACCCTAAAGCCATATGGAACGTTTATTTTAAGGGAATGCCTCATTGGTCAAAAATAGATAAATCATTCATTAGCATGCTAAATGATGACATAATAGAATCCTTAATTCAAAGTTCTGAATATGAATATAATCACCAAAAAGAAGAATACAATCTTTATATCGATCTTAATACAATAATACACAAAATATTCTAATTTTATAAAGACTTCAAAGTTTGTCTATTATAAATTGAAAAACAAATTTAAATAAGATCATATAATCATGAATTTTAACACTTTTTTTTGGTGAAATTTATATGTATAAGAAACTACAAAATAAGAAAATAAAATTCATTTTTGGTTTAATTTTGTTAATATCGCTGAATTTCTCTAATTTTCTCTCCTTTCTAACACCTATAAATAGGAACAATAATAATTTTAAAGAATTAAAAAGTTCAGGAGTATATTACGATATTGTAATTGATGATTTTCCTGGTAGTCTTACAAATTGGGCATGGGCTCAGACACAACCTTGGTTTGGAGGTGGATCTGGTAGTCCAGGAGATCCTTATATTATTGAAGACCATACTTTTGAATACTCTTCTGGATCAGGAGACTGTTTTTATATTATGAATTCCAGAAAATATTTCATCATAAATAATTGTACATTTAGAAATTCATTTTTATTGCATGTGGGGCTTTTCTTAGTCAATGTTACTAATGGACAAATTCTTAATAGTTATATTTATAATAGTGTTGCTGATGGCATAGAATTACTTGATACTAGTGAAATGTTCATTTCAAATAATCATATATACGATAATGCATGGAGTGGAATATACATGCATGGAATTAGTGAAAATAATACTATAACAGGAAATTTTTTTAATAATAATGGCTGGTATGGAGTAGAAGTATATTCTAGTAATAATCTTTTGTATAATAATTATTTTACAAATCCAAATTCTGGGCATGCTGAAGATAATGGTGTTAATAATGATTGGAATAGTACTATCATAGGAAATTATTGGGATGATTATACAGGATATGATATGGATTTAGACGGAATTGGAGATGATCCTTATGATGTTCCTCCTGGAGGAGGTAGCCAAGATTATTTACCTATATGGAATTTACAGGAACCAATTGCAATTAATGATCTGGGCGGAGCAGATTATACTTGGGCAGAAGCAGCTTTGGAACCATGGTGTACTGGTGCTGGGACTTCGGGAGATCCATATGTGATCGAAGATTTAATTATCGATGGTAAAGGTATAGAGAATTGTATTTCCGTTCAAAATTCCAACAAATATTTTATGATTCAGAACTGTAAAGTTTATAATTCGGGAACAGTATTTTTTGCTTCTGGTATTCTATTGTTTAATGTTACTAATTCACAGATAATTGGTAATAATGCAAGTAATAATGAATTTATTGGAATAACTTTACTTGATTGCGAAAATAATATAATTTCAGGAAATTTTGCCAATAATAATACTTTATGTGGAATTATTTTAGCAGACTGTCATAATAATACGATTTCAGGGAATATTGCCAATGAAAATATTAATGAACATGGTATATATTTAGCTGGAAGCCATAATAACTCCATATCAGGAAATTTTGCTATTGATAATGGCGCTTATGGAATTATGTTAGAAGCAAGTAGTTATAACTCTCTTTCGGGAAATTCATTAATTAATAATACAAATAGTGGAATTTATTTATTAGATTCAAGTAATAATAACACGATTACTGGAACTATTGCAAATTATAATGATAACAATGGAATATATTGTGTGAACAGTAAAAATAATACAATCCAAGATACTATAGCATCTTATAATAAGCATAACGGAATCTATTTACAGAATAGCAACAATACTCGTATTTTAAGAAATGAGTTATCTGAAAGCATTGAAAATGGAATTAAAATGGAATCAAGCCATGAAAATTGGATAGAAGGAACAGTTGCTAATGACAATGGATTTAATGGAATTTATAGTGGATTGGGCAATTTTAATATATTTAAGGATACTGTTGCAATTGGAAATGGACATAATGGGATTTATTTACAAAACACTAATAATTGTACTCTTTCAGATAATAACTTATCTAATAGCACAGAAAATGGATTAAAAATGGATTTTTGTACTGAGAATTGGATCATAGGAACTATAGCTAATGATAACATATTTGATGGGATATATGGTTTGGGAGCCGTTAACAATACGATTAAAGATACAAGCGCAAATGATAATGGGCATAATGGAATCTTTTTACAAATCAGTAATGATAATATTATCAAACAAAATGATTTATTTGAAAGTGATGAGAATGGCATCAAACTCGAATTTGCATGTCTAAATAATATCATTTATGACAATTATCTATTTAAAAATGTATTAAATGGAATTTTTTTGGCAGTATCCACCATTTACAACATAATTTATGAAAATGTAATCTCTGATAACAATGATAATGGAATATATATAGCAAGTGGATGTAGTGATAATTTATTTTATAAAAATTTCTTTTTGGATAACGGAAACCATGCCATCGATGATGGTTTGAATAATGATTGGAACTCTACGACAGTAGGAAATTATTGGGATAATTGGACAAGTCCTGATTTAAGCCCTAATGATGGTATTGTCGATTACCCATATAATATAAGTGGTTCTGCAGGAAGTGTAGATTATTTTCCTATAGCTGATGATAGTGCTCCATCGGTAACTATAAATTCACCTAGTGATGATGATTTGTTTGGAATAGGTGCACCCAATTACGATGTTACAATAACAGATAATTATTTGTTTCAGATGTGGTATACTCTTGATGGTGGTTTACATAATTACACATTTACTGAATTTATTGGAACTATTGATCAATCGGTTTGGGAGAGTATTTCGGATGGTATGATTACATTAACATTTTACGCATCAGATAAAGCAGGAAATATTGGATCTAGTGGAGTTAATATAGAAAAAGATACACAAGCACCATCAATAATTATTAATTCTCCTAACACGGGTGACACTTATGGTGTCAGTGCCCCCAGTTTCATAGTTGAAATCTCAGATGACAATTTAGATTCCATGTGGTATTCCCTTGATGGAGGCTTAACAAATTTTACTTTCACTAATAATGGCACCATTGATCCAACAGCATGGGCAGCTTTACCCCAAGGAATTATTAACATAACTTTCTATGCTAATGATACCTTAGGAAATCTTGGATCTGAGAGTGTGAATGTGGAAAAAATTATTTCAGCCCCGGGAGATAACTTTATTATAATTATTATCGTTGTCTCTGTAGTAACTGGAGCAGCTGTTATCACTGTTGTTATAGTTGTTGTCATTAGAAAACGAAAAGTGGGAGATTTAATTTCAGGAGGTGAAATTCCAGGAGGCGAAATTCCAGGAGAATAAATTTAAATTACTATTTTTTTTTTATTCAATATTTTTGAAAACCTATAAACCATTCAAACGAGTCTTACTAATTAATGTTAATAGTTATTATTTGTAATCTTCCCTTGTAGGATTAAAAACTTCGATTACTTCAGTATATTCGAGTAATTCCGCACCGTGTTTTTCATTAGAATTAAAAACATAACTATCTCCTTCCTTGGCAATGAATTCCCTCGTTTCTGTATTAAATTTTATTTTACCTTTTAATACATAACCTATTTGATGAGCTTCATGTTTATGAAGCGGTACTACCGCACCCTTTTCTAAAATGAAAAAACATAACATCACATCATTGTTATATGCTAAGGTTTTTCTATAAATACCCTCTAGAGCTTCAACTTCTTCTACATTTTCTATATTAATTGGTCCCTTAATCATTTCATCATTTCACATTTTTTTGCTTTTAATTGTAAAATCTATTAATATTAAATATATATATAATTTGAATTTACCCAAACCCTAAAAGGAGAATTACAATCCATAGTAAAACGAATGAAATAATAATCGTTAAGTTAGCAATCATCCCTGCAACACGCTCATTATATGAGAATTCTACTGTAAAAGGAATAATTGCTAATCCAACAGGTAAGATTAGTGCAATAGCCAATATTCCTCTATATAATTGATCAAATGGTAAAAAGAAAAATAATAGGAGTCCAATTACCAATCCAAATGAATATCGTATAATAAGCAAAACAGAGACGTTTTTCCACTGGGATCGTTCAAATTTAAAATTTAAAAAAATACCTAATAATAATAATGTTAAAGCCATATTAGCCCTTGATAAAACTTCTAATAAATCGAATACAAAAATAGGAAACACAACATTAAGAAAATTTAGAAATAGAGCTATTATGTAACTCAATAAAGGTGCTGATTTTATTAATTGAAATGTTATATTTTTAATTAAATCGCTTTTAGATTTAAATTCATTTTTTGGTGAATAAATTAACCCTAAAACGTAACAAATAACAAAAATAACTATGGCATTCCCAATATCAAACATTGCAATATATTTTAGTCCCTCTTGATTCCAAATCCCTTCAATTAAAGGATAAGCGAAATGTCCTACATTAAATCCTATTACTGCCATAAAGATCAATCCCTTTATTTCTTTTGGATACTTTTTAAAAAGAAATGAGCTCAGAACAATAATAGGGATGCAATAAATTATGGAAATTAGTGTAATTAATCCTAATGATGATGTAATTTCAATTGAACTTATAATTTTTAGAATTAAAGCTGGTAAAGTAATATTAAAGACTATTTTTGCAATAGTCTTCCCATTTTCTTCTGAAATAATGTTAAATTTTTTGAGAACATACCCAATTATAATTATGGTTAACGATAATAAAAAAATATAGTTAACGTTGGTCATTTTTCCCAAAAAAAGCTTAATTTTTTTAGTATAAAGTTTAATTGAAAAAAAGCTTTCTGATTACACACTTTTGTTGAAAATAAAACTTATTATAATATAAAATTCAAATAGTACTATACGAAAGATCTGAAAATTTCACGTATAATAAATAGAAGGTTTAATCAGTATAATGGATGAAATTTATAAAAGTAAAAGAAAGAAAACTTTTAGATCTTTTTTACGCCTGTATTTTATAGTGAATTTTTTTATCGGAATAATGCCTGTGAATATTGATAATATATTATTATATCTTCCAAAAACAACAAAATTTGGAGTAGGCTTTCTAATTGCATCAAATTTAATTATCGCAATAATCAGTATTTTGTTTTTTGGTTATTATGTTGATAAAATTGCTGCAAAGTATTCAAGGAAAAAAATTTTCATTTTAACTAATTCTATGTGGATTATTTCATATGGACTAGCTAGTGTGTCACTCGATTATTTTTATTATTTAATTTTTCTTACTCTTAGCGCTATAGGTTCAGGTGCTTTCTTACCTATAGGATTTTCTATGATTGGGGATTTTTATGCACCAAAACAAAGAGGAAAAAGATTTGGGGCTATGAGTTTCGCTTTGATTATCGGTAACGGAATGGGAATTATATCTGGAGGGTTATTAGGAAGCTATGTAGCAGGACCAGTAGGATGGAGATTAGCTTATATTTTTGGTTTTATTTTAGGTATATTAGCACTGTTCACCTATATTAATAAAGGAATTGAGCCCGAACGTGGTCGTGCTGAACCAGAATTTGAATCTTTTGAAGGAAAAATAAACTATAACTATAAAATTACAATTAATAGCCTTAAAGATCTATTTCGAAGGAGATCTATTGGAGCTATTCTCTTGTATGTGCTATTTTCCGGATTAGCAACTTCAACACTTGGAACATGGGGAATTTTTTATATAACCTTAAAAATTGGTACTGCTGATGCAGAATTAGCTGCTACTACAATATATCTATTAGCAGGTGCAGGGGCTCTTCCCGGTTCTATCATGGGGGGAAAATTAGGAGACTTATATTTGAATAAGGGAAAAGTTAGAGGTCGCACAATAATATCTTTCATAGGAGTTATTTTTGGTGTTTTATTTACATTAATATTTTACTTAACTCCATTTTTCACTGCTAACACTACTCAAATTATCATGTCTTGGATTTTTTTTATAATTACAGGGTTTTTAGGATATATGTTTTCAACTTTTTCAACTGGAAATCAGTTTGCAATTTATTCTGAAGTATGTCTTCCTGAAGTAAGAAGTACTGCTAATGCGATGAATGGTTTAATGGTGAATATCGGTGGTATAATTGGCAATCTTTTATTATCTTCTTTAATTGAAAATAATATCTCATGGCTGCCATTAGCTATTTCACTAGTGTTATTCATTTGGTTAGCTGGAACACTTTTCTGGATAATACCATATTTCTATTACCCGAAAGAATCAAAAATTTGTAGTGATATTTTGTTAGAAAGAAGAAAAGAATTAGAGAAAAAAATTATAGAATAAATCTTTAAATCTAAACCTTCAATCCTTAGTTTTACTTTTTACAATAAAAAGCACAATCTCCATATTTAAAAACATCATGCTCTTCTTTTATTATTTCGACTATTTTGCGCAATATCTCTATCATTTTTTTATAATCATTCTCCTCTAAAAATACGTGAAAAATGGATTCTTCTAAATTTTTATCCCATAATTTAAAAAAATTAATATGGTATACTTTGCCTTCTTTTTGTGGTGATATATAAATTACTTTTATACTATCTAGATTAACAAAAGCAATATCTTTTTTTTTTATTATCTGGTTTTTTTCGTTTCTAATCTCATCAATTTTGGCCAGATGAAATGATTTTTGAATCCATCTCTTATTGGTTAAAATGAAAAATTCCTCATAACTTCTTAAATTACTGAGTTTTAGCTCTAATCTTTGCGTAATCCTCTTATATTCATTATAAATATTTAAAAAAAGATATAGAGGAAATCCAGAAATAAGTAAAATTGTTAATAAAATAAAAACACCTAAAAAAACATCTAAACTAAATTTTGAATTTAAAAAATAAAATAATATACTAAAAATTGAAACCGCTAAAGAAAGAATTAAGATATTTAATGTAAATTTTAATTGTTTTAATTCATTAATGTAATTTTGTTTCTTCCACAAAATAATCTCTTCACTAGTTAAATTAGATTCTATCTCTGCTAAGGACACCATTTTTAACCATATCATCTATTTAATTACATTTTCTTCAAATGATTTCTTGTTGATTTCTACTCCTAAACCGGGCTTTTCTATGGCATACACAAAACCTCTCTCAACTTTAATTGGCTCTTCAAGCATTTGAAATTGCTCGGGATAATAGGGAAATTCACAAAAATCACATCTCGAAGCCATTATGAAATGAAGGTTAGCAGCTAAGATATGTCCGTAGCCAAAAATATGGGGAATACAACGAACACCTTTCACTTCGGCTATAGCATCGATCTTCTTTACCTCCATATACCCTCCACTTCGTGTTACATCTGGTTGGATGATATCATAGCAGCCTTTATCCAAGAGATCCTCAAACCGAAAAATTCCCATATCATTTTCACCACCTGCAATAGGGATAGGAGATAATTCTCTCAATTTAGAAAGTCCGTTAAGATTATCGGAGGGTAAAGGTTCTTCCAACCATGTAAAATCATATTTATAACAGAGTTTCGCAATCTTTAAAGCATCTATAACTGATCTATAACTTGAGTTTGCATCTACCATTAAATCTATGTCAGGAAATGTGTCCCGAACAGCTTTTAGAAGTTCCTCATCTTTCTTAATACCTTGACCAATTCTTAACTTAACAGCATTAAATCCTCCTGCTTCTATTGCCGCTTGAGTTGTTCCTACCGCTGCTTTAGGTTTATAAAGTCGAAATAATGATGCATATGCCCGTACTTTCTGCTTTCGACCTCCAAGTATTCTATAGATTGGCTGTTTAGTAGCTTTTCCAATGATATCCATTAAGGCTACCATTACGGCACTTGTAGCTTGAGGTATTCCAAACATAATCCTATTTGTTGTGTGATAAATTTCATTATAAATCAAATCTGTCATGAAAGGGTCTTTCTTAATTAGTAGCTTACTAAGAGCATCATCAATAAACTGCTTTTGAGCAAGATTGGATAAATTCCAATGGGATAGTGCCCATCCTTCAATATCCTCATCAGTTATAATTTGTGTATACAATCCTGAAGCTTTAAACCTTGGCATGCTACCGAGCTTGATAGAAAAATCGAGCTCAACTAAATGGGTTTTAACATCTTTAATCAACATTTTCCTTTTCACTGAAGTCTTAAGATTTTTTGATAGTAATAGTTTACATTTTTTTATAGATAAATTTTTAGAATAAGCAGAATTTTTTTCTTTTGAATAAGGAACTATTATATTCTTTAGAATAATTCTTGGTTTGATTGGATTGTCGGATATTTTTAGTGGGACAGTGGAAAAAAATCCTCATGAAGATTTATGTGTTGTTTATGTTCTGTATTTTGATGAAAAAAAAGGACAAGTCCCTCTATTAATGTATCCCGATGATAGACTCAGAACCGATAAGAGATATATGCGACCAGTAAATTTTCATCCAGTCTGGTTCTTAGAAACTAAAGATCTCGACCATATTGATTTAGAATATAAAGGATATGCTTTTTTTGGTAAAAAATTCCAAGCAAAATCACAAAGACCAAAAAGAAGAGCAGGACTTGAAGAAGAAACTCCAGAAACAATAGTTATAATAGTATCTTTGCCCGTTGAGTTAGAAATTTTTGGAGATGAGTTAATAAAAGAATTAACAGAGGATTTTAGAGAAAAGTTCGAAGATCAGTTATCTGAAGTCATAGATAGTATAATTGCATCTGATACTGTGATAAAAACACCAAAAATTCAAGAACGTATCTCCAAAGGAACAAAAATTAGAGTCTTTATGAGAGAATTAATCGATCATAAAATTAAAGATTACTTTTCAAGAGTTATCCAAAAAAGATCTGAATCACCATCTCTTAAAACTCAAAAAGCAATTTCATATTTCTCTTTAAAGGGATTTGAGTTTTCTCCTCTTAGTAGTTTGAGAGGTGAAGGAGATTTTGCCGGTGTAGATCTATTTGATACTACAAAAAAAGCTGACGAAGAACTTATAACAAAACCTTTACTTTCTGTAAATAGTATTAATTTTATAGAAAATAGCCAAGAAATAGAAATTATAGTTCAAAATAATACAAATGAGGAACTGAAAAACCTATCTATAATAATAACCCATGTAAAGGAATATTTTGAAAGAGAAGTAATGAATCAAGAGGTTGATTTTTGGTTTCCCCAAGAAGAGCTTTTGTTTGTGTCTCCTATAGTCCCTCATATTGATGAATATTTACTTTCTATCAAAAAAAATAATGGGAGTGGGATTGATCAAAAAATTCTAACTCAAAGAATTGATTTGAAAGTAATTAATAAAATAACAAGTTAAGGGTGGATTTTAAAATGTCAAAAGAAGAAATTCAAGATGATGATATTATTATAAGAAATTATCGTACTTCAGATTATCAAGCAACTTTGGAAATTTTAAAAGAACTTCATAGTCTATATGATATTGGTTTAAGAGAAGAACAATGGAGAGAATCGTCTGGATTAAGACAATTTAAACCTAATCTTAAACGAATAACTTTAATTGCTGAATTCAAACCAACAGGTGAGGTTGTGAGTATGGGAATGATTGAAGCTGTAAAAAATACATTAGGACAATATATTGGTTATTTAGATAATTGGGCTACAAAAAAAGAATTTATTGGAAGGCATGTAGGTAAACTCTTAGCAGATAGAGCTATTCAAATTCTTCAATCATGGGGTTGCGAATCAGTAAGAATTAATTTACCTTATGAAGCAGATAAAAAATTACTTAATGTCTTCTCTAAAGTAGGTTTTCTACCAATTATAACCGTTCTTGAGAAACGATTTTAAGGATTCAATAAAGTTATTGATAGAAAAATTCTTTTACTGCTAATTCAGACCATTCTTGCTTAATTATAAATTCAATTATTTTATTTTCTCTAGGTTTTTTAAAGAGAATAGTATATTGTTGATTTTTAACAGGAGCGATATCTTTCATCATCTTCTCTGGACCACCAATAGCATCTTTAGTGAAAAGAACACATTTTTTCATTTCTCTTAACAGATAAAACAAATTTTTACAAGTCTAATCTATTACTCATTATTAAGTATTTTATTTACTAATGATTTCATTCAAAATATTAATGAAAGTAGTATATTCTTTTCTAAGGAAATATAAGTCAAATGGATTGTGGGATTTTAGAATTAATGCGTAATAGGGTTGAACACTAATTTTTATATAAAACTGTTTGAATAAAAAATATTTCCCTAGTTTATGTATCAAGAATTGATCTTCTTGGTCTCCTAATCCCATTTCTAAAAAATTATCGTTTAAAGTGAGAAAATAACCAATCGATTTATTTAATAAAAGCTTAGCATCATTATTTTCATAATAGGCACCAATAACTAGTGTATTATCATCAATAATCATTAATCCTTCACAATTTAATTTTTTAGCGAATTCTTCAATTGTTTTTTGTAATAATTGAGACTTTGGGTATAATTCTAATAAAATTTGGGACATCGCATTCATAAGAGAATATGTATCATAAATAGATGTCTGGAAGAAATGAATAGGTTCATAGCTAATAAAGTTTTTAATTCCATCTGTTAACTCGGTGATATAATTATTTAGCTTGTCCTGACTACTTCGTATCAAACTAGGATCGCATTTATGAAAGAAAATGTTTATTGGTGGATTAATTTTCAACTTTATGAACTGATTAATAACATCTTTGAGATAACTTAATGCTTCATTCATTCGCTCGTCATTTCGTATATCTATAACATACATTGCAATTTCTGTATCGTCAAAAAATTTACCTGGATTTTTTAAATATGAGATACGATAAGTTTTTTGACCACCTAAATCCCATTCACTAACTTCTCTATCTAATAATGTAAAAACTCTTCTATGAGCTCCTTTTGTTGGTTGAATTTTTGCGATTTTTGAAAACTCGCGTTTCAATACTTGAATTATACTTGATTTTCCTGCCGTATCTAGACCTGTAAATAAGATTTTATGTGATATGGGCTCTTCTTCAGTTAAATATTCCAATTGTTTTTCACATTCTTAAAATGTTGTTACATAAAATAAAAAAATAGATTGTGTTTTAAGTTTTTTGAAGCTCTTATAAAACTTGAAAATAAAAGATTTGATATATTTGAAAATCTGGTCTTCAACCAATAATACTTATAGTTGAAAAAAGATTTTATTTTTTAGAGTAGCAGTTTTAAAGTGGTAATTGTTCAAATCTAGCTTGAAAAAATCGCAAATGTTTAGGTTCAAAAACCATTTTTAGTCCAGGTATTGTATCCCTTTTCTTATAGAGTCTAGTTAATGACTCTGCTACATACTCCATATGCGTATTAGTGTATACACGACGTGGTATTGTAAATCTAACAAGTTCTAAAGAAGGGAATATGTTTTCACCGGTTTCTTTATCTCTTCCTTTAGATATTGCTCCTCTCTCCATTGTCCTAACAGCAGAATCCTCATAGACAGCAGCTGAAAGAGTTTGAGCTGGCCATTGTTCTCGTGGAAGGTGTGGTAGGAACTTTAATGCATTTACAAATACAGCATGACTTCCTATCGGTTTTACAATGGGAATATTAGCTTTTTGGAGAAGATCACCTAAATACCTTACTTGATTTATCCGATATTTTAAATATTCATACTCTGCTCCTTCATATAAGCCACGAGCTACCGCCTCCATATCTCGACCTGCCATTCCTCCATAAGTGTGAAGTCCTTCAAATAAAACAACCATCCCTCGGGTATGATCGAAAATTTCTTTGTTATGTGTAGCTAGAAAACCCCCCATATTAACTAAGCAATCTTTTTTGGCGCTATATATACAACCATCTGAATAACTCATCATCTCTCTCAGGATATCAATGATAGGAGTATTTTCATAGCCTGATTCTCGTTCTCTAATAAAATATGCATTTTCACTTGAGCGTGTTGCATCAAAAATAATTTTAAATTTATAATCATTACAAAATTCTCGTAATTCTCTTAAATTTTTCATTGATACAGGCTGACCACCGGCCATATTAACATTCATTTCCACGTTTACAAATGCTATTTTTTCTGGTCCATGCTCATCAATTAAATTTTGAAGCTTCTTTAAATCAACATCTCCTTTAAAAGGATTTTCATTCTCAGGATCATGAGCCTCATCAATTATAATATCAACCATAATTCCACCTGCTAATTCAACATGAGCTTTTGAGGTTGTGAAATACATATTCCTTGGAACCAGTTGACCTGGTTTTGTGAGATGTCCATACATTAGATGTTCTGCGCCACGTCCTTGGTGAACTGGGACAACTAATTCAAATCCAAGAACATCTAAAATTGCATTTTCAAGTTTATAAAAACTCCGGGCACCAGCATAAGCCTCATCGCCTAACATCATTGCTGACCACTGAGCATCTGACATGGCAGACGTTCCAGAGTCAGTTAAAAGATCGATATATACATCTTCAGATTTTAGTAGAAATGTATTATAACCTGCTTCTTTTATAGCTTCGGTTCTTCTTTTCTGATCTGGCATTCCAACATGCTCAATCATTTTAATCTTAAAAGGTTCAGGAGGACCATTCATTTTAGAATTCACCTTAATACATTTTTAAATATAAATGAATAAAGAATAGCAATTTGAAAAACTTTTCGAAGTTTTCTACCCATAGACATCCCATTAATGAGGAAATTCTCCCAAATTTCAGAATTTTCACAATTTGTATATCTCCTATTAAGATCTGAACTCTTTGTTTAAATCAATACTACAAAAAGGGAAAAAAGTTAATGGTTATTTATACTTTTCATTTTATTTTTTCATGCAAATTTGAGGAAATATATTTATCGTGATGCATTCAAGAACATATATATAATAATTTTAAAATAAGTATTAAAAAAAAAGGGGAGAAAATAAAAATTGATAGGAATACAATCATATGGAGTCTATTTGCCTCGATATCTATTACCACGTGAATTAATAGGGAAAGCTTGGGAATTTCCAATTGTACCTGGTACTAAAGCAGTTGCTATGGCAGATGAAGATAGTCTTACTATGGCTGTAGAAGCCGGTCTGGATGCCTTGATTGGTTTTGATCCTAAAACAGTGGATGGATTATTTTTTGCATCGACAACTCAAGTATATACAGAAAAAGATTCTGCTTCCTTAATTGCTACTGTATTAGACATGAGAGAAGATATAATTACTGCAGATTTTACAGATTCTTTAAAAGCTGGTACTACAGCAGTAACGAGAGCAGTTGATACTATAAAAGCGAATAAAGATATTAAGAGTATTCTTGTAGTGGCAGCAGATACTAGAGCTCCAGAACCATCAACAATGTGGGAATATGGTTTTGCCGATGGAGCAGCTGCTTTACTCATAGCTGAAGAAGATAATTTACCATTATCAATAGATGATTATTATTCAGTTTCTGCTAATGTTACTGGACCTTGGAAAAGGGCAGACAAGGATAAATTCATTAGAACTTTTGAAGTGAAGATGGACACAAAATTCTATTTTGAGAGTATCACAAAAGTAATGTCAGAAATTTTAAAAAGAAATAATTTGAAACCAGAAGATATCGGCGCTGCTGCGTATTATTATAATAATCCTCGATTGCACGGTAGAGTTTCAAAAATAATGAAGTTCGTTGGAGGAGTTGCTCAAAACAGTGTATTTTTCCAACTTGGCGATTTGGGGACTCCAATGCCTTTTATACTACTAATTGGTGCCTTAAGAAGGCCTAAACCTGATACTAAAATGATTATGGCAGGATTCGGAGATGGAGCAGATGCGATATTGATGCAAGTTCAGAATAGAGATGCTCTAAGAGATATTGGGAAAAATCGAATGGGTTTTATTGGACACCAAAAATCTATGAAATCTTTAGAAAACTACAATAAATTTCTTGATTTTAAGGAAGTTCTTGAAAAAGATCGATATAAGAGAAAGAGCTCTGCTGTAACAATCTGGCGTGATACGGCATCTATATATAAGTGGTATGGTGTTAAGTGTAAGAATTGTGGAACAATTCAATATCCTGATATGCTACGTTCATGTTATGTTTGCAGAGCAGATGATCAGCTTGAGCGAGTAAAACTTTCTTTAAAGGGAACAATCTTTACATTTACATTAGATCATTTAGTAGGTGGAACTTATTTAGATATACCTGTACCTAGATGTGTAATTGATTTAGATGGTGGTGGAAGAGTTCTATTAAATATGACAGAAATTGAAAAGCCTGAAGAAAATGTTCAAATAGGAATGAGAGTAGAATTAACCTTCAGAAAAGAACATGAAGGAGCTGAATTTAAAAATTATTATTGGAAATGTCGACCCGAGAGGGGAAGACCATAAAGGAGGTAGATAAAAAATGGGAAGAAAAGGTATAAAAGATAAAGTTGCTATTATAGGAGCCGATATGACTAAGTATGGCGAGCTTTGGAATAAAAATCAATATGATTTACTATTCGAAGCAGTTCAAAGCGCCATTAAAGATGCAGGAATCGTAAAAGATGATATTGATGCCACTTGGGTTGGAATGTTTTATTATTTTACAGGACTTTCTGGAGCGGTAACAGAAGATATTTTGCGATTAGATGGAAAACCCGCAACTAGGGTTGAAAATTTTTGTGCAAGTGGAATGGATGCGTTTAGAAATGCGTCATTTGCTGTAGCTTCAGGGGCTTATGATATCGTACTTGCATGTGGTGTAGAAAAATTAATGGATGAAGGAGGTAGTGGACTTCCTGGGTTCACAATTTTTGGTCATCCTTTATATCCGACACCATCTGCCCCAGCAATGTTTTCTATGGCAGCAACAAGATGTTTTCATGAATACGGATGGACAAAAGAAGATCTTGCTCGAGTAGCTGTAAAAAATCATGATAATGGTTCTGACCATCCAAAAGCTCACTTTAGAAGTAAAATTAGTATTGAGCAAGCAATGAAAGCTCCCATGATTGCAGATCCACTTGGACGTTTTGACTGTTGTGCGATGAGTGATGGCGCTGCTGCTTTAATTTTAACTAGACCAGAGTTAGCTGAAAGTTATGCTCATGCAGATGACTATATTTTAGTTAAAGCAAATGCAATCTCTTGTAGAACTAATTTTCCATGGTATATACCTCCTAATGGTCCTGGAGCAGACTTCACTAGCTTTCCAGCAACTGTTAAAGCTGCTGAATATGCTTATAAAGAAGCAGGTATTACAAATCCTCGAAAAGAAATTGATGCTGCTGAAGTTCATGATTGTTTTACCATTACAGAGTTGATAAATTGTCAAGATTTACAATTCTGTGATCGAGGCCAAGCTGCTGAGGAATTAAAAAATGGAACATTCAATTGGAATGGTGAAACCGCAGTAAATCCATCAGGTGGATTAAAATCATTTGGTCATCCAATTGGATCTACAGGTTGTCGGATGTTAACAGAGATTACAAAGCAACTTCAAGGACGTGCTGAAGGGAGACAAGTTCCTGATGCTAAAATAGGATTATGCCATAATCTCGGTGGAGCATTTAGTGTATGCTCTACAACAATTTTAAGTCAGCGAGATTAACTGAATTATAAAGACTTTTTATTTTTTTTTTCATTTATATTTTTATTATATTGTTAGAGATTAAATGTAGAGGATGATCTAAGTCTCAAAAAAACAACCATACCATTGGATTGATGGATTAACCAACGACCTAATCAAAAATTGGCAAGGTTTAGAAGAGTTCAATTGCAATTGTGGAATTTCTGTGTCTGGTCAAATACATGTCGGCAATTTAAGGGGAGAAATTGTTCTCACAAATGCTATTGTAAACGAACTCAAGAATAGGGGATATAATGCTAAACATTCCTTAATTCTTTATACTTCAGATAGATTTAAAGGAAAACCTGGTCAATTGAATCTATTTTCAGATCCAAAGAAAGCAAAACAATATATTAACTGGCGATATATTGATATTCCATCTCCTCATAATGAAAATGAAACTTGGGTGGATTATCATTTAAATAATCTTGCAGTATGGATGCCGAAATTTGGACATGATATTCAGATCGTCCAAACTCATGAATTATACTTGCAAGAAAGGATGATAAATGTAGTAGTTGAGTTGATTAGTAAAAGAAATGCAGTTCGAGAAATATTAAATAAATATCGTAAAAAAAATCCTTTTCCCGAAGAATGGATTCCCATTGATCCTCTCTGTGAACAATGTAATCGAATTGCAACCACAAGAGCTTTAGAAGTTAATCTAGATACATATAAAGTCTACTATATCTGTGATGAATGTAAGAGTGAAGGATGGTCAGATATTAGGAAGGGGAAACTAACTTGGCGACTTGAATGGTTGGCAATTTGGTATGTTCTAAATGTGCACTTTGAACCCTATGGGAAGGATCATGCTACTCCCGGAGGCTCTCGAGATAGTTGCATTGAGATTATAGAGTCTGTCTTAAATCATAGAAGTCCATATGGATTCTGGAATGAATGGGTTGGATACTCCGAAGGTCGTAAAGATTTTGGAGATATGTCAGGTTCAGGTTTCATTGGATTCAGGCCAACCAAGTGGTTAGAATATGCTGAACCTGAAATCTTAAGGTATCTTTATCTTAAAACTCCTCCTAAAAGACGAATAATCCTGGGGTTAGATAAGATTCCAAACTATATTGATGACTATGACAAGGCTCAGCGGATATATTATGGAATAGACTCCTTTGAAGATCCTGTAGAACTTCATGTAATTCAACGAAGTTATGAAATTACTCACTATAACAACGTCCCTGAATATAGAGGTTTCCAAATGGATTATCATCATGCAATTATTCTTTCTCAATTAGTAACCCCTGATCAAGCAGGAACTCAACAAGCTATTCAGAGATTGCAAGCAACAGAAATTTTGAAAGAGAAATTAACAAAAGAGATTATTGATCATATTCAAGAACGTTTGACTTTGGCACGGAATTGGATAAATTCAAAATATGCTCCAAACCATTTGAGAATTAAGTTAAAAGATGAGACCTCATCAGAAATAATGAATATGTATAGTGAAAGAATCTATAATATTGTAGCTGATCTTGGAAACAGTTTGGAAGAAGTAAAATGGACTGAAGAAGAAATAAGACAAAAAATGATAGATTTGAGTGGAGAAGCTGGTTTATCACGTAAAGAAATGAATGAATTCTTCCAGGTTCTTTACCAAATTTTTTTAGGAAATACAAAAGGACCTCGATTTGCCCCATTTATAGCAGTGTTAGATAAAAAATGGGTTATAAAAAAATTCAAGGATCTAACCACAAATTAGATGAATGATTTACCTGTTATAATTAGTAGTATTAATTAATTTATTATTTAGATTCTCAATAGTTTATTTGGTATTTATTTCAATTAGGTAAAAGATAAAAAAAATTTTGGTTATAATTATATTTTAGTCTATTCCTATTCGTTTAGTTAGTTTCACTATAAAGAAAATCACAATAGCTACGATTATAAAAGTTATTAAAACACTAAGGAAATGACCAATTCTAAAATCTCCTATAGCTAAAGCTTCCCAATTACTTAAACCTGGGATAAATGT
>JBHLLP010000043.1:0-4659 GCA_048885525.1 Candidatus Hermodarchaeota archaeon | reverse complement strand
AAAAAAAATATTCAAAAATTATTTAATTTTAAATTTATTTCTTTTAATTATGAGTATTAACGGTTTTAATAAATTCCAAGGAGACGTAAAAACTCAGAATGTAAAATATCTTGCTGATCCTCAACTTAGAAATATCGTAAATGTTGCAATAGCTCTCGGGCGTCCATTATTGGTCAAAGGGGAACCAGGAACAGGAAAAACTATGCTTGCACATGCTATAGCTGAAAATTTGGGCAAAAGATTGATAATTTGGAATATTAAAAGTACAGCTGAAGCTATTGATGGGTGTTACATGTATGATACAGTTCAAAGACTAAATGATAGTAGGTTTGGTTGTGAGGATCGAGATGTTGATAATATACATGATTATATAACACTTGGACCTTTAGGAGAAGCGTTCGTATCTGAAGAACAGGTTGTTCTCTTATTAGATGAGATTGATAAGGCTGATATTGAATTTCCCAATGATTTACTCCAAGAATTAGATGTTATGGAATTCTATATTAAAGAAACTAAGGAATTTGTGAAATCTAAGACTAGACCAATTGTAATCATTACTTCAAATAATGAAAAAGAACTTCCAGATGCCTTTCTTAGAAGATGTGTATTTCACTGGATTGAATTTCCATCGAAATCATTTATGGCAGAGATATGTAAACTTCATTACCCCAATTTAAAGCAAAATCTATTAGATCAATGTTTACAACATTTTTATGCACTAAGAGCTATCACAAAACTTCGAAAAATGCCCTCTACATCTGAACTTCTTGATTGGATTGGAGTTTTATTAAAAAGTGGAATCTCCATGGAAGAATTAAAGAAAGGAATTCCGTTTTTAGGAGTCCTAATAAAGAAAGAAAAAGATTTCGAAATTGCTTTAGATAAAATCAAATTTCCAACATAAATATCTTGACTAATTCTTTTTTATAATCTATAATTTAAAAAAAAAGGAATTTAATTTTTTAACTCGTTTTTACCCTTTCCTAAATAATGCTTTTACATCCTTTTCACATAGAAATAATGCAATTGCTAGGGGAAATCCAAGCATGAAGAAATATGAAGAAGCTGCGATAGCTAAATATCGGCAAAAATTATTTTTGAAGAATAGCCCTATTGCCCCAATAAACAAAATTAATGCAATTGTGCCATAGTAAAATCCACAGAAAATAACTCCTATCTTTGTATTTACATAGGTCGCTTTTGTGTAATAAGCCTCAACAAGTGAAACAAAAGTATCTACCATTATTAATGCTAAAGTTCCATATAATACAAAAAAGATACCTAAAATAAGAGAGAGGGCGACAACAATCTTTAAAAGTTTTTCTCTTTGTATTTTTGGTTTATCAGGAGTCTCAATTGGATGATCTTCTACATTACGTGCAACATACATCAGTATAAAGAGAGGTATTAATATGTAAATAAGCCCAAAACACATCACAGCTAATTCCCGTTCACCACCAAATACTGCTGTTAATGACCCAATTCCAAATGCTCCTAATAGCATTATTATAAAAGAAACTAATGAAATTACTAAGAAAATCTTGAATGTCTCTTTATAACCTTTTCTGAAGTAATAGATAGAAAGAAGTATTGAGATTACAACAATAATTTCCCCAATAACCATTAGTGGGTCAAAAACATGATATAACGGGCCTCCCCAAGCAAGCATTTGTTCATATGTAATGCTAATGTCTGGCCATGACCAGATCCACATTGATTCTTCAAAATGGAAAAATTGATCTATAAAAAAATGAGAAACACCACCAGCAATAGTGAGCAGATACGCATTTTTCCATTTTACTGTACTAATCCCTTCATCTTCAAATCTCAAAGGAAATCTTCCATTGGATTTTTTTAAAGAAAATCTTGAAGAGTATGAGTATACTAATGCCAATGGGATAGCTAATATAGCAAAACCCAAAATTGAGTGAAATGGTGTGTCAATAAATAAGAAGACTAAATCTGGACCATAGAGATTGTTAGCAAAGAAAATAAAAGCAACTTTATAGTTGAATTTATCTCTAGTATAATAAAATATTGGTATAAGGAGGCATAAACCGTAAAATACATGTCCAAAAGTAGGCATTTTTTCACCTTATTTCTTGATTTAGCTTTTTAATTAAAAAGTAATTTATTCTTATTTCGGATTCGTAAAATAAAAAGCTTACTTTTGTCAAATTAGGATACTAAAAAGAATATCATCAATAATATTAGAACAAGACCCGAAATTCAAACAAAAGAAGAAAAGTCAGTTAACTTTAAAATTATCTATAATCCTAAATATTCTCAAAATTTGAATTGAATTTTAGCACAAAAAGGAAGTCATTTATGTATAGTGGTACTAATATAGATTTTGAATATAAATATCGCACAATTTCTGTAGAACATTTAGGAGAACTCCAAGAAGATATCGATAAATTACGTCGAGAGGGAAAACTCAGCGATAATAAAGTTTATAGGGGTTACATAGATAGTAAGAAATTTGAAATCCCTGAAAATTTTCCGAGTGCTAAATCGATAATAATATTAGCGATATTTGGCAAGTTAGGGTTGGTGAATTTTAATTTAAATGGTAAAAAGCATGAAGTTATGGTACCTCCAAATTACTTCGATGATGGTACAACACTGGAAGATTGCATTAATCTGATATTAAATGATATCATAAAGGAACCAGGGTATAAAGTTGAATATACTGGTAAACTTCACCTTAAATTATTAGCTGTGAGAAGTGGACTTGGAAAATATGGTAGAAACAATATTTGTTATATTGATGAGTGGGGGAGTATGATATATTTATATGCCTTCTTTACAGATTATGAATTTGCAAACGATGATTGGGGGGAATTGAAAATGATGGAACATTGTGAAAATTGTAACTTCTGCATAAACAATTGTATTACTCATGCAATCCCTAAACCATCTGATGAGAATTTTGTAATTAATGCTACAAATTGCATTCCTGTCTATAATGAAATTCCTGGAGTAATTCCAGATTGGATTCCTCGTGAAGCCCATAATGCTTTAATTGGGTGTATGAGATGTCAAGAAAAGTGTCCAGGTAATCGAAAAGTAATAAATTCAACAGTAAGACTTGAGGATATTACTGAGGAAGAGACTCAAAAGATTTTAAATGGAAACAATGATAAAGAACTAATACACTCTTTATCGAAAAAACTCAAAATGTTCGTTCCAGATAATGCAGAGAGAGCAATTTCTGTCATTAAACGAAATTTAGAGTTACTCTTAAAATAGACTCATTAGAAAATATATTTCAGATAAATTCTTTTTATCATACTTTTTTATTTCTAAAAGAACATAGAAACTAGATCAATAAAAGAGTCTTTTTTTTCTTCAAAATACTAACTTAAATGGTTATATTTAAATTGAATTTGCTGAAATAGTCTAAAAATTCCACAAGCTTTAAATAATAAAATATTATTATACTTAATTATATTTAATTATAATTAATAATTATTAATTAAGAGAGTGTGAAAAAAATCATGGAATTGGACTGGGAAATTGGTAAAGAGGCGCGCGAACTAGATGAAAAACCAATTATAGAAAGAATGAGAGTAGAAAAACGCTCTATTATAAAAGTAAGTATTGCTTTAACGTTCTATGTTTTAGTAATGATCTTATTTTACTTTTTATTATAAGGTTAGATAATAATGAAATTATTCTTAATAATAATTTTATTAGCATTTTTATTTGAATCTATGGATTCTATGGCGGGTATGGGCTTTGGCACAGCATTATCACCTTTATTATTTTTATTTGGTTATAGCCCTCTTCAAGTAGTTCCAACTATATTAATTTCAGAAGCTATAACTGGAGCAATTGATACAATTTTTGATCATGAATTCAAAAATGTCCGTTATTCTTTTCGTCCATTAAATGATGCCACTAAAATATCTTTAATAATGGCTTTTTTTGGATGTTTAGCGATATTTACTTCTGTAATTCTTGGTTATTTTGCAATAAAATTCCCTGATCCCGTAATAAAAACTTATGTTGCAATTTTAATCCTTTTTATGGGGGTTTCAGGGTTTATAAAAATTAAATTAAGCAAAATTGAGTTTTCTAAAAGGCGTCCAAAAATGTTAATAGGCTTTTCGGCATTAGCAGGCTTTAATAAAGGGATTGGAGGAGGAGGATATGGACCAGTCATAACTATGGGACAAATATTTTCTGGAATTTATGAAAAAAGCGCGACTGCAATAGTGTCTTTTGCAGAATCTATTGTGTCAGTTGTAGGTATATTCACTTTTTTTTTAATTAGTTTTGTTGGTGTTGATGTAGATCTTGTTCTACTTCCATCATTGTTTACTGGAGGATTTTTTGCAGCTCTATTATCTCCTTATTTAGTAAGGGTTCTGCCAAATAAAGTTTGGAAATATTTCATCCCGACTTACGCTTTTGGAATTGGAATATATTCAATTTTACGAATATTTTTCTTATAAGTTATCTCTCTTTTGAAGTCTGAATAGTATTTTTAACTTGAATTTAGCTTTAAAAAAATAAAGAATAAAAATTTGAAGCTTATTTTTTTAAATTCTCGAAGCACTCATCGCAAAAAAAAATTCTACGCATTTTACTCGAATTCCAAACCATGTGACCAGACTTACTTTTCCTTTCGCAACCCCAACACATTTTATATAC
>JBHLLP010000042.1:0-29444 GCA_048885525.1 Candidatus Hermodarchaeota archaeon | reverse complement strand
ATTTTTTTTTGCTATTATTCTTAAACTAATTCCTGTTTATAGATTTGTTAGAAAAAAACTGATAATTAGCTACCTTAGATCCTAATTTAAATATAGAATCATATATTTGATATGAAAATTTAAAGAATATTACCCGTTTCACGAAATTAAGTTGTTTTCATATTAGAAAAAAAAAAAATTTGATTTGATTATAGAAATTATATCTATTTTTCAATTTTGGTATTTATGGGTAAGGACCCCAGGATAAGCCACCAGGTCCAACAAAGTTATTTGTAACCATAATGGGCTCGTACCAATTCGATGCAGTACCATATCTATAAAATTCACCGAAGTGTCCATAGGGAGAAAGTATAAATGTAGATTCATAAGGGGGAATCCAGTCTGGATATGGAACTACTAAGATGTAAGGAACATCTATAGCTGGAGTGCCAAATTGAAAAGTTGATTGTATGCTATGTATATGAAAAAGGCTTCCATATAGAGTACCTTCTTCCCATGGGTCATAGTTTGCCATGATTGGATCCATATCGTAAAAGGGGTCTAAGGCTTCGTTTAAAAATTCTCTCGGAGGCGTTGGATCAAGATCTTTAGGATTTGACAATGGATCGTGAACAATAATCTCAATTAAAACTTTTTCCCCGATCTGTTTTTGAGGATGGCTGTATTTATTGGTATTAAAGAGTATAATATCCACATCTCCATCAAATGGATATACTCCTTCGAGAGTTTCATCCTTACCTAAGATTGGACCTAAAGATGGTATATGATTTATTCTTTCAATTGTAACAGTGGATTCTCCGATTATTGGTCTTTTAATATGTATGAGGTGATCCATTCCGGAATCATAGATAACAGCTGTAAAGTTCATCAAAACTTTCATTAAATTCCATTCTTGATCATAAACTTCTTCTAAAGAAAGCGTCATTCCAAAATCGTTGTAATCAAAGTCACCATCTGGCCAATCTTCATATCCTATATATACATTCCCAGTTTCTGGGTATTCAATAAAGTATGTTTCAGCACTCTGCACAGTATACGTAAAGTAGGTTGCCCAATTCTTTTCATTGAATCTCATAGGTTCACCTGGGTCAACACCCCAAGCAGTTTCTTCCATATCAATATAATCATAACAGATTTCAGCTTTGAAAATTAGTCCAGCAGGATTACTAGTTGGAGTTCCCCATGAGAAATAATTCAATGCTCTGATTGAGATATCGTTTTCCCCTGAAGTTATTTCATCAGAGATATCATATGTTTCAATAGTATTCCATTCTTGACTATCAGGGCCATCTTTTTGCATTGTTCCATCTCCACCTACATTAATGTCATTTATCCATAATTTGTATGAATTATCTGCAGTTACATCCATTTCCCCTATGATATTATGAGCTGTATCCGGGAGAGTGAATTCTTTTTTAAATAACCAACCAAATTCATCAGGTAGAGAGGAATATTGAGGTACATTCATATATTCTCCAGCAGGATCTGTAACATCAGTTCTCCATATCCAATTAGCTCCAGGAATTGACGGCCATGATCCATGAGTCCAGCATGGTACCGCAGGTTGCCAAATATCAGGGAGTTCTTCCCAAACCACATCTGAATCACTAGCTATCGTATCACAACTGCTTACAATATGTATTACTTCAGCATGAGCGGCAATATATAGCAGAGTACCGATATTCCAACCGTCTAAGTCGATAACGAATAAATCATCTTGATCTGGTGGACAATATTCTCTTTTCCACTCAAAATGACCAGGGATAGGATTACCTCCACCATTTCCTTTTTTGTTAGGTGTTTGTGGGATTCCTGCTAAAGTTGTATTAACTGCCAAATGAGCTTCAACCATATACCAATCATCAATTGTTTGATATTTTACATAAAGAGATTCCCCATCATTCCAGACAAAAACATCTCCAACATCTATTGCAGATTCAGGATTTCCGCCACCAGCTATCAAATCGGCTCTATAAGGAAACTCTTCTGTGTGAGCTGTTGCGGGAGTAATACTAATTCCTAACATCGAAGATATTATTAACAGCGATAATATACCTAATAACAATTTTTTCTTAATAGATTTCACCTTTTTAAAATTTCTTAGTATTTTCGTTAAATTGGAGTTACAGAGTAGAATTAAGAAAATCTTCCTTTTAAATTTAATCTATAAAGTTGGTGAAAGTGATAAAAGGAACTAACTATGAAAAATGCAATAGCTTTCATATATGTGTGTCTAATTGCCCAGAATGTTTTAAAAAAGATGAAGAACAAAATGAAATATCAGGCTTAGGGTTGGGAGTTTATACGATAGAGTTCCCCAAATTTTCCATTCACCTTGATTCTATAATCTCACGAGTAAGTTTTTGAACTGCTCCTTCAATAACATCTATACTCATAGGAGAGGTTTCAATGTAGATCCCGCCTTCTTCTCTTGCAAACTCATGAGCCTCTTTTCGTAAAATTTTTTTATTCATCAGTTTAAACAGTTGACTAACATTACCGATTAATACAAAAGGAATGGAACCTGCAAATTTTTTTATTTCTATAAACCACTTTTTTATTTCATCATAACTCGGTTCTCGTGTAAAATCAAAAACCAATAAGGCTCCTGCAGCACCCTTATAGAATGTACTTCTAATGAATTCGAACCTTTGTTGATCACCAATGTCCCATATACTTAGCGTTGCTGTTTCTCCAGGTCTAAATTCAACCTCTTTAGTTAAAATGTCAACCCCAACTGTCAGTTTATAGTTTGTTTGAAACCTATTACGGACTAGTTTCTGAATTAATCTTGCCATGCCTGCTCTTTCAGCTTCTATCAGTAAAACTTTTAGTTTAAAGCTTGACATTTTTTCCACTCTAAAGGAACAAACACATTCAATGGCATTGCATTCCTATCTATATACAAAAAAATCTAACTATATATATTTCACATTCTTTCTTAAATATTCAGAGTATTTCAAAAAGATTAGCTGGACTTTTAGATGATGATCAAGACCAAGTTTTTAATCAATAATTAATAATATGGAATTTGAGACAATAATAGTAATGATTGTTGATTATGTGATGCTTAATTCTGCTTGGATATCTTTTAAATCGTGAGTAATTGAATTTTTGCATGATTTAATATTATTCTTGATAGATTCAACACTTTTTATAAGTTCAGTTAAATTTGTTTGGATTGAGTTGAAGGTTTTTAATGAATTTATGACCGAAGCGATTTTAGTACTTATAGATTCGGAATCCACCTCGTTTCCTTTTTCATGGAGCATCAATATTCTTGAACGAGCTAATTTATAGGCTATTTTTAGTGGAAACCATTCTTCTTCATTTGCTACACATATAATTTTATTATTACCATACTCACGGAGCATTCCATTTGATTTTTGGTAAGTTTGAGGTAACAAATCGATATCTCTGAATGCTGCGATGGCATAATCAGCATTTCGTTCTTTTAATGAATTGTCTAGAATTTGAAGTATTCCTGTTTTTCCCATTATACTCATTTTTCCTGATTTGGCTTCTATTGTAAATCTAAGTTTTTTAGAATTAGAATTATTAGAGATATCAATTACAAAATCACCTTTTTTTCCTCGAGCTTGTGTTCCTATAGTCTGCACTGGTATAACAATATCATTGAATTGTTCTGCAATTTCATTTAATACCACTTCCAATTGATCTTCGTAGTCATAACCCTTCAAATGAGTCTTTTCTTTAATTCTTTCTTCTGCCTCTTTTCCAGAAAAATAATTTTCTAATCTTAAGGATAATTCGTTTACTTTTTGAATAAATTCGTTCTTTATTAGGTTAAAAGGAGAATTAGGTAATTCTAAGCTAAATAATTCTAAAAATTTGCCCTTTTCTCCAAAGAACTTATCAATGATCTCAATAAGACTTCCTTTCTCTCCAAAATGAGCATCTAAACAATTTTTTACACCATTTTCACCTTCTAGCACATCCAAGAATTCTTTGTATTGCTTTTCAAAATTATCAGAAATTTCTTCTTTATATTTCGTTAATGCCACGGTAAAATCATTATTTAGAGAATTAAACCTTTTTTGAATAAAATCCACTCTTTCACTTATATTAACACCTTTTAATGCTATAGCTCCTAATCTCAAACATCGTGTTAGATAATCTTCTATCAATTTATTATTTTCAATATAATCTGAAATCCCTTCAATAATCTCTGGTTCTTTTATCTTCCATTCTTTCACTAATAATGTTTTTTGATTCTGATCAAATATTACATCCATATTCTTATACCTGGAGATTTATTTGCTGTTGTTTTTATAAAAATAAAATCATTTTTTACAAAACAGTATAAAAATAATCCAAATTCAGTTATTTAAATTTTTATAAAAAACAGTTAATGCGGTTTTATATCAAATGGAAATTGAAAATTAGTCGGTAAAAATAATAATTTTATAGAGAATAATGCCAATATTGATGAATTAATTAATAATATAGGAAGGCACAATCTCAAATTTATCAGATTAATTTAATTTTTATATATGGAAAATGATCCCATATGGAAACATTTATATATTTGAAGCAAGATTTTTCCCATAATAGGTATAAGAAATTTACTAATATGTCAAATAAAAAAGAAAGTCAGATAAGAGAATTACCTAAAAGTCTTCAAGGTATCGAGACAATTTTAACATATTTAAATGAAAGAAATAAAGAAGCTTTAAGTATCAGAAATATAAGTGAAAATACAGACCTTTCAATGCGAGTCACAAAAAACATTTTACTACAACTGGAAAAATTTAATCAAATTGAAAGAGTAGTAGAAGAAAATTATATTCTTCCAAAATGGAGAATAACTAAATTTGGAAAAAAAGTAATAAAGGAAGCTCAAGGGAAGGAAAAAATCCTTGAATTTACTAGTAGAGAAGATGAACTGTTAAATAATATTAAAATCCCTGAAACCATAGAAAAAATTAGAAGTTCCAATGAAGAAAAACACAAATTAGTTGTTTCCGAAATAAATATTTTACAAATAGAATTAAGTAAAACACTTGGCCCAATCTTAAACATTAATGATCCAATATTTGAAGACTCTCTAAGTTTCATGATTAAAAAACTGAAGTTTCTAAGAAAACAGATGTCGAATATATCAGCTGACCCAATGAATCAATATAAACTAAAAAGAAAAGGAGAAAAGGAAAGAAAGGTTCCAAAAGACGAAGAAAAATTATTATTAATTGAGATTTATTTCTTTAATTCCTTGATTTTGAATCAACTTAGGAGAGTAAAAGGTTTTAATGAAAAATTAGTGTATTTAATTGAAAATGAATCATATTCAAATGCATTTTCAATGTCGAAGGATATGAGAGAAGAAATAAGAACTTTGACTAGTTTAATAAACCAACGATCCACATTAAGTTTAGATTATCATATTCTTTCAAAAGAAGATTTGAAATTAATTGCGAAAAATAAGATTAGCTCTGAAATGATTGAGAAAATTATTGAACTTCCAATAACCGAAGAAATTAAAATAAAAGGAATTAAAGAATTAATTTTGGATTTTATTGCTAAATTAAATAAAGGTGATAAGGAAATAATTAATCATACAACGGAGATAACTGATAGTGTTCGATTATATGAACTTTATGAATTAATTTTAGATTCCAAACCCAACCTTCATTTTACTATTGAAACGCTTGAAGAAGTAATAAACTCACTTGCTGATAGTGGTTATATTCCTGGAATAAGAATAATTCAAGGGGATAAAGATCATTATCTTAAAATTGTTCAATTTAAAGAAGTTGATATTACAAAATATGAAATGGAGTTAATTTCAAAAGCCTTGAAATTAGAAAGCTTTACATTAGCAGATATGGTTGGAGCTTTAAGATGGGATACGGATCGAGTATTGGAAATCTTGAATCATTTATCCGAAATTGGAATCTTGAAATATTCAAAATCATACCTTCATGGTGAGAGATGGTTTATAATATCTGAACAAAAAACCTAAGGAATAATAAAAAAACCTAAAAAATTAAAAAAAAAATAAAATTAAAGGGAGAAAATATGACCAATGATATAAAAATTAATATTTTAAATTTGTACTTTAAAGAAATAAAAGATAAGAAATTCAAAGATGAGGATCCTGAAATAATTTCATGGCAAAGAGTAGATGGGGGAGTACTTGGTACTCCTTTATTATACATTTTCCCAAAACCAGGAGAAAAAATCAAAGATAAAAAATATTTTGCTGTGAAAGATTATGAAAAAGCATTATTCTACAATCAAGGCGCATTAATTGGTGTAATTGGGGGTGGGGTCTATGAACTCGAAAAGAAGGCAAGAATTAAAGGTACTGAAATTGTTTGGATAGATACTTCACTTATTGAAATTCCATGGGGAATACCAAAGAAAAATGGAATTCCAACTAAAGATGGAATTACTATTGGGTTATTTGGTGATTTAAAACTTAAAATAAGCGATGTTAAGATATTTTATAATGAGATTGTTGCAGGGAAAAAGGAATGGGTTATCCAAGATCTCAAAAATTGGATTATGACACTTCTGCATACTTCTTTAAGAGACATTTTCAAAAATTATAATGTAAAACAGGTAATTTTAGAAGATCGTGAACGAGTAATCAACTTTATTACATCAAGAATTACAGAAGAATTCTTAAGATATGGCTTAGAACTTGAAACATTCAATATCATAGGAATTAAAACTCCAGAAGATATACAAGAGGTTCTCGATCAAGATAAGGATAAAATGAAAGTAATATCTCAAGCATCTCGAAGTGATTTAGACGCATTAGTTCTTCAGAAAGAAGAACTACAATTTAGATTAAAAGAATTAAAAGATAAAAAGAATGAATTGCAAGATAAACTCCTTAACGATGAAATTACTTCTGAAGAATATGGAAAAAAAAAGAAGCAATTAGATCTCTTTATTGAAGAAATTGAAAAAGAGCTTAAAGATCTTGAAAATAAAATCTCTAGTTCATAAAAAATTTTGTTAAATTAAAAAAAATTTAACTTCCAAAAATCAAAAAAAAATGTGAAAGATTTTTTGAAAGATAATGAATTTGAAAAAAGATTTCTTTATATTAAGAGAGATTTAATTCAAGAAAACAAATTTTCAATCGCTAGAAGTGAATTAGGAAAAATAATTCACAATGCTAAAAGTAAGAGTCTGAGTGAAATCTTAGATCAAGCAAGAATACTTTTGAGATTTTGTAATATTAAAGAACGTGAATTAGAGAATGGGATTGAAGAAGGGATAGATTTTGAGACATATGCAATTGCCCAAAAGAGAAATGAAGAAAAAGCTCTTTACCCTCAAACGGAATTAATGATTAGAGAAGAATTAACAAAAGCAAGAAGCCTGATTTTTCAAAAAAAGATTTTAGAAGGGAAAAGATTATTAATAAACGTAATCGAAGAATTGAATTCTCTTCCAGAATCTGTTTCTAGTTCTATATTTGGTCAAGCTTCAGAGATTTTGGATTACTGTAAAGACTTTAAACATAATAAGAAAAAGCTTTCGCAGATTGAATATTTAATCAAGAAAAAAAAATTTGTTAAGGTATTTATTTGTCTAAAAGAATTAATTGTTGAAATTAGAAGTTATATAGGAGAAAAATATATTTTAAATAAAGAGATTTTAAATAAAGCATTGGATTTATTTCAGGAAGACAATTTAGCTGAGCAAAAGGAATATTCAATAGCGGCAATTCATTTAAAAAATTTAATAGATGAAATTGAGCAAAAAGAATATCCAATAACTGCAACTCATTTGAAAGATTTAATATATTCAAGAGATAAAGTTATCTTAAACAAGGAAATCTTAAATATTGCACTTGTCATATTAGATAAAAAATCAGATCTTCAGATAAGCTATTTTGAAAAAATTGTTAATATGTTAAATATAAGTAATTTTATTCAAGATCTAAGGAACCTTAATGAATTTGCAGAATTTACGCAAAACAGGAGTAAATTATTCGAGGAAATATATTCTTTTTATATTAAACATAAAAATGATGACTTAATAAGTAAGAAAATTGTAAATCTTTTTATCCAATTTTATTCTTCTTATTTTGAAATTAACCCATTTGAAATTGATATTCAAAATTTCTCAATGTCATTTAAAAACTTTAAGGAAAATGAATTTAGAAGGCTAAAAGCTATTATAAAAGAGAATGAAAAACTTGAAATTTTTTATAAAAAATTGAAAAAAATAGATTTCAATTTCTTTATGGATGAATCCTTGAGGTTGTTGAGTGAAAAAGTAAATGTAATTAATTTTGATGTTCCAATTGAAAATATGTTTAATTTTTTATTAGATTTCTCTCAAATAATACTAGGCTCTACTAAAACTGAAGATTCAACCGAAGATAAATATACAATAAATACTGGGTGGGGACCTCTTCATTTTAAGATTATAGAGAAAGAACAAAATAAAAAAATAACATATAAGTATGACTTTCTACCTTCTATGGGTGAAAAAGGTATTTGTTACATTGAATTAACTGAGCAATCTCCAGGGAAAGTAACAATAAAGACCAGAAATCATATTCATGAAATCTCAGAAGAAGCAAGAGAAAAATGGCAAATTTACAATTTTTTAGGTAAACATCTAAAAGTTTATTTAGATCTTGTAATTGGTAAAATCGTAGCAAGAGTTATTCAAACTACATTTTATGAGAAAGATTTTGATGATTTAACAATAGGTAATTACAGAATACTTCAAGCAAAGCTTAATGCTTTAGGAAAAGATATTAATAAATTAAAGGCTAAATATTTTGAAGTCAAAGCTCCACTAACACTTAACTCGTTTAACTGTTCCGAATGTGGCGCTACATTAAAGATCTCCTCAAAAAAAGAAAAACTCATCGTCTGTGAATATTGCACTACACCATTTCTAATGGAATGGCAAAGTAAATAACAAGAATAAATTAAAGTTAAAAAATTTCAGATGAATCCCAACATACAAAATTTACTTATAGAATACAAAAAGTTAATTGATTCAGACCTATTAAGGGCTTTTATTGCAAAAAGAGAAGGAATAATATTAGAGGATTTCAAAGCAGGAGAGTTAGATAATAATTTCAATATTTTTAATGAAACTCTTTCTAAAATTATTGAAAGATTTCCTATAGGTTCATTTTGAACCGGAATTTACGAAAAAGAATAATTAACTAAAACTTATATATACTAAATTTTATGTTTACTTTAATATTGAGACACAATTGTAAAAATGTTAAAATTTTAAATAAGTTGAAAAAATTTAACAGAGAGATATATAATGGATGATAAGAAAGATCCTTGGGCCGATTTTAATAAACAAATAGAAAATGAACGGGAAAAAGAAAACGAACTAATTAAAAAAAGGTATAGTAAAGAAAAGTTAGTTAAAATAGCCCTAAATTTTGCCTTAAAACAAGATTTTCAAAAAGCACTTGATTATTTTAAGTTAGTTACAGAAAAAGATCCGAAGCATTTTCTTGCTTGGGTTAATATGGGTATAATTTACACATACCACAATTTACTTGGGACGGATAAAGGTAGACGTACAGCATATTATAAAAGACATTATGATGAGGGTATTAACTGTTTTAAGAAAGCACTCGAGCTAAAACCAAATAATATTCCCACTTTGATCGGTTTAGGAGATGCGTTCCGAGGAAAGAAAGAATTTACAAAATCTATTGAATATTTTGAAAAAATTCTAAAAATTGATTCTAAAAATTCTGAAAGTAGGAGAGGGATCGGATTTGCATATTTAGAGATGATGGAGTTTGAAAATGCTATAGATTATTTTGAAAAAGCATTAAAAATAGAAAATAATAATGTCGATTGTTGGATTGGATTAGGTATTTCCTATTTTGAGAAAAAAGATCTGGATAAATCTTTAAATTGTTTTATAAATGCATTAAATTATCAAAAACAACAAGAAAAACCCAAAAAAGATATTATTGGTCGAGAAATCTACAGTAATAAGTTAGAAACAGTTGCTAAAATAATATATTATATAGAATCTGAAAAAGCTAATCTTAATTTTGTTAATGAAATTGAAAAAGACTTTAATATTAAATTTGAAAATAAACCATCAATTCTAAAATTTTTTGAGGAAACATCACCCAAAACAGCTAATCAAGATTTGATTAGTGAGGAAGATGAAGAATTAACTCAGTCTAATTCTAAAGATATAAAAATGGACAGAATATCAGTTTTAGAAAGAAAATTATTAACAAGCGAAAATGAAAATGAAAGGTTAACTGCAGCAACGGAATTAAAAAAAATAAAAAAGGAAAAAGCCAGACTTGCTTTATTAAAAGCTTATAAAGATAAATCTAGAAGAATAAGAACAATATTAATAGAAACCATTGAAAATGCGAAAGATATTGAAAATGCCATTCTTATACCATATTTAGTAAAATTATTAGATGATGAGAGTGTTCGAATAAGAGAGAAATCAATTAAAATTTTGGGGAAAATAGGGAATAGTGAAATACTTCCATATTTTTTAAAAAAATTGATAGATCCTAATAAGTGGGTTAGAGCATATGCAGTAGAAGCTATTGGAGAATTTGGGAATGATAAGGCTGTAAAATATTTAGTCTCTTGTTTAGGAACTGAAATACCTTTACTCGTTGAATATATAACATGGGCTCTTGGGCAAATTTATCCTAGATTGATAAAAGAACCTTTACGCAAGAATATTCTTAATTTATTAATTGCTTTTTTACAGAATGATAAGTTAAATTTAAATGTTAGATCGCAAGCTGCAATTGCACTTGGAAATATTGCTGGAGAAGAAGCTTTTAAGGCAATATCTGAAACATTAAACTCATTAACAAATTTAAACTCAAGGAATTTTTCTAAAGATCAGATAAATTTTTATAAATGTATTATAGAATCAATAGGTTATTTTAAAGATAAAAATCCAACAGATTTATTAATAACAATATTAAAAAATGAATTGCAAAAAGGTCAAAAAGCGAGTAAAGAAGAAGAAATTATATTAAGTACTATTGAGTCTCTTGGAGTAATTGGAGATAATAAAGCTACAGAATTATTAATGAAAACCTTATATGAGCTTAACGAAAAAATTAGACTAGCTTCTGTAAAAGCTTTAGTAAAACTACACGATAATGATCTAAATGAACGGGTAATATCAATATTAATAGATGATACTGAAAAACTATCTTTTAAAAAAGCAATACTTAGCACTATTATAGAGATTTATAAAGAGGATTTAGTTCCTTTAATAAACATTTTAAAAAATATTAAAGATTTGACAGTAGAGGAACAAATTAAAAAAGATCAAAGAATAATAATTATAAAAAATGAGAAAGATTTACAAATTGGTAAAATCTCTTATCAATTATTAGATGAGGAAATAAAAGAAATTGAAGAAAAAAAGAAAGAGGAAGTATTAGAAGAAATAAAAAATCTTGAAATTAAAATTAAAGAACATAATTTAAAAAATTATGTGCAATCCCTAACCAATGCCTCAGAGATTTCCAATATTATTTCCAAAAGAAATGAACTTTTATCGGAAATCAATACTAATTTTAATAAATATAAAAGCAATGAGAAAATAAAGCAAGATTTAATGAAACTCATTAATCAGTTGTATTCTCCTTATTTTGAAATTAATCCTTTTAAGGTTGATCTTCCAAACTTTGCAAGTTTTTTTAAAGGCTTGAGGGATAATGAAATCAATCGATTAAAAGCTATTGCGAAAGACAATATTGAACTTGAAAATCTATGGAAAAAATTAGAAAATGTTGACTATAATTCTATGAAAAACCAAGAATTAAAAAAAATATCTGAAGAGACAAACGAATATACTATTGATGTACACCTAGAAAACCTTTATAAATTTCTATTAGATTTTTCCGAAGTTCTTCCATTAGGGGTTGGAACTGGGGGTAAAACAGAAGATTCAACTGAAACTGATTATACGATAAAAACTTATTTTGGTCTTCTAATGTTTAAAATAATTGAAAAAGATGTTAATAAAAAGATAATTTATGAATATGATTTTTCAAAATCAGATGTGAAAGAAATAGGAAAACTATACTTAGATTTTATTGACCACTCTCCCGGTAAAGTTAAATTAAGAGTTAAAAATGAGATTTATGAATCATCCGGAACTGAAAATTATCTAAATTGGATTGGTAATCACCTAAAGCAATGGATAGATTACAATTTAGGTAAAATTGTTGCAAAACAAATTCAAACCTTATTTTACGAAAAAGCTTTTGATGATTTGACTATGGGTAATTATAGAATACTTCAAGCAAAGCTCAATGCTATTGGAAAAGATATTGATAAATTGAAGACTAAATATTTTGAAGTTAAAGCTCCATTAAGCCTTACTTCTTTTAATTGTTCTGAATGTGGCGCTACGTTAAAAATAACTTCAAAAGAAGAAAAATTCATTATCTGTGAGCATTGTGATACCCCATTTTTAATGGAATGGCAAAAAGATTAGAATAAAAGATTTCTTTCAAATTCTTAATAAATATATAATATTTAGTTAAATAAGAAAGACAAGAATGTGAAGAATACTTTGAAAGATAATGATCTGATTAGACTGGAAAGAATTGATTACACAGATCAAGTTTTAGATGCGATAAATAACTGGAAAAGAAATCCCGAATTAATAGATTCGGAAAAATATAATAAATATAAAGATATTATTCTATCGAAAATTAAGGATAAATCAATACCTTATACAACAGAAATTGAAAGAATAACAATTGATACTAATTCTAAAGGAAAAAAAGAAGAAGAATTTATACTTTCTATGGAATTTGATGATGGATATTTAAACTTCATTGAGGATGTGTTTTTTACCAATGAATGTTCAAGTTTAAATTATAATATTGACTCAGATGTTAATGAACTATGCGAAATTTGGGGCGAAAGGCCTCTCAAATTGAAGGAATTATTCTATAATACTAAAAAAAAAGAACTAATAAAACAAAACGGAGAAACTAATAAAGAAAAGGAATTTGAAAAGAGATTTCATTATATAGAAAGAGATTTGATTCGAGAAAACAAATTTTCAATCGCTAAAAGTGAGTTAGGAAAAATTATTCACGATGCTAAAATCAACAATCTGAGTGAAACCTTAGATCAAGCAAGAGGATTATTGAGATTTTGTAATATTAAAGAACGTGAATTTGCCCAAAAGAGAAAAGAAGAAGAAGCAGCTCTTTACTATCAAAAGGAATTTGTGTTTAGAGAAGAAGTATCAAAAGCAAGAAACCTGATTCTTCAAAAAAAGGTTTTAGAAGGGAAAAAACTATTAGAAAACGTTATCCAAGAATCGAAATCTCTGCCAGAATCTGTCTCTAGTTCCATATTTAATCAAGCTTCAGAGATTTTGGATTATTGTCATGATTTTATGGAAAATGAGAAAGAGCTTTCTAATATTGAAGACCTAATTAAGGGAAAAAAATATTCAACAGCAATATCTCGCTTAAAAGATTTAATAGATGCAATAGAAACTTATATTGGAGATAAAATGCTTATAAATAATGAAATTTTAAATGAAGCATCAATTTTATTCAAGAAATATAGAATATATGCCCCTGAAGAATCCCTTTCTGAAGATTCGATCTCAGAAGACTCATTTTATGAAGAGGAAAAAGATGAAATTAATGAGCTTGAAAAAGAAGTTAAAAAGTTTAATATAAAATCACTAGTACAAAATGTAAATAATATAACAGAACTTAACCATATTTTAACTAAAAGATGGGAATTTCTCAATAGACTTTATAGGACTTATGCTGATTTTACTAATAATGAATATGGAAAATTAACAGAATTAACAGAACTAATAATTCTATTTTATACCTCCTATTTAGATTTTAATCCATTTGAAGTAAACATTCAATATTTTCCCCAGACTTTTTTTAATATCAAATCTACTGATTTGAGATATTTAGAGAATTATTTTAAAAGAGAACCTTCTAAACACGAAATTGAAAGGCTCCTTAAGCAACTAGAGAATATTGATTACGATGTTATGTTTGATAAGAAATTAATAAAGATCGGAAAACAAATACAGAAATTCAATTATGATATCCCCGTAGAAAACCTATTTAATTTATTATTAGATTTTATGAAAATCTTACCGGATCCTACTACAACAAAAATTGAAGATAATAACGATGAGTATATATTACAAACAACATGGGGCATCTTATATTTTAAAATTATTGAAAAATTACCTTTTGAAAAACTAATCTATGAATATGATTTTCTAAAATCTAATTGGGGGGAAAAGGGGAGATTATATTTAGATTTTCTTGAACCAGATTTGGGTAAAGCAACTATTCATATCAAAAATGAAATCATAGAAGTTGCAAAGCATCATAGAGAAAAATTAATTATTCATAATTTTATAGGCAATAATTTAAAATCATTTATTGATATGAATTTGGGTAAAATAGTAGCAAAACAAATACATACAATGATATATGAAAAAGATTTTGATGATTTAACAATAGGTAATTTTGGAATTCTAAAAGCAAAAATTCAGGCCATGGGCAAGGACATTAATAATTTAAGACATAAATTCTATGAAGTTAGAGCACCTCTCACACTTGCATCATTTAATTGCTCTGAGTGTGGGGCTACTCTGAATATACGCTCAAAAGAAGAAAAATTTATCATATGTGAGCACTGCGACACCCCATTTTTAATGGAATGGCAAAAAGAATAAAAGTTATTTCACAAATCCTTACTTAATAAGCTCTAAATCAATAAAATGCCTTAAAATAATTGATGAAAATTGGATTTCAGAATCGTTTTCTTGTTGTATTTTTGCATAAAAAGCATAATTCTCCAGAATAAAATTGATAACCATTTCACGATCATTTTTTGAGGATTTGTATACTTGACTTATATCAATTTTTTTGTGAAAGATATGAAAGACTGAAAGATTGTAAAAATATAAATTATTTTTAAAAAAAAGATATTTTACTACAAATTATTCTAAATTATCTCAATAAGTTATAAATAATAAAGTATACCAAGCAAATTTTTTGTAATACATTGTCCTTTCTATTATACTTCTATTTAATGTCTAGAATTAGACCAAGAATTTATTATTTGCAGTAATTGTGGAGAAAAATATACTAAATTCTGTTATTTACCGAAATCATGGTTTTCATACTCTTTTTCAAAATAATCTATAGATAGCATCGATCTTTTAGACTATCCGAATTTAAAATACTAATCGTTATTTGACATTAAATGTTCATAATAACAAAACTTTACCAACAAAATACCAAAGATTTATATATCAATTTTTCCATAATAAACTCAGAAAACTATTAAAAATTATATATTTCAAATATTTTGACTGATTCAGAAAAAATTTTAGGAGTTCTTTTAGCAGATCCCTATAAATTTTGGGACTTGATTCCTCACTATGGGTCAAATTTTGAAGTAGTTGGCGATAGAGTTAGAGAAAGTTCTGAATTTAGCGAAATATTTAAAGATTCTTCCTTATCAGATACTATTCAAATTTCTAAAGAATTTTACTATATGATTAATAGTGTAAAAGAATGGCTATTAAAATCGGAGATTCGGTTAAAATCATTTTACTATTTAGGGACTTTAGGACCTTCGACCGCAACAGAAATAGCACAAAAAATCGAAAGACATCCAAAAAGTGTCAGTATATATTTAAAAGATTTTTCAATAAAAGAATGGATAAAATTGACTCCAGATGAAGATGATAGAAATAAAAGATACAAATTAAGAAAATTAGGGATATCTTACTACAAGATTGCAGAAAATGCGGGTTGGTTTGATTTGATAAAAGAGGAAGAATTTAACATTGAAGAAGTTATTCTCAAAATAGATTATGGTATGGGTTTATCAAAAGATGCAACAAGAGAAATAGGTCTAAAAAAGGAAGAGTATTTTCCAGATATTGAGGTTTTAATTAAGAAAATTATTTTTATTGCTGAAGAATTAAAAAAAAAAAAAGGAAATTAGAAATCAACATCCCAAATTTAAAAAAAGTGGGTAATTCGAACGACTTAATATCTATTCCTTCTCTAAATGAAGATGAGTTAGGTTTAATATTCGCAGCAATTAATTATTTAGATAAAAATATGTTTGAATATAGAGGAAATACTTATTATCCCGGAGTTCATAAAATAAAATTCATAAAAGTAGATTATTACTTTAATGAAAAAAATCCATTTCCTTTTTCTGAAGATGGATTTTTAAGCTTTGAAAAAACTAAAGAATATTATTCAAGGACATTGGAAAAACTAAGAAAAAAGATCAATATAAAAAAAAAATGAATAAATTTAGAATATTAATTGATGGTGCAAATGTTGCTTTCTTTCAAAGAGATGAAAGTAAAAATGCTAAAGTTGAGAATTTAGAAATTTTATTGAATTTTCTTGAAAATCTTAAGAATGAATTCAGTATTGAATATCAGATTTTTAACGATGCCTCACTTATACATAGAATTAATGATAAAGGAAGACTTGAGAATTTATATGAAACAGGCAAAATAATTCAATGCCCAAGTAGGCTTAAAGCAGACGATTTAATAATTGAATATGCCTCTCGCCATCCAGAGCAAACAATAATTATTTCTAATGATTGTTTCAAGGAATATGAAATCCGTAGCCTTCTGTTATTAAAATTTGCAATAATATTTGAGGAATTCATTACAATACCTAAAATAAGAGATTATTTGGAATTAACTGTTAAAAAAACTGTGGGAAAAAATGCAGGAAGAATTTAGATGGTTTGACTTTAAAATAACTAATCGATGTAATAATAATTGCGTTTATTACAGAGTGGAACATGATATTCCGACAGTTATAGAGAATTTGTATTGTTCGATTATAGAAAGTGCATTACAAGATGCAATACTGAAAGATAATTATATATATAGAATACAAAATGTAACTATTGACAAAAATTGAGTATAATAGAAAAAAAAAATCAAGATGAGGAAAATAGATAGCTAAATATTTAATAACTATTAAAAAATAAATTTTAAGGAAAGATCAGATGACAATTAATTGCGAATTAGATGAAAAATTTAGGAACAGAATTCAAACAATTATGCAAAACCTAAATCATGGCCTCTATGAACGAACTAATATTGTTAATTTATCATTCTTATCTGTAATATCCGGGGAAAGCATATTTATGCTAGGTCCTCCTGGCGTCGCTAAGAGTTTAATAGCTCGGCGTTTAAAGTTTGCTTTTAAAGATGCTACATCATTTGAATATTTAATGCATCGGTTTTCTACTCCAGATGAAGTATTTGGGCCTATTTCAATTAGTAAACTAAAAAACGATGATAAATTGGAGCGAATGGTTGAAAATTATCTTCCTGGTGCAAATATAGCCTTCTTGGATGAGATTTGGAAAGCTGGACCTTCTATACAAAATACATTACTTACAATAATTAACGAAAAGATCTTTCGCAACGGAGGACAAGAACTACCTGTAGATCTATTAGGATTAATTGCTGCCTCAAATGAATTGCCGGAAGAAGGACAAGGATTAGAGGCTCTATGGGACCGATTTTTAATTAGAACCTTAGTGACGAATATTGAAAACCGGAAAAATTTCGAACAGATGATAGTAAATACTTCTAATCTATATAGCGATGACATTCTTGACACAATAAAAATCACAATAGAAGAATATAAACATTGGCAAGAATTACGGAATGAAGTGGACGTCCCTGAAGAAATTTTAGAGTTAATTCATCATATTAGGACTAAAATCGAAAAATTTAATCAAGATCAGTTAGAGAAGGAAAATAATGAAAGAAAGAAATCATTTTATATCTCAGATAGACGGTGGAAAAAAATAATAAAAATCCTCAGAACATCGGCTTTTCTAAATGGACGAAAATTTGTAGATCTAATGGATTGCTTTTTAATTCCTTATATGTTATGGGATGAACCTGATCAAATCCTACTTGTTCATATTTTAGTAAAAGAAAGCATACGTCATAAAGGTTATACTCTTCTATTAAATTTAGCTCCCATTAGCAAGGAGTTAGATAAATTATCTGAGGAAATAACCACAGAAACGAGTGCTTTAAAGATAAAAAAAATTAAAAAGCTGAAGGAATATAAATCTAAATATTACAAGATTAAAGACTTTAATCATAATTATTTTATCAAAATAGAAGATTATAATAATTTAAGTAGTAAAAACTCAAAGCATATTTCTTTTTATAATAGTGATCAAGATCATGCTTACAGTTATGATTATTATTGTCGTAAAGTTGGTGGGTTTAAAATATTAATTGATGATGAGCTACATGAACTAGAAAGAAAGGATTTTGAAGAGAAAGAAATTTTTACAAAAAAGCCCCATGAGCTCCTAATTAAAAATTGGGATGCACAAATAAAAAATTTGAAGAATTTAATTGAACAAGATTTAGAAAAGATAAATCACTACAAGGAAATAGATTTAAAATTTTTAAACCAAAATTTATTCATAGAATCTATAAAATCAAAAATTATTTTTCAGAGGATTGAGGAATTAGAGACACAATTACATCAATTAGATCTTAAATGTAATGAACAGCAAAATAAATATCATTCTATAAAACAAAATGAAACTACTATAGTACAGTCTAAGTCTAAAACTCGAAGATCAAAAAGAGGTTAAAAATGGTCAACAAGTAGGAGCTCAACCCAGTAAGAGGAGCTCAACTACTTAGTACTGCATACTAAACATAAAAAATTTAATATAAAAAGTTTATGATCCAGAAAATGAAATCTTACCAAGTAATAACGAAATCCTATCTTAACGGATTTAATTTTGTGTTTTTTTTTAATAATCTAATTAATTGCTCATTTGAACCTTATGTTAAGCGATTCTATAAAGGAGATAATTGATCAATCTGTTCAATTTGGAAAATTTTTAAATAAACCCTTGAGGAGGAGAATATTTGATTATATTCTCTATAAATTTCAAATAATTAAAAGTTTCAATGAGAGCAAGATCACTAACGATCTAACTCCCTATATAAATTTTATAAATAAATTAATTATAAACTCTGACGTTGTCTCATTAGCTGAAAAAAACGATTCAATTTTTACAGATATCTTAACCCGAATAATTAAAGTGTTTGAGCAATTAGAAAAAGAAATAAATATTACAGGAGATTTTCAAAATGAAGAGTTAGAATTAATTAATATGAAAAATTCCTCTTTAAGTAATTTTTTCATTCAATTTGAAAAGAATATAGAGAAAATAAGGTTTTACAATCCTACAAAGGATTTTAACATTCAATTTTTTGAAAATGAATATGAAAAATTGAAAATTTCAAATTCTAAAAATGTAAATAAACAAAAGTTAGCATTGAAAAATGAGATTCTAGAGCGTTGGGAATTAAACCTACTCAAGAAAAAATATTTATTTCTTCTAAAGCGAATTGATGAAGAGCGGAAAAAATTTTGTGATGATCTTTATGAGCAAATTGAGAAATTGAAAAAAATGATGAAAATTTTACAACCTTTCACAAATGAGTGTGGTCGGTTATGGGATCTATCCAAGGGTTTATGGCAAACAATAGATTTTAGCATTTTAGAATATTATGCTCAGTTAGTAGAGAAAGAACCTGCAATACAAGAATTGGCTGAAATCCTTGGCAGAATGCATCAAGCTGAAGATGAGTTGGAAGAGGATCTTATTAACGAGACGATTATTAAACCTATAAAAATGATAGATCATGCTCAAAAATCTGAATTAGTGGGAATTCATGAGAGTAATGATATTAATTATCTATTGCCCCTGGAGTTAACAAATTTGGATGATTCAATCACAGAACTTATATTTTATCAAAAATTTTCAGAAAAGAAGCTACTTTCATATCAGTTCCTCGGTCATAATTGGGGATACGAAGAGGATAATAGAAAAAAAGTCGCGAAGGTTGCTAAAAAAACTAAAAAAGGACCTATAATAATTTGTGTGGATACAAGTGGGTCAATGCATGGTTTACCAGAATACATTGCTAAGACTTTATGTTTTGCCATACTTAGGATTGCCCTCATAGAACAACGGTCTTGTTATTTAATCTCTTTTTCAACTTCAATTCGTACTCTCGAATTGACGGATTTTGACAAATCTTTACCGAAGTTGATTGATTTCTTAACTTCTTCTTTTCATGGTGGGACAGATGCTGTACCGGCACTAAGAGAAGCCATAAGAAAAATTCAACATAAAAAGTATGAAAAATCAGATGTGTTAATGATATCAGATTTTATAATGGAAAAACTAGATTCAAATACTGAGAAACAGATTCTTAAATTAAAGGAACATGATACTAAATTTCACAGTCTAGTTATTACTTCATATGCAAATCCAAAATTATTAGAGATCTTCGACAACAACTGGATTTACGATTCAGATACTTATAAAGAATTAAAACCATTATTAAAGAATTTTAGAGTAATTTAAACTTATTTTAAATAGTACTTTAAACACCTTAATTCCCCATAGAATGTTAAAATAACTAATAAGAAAAATTTTTAGTTCAGAGGAGAATAAAAGTTAGATTTTTAGATTATTTTTCATATGATTATTGTAGACGCTCTTGGTCTTGGAATACCAGCACTCTTGAATTGCCATAAAAAAAAGAAAAAAATAAGAATATCTGAAAAAATTAAACAGGAAACAATATACTACTCTTTTTATAGAGGATATTGGATGATTTTTTCATAATGATTTGGATGTGGATTGTAAATTACCTGGTTTTTAGCTTTATTTTTGGTGTTTTGTGGTATACTGTATTATTCAATACTTTTTTCGAAAGGGAAATAAGATTACAAGCTCAAGAATATAAACAATAAAAAGCGAAAGCCCAAACAGAGAGAAGGAAAAAAAATTGGGATCAGAGATTTCGAATCATATATTTGATATGAAAATTTAAAGAATATAACCGTTTCACGAAGAATTTAATGGATTTGCATAGATTTAATTTAGATTAATATATTATATTTGTAATAGAAATTAAAGACAAAAACAAATGTTAAAGATATAATCAAATGAAATACTATTACTTAAAATTTGGTAAATCAAATAATCAATTAGATTATTGGTTACAGCTCAATAACAATAAAAATATTTTTGGGAGACCTACAGCAATAATTTTCTTTGGTAAAATAACGAGTGAACAATTTAAGAAATATTATAACTTAGAAAAAGAAGATTATAAACTTCTGGAAAAAGAAGCAGAAAAGAAGAAAGAATATATTCCCAAATATACCGATCTTCAGGAGCAAGTAAAACCATTTTATGACGCGGGAGAAACCAAAGATACTAGATTCGTCACTAGTTATAAAGGCAAGATATACATTCTCGCACCAAAAAGCGAAGTTAGGGATGTAAGTCCTGAAGAACAAGAGAGAATAATCAATGATTTAAAGAAGTTTAAAAAACCCAAAATTTCTACAGATGAATTTAAGGATGATATATTAAAGGTGATGGATTTAGAAGTTATAAAAATACTTGAAACGAACATTCCCTATATTTTAAGGACTTTAGGAACAGATCAATACCTTAATAGAGGTACATGTAGAGAAATTAAAGAGGAAAATCATTGGGGTTCCATCCAAGCAATAAAATTGGCTCTTGGTGAGAGAAATACTGTTCCAGAAAAGATAAATTATATTCAGTTATTCCAACTTTTAAGTCCACACCAATTTGAGACATTAATTTTCTTATTATTAATCAATGCGGGAATTTTTTCACCCGCATGGCGCGCGGGAAGTCTCCCTGACATCGATGTCATTGGTATTAATTATTCTCACGAGGAAGCTATTACGATCGGTGATCCAGCAATTGAATTTAAAAAAGATGAAGAGATCACATTACAAGTCAAAAGAAAAGCAGAGAAAAAGAAGCAAAACGCAAATTATACGATCTCCTTAGTTGATTCATCCATTGAATTAGAAGATTCTCATTTTTTAACATCTAGATGGGTATATAAGGCAGTAAATGAGCAACAAAAAACCAAAGAATGGCTAGATAATTCGCTAAGATGGTTCCTAGAAGGTACTAAGTATAGTTCAATTTTTGAACTTGTAAATGAATAAATGAAGATCATTTGGTTGAACAGTTTTGTGAAAGATATGAGTAAAAATTAATATTCGGTTATTTCACGAATCCTTCCTTAAGCTAATCTTACAATTATTTTATCCTGAATATTAATATTCTAAGATTCAATTTACTAAAAATTCAGCTCTTATTTTTCAATATATAGATAAGCTGAGATTAGCTTTTAAAACTTTAACCGTTTCGCGAAGATTTGAATTATTGAGATATTACGGAGATATTATCGTGTTCAATTATCATCATTCTGATTGAAATCTCCTAGTAATCTTAAAAATTCAGGATCTTCATCACCTTCATCAATGGCGGTTATATTATACTGTGCTCCCATTTGATCACGAACTTCCTGAGCTCTTCTTACTCCTATGAATTTCGATCTCACACTACTTCTCAAACCTTTCCAGAGATAAATTGTCTTTGTTCCTTCTGAAACGATGATATAACACGTATCACTTCTTAAATCATTTAGTCTCATGATTTTTAATAATCAGAGTAATATCTAAATCTAATAAGGATTCTATTCCTATAAGTTCTTAAATTATTTTATGATATTTTATCTATTATTAATTTCGGTATCATTCTTCTGAAATTTTATAAACAACCTTCAGAGAGTGTTGGTATAAGTTTTTCTAAATAATTAATCCTGAATTCGAGGAATTTTTGATATTTTTCAAAGCCTTTCCCTCTAAATTTCTTCCCTGTGTCTGTGATCTTAAACCTCCTCAACTAGTATTAGATTAATTTCCACCTTTCTTAAAATAGATAAAATAACTTTTCATTGAAAACAGAAAGTATATCTTTATTTAACTCATCTAAACCTTGATTAATTTCTTTTCGGAATTTTTGAATATAAGCACGGTTATCTTCAAGCTTCTTCAGAGTTTCTTTAACGTATGCAAAGGCTAAATTGCTCATTTCGGTTTCTTCGTCGTCCATAGGATTATATTTAAGCATTTCTTGTTTCATGAGAATTTCCTCTTTAAAATATATGATTAATTGGTCATAAGGCATTTCCAGTAATAAATTAAAAAGGCTTTCAAGGTATTCTTCTCGGGTTTTTTCTTTTTTTAGGGTCCTCACTCTATAAAATTCGATGTCATTTTCAATAATTTTTCTGAATTTAACAATATAATCTGGATATTCTCTTAAATTAACAAGGAGTTGTTCCTTATACTCTTTTTGTATTTTCAAGCGTTCAATCAAAAAAGGGGGAATACGTTTATTGTCCTTAAATCTTTCAATCCTTCTTCGATATGAAGAAACAAGTCCAGTTAAATACACCCTCAATTGCTTTTCATTCATATTTAGTAGACTGTTTAAATTAGCTTCGTATTTTTTGACACTTTCTTCTTTTCTCCGTATGTGTAATACATCGTAGAGGTCATCCCCAGCAGTTTTTTCCCTATCTTCTTGAGGTTTTTTAAATAGGACAGATGAATCAGGTTTTAGTCTAATTAGTTTTTCTCTTATTTTTACCCATTGTGGATAATATTCAACAGCTTTTTCAAAACATTCAATTGCCTTTTCTAATTGGTTTGAATTTTCATATATTAAACCAAGGTCAAACCACGAATAACTGTGCTTGGGATTACATTCTAACGATTTTTCGAGATATGTGATAGCTTTATCATATAATCCCATTTTCATATAAGTTTGACCTAAACTATGTAAATGATGTTCATTTTTTGGCCTAAATTTTATTGCCTCTTTGTAATATTTAACTGCTTCTTCATACTCCTCCATTCTTAAATAATTATATCCTACAGAATTCAAGATATTATCATCTTTGGGGTCCTTTTCCAATACTTTTTTTAACACCTGAAGTCCTTTCTTATAATATTCTAAAGCTTTATCTTTCTTTCCTACTTCATAATATGCATCAGCAAGCCAATGGTAGTTGGGTCCGAAATTTGGATGAATTTTGATTGCTTCTTCTCCAATTGAGACCATCTCTTCCCATCTAGCTAAATAAGATAAGCTTTCTAATACCATATACCAGGTCATATCTAATTGAGTATTAAACTTTAAAATTTGTTGGAAAATTCTAACACTTTTTTCAAAATCTCTTTCTTGATAAGCCTTTGAACCAAAAGACATTAATCTCATTATTTGAAATCCCTCAAGATTCTTTGGTAATTTAGAAAGACTTTTTAAAAAATATTGTTCAGAGATTCCTTTGGCTTGCTTAAAGGATTCAGATTCTTTCTTTAATTCAAAATTTTTTTTTCTAATCCAATATCGATGAAAACCGGTCAGTATTAAGAGAATAAGGGAAGCGATCATAATTGAAATGGTTAATTCATTTAATATTAGGAAGATCCCTAACAGAATACTCATAGGAAGAAATGCTAAACCATAAACAGCCACTATCAGATCAATAGCTTGCATATGAACTTGGTTTTTCATTCTATTTTTTCTTATGTCTTTATAAAAAGCTCCAGTTCCAACTTTGTCTTCTCCTCTTAAATGCCTTTCAAATTTGATTAACTCAATAACTTTATCAAATCCTTTCTCATACTTATCACCAAGGATATTGCACAATTGAGTTTTTTCTTTTTCAGCATTAATTTTATTCGATTCAATCTGTTTTAAAAATTCAGTTGGAGCTATTTTAATTCCTTCCTCCATAATTGGTTGGATTTTCGATAAAAATTCTCGCATTCTTGTTTTATAAGTTCTTCTACTCTCAAAATTTAGTTCCCGGGTTATTTTTAACTTATAACCTGGTCTTGATAACTTAATTGTTTTCTTTGTGATTTTTTTTACCATACTCCAACTTACATACTTTACGTTTGGTAGCATTTTCCTTTGATATTCTCCATAATAGAATCCCTTTTTTGTAAAGAGTACATGAGTATCCCACATCTTATTAATTTTAAAAGGATCACTAATACTTTCCTTAAAAGATACTTTATAAAAAGCACTATAAATAACGTCCTCTCCCTCGGGAATAAAGTTCTGGAGATTTGAATAATATAAAGGAATGTGAATTTCTGACATTTTATATTTAAAGGATTTTCTAGTTTTCTATAATTGTTTTATTGATTTCAATTTAACCAAATTTTTTTAATTATTTAATTTACATTTAAGTAAAATTTAATCTTTCGAATATTGTATAAATTTACACATAAATATTTTTATCTATTTTTGCCTTGGTTTTTCGGATTTCTCTTGACGTATTTGGAGGATCTTATCCTTAAGCATAGATAAATCCAATTCATTAAAATTTTATAATTCTATTTTTTTAAACAGAATTTGTAGAAAATTTTATGTTTAAGATGTTCTAACCGTTTAATGAACTTATTAATCATATATTTGATATGAAAATTTAAAGAATTTTAACCGGTTCACGAAAAAATAAATTTAATATCATAGCAATAGTATTCTTTATCTAAAACAGGTATATTTTTTTTAATTGATTGAATTCTACTAGCCGCTTTCGAAGTCATTTTCTTCTTACCCATTTAGTTCACCTCCTTTATAATTCGATTATTATTTGGTATTAGTCTATCGAAATAGATTTCCTCATCGATAATCCTAAATGAAATCCTTCTATTTTGTATCCATTCTTTTCCGAATAATGAATGGAAATCTTTAAAGTTATCATTTGAGAGAATCCATCCATTTATTGTACTAGTGTATTGGAGAATAAATGGATCCGCTTGAGCACCCCCAGGAGCTTCTATAAATCGATTATCATTCATAATTAAGTCATTATACTTCTCGCGGTCATCAATGTTGTAAAATAGAGACCGATCACATATGACTTTATAATCAATAATCCCATTATCCTCCAGTTTTTGTTGCATAATTTCAAGATTCATAATTCTTGCTTTATTATCATTAGTTAGTGTTTCATAGGCGACATTAGCTCCATCAATTACCAAAGCTAAATCTTTGAACTCACGGGGAGAACCCAATTCATAATCAATCAAATACAATGTCATTTGGTTTTCCTCCGATTTCTCAACCTTTCAGCTCTCTTTTCATAACCTTCAATAAAGTTTTTAACTAACCTCTCTACCGAATTCTGTACTTTTTTTATTGGAATCTTATAATCTTCTAAATTGAATTTGTCGACTAGATAAACTGCATAATTTATAAGAGTCAGATTATTCTTGTATTGGTTAATTTTAGCATCCCCAACAATTCTATAGTTAAACTCCATCCAATTACTATTACAGAATTTGATTAAATACTCTACTTTGTTTTCTAGATCCAAAGTAAAAAATTCCTGTTGACTTAACCTATTAACGAAGCTTTGAATGTCTCTTATCTCATAATTAGCTAAATTGAATAGAAATTTAGTACGATATCGTGGAAAATAAGTATCATGAATCTGAAAATCAAAGCCCTCTTCAATTACATCATATTCTCCTCTGAAATTATTAAAGTAAGCTCTATAAATTCTAAATAAACCAAAGTTTTTATTTCCCCAATTAAACTTATTATGATTTACTCTTTCTAGAATAGAATCCGCTTCTTCCAATAATTTCATCATTGAAGGCGTAATTGCATTAATTTTTTCTTCCCTTGTCATTTCATTCTTAAAACTTTTGAGAGATTCTAAATATACTTCTCTACGTATGATATCTAATTTAAGTAATTGTATCATTAAAAGATCTAAATCTATTTGGATTACTTCTTGAAATATTGGATATGATGAAAATGATTTATCATGTTTTAAATCTCTAATATAATAAAGATCCAAATCTTCAATATTTGTTCCTTCTATATATGTGTATTTTGTGTTTAACTCCAATAAACTCTTTTCCATATTTTTACGTAGAATATCCTCAAACTCTAAAATCCTACTGTTCAAACCCTCATAATTTCCTCGTAAAATTTCTATCTTTAAATTTGCAATTGAGTATGTAAGAGATGAACTATTTGTTAAGGTTATATTATCCTTAGCTTTTTTATAAAGAATTTCGGCATCATTCAAATTACCAATATTTTCATAGATACTAGCTAATCGCTGGCAAACATCACAATATATCCAAGAATATTTTTTAAATTCAGAACCATAATTCTCAATAATTTGTTCGAAGATATTGATTACATTATCTATTTGTCCATCATTATGTAAGATTTTTGTCTGTTCATATAGTAATATTATATCGTAATCTTCTTGAGTAAGGTCTTCTGGAACTAATCCTGAATTAGCATCTTTAGTTGCATCTATAATCGGTTCTTTTTTGATACGAAATTCTTTACCACCACCAACTTTATTCCGATTCCGTTGCTCGAATTTTGAACTTTTATCTAAAATTACTAACGCTTTATCATTGAAAGTTTTCCAAGACATTTTTAATCTAATTTCATATAGTTTAAAAATTTCAGGCAGACTTCTGAATCCCCTATTTCCTTCCTCCAATTTTAGACTTATATCTTTTTCATATTCTAGTTGAAACATATCTACTAGCTCTTCTTCAGACAATCTTCGTTTTTTACTCGATTTTTTTACAATCTTTTGTGCAATATTTTTTGGCTGATAGAAAAGATCTTCAGATTTTAGAAATAATTGTCTACCTTTTTCTAAATAATCTTTTACTATTCCTTCAAAATTGGTATAATAATCCATCGGCTTCTGGATAGAATCGAGTTTTCTTATAATTTCTTGTATTTTTTCGAGATCAATTGATAATAATTCAAACATGTCTTCAAGAGAATTATGTATCATGAAAAGATAATAAACTTTGAATAAAAATGGTTTCTTCTTAGATGTCATTAAAATCTGAAGGTCCCTTTCCTCATAATCATCAAAAAAGCTAACAAAAGCTTCGTTGTAATTATTGGATTTAAGATAATCGATTATCTCATACATAGAAATGAAGGAGGTATAATAACTGTTGATAAATTCCATTGAAAATGTTTTATCACTAGGATTGTTTATAGAAATTGTGAAAAATAATAACAGGTCATGGAAATAACGCTTTTCATGCTTTATATGAAGATTTAAACGAAAAGGTGATTTTTCATATATTTTGAAGCTATAAATTTTCTGTCTATTCCATTCAATAAATTTTTCATCGAGTTCTAAGGCTATTGGACGTGGTTTTAATAGAATTGCTTCTTTTTCAGTTTGTATCGTAAAATCATCGAGTTTTCCCTCCCGATCTTGTGATTTCAACCATTCTTTGTACTCAGAGTGTTTCAAAACAAATTCTCGATCAGAAAATTTCTTTTTTTCATCTAATAATTGATACCATTGAGTTTTTCTACTTTTATATTCTTCAATGATCTCATTGATATCGAGAGCACTTTTATCTAGATAACCCCATTTATTTCCTAATGCACCCCAGAGTTCTTTTAGATCTAAGTCTAAAAAATGAATTTTTGAGCTTTTTCTTTTTGTATCTTCTGTAATTAAGTGGTCCTGATATATCTCCTCTAGAAAGGAAATAAATTGCCAAGTTAATTTTCTCATATTAATTTTAGTAAGATCATTTAAGCTTATAAATCCTCTTGATTATAGATTATAATCTTCCAAAATTATATTATAATCTTATAAACTTTATTATTAAAAATTAACCAGAATGAAGTAAATATTATCAGAATATCAAAAATTCTTTTTTAAAATAAAAAGTGTTTTGTACCCCGGAAAAAATTAAGTGATTTCATAGGGAATGGAATTAAATTATATTGTTTCCAGGATGGTCTCTATTTTCTGAAACTCAATATTAATCCCGAAAGAATTTTAAATCGATGTTCTGACTTTATATTTTTGAAAAGCATGATTTTCTAATATAACAAATTTGGTATGTTAGTTGGATGCTTAAATGCTTACAGAAATCATTTATTAGATAAAATATTTAATATTTTAAGTTTAAAGGAAATATTTGAGCAAAGTGATATATAATATCAAAACAAATTTTACATGTTTTATTAAAAGGTGAAGAAGAAAACTATTGTGCTAAATGTTGCAAAACTGTAAACATTATCGAGCGCATGTTTGCATCGATTCCAGAATTTAAAGAAAAAATTGAAGTGAGTTATGAGGATATTTATTCGAGTGATGTCAAAAAAAAATTTGGGGATTTAATCCCTCCAGCAATTTTATTTCAGGATCAACTTCTAACGGAAGGACATGTCCCAATTATTAAAAAACTCGCGCAGGATTTGTTCAAGTTAATTAAATCAGCTTAATTAGAGTAGTATAATAATAATAGTACATTGCGAAATCTTTACTTATTATCTGTAAACTATGTAAAGAAAAATATTTCCCAGATCTCAAAAAAACCGAAAATTAGAGAAAATTAAAATTAAGAAAGGTGATAAAAAATTACACAAAATGAAATAAAAAAAGAGGATCTAGCAGATTCTGGACATGAT
>JBHLLP010000041.1:0-30632 GCA_048885525.1 Candidatus Hermodarchaeota archaeon | reverse complement strand
ACATTTTTAAAAGGAATATCATCAAATAGTAGAATTGATATTACATGCATATAGTAAAACCATGCTCTGACCTGAGCAATATATTCTGAAACAAAATCGCTCGGGAAATTGTTCTGAAACCATTTAATATTTTCAAAAGGGTAATGCTTTGCAGCATATGGCATTGAACCAGATTCCAACCAACAATCAAATACCTCTGATATACGATTCATTACTTTACCACAACTGGGGCATTTAATATGTATATTATCCACTATGTGTCTATGAAGATCCAATTCATCAGGAACCTCTTCAATCGCATTTTCTTGTAATTCTTTCACTGATCCAATAATTCTAACTTCTTTACAATCTTCGCATTCCCAGATGGGCATTGCTGTTGCCCAAAACCGATTTCTTGAAATACACCAATCAGGAGCAGTTTCTATTATCTTTTGATATCTTTTAGAAATTTCTTTGGGATACCAGTTGATGTCTTTATTAGTTTCTAAAAGTCTTGGTTTTATATGCTGAATGTTTATAAACCAAGCATCAAGAACATTATAAATTAAGGGCGTATCACATCTATAACAGAAAGGATATGAATGTATGTAATCTTCTGAATGGTATAACAGATTCCGATCATGTAAATCCTCCAAAACCTCTTCATCTACATCTTTAAACCACAATCCATTCCAATCTTTAGGGCCATCAGCCAAATTGCCATGTTCATCAATGTGTTGAATTATTGGAAGATCATACTTATCTATCATTTCATAATCAAATTCACCATAAAGTGCTATATGTATAATTCCAGTTCCTTCATCGGATAAAACTTCATCACCACCATCAATGACAAAATGCCCTTTTTTTTCGCTCTTAGTAGAAATTTGATATAAGGGTTCATAATCTTTATCTAACAATTCTTTTCCTTTAAATTCCTTAATTATTTCATACTCTTCTTTGATGGTGTCTAATCTGTTTTTTATTAATATGAAATATTTGCTATTAATCTTTACTTTAACATATAGTTGCTTACTGTTTACAGCTAAAGCCACATTTCCGATTAATGTCCAAGGGGTAGTAGTCCATGCTAGAAGAAATGTCCCTGGTTCTTCTTTTAATTCAAATTTTGTTGTTACAGATTGTTCAGTTACGTCCTTATAACTATTATCCATAGAAATCTCCGAATTAGAGAGTGGAGTTTCACACCTTGGACAATAGAAAAGTACTTTTTTGCCTTTATATATAAGACCATCAGTATATATCTTCTTAAAAATATACCACACAGTTTCCATATAAGTATTATCCATAGTTTTATATGAATTATCAAATTCTATCCACTTGCCCATTCGATCAACGGTCTTTTTCCATTCATTAGCGTACCAAAGCACTTTTGAACGACAAAATTCATTAAATTCTCCAATTCCCATATCAAAAATTTCATTCTTTTGTTTTAAATTTAGAGCTTTTTCACAAACACTTTCTATAGGAAGCCCATGGCAATCCCAACCCCATCTCCTCTCACAACGATGCCCTTTCATTGTCCAATATCTCGGAAAAACATCTTTTGTTACAATACTTAATATATTACCATGTTGAGGTAATCCCGTCGCAAATGGGGGGCCATCATAAAATATGTATGGTTTATTTTTTGGTCTTTGTTCTACACTTTTTTCAAATATTTCATTCTCTTTCCAAAATTCCAACAGTTCTACTTCTTTTTCATTATATGAAATTTTTAACACCTTTCTTAATTTTTTTTATCCATCATTAATTTTGACTTACAAATACAAAAAAAATATTTAATTAACAGTTATGAGTTAATATTAAAATTCAAATATGGGATATTTCTGAAGCAGGATGTGGAGGAAAAGCTTAGAATATTCGCTTCACAAATAAATGAATTTAGATAATAATAATCGTGGATATGATCTCAATCATATTTTGTGTAAAACCAAAGAATTTAGCATTTTTATTCATAGCTTCCACATCCACGTTATATTTAAAATAAAGCAAAGCGTTCTAAAAAATATTTTGGTATTTTCTCTATTTATTCACTCATTAATCTAAAAATATATAATTATGAGCAATTTTCCTTTTGTTCCTTCCAGCAAGAATGTGAATATGTTTGATTGTTTTAAGTGAATCTTTGCTAAAATTATCAATTGGAATATAAATTAGTTCTCGATTTTTGATTCCCGCTAAGGAATAGAAATATTTACGAGGTGGTTCTTTTGCAACATAGGCTATATACCGTTCTTTTGAATAAATAATTGCAGCCTTAAGTAAGCGTTCTGCTTTATTTTTAGTATCTCTGTATTCATTATCCATATATGGGTCAAAAATTGATCTTAGAAACAGTGCTGGAAAGATTGACAATAATCCTCCAACTTCAACATGTGTAATTCCTGGGCCAATAATATAATCTCCAGGATTAGTCGAATAGAAAGCCATATCACTCTCTCTATCATGTTCTGCCCACCAAGTCAATTTATATGGATATCTTTCTATTTTTTCATCATCCTTATCAAATATGACAACAATTGTATCGATTTTACCTTGAATCTGTTGAATATTCTGCACATAAATCTTCTTTTTAAAAGCCCAATTCCTAATAGTTTCTTTAATCGCGATTCCATCCATTAAACTGGATTTGAATTCTTCTATTTTTATTCTCTGATTTTTTAAATTCTTAATTGTTTTTTTTCTTATAAAAGCAAAATAGTCTTCCTCTAGAATATCTTCCGGAGGCCAAGAAACTGTATAATCTTTACCTTCTTCCCATTTATCTCGCCATTCACCGGGATATTTTTCTTTAGGTCTTTCTTTTAGAGGTACCTCTTTTTCTTTTCCGTAGTTATATGGGTGATGTCTACGTAATTTTATATATTTGCCATCTGGATCATGGCCACCTTCTAAATCCATCTTTAATGTCTCATAATTATCACTTTCATCATTATATGGATAATTTGTCGCTTTTTCCATAACTTTCCAAGCGAAATCATCATCAACAATATTTTTTGATGCAATCAATAATTGATACAAGTTAGGCAATAGTCTCTTGTCTGATAATGAAAGATTTCTTAAGTATTGAAATATTGTTTTTAATTTATGAAGATCTACAAATTCTTTAAATTCCTCTTCATAATCATATTTACTTTTTAAAAAAATCTTTCTAATATGTTCAATCTTGTTATAACAATTAAGTATTTTATAAATTTCTTCAGGAGATTCAATTTTTTCTAATTTTTCTTTTGAAAACTTATCTCTAAATTTTAACCATTTATGTGTATGATAAGGCAATTCTCTTAAAAGAAACCTCGCATCAGCAGCTCTTATATTGTAAATTTTTACATATTTATTAGGAATTAAATCCAATTCTACGTCATCAATTTTTTTAGGATTTTCTAAATAATATTTAACATTTTCCCAATGAGCCATGCCAATAACGAGTAAGATTCTATGATATAAAGGCATCATTTTTAATAGGTGAGCTGCCATATATTTTTCTCTAAGTATATCTTTTTCTGTATAATCATATTCATTGTCGATGTTTTCTTGATTTTTAAGGAACTCTTCTAAGTTAGTATTATCTTTAAATTTCTCTTTTTTATTCTTAAACTCTTCTTGAAAGTATTCGGATATTTGCTTGTAAAACTTTTGAAGCCCAAGTTGATTAATCGCATAATCATCAGGAAGTTTGAAACTTGGAGGCAAGTACTCTGAGACTGAAAGATCTATGAATTCGATTGGTATATTATGTTCAAGACCGATTCGTATACTTTCTATTATAGAATCTCCTGGATCTATTGGTATATAATTCAATCTTTTTGGATTTAATGTATCAGCATATCCAATTAAAGATAAGTACGGTAGTCTATCAATTGCTTCTATTACTTCATCTTGCATATTATTTGGTAGTTCTACAGCAATTACGTCCGGAAATACTTTAAATAATGCTGATCTTACTAATTTCGCAAATTCAATACGTGAATGAAAGGTTGGAATAACGTAAATATTCTTAAATTTAATAAAAGGATTCTCATCCATGTGAATCTTTATCTGTTTTTTTTATAAATTTATCATAATAATCATTAACTTCATCAAAATCTCTAAATACTTTAAATGAGAATGATTCATTTTGTTTTTTTAAAAACTCTTCATAATTTTCAGGTAAATATTTTAAAGCAGCCTCTTCTAATACTTGAATAACTGCGTTTTCAAACGTATTTTTTTCTAATTTGCCTTTGTTTTCTTTATTCATTAATCTTGATTTTGTATAATACCTTATAATATTGATTCCATCTCTCACAGTATATGGTTCGTCATAATTATGAGCGTTCTGAAGAAATTTTACACAATATTCTAATATTTCATCTGAGGCAAATGGTAAGTTGTATTTTAGAATTTTCAATTCATCAATTTTATTTGGAAAATCTATATAAATCTTAGGTTGCAGACGTGATTGAATATATTCTGGAATTTCATATGTACTTGAATCAGCATTCATGGTCACGCATAATCGGAAATCTGGATGAGCGTAAATCCTTATTCCGGCAATAATACTCTCAACGTATCGTCTTTTATCCATCAAAGGCGCTAATGATGCCCAACTTTTTTCACTCATTCTATTTCCCTCATCCAGCAAACAAACGCCTCCTTTCACCATAGCTGACACTAAAGAACTCGCAACATATGCTATTTTATTATCTGAAGCAATAACAGGACTGATTAGTAGATCTTCGGGGCGTGTATCCATTGTACATTGAAACATATATACATCTTTTCCTAATCTTCTTCCAGCAGCATAAGCAAGTGTCGTTTTCCCTACACCAGGTTTTCCAAGAATTCGAGGATTGAGAGGTAAGTCCTCTTTATCGACAATCATCCATGCTGCTTTTAACTGCTTAATTAAATCATCATTTCCAACCCATTCCATATCAACTTGAGCTGGTTCAGATAACAGTAATTCTACATCTGAAATTTTTATTTTCTCGGGCACAATATTTCACATTCCTATATACTAATAATTCTTATAAAAGTTTACTGTAATTAATTTTTCGAATTAAAGTCAAAATTATATTTCGTAGAAAAGATCTAAAAATCACTTCTTTAGCTCAAATATAAAAGAAATGAATCTATCTTAACTATAACATATTAGAAGGGATTTTTCGATCATCGATGTTTGGAGACGAGTTTATCGTTTTAAAACTGGGTTTATACGTTATCTCCAAATATGGAGATAATGTAGAAGAAGCATTCAAGAAATCAATTGACAAGGTTTTGGAAAATTTAAGGATTGAAAATTAAATATTTAAACCATTCAAGTGTGTTAAATTGAAGAGTTTTGAAACTAAAAGCAAACGAATAATTATTGGAAAAGTAGAGCCTGATGAGGATTTAATGGATTCTATAATTAATATAGTAAAAAAACATAATATTAAATCTGGAATTATCAACGCTATTGGAGCGCTGAAAAAATTTACAATTGGGTTTTTTGAAATTGATTCTAAAAACTATAAAATAGAAACTTTTAATGAAAATGTTGAATTGATTACGTGTATAGGAAATGTAACTTATAAGGACGATGAACCAGTTATTCATTTGCATGTATCTTTAGGAAGAAAAGATTATAGTGTAATAGGTGGGCATTTAGGTAAACCGAGTATCGTTTCAGTTACTGGGGAGGTTAGTATATTTGAAACTGATAAAAAATTTTATCGAACTAATGATCCTCAATTCGATTTGTTACTTTTAAATATATGAGAGTAGGTTAATGATTAATGGGAGAAATTAAAAAGAGAGAATGAGCATTAAAAATAGCGATACTAGGAGATCCTGCCGTAGGGAAAACATCTTTAATTGATAAATATATCACTGATTCATTTAGTGAGAATTACCAGCCTAATTTGGGTGTAAATATCGTTACAAAAGACAAATATATTGAAGAGATTAATTCTAATATTCGTCTTCTCTTGTGGGACATCGCTAGTCAAGCTAAATATGAGTTAACACGCAAGATGTTTTTTCAAGGATGTTCAGGAGCATTATTTGTTTACGACAAAACACGATATTCAACATACAAACATATAACTTCAAAATGACTTGAGGATTTTTTAAAATTTGGTAAACCCAATGGAGTTTTTAATTTGATTGGTAACAAATTAGATTTAGAGGATTCAATTAATGTATCATCCGAACATGGGAAATTATTAGCTCAAAAAATTAATGCAGCTGAGTTTATTGAAACAAGTGCTAAATATGGAGAAAATGTAGAAATGGTATTTAAGAGCTTAATTTTATATATTTTAAATAAAAGTGGAGTTAATATCGAATTAAATTAAAAAAAAATTAATTAAATTAGAAAAATTACTAAAATAAAACATCATTTTTAACAGAAATGATTGGAGATTATAAAGGATTCGTAAAGAACAAGGTAGTCATAGCATTACTACAAGCATATTATGACATCCTTGATTATGATGGAATGAAATCAATTCTAAGAGAAGCAGAAATGATGCATATAAAAGATATAAAGGATATAAACCCACAAGATACTTTAGATTATTTCTCATTTAAGAAAATCATTTCTGCTCAGAATTGCTTATTATATGAATCTACAAAACTACTCTATGAAATCGGTAAGAAATTTTCCTTTTACTTATTCCCTTTTGGGTTAAAATTTGAAGAGATAATAAATGAAATTAATACGTCTATTATAACAGATTGGAACGTTGAGATTTTAAGTAATAATGAAAATATAATTACTATTCAAGTTGAAAGGTGTATCTTCTGTTCTGAGATTGGAGTTCCTTGCGACTTATTTATCGGGTTTTTAGTTCATTCTTTACAGAAATCATTACCATCAGAACAAATGGTTATCTATGAAACTGAAGCAGAAGATGTAAACGATCCAACTCATAATAGTTTTTTAGTTAAATTAAAAATTAAGAAAAGTCTTAAATAATATTTTGATGAAGATTATATTAGTATAATTTATAGAAGGAATCCTAATATTTGTAATATAAAAATCTCATTTATCATTTTAGAAATAAAATATTAAATAGACTTACAACAAAATAATAAATTGCATAATGACTTTAGAAGAAGCTAATCTCGATCGTGAATTTGTGTATAAAATAGTAATACTCGGAGATGCTGCTGTAGGAAAGACATCTTTGATAAGTCAGTTTGTAGAAGGCTCATTTAATGAGGATTACAAGCCTACATTAGGAGCAAATATTGTACGTAAAGATGTAATCTTGAATAGTACAAAAGTAAGATTAATCATGTGGGATTTGGCGGGTCAAGAAAAATATCAAGTAGTTCGTAGTATGTACTTTCAAGGGTGTCAAGGTGCTCTACTTGTTTATGATGTAACACGATATAATACGTTAGAGAACATTAATAATAGATGGCTACGAGACTTCAAAAAACACGTAAAGAAAAAAGGAGCATTTATATTAATTGGGAATAAAAGTGATTTAAAAGATCAGAGAGTAATCCCCACCCAAAGAGGAAAAGAATTAGCTAAAAAAATCAAAGCTAGCCACTTCATAGAAACAAGTGCCAAATTAGGAGAAAATATCGAAGAAGCTTTTTCTCTTTTAGTACATGAAATTTTGAGTAATCATGGGGTATATATTTAAAAAATTTTAATAACCTCAAAAAACTCTTTTTTGTATCAGTATAGTAACAAGCAAACTTTTAATATAATCAAATAAAAAGAATTGATCATGAAAGAGACTTCACATAGATTATCTAAAGCTCCAAAGTCAGCTATTAGAGATTTATTTGATCTTGCTTTAGAACGTTCAGATGTTATTAGTCTAGGGATTGGACAGCCAGATTTTCATACACCTGCACCTGTAATACAAGGTAACATTAATGCATTGAAAAAAAATATTACAATGTATGCCCCTACTAGAGGTGTTCCGGAGTTATTAAAATTGATTGAAAAAAAGATGGCTGATGTTAATAAGATCCCCATTAATTGGAGAGAAAATATTATTGTTACTAATGGAGCTAGTCAAGCAATAACTCTAGCATTTGCATCTTTATTTAATCCTGGGGATGAAATGATCATTTCTTCACCAAACTTTGTCTCCTATTTTTATTGTGCTTCCTTTTTTGGTGTGAAGGTAATAGAAGTTGAGAGAAACAAAGATTTTAGCCTTAATATTGAAGGAATAAGAAAAGCAGTTACAAATAAAACTAAGGCTATGCTTATCAATTCTCCAAATAATCCAACTGGTCATGCTCTTAATCCAAAAGAATTAACCAAAATTATAGATATTATTATTAATCATGATTTATATCTAATCACCGATGAGGTCTATGAAAATTATATCTACGATGGTCTTAAACATATAAGTCCAGCTTCTCTAAATGGTATGTTTGAACGAACTGTGACTGTAAATGCTATTTCAAAATTGTTCTCTGCTACTGGATTCAGATTAGGTTATGTGGTTGCTCCATCAAATATAATTGATTTAATGGAAAAGTTCCATCAATATACAGTAGCTGGAACTAATCATGCTGCTCAATATGGTTTTATTGAAGCTTATAAAATGGGAACTGATTTTTTTAAGGAAATTTGGAAGAGTTTCGATAAAAGACGAAATTTAGTATATAGGAGATTAAAAGAAATTGGGTTTGATCTTATTAAGCCACAAGGAGCATTTTATGTAATGCCATCAACTGAAAAATTTAATTTGACTGGTTCTCAATTTTCACAGAGAATTATGAAAGAACAAGCTGTAGCCATCGTACCTGGAAATATATTCGGGTCATTTTCAGATAATATGATACGAATATCATATGCTACTGAGATAGAAAAACTTACGGAAGCGATGAACAGAATTGAAAAATTTGTTCTTAAATTATAGAAAAGACTCCTATAACTCCTACATTTTACGTATCTCAAATTAAAATAAAAATAATATGGTAATAAGATTATTTACCTTTAAAGATTGCTTTCCCAGGTCCTTTTCTTTTAAAAGATTCAATGCCAATTTTGATATCCTCTGTTTCAAAAAGTTTAGGAACTATTTCTAATAATAATTTTTCTGATTTTTCTAAACCGGCATTAAAATATTCTCTAAGTAATCTTTTAATTGTATTAAAAGCAATTGTTGGACCAGTTGATTGAATTTTCATAAATTTAATTGCTTTTTCATTGAGTTCTTGGCACTTTACTCAAAAGAAATGAGTATCATGGTATTTTAAATAGATTTTTAGATTCAATAAATTGAAAAAATGTTTCCTTTTAAGATTTAGATGTTTCCATAGCATTTAGGAATTTTTTGTTAAAAGAACTTAAATTTAATTATTCTAAAGATGAAATAATCAAATCTATACATAATCAACTTCGAATGGCGTTTTGGGAAGTACTTCGGCGCCTTTACTTGTAACCAGGGTTGGTGACTCAAGTCGAAGACCTCCAAGTCCGGGACGATTAAATACTATTGCTGCTATTTCAACCATATTTTCCTCAAAGACCATCGGACCCCATTCTTTCCCGGGGATTACAACTGGCCATGATTCATTTCCAATACACCCTATCCCATGACCAATTCCAAAGAATAAATCATTTTCATATCCCTCTTTTTCAGCAACCTTTCTTACTTCTTGATAACAATCTTCAAATGTGTTTCCAGGATACATATTATCGATAAGAGTATAACAAAGCTGTTCATATACATCATTAAAGGCTTTCAATTCTGAAGGATATTTACCAAGGATGTAATTATGACTTAAATCTCCGAGATAACATCCAAATTCACTGTGAAGATCTACTAATAACGATTCACCCTCTTTAACTTTTTTATTTGTTGCAGGTGTACACCCATTAAAAGTCCAACTCGCACGGTATCCTGAACCGATCTCTTGATTCCCAGTAAACGTCCATTCATAATTACTTCCAGCTTTCCTCATTGCTAACGTCCCAATTCCCGCTATCTCATTTTCTGTGAAAATTTTACCCAAAGGGCGTTCTTCTAATGCTGTCTTTACAGTCATTTGACCTATATCCGTGATTTCACTTGCTTTTCTCAATAAGATGATTTCTTCTGGTTCTTTAATAAATTGTATCCTTTCAGTTTTTTCATTAAAATCCACCAATTCGCACCCTGGAAACACTTGTTTTAATAATTGAGCCTCTGAATAAGATAACATTTGACCTGTCACACAGATATCGAGTCCTAATTCAACTCCAATTCTAGGTGGGGAACCTTTTATTTTATATAAGCCAGATTTTTTAGCTTCCTTTTGGAGTTTTTTTTCAATATAGAAACCTTTAAGAGGACCCCAGCCCTGAACATCTTCCAAGTGTCCTTCTGTTTTTACTCTTTCGGTATCTAATAAAACAGTAAATAAGATTGGTTCTCCAGCACCTTCTTTCGGGAGAAATATATAACTTTTCCAAGGTACGAAACAACCAGTTAGATACGTAATCGATTTAACACGAGTAAGAACACAAAAATCAAGGTTTAATTCATCCATCGCTGCTTGATATTTTTTCACATGACCTTTCCAATCTACTTTTATATCATTCATTTCAAAACTCTCTTAAATTATTTGAATAATAATAATTAGATAATGTCTCTAATAAAATTTTACAAAATTAATAAGGGATTTTATATACCATATGTAGGTAGATCAAAAATAGATAATAGAAATGTTAGTTATCTATATAAATCAGATTGAGTTTCGGTAATATTTCTGGATTCAGTTATTTGCTTTGCCATGTTTTCATATCTCTCGATAATACTCTTTGGTAATGTTGATTTTATTTTAGACAAAGCAAATTCAAAATGCTTATATTTTATATCTTTTAATTTTTCCATTTCTTCTCTGATTGCTTGCATTCCAGCTTCACGGCAAACATTTTCTAAATCTGCTCCACTATATCCCTCTGTAATCTGGGCAATCCTTTTTAAGGATATATCTTCACTGAGTGGCATTGCTTTTGTATGTACCTCTAAGATTTTTATTCGGGCATCAACATCAGGGGCTTCAACAAAGATTAAACGATCAAATCTGCCCGGTCTTAGAAAAGCGGGGTCAACTATATCTGGTCGATTGGTGCTTGCTATTATTACTATGCCCTTTCGATTTTCAATTCCATCCATTTCAACTAATATTTGATTTACAATTGATGCAAAAGTATGTGTTCCTTCGTAATTACCTCTTCCAGAGGATATTGCATCGATTTCATCAAAATAAATTATTGAAGGCGCTGCTTGCCGAGCTTTACGAAAAATTTCTCTAACAGCTCTTTCACTTTCTCCAACCCATTTGGAATAGATTTCGGGACCTTTTATAGCTATAAAATTTGATTGGCTTTCGTTTGCGATTGCTTTTGCTAAAAGAGTTTTTCCACATCCTGGAGGACCAAAAAGAAGTATTCCATTTAAGGGGCGTATTCCTGCCTTTTCAAATAATTTTGGGTATCTTAATGGCCACTCTACCGCCTCCCTTAATTCTTGTTTAATATCTTCAAGTCCTCCTATATCCTCCCATCCAATATCTGGGATTTCAATCATTACTTCTCTCATGGCAGAAGGTTCGATTAAATTAGTAGCTTTTACAAAATCTTCATCCTTAATCCTTAATTCTTGAATAATTCCACTTGGAATTGGTTCATCCAAATTAATTTTTGGTAATACTCTTCTTAGTGAAAACATAGCGGCTTCTCTACAAATTGCCATAATATCGGCTCCTACAAAACCATGCGTTATCTCAGCATAATTATCGAGATCGACATCTTGTTCTAATGGCATACCTCTTGTATGAATCTGGAAGATCTCTTTTCTTCCTTTAACATTAGGCACACCAAATTCAATTTCCCTATCGAAACGTCCTGGTCGTCGTAATGCTTCATCAATTGCATTAATTCTATTAGTAGCACCAACACAAATAATTTCTCCTCGCCCACGTAATCCATCCATTAAAGATAATAATTGAGAAACTACCCTTCTTTCAACCTCTCCTGAAGTATCAACCCTTTTAGGAGCGATTGAGTCAATTTCATCTATAAAAATTATAGATGGAGCATTTTCTTCAGCCTCCCTAAAAATGTCACGAAGCCTACCCTCACTTGCTCCATAAAATTTACTCATTATTTCTGGGCCGTTAATTGTTATAAAATTTGCATTTGATTCCTGAGATACTGCTTTTGCCATAAGAGTTTTGCCAGTACCAGAAGGTCCATAAAATAACACTCCCTTTGGGGGATCAATATTTAATCGATGGAATAATTCAGGGTGTTTTAATGGTAATTCAACCATCTCTCTAATTCTTTGAATTTCATCAGTTAAACCTCCAACATCATCGTAAGTGACAACTCCACCGGATATGTTTAGAACTGCAACTCTTTTATTCACCCTTATTACAGTTTCTCTTGTAATTTTGACAACTTTATCGGAAGGCTTCAAATTTTCAACAATTAATCGTAGTGTACCTAATGTTGGTCTCTTTTTCCCCCCAAACTGAAACATCTTCATTATATCAGACATTGGGTTATCATTATCATCTCTTTGAACAAAAGTTCCTAAAACATCAACGATATCTCCTATTACAACTGGTTTATCTATTAATTTACCTTTAATTGCTTCTGCTTGTCTTTTTAAATCAATATTAGGGCGTGTAGGAGTCAATACAATTTCAAGTGCGGGATACACTTCTGCAAGTTCCACTGTGACAAATTCTCCTATTGTTGCTCCAGCATTCAGTCTTTGAAGACCATCAAGCCTAATAATACCTTTTCCTCTGTCTTGAACAGAAGAAACTGCAATACCCGTAGTTTTTTTCTTTCCTTTAATTGCGATAATGTCTCCAGGGTTTAATCCTAAATCAAGCATGATATCTTGATCTATATAACATAGAGAACGCCCACTTCGACTCTTTTCTAATCGTTCAATTCTGAGTTTCGCTGTTTTATTTATATATTCTTTTTGTGGCATTTTAAATTCATAAAAGATATTCTAATTTTTAAAAAATATAATTTTAACTCTATAAAAAATAAGTAAATGATGGTTTATTTTCTTTTTCTTTAATTTTTATAATAAACTATTTATTAGAGATCTTCATTTATTTCGACGTTTAAATTTTTTTCTAAAAAAAATCTAAATGACTTTGATATCTCTAATTCACTAAATGTTCTATTTTTATTTTGTTTCACAAAAATTTTTCTTAGTTTAATAATTCTCTTTTTTAATGGTAAATAACTGGATTGATGCAAAAGTCTTCCTACATAAATCCTTGTTATTTTATCTAGATTTTCATTGTCTAAATTTGAAGTTCTTTTTTTCATTTCTATAGATTTAATTTCACATTTTTTATCATATTCTTTTACAAGGACCTTCTCTAGAAAATCTTCAACAAATGGATTTAGCTCAATCATTTGTGAAAGATCATATATCGCATCAGCAACATCCCACTTATATCTATTAAAATTGTCAAATCTTTCATAGATTCTTTTTATAACCATGTTTGGAATAGGTTCACCTCTTTTTACATTCCAATTCATACAAATTTCAATGGGAGTAGCTATATGAATAATGAAAAAATCAATGCCAAGAGTATCAGCAATATCTTTTAAATCGTGTCTCATACTGGAGTAATAGTTTAAATCATCACTAATTACAATATAACCTTTCTCTAATTCAGTTTTTATTTTTTTAAGGTTCTCTTTTCTAATAATATGTTCTTTTTTATAATCAAACTTATTTGCAGTCAAATTCAGTCTAATTATGTCAGGATCAATGATCCTTACCTTCGAATTATTATATTTTTTTTCAATTGCAAATTTTAATAGTTTTGCAAATGTGCTTTTACCCGAGGCAGGTAATCCTACTAAACAGATTAAAAAATTTTTATTGTTCAAGAACGTAATCAACTACAATATTTTATCACTTATACTCTTTATTAATTCTCGTTTTTCTTTTCTCGAAAATGTTTTTATCTGCAATTCCCTTTTGATTGCTTCTTTTCTATTTGTATAAGTTTCAAAATATTTTAACTCAATTTTTTTTTTACCGCGACAAAATTTAGCTCCCGTACCATTACGATGTTCGTGCCATCTCCTATAGAGATTGTTAGTGTATCCAGTGTAATAACTTCTTTTTCCAGATTTAGCCAAAACTTCTAAAATATATACATAGTATACATTCATAAAATATCCTCTATGTAATAAATCAATTTTGTATTATTTATTTTTTTAGGCAATCTCTTTAAGATAGGTCTAATTGGACTATCTTGCCTTCAAATATATATCATATATATTACGATATCATAATTGATTAATTAGGTAAATAAGAATTAAATTTTTAATAATAAACTATTATTTAATTATTAAAAATCAAATTAGATGCCAACGTAGAATTAATGCCAAATGGAATTTTTCTTATTCGCTGGGATGTAGTTGAGGGGGGAACAATTTATTTAAAATACCCAGAAGATCTAGAGATCCCAGATCCAGTAGTTCAACAAATAACAATATCCCATAACTTTACTGAATCTTATATTATTACAGAAGAGAAAAATTGGAACTCGGTGTCTTATTACAATGAAAATAAGGAAATGATACTTGTTTTAGTTTTAAGCAGATATGATGATGGCAATGATTACTTAGAAATTCTTGAAAAATTTAATCAAGAAATAGAAAAAGAAACAAAAGAACAAAAACTCAAAGAACACTTGGAAAGTATGTTTCTCATTAGTTTAGATGCCTTCCGAACCACTGATGAAGTTATAATAAAATTAAGCAATGAAGTCGCTTTTTTAAAAACCCGAGAATATGACTATGAAGTAAAATTTAACTATATTATAAAATCAAATCACTTATCAGTGAAAAGTAAAATACTATTTCTATTAGCGATAAAAGACACAGCAAGTGTTAAAGATTTTGAAACAGTGATAAAAACAAATAAGAGATGGTTGATTAATGTTCTTGAAACACTTGTAAAAAATGAAGTTATAGGATATAACTCTGAAAAAGATTTTTACTATTTGAAGATATGAATGAATTGAGGATAAAAATCAAAGTATTTGGATATGTACAAGGCGTATTTTTTCGTTATACTACTCGGAAATTTGCACGAAAATTAGGTTTAACTGGTTATGTTAAAAATTTACCAGATGGAACCGTTTATATCGAAGCTGAAGGTCCAAAAGATAAATTAAACGAGCTTTTAGAATTTTCAAAACTTGGACCTAAACATGCTCGGGTTGAAAAAGTTCAACATGAATTCTCACAAGCTACTAAAGAATTTAAAGAATTCGATTATATGTTTGAATATTAACTTCTCTAGAGCTTTTTGACAAGTTTATAAAAGATAATATCCTCGTAACACTTCCTTTCAATAAGGATTGCTTAAATTCTTTATTTATGTCGGTTTTCTTAAAACGAAATGAATATCTTAAAGTATTTCAATCATTGCACCATAATAAAATTAGATTTCAAACACCTTTAATTCTAAGAATGTTTGGAGCACTAAATAAAATAAATATGAGAAATGAAAATAGGTATATTATATGTAATTTTTTGGACCAATATAGTGATAAAATAGGTCTCCAAGATGATATATATGATATTAATAACAAAAAACCACTCAATCAACTGTTTCTATTAGCACTTAACAAAGCTAAAGAATATAAATTGCTTGAAGTACTTTATAATGAATACATTAATTCTATAAAAGCAATTAACACAAAGAAATCGATCTGAAATACTTTTTAATAGTTCCAGTAGGTATAGGCTTATTTAATTTGGAAAAAAAGTTATAAAGCAAAAAAGGATAAAAATAAATTAGATAAAAGTAATGTCTTGATAATCTGAATCACTAATATCCTTTCTTGCTACTCCTAATTCTCTAACTTGTTGATTTAATTTTAAAACAGCATCTCTCACAATTTCTTTTTGCTTCGCACCTGTGCATACAATCCTGCCTGTCGAGAAAATTAGAAATACTGTTTTTGGATCTTGCATACGATAAATTAAACCTGGAAATACTTCTGGTTCGTACATTGCGTATTCCATTACAATAGCTGCCATATTAAGATCAATGTTAGTATGGAGATCTCCCGAAGCTACTATATTTTGAATAGTAATTTCTGGATTAGATAATTTTATTCCTGCTTTTCTTATGTTCTTTACAACCTTATCAACAACTCGTTCTGCTTCTGCTGCTTGCCTAAGGCCCGTAACAACCATTTTTCCCGTAGAAAATATTAATATTGTAGCACGTGGTTTTTCAATTCGCATTACAAGTCCGGGAAAACGTTCTGGATTATATTCAACTTCGGCATGTCTTCTTGCTATTTGGTTGAGATCTATCTTTTCTGTTATTTCTACTGTTACTGTTGCTACAACATTTTCTATTTTGTAATCTAAGTCAGTCTCATAGTCATATTCCCCTTCTTCTCCTTCTTCTTCTTCTTCCTCTTCGAATTCGTCTTCATCTTCAAACTCATCAAATTCATCTTCAAATTCTTCATCTGACATGATAATATTAAGTGATAATTGTGATTTGAAATTTGTAAAATTAAAATATTCTTTATATCGAGGTTTTTTTGTTAATTTTATTTAAATAAATCTTCCTTTATAAAGGTGGTAGATTTAAAAAAGAATAAAGCTCAAATCTCCAAATTTAGATAGTTATTAAAATACTAAAAAAAATATTTTACAAAAATTAATGAAAGAAAAGAAATTAGCTAAAAACCTTTTTAAAGATTTTTAATCATCTGAAATCTGATTTATAATTTTGGTAGTTAACTCAATAAATGCTTCTTCAACATTAAGACCAGTTTTAGCGGAAGTAATTACCATTCCTAAATTATTTGTATTTGCATACTTTTTTGATTTACTTTCGGTTATTTTAATTTGACTCTCCAAATCAGATTTGTTTCCTATTAATATTATTGGAGCATCAATTCTAGCCTCTCTGAAACTTTGAACCCATTCATCAAGCTTTTCAAAAGTTTTTTCATCAGTCATGTCGTAAACTAAGAGAGCTCCATTTGCACCTTCCAAATAGAGCTTTCTAAGAGATTTAAATGACTCTTGACCCCCTAGATCCCATATTTGGGCAGAAACAAAACCATACTTTTTTAATTCCAAATCTTTCCTAAGAAGGTTAACACCTAGGGTTGATTTATAATTTTCCCTAAATTTATTTTCAATAAATCTATATACTAATGATGTTTTCCCTACATTCGCTTCCCCCAGTAAACAAATCTTTATTATATATTTATGTTCCAATCTCCTCACATCTCTTCTTATTAAAGTGGTTTTTTTGTTGAGTAATTAAATTTAATTTTTTTTTTAAATTATGTTTTATAGTTTTTAAATCAATAAAATGAAGGATCAAATGGTAATAAACTCATAATTTTATTTTATATTCATAGTATAGTTTATACTTATTAATAATTTTCTAATAATACTGTAAAATTAAAAATTTAACCTTTATTAGCATAAAAATTTTTTTAAAAAAAGTATTAGCAAAAAAATACTAAAATTAGTTAATCTTTTTGGAATACGAGCATAAATTCACAATAATTCTGCCCTGTTTGTAAACTACATCCAAGTTCTTGGGCAAAACAATGACGATCACTTAGCTTTTCTACAACTCCTGCTAATAATCCCGCTTCAAACGAGCAAAAGCTTCCTGTTGTTTTAATTCCTTTTTTTATTAAGTCTTTGATAGATGAATGATCTTTTAGTTTTAATTGTATTATTTCATCGGTACTTTCAGTTATCTCAGCTGCTCCAAGATTGAATTCATCAATAATTCGTTTTAATTCATCTGGAATTTGAGTTATTTCTTTTACAGGCTTAACTTTTAAGATAGTTCCTAATTCATGTCCTAAATAGTAAAAAATAGCTTCTAATTGATGACCTAAAGCTAATAAGGCTCCAACTTTCATATCTCCTATTGTTTTGCCTTCTTTTAAATTCTTTCTCATTTGGGCAAGAATTTTGGAGAGTAATTGCCTATCCATTAAATTTCACCTTATTTTTGGTTTTTTATAAATTTTTTTTTCTTTATTTTTTAATTATATTTTAACTGAAGATATAAATGCATAAAGAATTGCATCTATGATTTCTTCTTCTTGAATATTTACAGATATTTTTTTATCTGCTATAATCAATGTGGGAACTGAAGTAATATGATATTCCTGAGTAAATTTACGATTTTCTTCAAGGTCGATTGAAATTTTCTCTATTAATAATTTTTTACCAAACAAGGAAATATTTATTTTCTTTAACATTTCTTCAACTGGTTTGCACGGAGCACAGTGATTTGAAGAGAAAAATAATATCTTTGGATATCCTTGATTGATATCATCATACATTTTCTAATCTTCTTTATATTTGTTGTATAACTCTTTTATTATTGCTTGAAATGCTTCGAATACTCCTTGCCCCGTCTTTGCAGATGTCTTATAATAACCAAGAAAGTTCCTTTCATCTACTAATTCTGTTACTTTTTCATCATCTAAATTATCTTCATCAACTAAATCCGTTTTATTACCAAACAAAACAATAGGGAGCTCACCAGTGTATTTTTTAATATCTTCATGCCAATCTACAATATTGTCATAACTATCTTCATCAGTATGAGAAAATACAATAATTGCAGCCTTACTCCCCTTATAAAACGTAGGACGCATAAAATTAAACTCATCTTGCCCTGCAATATCCCAAAAAAACAATTTACAATTATCCCCCTCAATTTCTTCATCATATTTGGAAAATTGGGCACCTAATGTTTTAATATAATCTTTTTGAAAACTACCCTGAGTATATTTTTTAATTAAGGAGGTTTTCCCGACAGCACCATTCCCAATTACAGTTATTTTAAATACGAATCCTTTAGCAGTACTATTTTTTCCCATTTAAATCACTCGGTCATTAATTTTTATTTATTTCTGTTTATAATGCAATATTTATCAAAAGTATACAATAATATTTTTTTATTTAATTTTATTTGTTATTAATTTATATATAATAACAATTCATTTTAACATTGAGATTTATGGTTCAAAATATAAACGAAATGGCTTTTTGTAAAAGTTGTTGCATGAATGTGTTTCCTACTCGACCAAGATTTAATATTAAAATGTTTGGATTTTTTGCTATAATGATGTTTATTATATTTACCATAATCTCTATTCTTTCTTTTTCAATTTTTTCAGAGGTTTTTCTTTTTATCTTCTTTATGTGGGGTTTCTTGATTATAAATCCATATCTTATCTATTATATATTTCAGAAGAAAAATTATTGTCCAAGATGTTTTGATAAAACTTTTGAAAAAAATCTAGATTATAAACCATTTGGAGAAAAAGAATCAGAAATTTATAAAACTTTAACTCCTTCTCCAAAATTAATAACAAAATGGCATTGTCCTTATTGCGGTAAATCTTTAAATGAGGGGACAGTATTTTGCGGTTCATGTGGGAAAAAATTTAACATTTAATGGTAATTGAAATTATGGATATATTAAAAAGAATTGAAAAACTCATTAACGATTTTTCAGAGGTAAACCTAAAGATTTCTATCGCTGAAAGTTGTACAGGGGGTTTCATATCACATATGTTTACAAATATTTCTGGAGCATCAAAAGTCTTTGAGAGAGGAATCGTCTGTTATAGTAATCAAGCAAAAATAGATCTACTCAATGTAGATCCGGGAACAATTGAAAAATTTGGTGCTGTCTCAGAAAATGTCGTTAAAGATCTAGCTAATAATATAAGATTTCTTTCAAATGTTGATATAGGAATTGGTATTAGTGGTATTGCTGGACCAACTGGAGGAACACCAGAAAAACCAGTGGGACTTGTGTTTATAGGCATCTCGACTAAAAAAGAGACATCTATTCTTAAATACAATTTCAAAACAGATCGTATTAAATTTAAAGAAAAAGTCTTAGAGAAAATTATTCAATTTCTAGAAGAATTATTTCAGAAAGAATTCATAAAGTATTAAATATATAATAACTATTCTTCAGTTAATCTTCCATTCTCCATTATACGTTTTTCAGTACCATCTATATATTCTACTGTTATATTCGCTTCTGGTGCTGTAACAAAATCCCAATGCATTTGTGATACCGAAGTACCTCCCATATGATTGTTTGATCCAAATGCTACATGAACACTTCCTCCAATTTTTTCGTCTGTAAGTATATATCCTATTGCTTTAGTAATTATTGGATTACATCCAATACCAAGCTCTGCAATATTGTAAGTTCTTAATTCTTTTACATTACTTTCCTTATCAAGTTCTTCCCTTAGTTTAAAACTTGTTAAAAGTTTATCAATATTGGAATCTGCAGAAACTTTATCAATCATTAATTTTCCATCTTTGAAAACTAATTCTACGTTTTTCAAGATTTCTTCTGAATAATATCTTTCCTTTGTCAATGGACAAAATATCTTCCCTTCTCCCTGTTTTTCATGTGGAGGGAAAAAAACTTCACCAGCGGGTAAATTTCCCCCTAAATCTCCGATAGCGATCTGTTCATCTGAAATTATACCATCATCAAGGATTTTAGGGCGATTTTCTATTGAAACCCAAAAATTTGTGCCAAAGTTATCCTTGATATAAACCTTTTTAGCATTTTCAAAATATTTTCCCACATTCTGAGTGATTTTATGTAATTCTTCTGATTGAATACACATTCCATCTAAAATAAATTTTTCAAATAAGTCATAATCAATATTGTAGTAATCTGCCGCTTTCCTAGATGGCCAAGCAGCATAACACCATTTCTTTCCAGGAGCATACTCTTCCTTATGTCCATACAACACTTCTCGTAATGGAGCAATTCCTTTGAAATAAGCTTTTAGTTTTTCTTCTGGTGCTTTATTACGAATTAAAGGATCTTCAGGATACTCAATTACTATATAAGCATCACTTTTTTTAATCATCTCCAGATAATGTAGTGGCGTTGTTTGTAATGTTTTCGCTTTAATTTGTTCATCTTGCCACATTGATTCCTCAAAATAATCACTAACGGAATAAATATGCGGGATTCCTCCTTTTCTAAGAACATTTAAACCTATTTCTTCTAGGAGGTCCTGACAATAGTGAGCTCCTCTTATTATAATGAATTCGCCTTCTTTTTTCATATTTACACTTTTGGTAATATTTTCAGCACACAATTTAATTTTTTCCCTAGTAATCATATCTAAAAAAAATATTTGATAAATAATATTCCTTATTAAATATCTAAAGTTAAATCAACTAGTTGGATAATCAAAGGATTTATTATTAAAAACTTTTATAATTAAAATATTGAAGTAATAACAAATTAAGAAAAATAATCCTCAAAAATTAGATAAATTAATTTAATATTCTTAAAAATGGTTGTTCGAGAAGCAGGCTTGTTATTTAGAGGATTTACTTTAGTAAAAAAAAGTTATCATAAAACCTCAAAAGGTAAAATTGATACCGATCTGAGAAGCGGTTTACTCACAGCAATTTTAAATTTTGCTCAATCAACCTTTTCTAAAGATATAGTAGAATATTTTGAGGGAAAGAAATTCGTTATTGCATTTACTGATGATGAAATTACTGCTGAGGATAGCTTTGAACCTGAACTTATAATTTCTTATGCTATTTTAGATAAGGAAAAAAGAATTGAAAAATATATTCGTAAAATCATTCAACCCTTATTGAAACAAGTTTCAAAAGAATTTAAAACATTGAATTCAGGAAAAAATCTTTCTGAAGTATCTCAGTTCAAGGATTTTAAAAAAAAACTTGATAAAATTTTTGGAAGCGATACACAAACTATTGATCAAAAATTAAAAGGAGTATTCTAATATTTTGTTTTATTATTAGATTTTTTTAAAAACCATAATATTATAGGTAGGGCTATTGTAGCATCAGAAATTATCGTTGAAAATTTTGCTTTTTCATTAATTTTACCCCATGAGATAGCTTCTCTTAAAGTAGCTCCACTCAATCCTCCTGGCTCAGGGCGATCCATGGTTATTTGAATAGCATAGGCAGCGGAGTTTGGACTGAATTGTAATGATTGCATAATAAAATTTTTAGGCACACCACCTCCAACAATGCATATACCAGCTACTTTAGCATCCCATGATAAATTAACCATTTCTAGCATATCAGCAAAATGATTTAAGTTTATTTTTTGATGATGAAATCCTAATTGTAATGCTAAACCCGAATCTGTAAAAGCAGGGCAAAATATTGGAATTTGCATTTCATAACATATTCTCAAAATTGAATTTGAATCTTTTGGTAATTGTTCTCCAAGAAATCTTAAAAAAGAACTAACAGACATCTTTTTATCTGGTATGTCTAATTTTGATACAAAATCTTCAATGCCCTCATATACTTTATTAGGCATGAACACATCATAAATTCTGTTGATTTGTTCCTTATGTAAAAAATTATCATTCGTTATTCTCGATTCAATATCTCCTTGTAAATGTTTATATCCCAAAGCTTCTGCAAGATCATGGGTTAAATTTGCGCCTGTGGTAACTAATATATCAATATACCCTTCTTTTATAAAATCATAAATTACTCTTTGCATTCCAGCTGGAACAAGCGCCCCAGCTAATCCAAAAAATTTAACGCAATCTGGATTATTTATCATTTCGTTGTAGATTTCACAAGCTAGAGCTAACCTTTTTGCATTAAATCCTGTTTCTTTTAAAGAGTTTATCAATTCAACAATATCTGTATTATTTTTTATTTCGAATTGATTTACTTTTTTTAAAATTTCTATAAAATCTTTATCTGGCATTTGAATCATTAATTATTATCTAAATGAAATAAAAGAAATGAGTTCGATAATCAATTTTGCAGCTAAATTACATGTCATCTTATTTTTTAAATCTAAATTTGGAGCGACTTCAACAAGATCAAATCCAATTATCTCAAAATTTTTGGTTATAGACTTCAATATGTTCCATAATTCACGATAAGTAAATCCACCAGGCATTGCAAAACCAGTACCTGGAGCAACAGAAGGGTCTAAAGCATCAATATCTATAGATAGATACAAATATTTAATACCTGATTTTTTGAAAAACTTAATTATTTTTTCAATGTAATTATTAAGTCCCTCTGACAACTGGTGAGCACTAAGATATTTAAGTTCTTCTTGTTTTACTAATTCTAACTCCGGGATATCAATATCTCTAACTCCCACTATGAATAGATTCTTATTATTAATATAATCTAAATCAAATATTCTATGACTTAAAGTTGCATGTGAATACACACCTTTATCCCATTCTTGGTAAAAATCTAAATGTGCATCAAAAATAAGAACCCCAAATTCTTCTTTCTTGTTAAAATGATTGCCTACAGCTTTAATAACGGGGAACGAGCAAAAATGGTCTCCACCCATCATAATAGGAATAACTTTTTCATTTTTTGTGTATAAATCATTTAAGTAATTATTGATTCCTATAAGATTTTTCTCTATATTGTATTTTTCAATAGGAATATCGCCTACATCCGCTACTTTAAACTTATTAATGGGATCTCCCGATTCTGTTGTCCAACCAATGTCATTTGTCACATTTCTAATTCTTTCTGGAGCGATTGATGAATTTGGTAAATCTATAGAAGTTAAATAATCCCAAGGTATGCCAAATATTACAAATTGAGTGTCTTCATTGACAATATCACCAAATTCAAAAAAATTCATTTGAGATTCTCTCCTCTTAAGTTACAAATCTTACATTTTTTCTAAAGTTTCAATTCCTAAGATATCTAATCCCTCTTTAATAATAATTTGAACACAATAAATTAATAATAATCTAGCCTTTTCTAATTCTATATTCTCAGAAATTACTTGACAAGAAGTATAAAATGAATTGAATGCTTGACATAGACTAAGAAGGTATTGCGGGATTAAATGAATATTATAGGTTTTTTCAGAAGCATCAATAATTTCAGGGAAATAAACTAACTGCTTTATTAAAAAAATCTCTTTTTCATGAGATAATAAATCCCAATTGATGTCTGTACTGATTTCCCTCTCAGTTTTTGAAATTATTGACGCAATCCTCGCATAACAATATTGAATATAAGGACCTGTTTCTCCTTCGAAAGAAATACTCTCATCTGGTCTAAAAATAAAACCTTTAGCAGGATTATATTTCAAAATATAAAATATCACTGCAGCTAAACCTATTTTTTCAGCTCTTTTTTTCCTCTCGTTATCACTTAAATCTGGGTATCTTTTATTAACTTCATTTAATGCTAAATTTTCTACCTCCTCGATAACATCATCTCCATCTACTACAGTCCCCTCTCGTGATTTCATTTTCCCACTAGGTAAATCAATCATTCCGTAAGAGAGATGGTAATTATCTTCTTTAAAACCTAACATATCTAATATGGCAAATAACCATTTAAAATGTTGAAGTTGTTCATCCGCCACGATATAAATTGATCTATCATAATCAAAATCTTCTTTTTTTTTATAAGCGAGATAAATATCTTGAGTAATATAAATTGAAGTTCCATCACTCCGGATTAAGAATTTATCGGGTAGATCATATTTATCTGAAAATCTTACAAATATGGCTCCATCTTTAGTTTTTTCGAATATCCCATTCTTTACACCATCTAGAATAATCTCTTTTCCTTTAAGATATAAATCTGATTCAAAATATTCTTTATCAAAAGAAATACTAAATTTTTTAAATGTGCCCCTAAAACCTTCTAAAGCCCAATCATTCATTCTTTTCCATAATTTTAAAGTTTCCTCATCACCATTTTCCCATGATCTTAATAAATCATAAGCTTGTTTCTCAAGAGTTGGATCTTTTTCTACCATATCACTATATTTTACATAAAAATCTCCAACATAATGATCACTCTTTTTATTTGGTTCCTTATTATTTCCCCATTTTTTATATGCTAGCATACTTTTACAAATATGAATTCCACGATTATTATATAAGTTTACTTGAAAAACTTTATGTCCCTTATATTCAAGTAAATTAGAAAGCGATTTGCCTAGTAAAATATTTCTAATATGACCAAAATGAATTGGTTTATTAGTGTTTGGTGAGGGATATTCAACTACTATTCTTAGTTCTTTAGGCTTTTCTAAAATATCTCTTATCCTTCCATAATCATTCTTTAATTTAAAGATACTCTCAAGAATATATTTTGGTTTAATTGTAAAGTTTAAGTATGGTCCTACAGCATCGATATTATTAATAAATTCTGGGAATTCAATATTATCTTTCAATTCCTGAGCTATTAAATTTGGTTTCTTTTTATAAATTTTTGAAAGTTTAAAACAAGGAAATGCATAAGCATAATCAAATTCCGGAGGAGGTATTTCTATTAATGCTTCTATTTCTTCCATTTTTAGATCTGAGATATATTCCTTCAAAAGATGAGCTAATGATCTTTTATCTATAACAATCATTTTTAAAATTATAAAAAATTCTTTTGCGTTAATTTCTAAGTTGAATGTAACTTTTATCTGTTTTAATAAATATATCTAAAATAGCTCATAAAATTTATGTATTTGAATTAGGGTTTTATTGAATTATGTCATTTAAACAAGACGCAAAAAAGAAATTTCCTAAATGGCCCATATATGATAAAAGTGACGTCTTTGCTTTAAGAGATGTAATAAAATCACTTAATTGGTGGGGTGGCTTTCCTGAAGATCATGCAGGTGAAAATATCTGGAGATTCCAAGAAGAATTTGCTCGATTTCAAGAAGCAAATCATTGCATTGCAGTGTGCAATGGAACTGTGGCTATAGAATCGGTACTGATGGCTTTAGATATTGGTCTAGGAGATGAAGTAATTGTCTCAGATTATACTTTTGTCGCTTCTGCTTCAGCAGTAATAGCAACAAATGCAGTACCTATCTTTTGTGATATTGATCCTGATACTCTCGTGATGGATATCAATAAAGTTGAATCATTAATTACAGAAAGAACCAAAGCAATTATACCTGTACATTTGGGTGGAAATCCAGTCGAATTAGACAAATTATTAGAGATCGCGAATAAAAATGATCTTTATATTATAGAAGATTGTGCCCATGCCCATGGTTCTCGTTATAAAGGAAAAAGAGTAGGTAATTGGGGTGTTGCTGGAACCTTTAGTTTTCAAGCTTCAAAAATTATAACAAGTGGAGAAGGTGGCGCAATTATATGTAATTCTACTGATTTAGCTGATAAGATCTATTCATATATTGATTGTGGGAGAAAAAGGAATGGTTATTCTTATGCCCATTATACCTACGGAACTAACTATAGATTGGGTGAATTTCATGCTGCTTTACTTCGAAAACAGTTAGAAAAGTTCCCAAAACAACATATATTAAGAAATGAAAATGCTCGATATTTAGGAAAAAAATTAAATGAAATTGATGGTATTCAAATAATGAAACTAACACCTGGAACTGAAGAATGTGGATATTATATATATCCAATAATATTTGATCCTTCACAATTTGGAGAGATAACTAAAATGGAGTTTTATAAAAAGTTGAATAGGAATGGAATTCCAACGGACGATTGTTATCCTCCCTTACATAGATTAGATTGCTTTAAAAATATAAAACTAAAGAAAGGGATTGATTATAGCAAAGCTAATTGGGGAAGAGAGAGAAGTGATGATAAGAATTTTCCTGTTGTTTCAGATATATATTCTAGAAATATAGAATTTCCTCATGAAACTCTTCTAGCATCAAAAAAGAAACTAGATTGGATGGTTGAATATATTAAATCGTTAAAATAAGATTAAATAATATTAATTTTATAATATTTTTAAAAAAATGTTAAAAATTTATAAAAATCTATCAAATAAATTTCATATAACCTAAAAAATGGATTTTGGGAAAAGAATGACTGAAAAAAAAGACAATTTTATGCTGAAATGGAATGATGACTCTAGTCAGTTTATGCCTATCGAATCCGAGGCAGATATGAATGAAGGGATTTTCATGGAATTGATTGATGAAAAAAAATGGAGATATTTTTATATTAAAGGTGCCTCATTAATAGTGCGTCGTACTGCGTTAAGAGCCGCTAATGGAATATCAAAAACGGGCTACGTGCACCCTAAAACTAACCTACGTTATGGTGTTGAATGTGAACTTTTAGAAGAAATTTCACCTTATGAAGACATGCCTGAAACGCTTAGAAAATCTCAACGTTCTTGGTATAAAGGTGAGTAAAAACAATATTAAATAAAAAAATTTCATTTTCTTTTCCTTTCTTCTTTTGAAAAATTTATTATTAAGAGAATCGTTATTGAGTTACCTCTTCAATCTTTTTAGTTTCAGCGCTATTATACATTGTTTCAACTATTTGAAGTATTTTTTGACCATACTTTCCATCTGTCAATGGCTTTTTATTTTGAATTATGCAATCAATAAAATGGCTGATCTCTTGTTGATAACCAAAAGACCATGCTTCTTCTGGAACTGGAAATGTCCAACCTTTAGTTGTTGATGCTTTTTCAACGGCATAACCAAATCCTTTTTCACTATATACACTAATTAAGTTGCTGAATGTTGGTGCTGCCTTAATATGACCAGTAGTGCCAAATAATTCAAACCTCATATCATAACCTCCTGGAGCAGTCCAAGATTCCTCGATAATAATTTGTGCATCATTTTCAAAATAGAGTATTCCTACTGCATTATCCTCAACTTCACATTCCCCAAATTCTTTTCTGCTAGGAATAATGGTCTTGGTTTGGCAAAATACTTCTGAAACATCGCAATTTAAGTACCAGACTAAACAAGCAACATTATGAATACCTAAATCTATCAATGCACCCCCCCCAGCTTTATCCTTTTTATAAAACCATTCCGAATGAGGTCCAGAATGTTGTTCTTTTCCTCTCCCCATATATATAGTTCCAAGGGCGCCCTCATCAATAATTTCTTTTACTTTACTAAATGAAGGAGCATACATATTATTCTCACAATAAAATATCTTTCTATTTGATGATTTCTCTGTATCTAACATTTCTTCTCCTTCTTTTGTATTTCTTGCCAATGGTTTTTCAACAAGCGCATGTATTCCCGAATTTAAAACATCCATAGTAACATCTTTATGTAAAAAATTAGGAAGACATACAGATATTGCGTTACATTCGAGTTTCAACAAATCTTCATAATTTCCAAATGGTTTACCCGGAATATTCCACTTCTTCTTAAAAGTTTTTGCTTTTTCTAATGAAGTCCCCGCGATTCCAACGATTTCTACATTTGGAACTAATTTATAGGCATTAAGATGATCTTTTGCACTAAAACCCGTACCAATTATACCTACTTTAACTTTCTCCATTATAATTTATCATTTAAAATTATATGAATTACTATTGAATTTCTTATAATTCAATCTGAAGTTTAAGTTTTGTTCCAAAATTCTAAAGGGGATAAAAATTCTTTGATTTTGGAAAAAGGACATACCATAATACATTTGCCACAATCACTAGAATTTTCAACCCAAAATTCAAAACATTTTTCTACATTAACATAATATTTTTCAATCCCGGGATTGTTAGAAATTGTTGGTGATTCAAATGTAGGATTCTCCTCTTCGCTAATTGCATCAGTTTCACAAGCCTTGGCACACTTAAAACAGGTTTTACAAAAGTTTTTAATTTTTTCAATGAATTCTTGGTTTGGTACATCAGAAATTAATGGTAAATCTGTAAAGACCTTACAAATACGAACTCTTGGACCAAATTCGGGAGTAAGTAATAATCCATTCCTACCTAAGGCACCAAGTCCAGCATCAATTGCCAACGGTATACTAAGCGCAGTATCGTTACCACATTGAATAGCCCTATATCCTAAATTTCTAATAAATTCTCCTAAACATGATATAATAAATGCCATTTTAGAATAAGCAATAGACGAAGCTGCTGCTGCTGGTTGGGCTGGGGCTGTTGAAATTGCATCTACATCCATCTCTACTCCCATTACTATTACTTTGTCTATTCCCTCTGGTAATTCTATAGGTTGATCGTAAGTGGAATCTGCTGCTTTTCCTTTACGAACTTCTTGCTTTGCTTCAGCTTCACTAGCTTGCTCGGGCCTTACAAATCCTGTTTTATATATCCATTTTTCATTGACATCTGCTATTCCTACTATTGATGCGCCATAAAATTTTGCTGCTTTTTTTACAGTTAGTGTAAAATTATCTAAATCTTCAAAAATATGTTTAGATCTCATCCAATTTACTCCATAACCAATATCCACCAAATCTTTCCTTTCCCAGGTAAAAGCATAAGGGAACATTTCATATATTGTCCAGCCAGCTGTAACTAAAGCAAAATCTATCCTTGAATAACCCTCTTTCTTAGATTCTATATGTTTTTCGATGTTTGTATCAATCATTTTTTGGTAAGTTGGTAAAGCTTTATCCCATAATCTTCTGAATAACATATTATTTTTCTGTTTAAAACGTTTGTAAACAGAATTATCAATTTCATACAGATTCTTATTTTCCTTAACCATAGTCTTCATCTCTTTCTTAATAAAAAATAATATACTCAAATAGTATAAATTAAAGTTAAAAATAAGAAACAAAATTTAATTTTTAAGATTCATTATTTTTTTTCTTCTAATTTCCAAGCTCCATAGATTAAAATACTTAAATCGATTAGTAAAGCAATCCTCATAATTTTTTGTCCTATCACCATTATTGTACGACTAATAGATATTCCTATTAACCCTACCAATAAAGCTACAAAGAATACAATAAGACATATAGTAAATATATAACTAAAATTCTTAGAAAAATAGTTGCTTAAGAATAATGTTATTGAATAGAAAAGACCCATGAGAAATATAGATGGGTATCCAATAAATACAAAGATCCAATGAGGGACATAAAAAATATCTGCTGGTGTAAATATAATTCCGATTATAGCTATTGATGACAAAACTCCAAAAAAAGATCCTATTTTGCAAGTTTTGCCTTCTAATTTTTCTCCTTCAAATTTCTGCATAAACACCAGATAAAAGAAAATCATTGTAGTAGCATGGATACCATAAGCGAAGGAAAAAAGTATCATGGAGATTGGATTAGGATCACCATTCCAGGCAGTAACCCTACCTAAATCACTAAATGTATTCCCCCAAAATGAATATCCAACAATTGATATGTTATCTCTTATACCACCCGGATAAGTAAACATGGCTATAACGATAAGTACTATGTATAATATAATCCCTGAAAGGGCGAGAAGATAGATCCTCTTATTCATTAAATTTAGATTCATGAACTTATACCAATTTCTTTTAATCTTTCATTGTATTTTTATTAATAATATTTGACATTTAATATTATATAATAGTTTAATCTTTAATTATCTCTTCGAATTGATGCGATAATGAATAAAGAAAGAGTTTTTATAAACCAGCTCGGTATGGGAGTTGACCAGCACAGGTATAATAATGATTGCACCAATGCTTCTATAAAAGCAGTTAAAAATGCAATTTCTAATAACTGTTTAATTGGTTTAAGTGAAATATATGGTCTGAAAGAACCAAATGATTTATTAAGAATGAAGGTCCATATAAAAATTGGCGCACCATATCCAGAAAACGTAAATGAAAAAAAAATTTTGAAATCAGTACCTTATGGTGAAAAATCTATAGAAG
>JBHLLP010000040.1:0-30905 GCA_048885525.1 Candidatus Hermodarchaeota archaeon | reverse complement strand
ATTTCTTGAGCTCTAGCCCTCTTAACCATGTTCATTATTACATAAACTATAACCAAAACAAGTACGGAAGCTGAAATCCAAATTATTATTAAACTTATAACAGATAAAGCTACATTAGTAAAAATTGTTAAACCTAAAAATATCAAAATACAACTAATTAAGGTTATAACTGTCCAATTAGCTAAGGGTCTATAAAAGAATTCAAGATTAAGAATTAACGGAGAAGCAGCGATTATTACCCCAAAAAAAATGAGTAATGATGATATTCCGGGTACCATTAGATTTAAACTTTTTAGTGGTGTTGCTTCAAAAATCCATCCAATTAAAAATGTTGTAAATCCGATTGCCATCATCGAAGAGATTGCTTTAAACTCCGCTTTTAATTTAATAGAAAACCAGATAAAAATAAAACATAGAATTATTATATTTACAAACAGATAAATATAAAGGTATACGTAGAAATAATAAATTAGAATAAATAAAAGATTATTTGATTGAAAAATACTTTCTATATCGCCTGTATATGTGCCTTCTAATAAATAATCGCTAAAGTAAAAAAAGATTCTTGTCAATCCAATACTAAACCATAAACTAGAGAAACCATACATTAGTATTTTTTCATGATAAATATCCTTTTTTCTACCTTGGTATAAAAAAAATATACTACAAATAATTAGGGCAGAAATTGTTAAACTTGAAAGAAAGCGCTCGATCGGATCGAAAGTGATGAATATTACTATTAAGATTCACCAAAAAATTGAATTTTATAATATTTATACAATTAATTAGATAAGAGATACTTTTATTTAAATTAAGCCTAGATCCTTATGTGAAACTAAATTTTTTATATTGAAATCTCTTATAAGTTAATGATCAAATTTTCTATTTACTGATTTAATGATAGCGAATAAAAGCATTTTAACGATTGGCTTAATGATTATTTTTGGATTCAGTACTATTATTTCAATACCTATCATTCTCATAACAATAGGATTCTCACCTTACATTACCGTTGATTATAAAGATTATCAAGAATTTATTTTCAATTCTTCAACAGTTATAGATTTAAAGCTTGAAATTGATGTCGGTAATGTCGATATAAAGTACACTTATGACCCAGTTGATTATCATGCGAGAGTAGATCTTAATATTGAGATGATTGGTCAAAATATCCCCAGCAACAATTATAATGATTACTTCAATATTGAAAATGATTCTACAAGCAACTCGCTCACCTTAACAATGGAGTTAATAGCAGAAAACGATTTTAATGAAATGATATGGAAAGAAAAAGATATTGAAGTGATTCTTACTCTCAATCCCACGATACTATTCAATATTGACACTTCGATAATGAAGGAAGGTGATATTTCTCTACTAGTAGAAGGGGAGGCAACTATTAATAATCTAGAAGCGTATAGTAAAAAAGGGAACATTTTTTTTGATTTCAAATACTGTAGTATTGGAGGTGATATAACAGGAATTGTAAATAAGGGATATATTGAATTAAGCTTATATAACGTGAATTATACTAAGAATAGTATTTGGAATCTTACAAATAATTATTTCTTTACACCTGAAGACCTAGCGAGTAATGGTGCTGCTTCCAACGGAAATATATTAATTGATATAAAACAGGATACCGCAATAAGGTTTAATATAACAGGTACAGCTATTGTACAAACTGAAAATATTTATGCTTCTTATACTGACAACACGCCTGATGTGGAAGCAGCATTTACTTTTCATGGAATGGGAAATGTTCCTGAAGATGCAGTTTTTGAAGGCTTTACTTCTTATCCAGAAATTAATGAAAAAGAGTATTGGCAAGCGCGAGTGATCTGCATTTCTGATAATTTTCCTGGAATAGGAAATTATAATATCTCATTTTACAGAACATATATATATTCAGGAAGTAGTTATTTTATAAAGTTCACGAATGGGTAAGAAAGAGGCTTTTTCAGATTTCACACTCTAAAAGTATTTAAAAAAATTAATTGTTATTTTTAATTTATCAGAAATGGGCATCCTTTAATGATAATTTTAAAGGAACAAGATTATAGTTAATGCCCTTTAAAGTTTTACTAGTTACATGGTAAAAACCCTGAACGATGCAATATCTTTCCGTATAGGTCCATAAACATGGGTAGACAACTTCGATAAGACGTTTTTGAATATCATAATAATATTTTGCTCTTGCAGTTTCATTCGTTTCTAAAAAGGCCATTTCCATCCATTGTTGGACTAAAGAATCATTTACATTTCCCAAATTACCATCTCCATCTGCTTTACTTGAAAACAACGTGTTAATATTACTACAAGGATCAAAATAATCTGGTCCCCAACCAGCATAGCGAAAATGAGACCATGCATACTTCCACTCCTCACCTTGCACAATTGGAATTAGATTTACCTCAACTCCAATTTGCTTAAAATTTTCGACAAGTATATACCTATAATAAAATTGGGGGGCCGAAGTAACTTTATATGTATAATTGTATATTGCGAGAGGTGTTCCATTAGTTACAAGGCTTTCCCATTCATTTCCAGCAGTGATATTATCATTCGCAGTCAAGGCTCCAGCGGTTCCATTCCAATTCACATCTTTTAATACTTGTCGCGCATATGTAAGATTATAATCTGGAACGTCAAAATCTTCCCAGTTAGAGTAGGGCAATCCTTTTGAAACCGGTGATCGACATCTTATAACACCCCCTTCATACCGAATGTTTTCCCAATTCAGTATCTTACTATAATTAATAGCGTAAGAGAGTGTCTTCCTCATTGTAGTGTTAATTAAATTGTTATTTATAGTAATAAATTGTATATATAAGCTATCAAAGGGATGTAGGGTAATTCCTGGATATTGAGTGTAATTTTCATTATGGATAGTGAATGGAAAAATATTTGCTAATTGTATCTTCCCGGATACCAAATCTTCAAACTTTTGGGGGTTCCAATTATCAAAAATTACTAGTTCCTCATAATTTTTAAAAACCAATTTATCAAGTTTTGGCCTTCCATTCCAATAATCAAGATTAGCAAGTAAAGTAGTATTTGCCGTATAATAAGTCTCAGAAGGTGGGTCATATAGAAACGTAGAGGAATCGTATTTAAAAGGTCCAGTTCCAATAAGGGCAGTATCAGTATCGATAAAAGCATTTAATGGAGCAGCTCTAGGTGATAATATATATGTATCACGCCTAACTAACAATGACATGAATCGAGGAAATGGTTTGTTCAATACAAACCTTACAGTGTAGTCGTCTATGACTTCAGTTCTATTTATAATCAATTCCCCATCATCATACCAAACGTAAGGGCTATAGAAATATGTTATATTGTCTATTAAATTATGGAGCCGTTCAAAAGTCCGTTTCACTGCTGTAGCATTAAATGGGGTTCCATCGTGGAATTTAACCCCCTTTCTAAGAGGACATGTAAAATTTAAATAATCATCGCTCCATTCGAATCCTGTTGCTAGATTTGGCACAATAGCGCTATAATCATCGGTTATCTCATATTCAAAAAGCCCTTCTGCAATTTGATCTATTATGTCTACGGAGCTACCCATACCATTCCAACCACCAACAGACCAATCTTCCCAACTCCAAAGTGTATCATTACACCAAAGCCCACAGTATGCTTTCGTAAGAGTACCTCCATATTGTTCTTCTCCTAAAAATAAAACAATACCGCCCACAATACCCGCGATTGCTACAACACCAATTATACTTCCAACAACCAATGGTTTATGCTCAGCAAATATTCTTTTCTTTTTTGGCTTTTTTTTTTTAGTACTTTCATTTTTGGATTCTACACCCATTATAACTCTCCTTAAGGTGAATTTTTATTTGAATTTTCAAAAAAAAATTGGTTTTAACGATTTTGTATGTATTAATATTGGTTCATGGCTATTATTAAATCTTACGAGAAAGGCTATATATGCAAATATTATAGAATGCTCTTTTTTGTTAATCTAATTACCTTGACATGGTAATGAGTTAGAGTCATGAAAAAGGAAAGAGTTCAAATAGCTTAAACAAAGAAAAAAAATTTTTGAAAAGAGGAATTCTTAATTCCTCTACTTGATTTTCCACTTTTTCGTAATATTGAAGCTTATGAAAATTACTGCTACTAATAGAGTACCAATTAGAATATTAAGACTGAATCCTGGGATACCATCTGAACTAACAACTCCATATGTACATTCACCATTATCACTGAATACATTTCCTACGCAATTTCCTACTTCATCGATGCATTCACCATTTCTTAGCAAGGTATTACCTGAAATGGTGTTATAACTACTTTCATGTAATAATATCCCGTACAGAGTGTTATCATTAGCAGTGTTTCCAGAAACATTGTTGTTATTACAATAGTATAACGCGATTCCAATGGGACAATAAGAAACATCTAAGTTTGATATTGAGGAATCATTACAATTAACTAATATAACTTGTCCGGCATTCGTAAAATCGCTTGATCCTAAATTTACTTCATTTGCATAGTAATATATCGGTTTGCCACCCACTAGATTCGTAGTATCAATGTCATGTGAAGCTAGCATTTGAAGATTCCCAACAAGATGTAAAGCAAATTGGTCTATTGTATTTCCAGACATTTCGATTCGTTGACTATTCTCTAAATAAATAGCTAAATCATTATTATTCAAACCATTTCCTGTAATGATATTGTCATCACTGCTTTCTAAATGTATCCCATCATTACCGTTATTATTTATGGTGTTTCCTGAAATGGTGTTATCATTACTACTATCTAAATTTATCCCATCATTAGTGTTATAACTTGCTGTATTTCCCGAAACGTTATTGCGTCCATTCTTAGATAAGTATATACCCCCACCATCATTGTAATTTACAGTATTTCCTGAAATTGTGTTTTCATAGCAGTCTAAATCTAAAAATATCCCTGCATCATTATTATTACAAGTATTATCTAAAATAGTATTATTATGGCTTTGATATTCGAAATATATCCCTGTATCATCATTGCCATCCGCGGTATTTCCCGAAATTGTATTATCATTACTAAAAGCTAATTTTATCCCATCGTGACGGTTGTTATTTAAGGTATTTCCCGAAATTGTATTGTTATTACTTTGGACTAAATTTATTGCAGTACCGCCGTACACACCACACTCAGTTATAAAATTTCCCGAAATGACGTTTTCATTGCATTCAGATAACCAAATCCCATTTCCGTTCCAACTCTGAGTACCTATAATATTTCCCGACACGATGTTAATAGTACTATCACTAAGTTGTATCCCAAACCAAGTATCATCCACTGTGTTACCTGTAATACTGTTATTATGACTATTATCTAAAAATATTCCATAATTTGAAAAAGAATCACAATCATTATCAATTATTTGAGAATTATTAACATTTATTAATAGGATTCCCAAATTTGAACTATGGACAGTACAATTTTCAATCCTAAAGTATACAGTTGAATTTTCAATCCTTATGCAATCCGTTCCGGCACCTTCAATTACTAAATCTTCGATGATATAAGGATTCGAATATGTTCCCTCTCCAGTACATTTTCCTGCAGCTTTAGCAACAGACCAATTATGACTTGGATTATTATCATCTATATAGATTGGATTCGAAACTTTTGACGATTTCAGATTTTTGTTGTATTTATCATTGTTATCCAAATTATTATTAATTATCGAAAATAAAGTAAAACTGAAAAGACACATTACAACCGTAGTTAGAATAATCAATTTTGTTTTTAATTTTTTCATATTAACTACCTCGTTTTTGTTATATATTGTGAAAATCACCATCTTGATGATTATAGAATATGATCTTTTAATTTCATAAATAGTTTTTATCCTCGTAGTCCCACGGTAGTTTCGAATGTCTGTGGGATTAAATGTCTATAGATCTACAACTTCTCTTAACGTAATTCTCATAAAATCTTTCTTTTTATAAAAAAAGTTTAATTTTTGACTAAATTGATTTTATAAGGGTATAATATAGTTTTTCAATAATGTCGTTAAAGGCTTTATAAACTCCTTGTCCAGTTTTTGCTGAAGTAATATAGTATCCAAGGAAATTATGTTCACTAACAATTTTTTGAATTTCAGATAGTTCTAGCTCATCCTCATTAATTAAATCAGATTTATTCGCAAACACCACAATTGGGATATCTCCACAAAACCTTTTGAGGTCTTCATTCCAATTCGATATATGTTCAAAACTACTACTTCCAAGGTCGTTCTCTTCAAGGCTGTATACAATAATAGCCGCGTCACTCTCTCGATAAAATGAAGGGCGTAGAAAATCGAAATCCCTCTGCCCCGCAATATCCCAGAATATTAATCGAATGTTGTCACCATCGATTTCCTTATCATATTTAGAAAATTGGGCGCCTATAGTTTCAACATAATCAGTTTTAAAGGCACCTAACGTGAACTTTTTAATTAGTGACGTTTTCCCGACTCTTCCATCACCAATGACAGTAATCTTATATTTTAATTTTTTTCCCGAGATAGTCATAGAATTGAATATTTATTCTCATTGATCGTCTTCTAATAAATCTTTGATCAAAAGTGATCAAATACTATGTAAATCAAGTTAATATTTAATAGTTTTGTAAAGCTTTATAGGACATTTTTATGCAATATTAAACAAGGACGAAATACATTCTTCTGTTATTTTTTCCTTTATTTACTGTCTTAATCACTTCAATCTTACCAATCTCTTTTAGATGATTGATATGAGTACCCCCGTCGACTTGTTCGTCAATATCTCCTATCTTAACTATGCGAAATTCTTTAATGTTCTTAGGTAATCCTATAGCTAAGCGTGCTAATTCAGGTTTTCCTAAGACCTCGTCTCTGGTTATATAATCAATTGTTATAGATAAGTCTTTCTCAATGATATTATTAGCCTCATCAACAAAAGCCTTTAATTTTTCAGGAGAATAATCCAGCATTGAGAAATCCATTCTCGTTTTATCCATCTCAATTTGATTTCCTGTAATTTTAGCCTCAGCTCTGTTATAAAGGATATTACTGATTAGATGAGAAGCCGTATGATACCGCATAAAAGTGTATCTTCGATCCCAATCAAGTTCACAACTTACTTCATCACCTTCCTTTAACCCCGGTTTATCTACTTCATGACTGATTTTCCCTGAGAATTTACCAACGTAAACTACTCGAAATTTATCTTCATCTTTTATAATAAATCCTTCATCCCAAGGTTGTCCACCTCCTTTAGGATAGAAAGCAGTTTTATCAAGAACGACATATTTATCATCTGATACGCTTACAACTTTCGCATTCCAGCTTTTAAGGTAAGAATTATCCATATAGAGTGCTCTAGCCATAAAGAGAAAAATAATACTTTACCTTATAACTTTAATCCTTTTCATGGATTTCAGATGGTTTTACGCCATCAAACAATTCTAATTTCAAAAATTTAACTTCCTTTTGGCATTGAGGACAATAATAAAATCCAGGTTCTTTATTTTCAAAGTGGAAACCACATTCCTTGCAAACCGCGTAAAACATATATAAAGAAAAAGTATATAAGTATTTAATTTATTTCATTGAGTTCATTAGGTTTAGCACCGCAAAATGCTTCTAATTTAAGAAACTTCATTTCTTTGGAACAATTAGGACAATGATATTTAACTGGTCCTTTATTTTCAAAAGAATAACCGCAATTTTTGCAGACTACAATGTTCATACTTTATTAATCCTATTTTGAATTTTAACAAATTCTTATTATGATTTAGAAAGAATTAATAACAACATAAAACCTAAGATAAGTTTTTAATAAAATTAATGAATAAAATAAAGATAAATTGATGATTCCCTATACCATTGCAGGTTGTCATCCTACAACAATCATTTATTTGAAGGAGTCATTCATAATGGGTTCCATCATTTTTTTTATATTGGTTATCACTTAAAGCTTAAGAGCATAAAATATGTTACCTTTCCACAAGTCGAACAGAAATAATATCCATCTTTATTTCCACTCGCTTGATTCCCACATTTCAAACAGAAAATCATTCTGCATCAAATGGTTAATGAGAAACAAGATTTAAAATATTTGAGTTATGATATAAAAGTGGATTTTAAGAATTATAAATAAATAATAAGTCTTATATAATTATACATACGGATTTAGTATAACTTTATTAATTTAGAAAGTGAAATAAGGGATAATATATGAAATCTGTTGACATAGGAGGTACTAAATTTGAAATAAGAAATGGATTTCTCGATTTAAGTCTTCTAGAAATAAAGGATATCGATGAAATACAAGGTTTATCAAAAGTAAAGGGTTTAAAGAATCTAGAATTAAATGCAAACGATATCGGGGTAATAAGAGGATTAGACAGCTTAACTGAGTTAGAAGTTTTAAATTTGGGAAGCAATAAGATTCTCGAAATAAAAGGGTTAGAAAATTTAAAAAATCTCAAGATTTTACATCTAATAAGTAATCAATTAACTGAAATAAAAGGATTGGAGAATTTAACAAATTTAGAAGAGTTATACTTAAGAGGAAATCAAATAAATGAATTAAAGGGTTTAGAAAATTTGACCTCGTTAATAAGGCTAGATCTCTCTTGGAATGAAATCACTGAAATCAAAGGGGTTGAAGCATTAAAAAATCTTGAAGTTTTATGGATTGCAGGAAATAAATTGGAAGAAATAAAATATTTGGATAATTTAGATAACCTAGAGGTATTGAATCTTGCAGGAAATCAAATTAAAAGTATTAAGGGGTTAGATAAACTAAAGAATCTAAAGAGTCTTTATTTAAATAACAATTTAATTCAAGATATTAGTGGTTTAGATGCTTTAGAAAACTTAGAAACTTTATGGCTCAATACTAATCAAATTTCACAAATTAGGGGTCTTGATAATAGTAAAGCTTTAAGGATTCTAAACTTAAAGCAGAATAATATTACTCAGATAAGAGGTTTATATTCTTTAAATGAATTACAAAGCCTCTTTCTTTCAGAGAATAGTATTGGTGAAATTAAAGGACTGGAAACATTAACTAAATTAGAAACACTTGATCTGAACCAAAATCGTATAATTCAGGTTAAAGGATTAGAATCTCTAATGAATCTAAAAGATTTATGGTTAGCAGATAATTTTATCCCTCAAAAGATATTAGATCAATTAGGAGGATTAGATTCGGGAGGCTGTGCTAACGCTCCTTTAAAATTTGTTCAGTATAGTCTTGTTAATCTATAATACTCCCTTTGTAAAATTTTTTAGATATTAAAAATAATAATACAAATTATATATATTAATCAAATTTAAATTGAAATAACACTTTTAAAAAGGTTAATTATTATGGCATTGTCTCCATTTGAAGTAGCAAAGAAGCAAATTGATATTGTTGCTGAAGTAATGGGATTAGATCCTAATTTAACAAGATATCTTAAGAGAGTTGAAAGGGCATTAATTGTTACTATTCCTATAAAAATGGATGATGGATCTCTTCAGATTTTCGAAGGTTATAGAGTTCATCATAGCACAGTAAGAGGTCCGGGGAAAGGAGGTATAAGATATTCTCCAGAAGTCAATTTAGATGAAGTTAAAGCATTGGCGACTTGGATGACTTGGAAGTGTAGCCTTTTAAATTTACCATTAGGAGGTGCTAAAGGAGGTGTATGTGTAGATCCAAGAAAGTTATCTAAGAGCGAATTAGAACGACTTACGAGGAGGTATACTTCTGAAATAATTAATATAATTGGACCTGATATTGACATCCCTGCTCCGGATGTTAATACAAATGCTCAAGTTATGGCTTGGATTATGGATACCTATTCAATGAATAAAGGAAGGTCAATTCCGGGAGTAGTTACTGGTAAACCTATTGAAATTGGAGGATCCGTAGGGAGAGAACCCGCTACTGGAATGGGATTATTTTATGTATTAGAAGCTATGTGCGAAAAATTAAATCTAGACTTAAAATCACAAAAAATAGTAGTCCAAGGTTTTGGAAATGTAGGTGGTACAATTTCTGATTTACTCTTTAAAGAAGGTTGCAAAATAATGGCGGTTTCAGATATATCAGGTGCTCTTTATTTTTCTGATGGATTGGCTATTGATAAATTATTGGAATGGTGTCATCAAGGTAATTATTTAAAAGATTATAAAGATGAGAGATATACACAAATTACAAATGAAGAACTTCTTGTTTTAGAATGTGATATTTTAATTCCAGCAGCTCTTGAAAATCAGATAACGAATAAAAATGCACATAATGTCAAATGTAAAATTATTTTGGAAGGTGCGAATGGTCCGGTCACTCCTGAAGCAGATAGAATATTATTTGGAAAAGGAGTACATATAATACCAGATATTCTAGCTAATGGTGGTGGTGTTTGTGTTTCATATTTCGAATATGTCCAAGATATTCGTGCTTATTTCTGGGAATTAGATCGGATTAACAAGGAATTAAAAAAAATAATTTTAAGAGCTTTTGAGGAAGTATATATACTTTCAAAAGAAAGAAAAATCTCTCTTCGTACAGCTGCTTACATTATTGCCGTTTCTAGAATCGCTAGAGCAATAGAACTAAGAGGAATTTTCCCTTAATTTAAATTTTCTAGTTCTTTTTAGTTTGAAGTAATTTTAAAATAATTCTCTATTTCAAATGTTTATAATTTAATAATTAAAATATCATTAGTTTAAATAATTAAAAAAATTTGAGAATAAATTATGCTGAACATAGAACACCCTGATGATTTAATCTCTTTATCTTTACACAATATATTTACATTTCGGAAGTATGATAAGAAATTTATTAAAAGTGTAAAGAACTGGAATAAAAAAATAGTGCTTTATATTGAACCTTTTTACCCTGTAACTGTAATTTTTAATGGAATGAATATCAAATTTGAAAGAAAAGTAGTAGAAGATTTTGATTTAAGGTTAAATATTAAAATAAACGTTATGCTCGATATTGCTTACGGTAGATTAAGTCCTACTAAAGCTATTGAAGAAAATAAAATGGAACTAATAGGATTGGAAAAGGATCCAAAATTAATGCTCAAATTCTTTAACATTTTTGTAACATCAATGAGTATGGTTGCTGCTGAACCTAATCTTAACTTTTTTGAATTGAATAAAGAAACTAGATAAAAGGTGGAATGAAATTACAAAAGTAAATCAAAGAAATATATTTGAAAAGATTACCAAGCAAGATGTCTATACTAAATTAGTAGAAATGTTTGGTGCCACATATGTTAGCAGCAAACAAGTTGATCTTTATCCTTATTCTTATGATATGACGGAAAACGAACCACACATGCCAGATTTTGTTGTTATTCCTGAAAATGTAGAACAATTAGTTCAACTTGTTAAATTCTGTAATCATTACATAATTCCAATTATTCCATATGCAACTGGAAATAATGTAGGAGGTTTGACAATTCCAAATTATGGTGGAATTATTGTTGATTTTGGAAAAAAAATGAATAAAATTCTTCACATTAATGAGAATATGATGTACGTAATAGTGGAGCCAGGTGTAACCTTCGGTCAATTGAAAAAATATTTAGATGATAACTATCCTAATCTTAGATATAGTTATCCTAATGCACCTCCATATGCAGGAATTGCTGGGAATGCACTTCTTAGTGGTATGACAAATTTAGGGGCTAAAATTGGATCAATGGCAGATTCAATCAACGGCCTAGAAGTTATAACTGCAGATGGAGAAATTGTTCGTATTGGTTCATGTTTTTATGGTAAAGAGGCAGCAGATCCAGATAGTTGGTGGTGTCGATATCCAATGCCAGATCTATTAGGGTTATTTGTGAATTGGCAGGGGATGACTGGGCTTGTAACTAAGTGCTCTATTCAATTATGGCCAAAAGAGCCTATTGAAAAACCTCAGCTTGTTGTCTGTTTTGGGTTAACTGATATAGGTCCTTTTTTAAGAGAAGTTGGTAGAGCAGAAATTATTAATGATATTGCTGCATTTTCAGTTGAAGTAGCAAAAATGGAAGTTGGAATTCCGGAACCTAAAAGATATCCTGGTGAACCTCCTTATACTGGTGTAATGCCTATTTCAGCAAAAACCGAAAAGCAAATGGAAGCTAAGTTAGAAATCTTAAATAATATAATCGATGATTTAAACAATCAAGGAACTAAAATTCATCTCATTAACTATAACGAATTTGCCAAACTCTTCAATTTAAAAGCCCGAAATATTTATGATTTACCATCACAGATTCTTTCTCTCCATGAATATAGCGGTCTTACATGGTTTGGTGCTTATGCTCCTTCTCATAAATTTGAGGAATTAATAGAAAAAACGGATAAGATTTATCAAAAATATGATGTCCCTCCTTTTAATTACATTAAAATTATGAAAAGTGGTCATTACGGTATCTTTCGCCCAATATTTAGATTTAAACGATTTTCTGAAAGAGATAAAATATTAAAAGTAATGGAGGAAATAGCTGATGTTTGTATTGATCTGGGATGTATCCCCTATAAAACGCCTTCTTGGATAACAGCAAAATTACGAAATAAAATTAATCCAGGGTGGCTTAAATTATTTGATAAAGTGAAAAAATTTATGGATCCTAATAACATATTCAACCCTGGACGGTGGAATACATAAATGGTAAATATCGAGCAGGAGGAATTTTAAAAAAAGGGTGTCTTGATTTTTTTTCTATTGAATACAACAAAATGCTGTTCTATGTGTTAAAAAGAATATTAAAGATCAAATTTTAATATATATAATCTCGTTTAGAGATTTATGGTTTTTTTAATAAACTATGTATTTATATCTCTATTAGTTAGATTTAAAAATAGAAAAAGTAATAAAAAAAGTTAGAATTTATTGTTTACTAAAATTACTTTTAATTTTAGTGGATTATTCTCCTCCAAGTTCTTTTAATACATCTCCAACCATTCCATTAATTTCCCCATATGCTATTGCATCTTGAAGATTACCCTCAATCTGCAGATCTCCACTCATATAAGCGCTAGTAGCATCTATTTCGCCAGAACCTAAACCAGCCCAAGTTGTACTTGTTGCCTTCATGGTACAACTTGGATCTTCAGCTTCACCCTCGGCATAGTCTACTTGTCCTTCTCCAAATTTTACCCAATATTTATAACCTACATCAGTCCATTCAAATTGAACAACTGTAAGGTCCATGTCTTCTACTTCTTCTTTTATATCTTCATTTTCAGCCGCAAGTTGCTTAAAAGCTTCACATAGTAAAAGAGCATCAGATGGTTTTCTCTCACCAACTCCATCTCTCATATCTTTTAACTTTTTTAGTAAATCTTCACTAACCATTTGTATAACACTTCCTTTCTGTTTTTACTTCCATCTTTGATTAAAAGATAATTAAGTATATATTGTATATTTTAAAAGGTTTTATTTGATCGTCAGTATTCCAATTGTTTTAATCAATATTAAAGGATGATTAAAGTTTAAAATTTAATTGATTTATTAAATGATTTGAAATAAGAAGAAGATTAAAAGAAAAAAAAGAAAAATTAAACTCCTAATATTATAAACTTTCACCTTGTATTCCTATACTGCCTGTAGATGTGGCTATACTAAGAGTGTACTTATTAGATGCAATATTATAATCATCTGATGTAATAATTATTGGATCAACTCCAGTCTCAGTAAAACCACCAGTTCCTATACTAGAATATCCTATTGAACCCGTAGAAGTAGAACATGTAAATTTAGTACCAATATTTGCTGAGTTATCTTTATAATACACATCAATACTAGCTGTTGATGTCATTACCGAACCAGTGACATTAGCTCCCATTTCGATATACTGAAAAATATTAACATCAATACTTCCTGTAGATGTGTCAAAATCCCAGATACTGTTAGTTGTATATATCATATTATAGCTATTTATAACTATTGATCCTGTTGAACTCATTCCTTTTAAATTACCACCAATAACGCAGCTTGTAAAATTTAATATTAAATGACTGGTAGAAGTGGATGTTTTTAATCCATGACTAAAATCTGTTTTTTTAGCGAACATTGTAATACTACCAGTACTTGTAGTCATTTCAAGACTTCCTTGAAATGTAGTATTTTCAGCAGTATTTAGAGAAATTGATCCTGTAGACGTTTCTAAAATTGCATTATTAACAATAGAATTATCTGGTGTGTTCATTTTTATCGAACCAGTACTAGAAATCGCAGAAATATCATATATTATATCTGTTCTTAATGTAACATCGATAGTTATGTTGTATGATATTCCAAAAATAAACCATGTTGTTGGTTTAGTATCAAGATCAAATGTTATAGGGGAAGATCCATTTAACCATTGAAGTGGATAAAAAAAGTCGGAAAAAGTTTTTCCTTCTACAAATCCTCCAATAATTCTAATATTTAGTTCAATTTTAGTATAATAATCTGTTGGAGTGCTATTATAGTTTATATTTATTTTCCCTACATCACATAAAACACCCAGCTCTTCTATTGGTGAAGGAGCTCCAGGTGTATAATAATAAGTATTTGAGTATCTATATTCTCCCCATGTAGTAGCTATTAAAACCCCAAATGCTGTACCTCCAGTAACTATACAAGCAGCAACAACAATTAAAACAATTCTTGCGCTTCTTTTCAATTAAAACACCTTTTTTTAGATTTAAAATATTCTATATTCTAAAACTAAAATATCAAATATTTAAATGAATTTTAGACTAATTGTTATTTTTTATAAAAAAAAAAAGATAGATGTTGCTAAAATTATTAGTTATAACTTCTCAATTATAGATTGAGCAAACTTTCTAGCATTCTCAAGATCTTCATCATTTGGACGACCTTTAAGCCTTTTTTGATGCTCTTCAGCTTCTTTTCTTTTTTCAGGAGGTAATTTTTTTAACATTGATAAAATTGTTGCTTTAGGGATACCTATATTTTCTCCCATGCAATCAAATTCATCTATAATATTAACATTGAATTTATTAAGGGTTCTTTTAACTAATTTAAAACCATCTTGATAACTTTCAGCACTAGCATGAGTACAAAAGAATACAAAATTTTGAGGCAATTCTTGAGCAGCATTTACTAAATCTGGTAGTGCTTTATTAACACGACTGGCATAAATACCAGATCCTAAAAAAATTAAATCATATTTATTTAAATTAATTGGATTAACATCTTTTGTTGGCATTATATCAACTTCTTGACCTTCTAAACCTTTTTTGATACTATAAGCAACTTTTTCTGAATTTCCAGTTTTGGAAAAATATGTTACTAAAATTTTCATAATTTACTTCATTTTCTAAATTTATTTTTTCTATGGAATAATGAATTGTTATTAATAAATAAGGTTTTAATTCTCAATTTTTAGATTAAAGAATTTTATTGCATTTTCTAGTGTTTTCTCACTTACCAGTTTTTGTGAAACATTATGAGAATAAGCAATTGCTGCTATTGAATATCGCACATTTGAAGGAACATTTAACGGACCTCTTTTATAGGGATGCTGATAGTAAGAATCTGTTTCAGTTACTAGCGATTCTAATGGTGATAATTTCGAAACCTTGCGCCATCTTTCAAATCCATATGCGGAACTAGGAACAGATAGTATAAATCCTTGATTTGGCAAAGTTCTCCCATATTCTTCAGGTCCAGCAAAACAATGCCATAGAACTCTTTGAGGTTTTATTTTAAATTCCTTTAATATATTGAGAATCTCCTTGTTAACACCATCACTTTTATTAAATCTATGTTTTGGATTTTGTCTATCAAACTCATGTTGACCGGCATTCCTAACATGTAAAATGTAAGGCTTATCAAAATCATTAGTTAGCTCTAATATTTTTTTAAATACTTCTATTTGTTTATTTCTTTTTTCTAAAGTCTTAGCATGATGAAAATCTAAACCAATTTCTCCAATTGCTAGATAACTTTCTTGATTTTTTTGAATAAACTCAACCCAATTCTTCCATTCCAAATCATATCTATCTTTGGGAGTATAGGTTACTGTTTGGGGAGCCCAACCACAAGTAAAACCAAAGTTTTTATTAAATTTTTTCATAAAATCGATTGTTAAATTCAAAGTTTGCATATCTATAGTGCTTGTAATTAAAAAAATTCCTCCCATTTTGAAGTAATTAAAATATTGCTCTTCATCAGAGGGTAACTGGTCATTCTTAAGACGATGAAAAGGTAAATGACAATGAACATCAATAAATTTTAAGCCACTTTCTGGTTCTGGAATAACGATTTCTTTTGGCATATTAAAATTGAAGTTAAATAAAATATCAAGTAATTTGATGAGTTAAATTTCTAAATGAATTGTTGTATTAAGATTTTATTAATTGAAAAACACACCATACTTTTTCAACTAATTCTTTAAATAATTTCCTTTATTAAAAACTATTATGAGTAATCAATTAAAGTCCAGACTTAAAGAGTTGGATGCTAAGAAAAAGGAACTGCAGCCTAAAATCGATGAAATTAATACAAAAAGAGAAGAAGAAATTCAAAATATAAATAAAAAATATGATCATCTGATTTATGACGTCAATTATACAGTTGAACAATTAGAAAATGAATTTTATAACGATCTAATTAAATCCTTTGTTCAGATTGTTACAAGAGAATTCGATCTAAAAAGAAGTTCAGATATGTATGAAGTATCAGATGAATTTAAGGAGTATCGACAATTTATTACTGAATTTGATATCTTCCCTGAAGAATTAGTTAATAAATTACATAAAGTAATAAATGGAGAACCAATTGAAAGTATTATGTATGAACTTGAAGATATTCAAAATAAATATTTAAAATCTTAGATTTTATTAACTTTAAAATCTTTTTAATGGTTTTACAAAAGCCACTTCTCTATTATTTTTTGAAGTAACATATAGATATTACTTAGATAAATATGTATTATTGAATCTCTTGGATTATAGTATAACTATAACTAAAGTAATTTATTATGGAACTATTCGAAGAGGAAGTAGAAATATACAACTCTAAGATGAGGCAATTAAATTGGCTTTACGATGAATTGAGAATCCAACCTGAGGTTCTGAAAGACTTAATCAACGAAAAAGGTCAAAAATTACCTTTAAACTTATAAATCCTCTTTCAAATGTGTTTTTAATATAGCTTCTAAAATTATTTCAATTTTCTTAGAACTTTCAATTATATTACCATTAGAAGGAATATGAATGAAAATTACAGGATAGTCTTTATTAGAAATATAGAGTGCCCAATAGTATAGATAATTGCATAGATATGAACCAGCATAATTAGAGATAGAAAAATATGATTTATCTTTAATAACTGAAAAAATTTTAAGTAAATTTATAGTTGTTCTAATCCATAAGTGTGGACATACTTTTATAAGTCCAAATTTGACTTTTTTTTCAATATCCTTACCCATATTAAAATTCCATCCATATCTTTCAAGATGATAATTCTTACTAGAATGAATGCCTAGAAGTACTACTAGATCAGGTTTACAGTTTAAATTTATAAGCAAATCCTTATACAAATTAATGCTTTGCATCCAACTTACTGGAATTATCTCTTTTTTTAATTGGAAATTTTGAATTTTAAAAGAGAACTCTTTTGCAATATCACCGCTTAAATTCGATTTAAATTTTCCATATGGTCCAAAACCAGTTAAAATTATCAAATCTAAATCATATGAATTGATTCTTAATAAAAAATTAAAAAAATTAATAAATAAGATTATACATTAGTAATAAATACACTTATTCTTCAGCAGCTGCAGCTGCGGCAGCAGCTTTGGCTTCCTCTTTTTCTATGGCAGCTATTTGTTTCTGTAAACTTTTTATTTCTCCTTGAATTTGCTTGATTTTAGCCTTTTTCTCATTCGCAATCTCTTTTAATTTACCATTTAAAGCTTTTTCTTTCTCACTTTTTAATTGAGAAAGGGTTTTATTAGCAGCTTTAGCAGATGCTATCTTCTCTTTCTTCTTATTTGTCCATTCTTCCGCTTTTTGAATTGCTTCATCACGTAAACTTTCTTCCTCTTTAACTTTTGTTTCTGCTTCTTGAATTTTAGGATCATATTCTTCTTCGATTTCAGCTTCTGCTGATCCTTCTCTTTTTGAAGCGTCTTCCTCTATTCGGGTTATTTCATCTTCTTTGGCGCTAATTTGGCCTCTAATATTTTCAATAGACATATATCATCAATTTTTAATAATTTTGGTTTATTTTTTATATTTAATATTTTTGTAAAATATGCAAATCTTTTAAATTTTAAGCTTGTTATAGTAGTTTTAAGTTAATTAACTTTTTAAACTTTTTATAGCGCATGTTAAAAGGCGAGTTAAACGATTTTCTTCGCATTTAATTAAAAAAAAAGTAAAGAAAATTTATTTATACTATAGTAAACTCCCAAGCACACCAATAATTATCTGGGTGTTTACCGGGAGGACATGCAATACATTTTGTTTTTATTCGAGGATCTATAGTTTTGGCAAATAAACCATACTCTGTCATTCCAACTTGTTTACAAGGAAAATCTGGAAGACCTCTTAATTTTCTAGCAGATTGCACACGACAATCATTCATCCTAAACACACATTTATTTTCCGAAACTTCAATGACTTCCTGAATATTGATATTCGCGTAAACTCGATATTTTAAAGCTTTAATAAGAGCAGGAATACCACCATTTTCAGCAATTTTAAATCGTTTCATTATTCTTTTAGCTTCAATAACAGTAAACCTTTCCCATTGTTTAACATCTAACTCTATCGCCTTATCAAGTCCATATTCGTGTTCAACAGTTTGAAACCATGTACCATCAATAGCTAACCAATTTTTAGAAAGATCTTCTATATAATCTAATAATTCCTCTCTGGTGAGTGATTCTAAATCTTGCCTCATTTTAATCAATAATTTAAATATAAAAAATATGATTTTGAGAATTATCTAAAATTTAAATAGTTAAACCTAATTGAATAATAAATTCTCTAAATATTATAGAAATGGGGATAAAGATGGGTGAAAATGAAAAGAAAAATTTAATAATATTTTAATTTTAATAATTTTAGCATAAATTTTATCCAGAAATATTAAAAATATTAACTATAGTTGTTGAAAATGGGAAAAACCTTAACTGAAAAAATCTTGGAGCAACATTTAGTTGAAGGTAAATTAGAAAAGGATACTGATATTGCTATAAAAATTGATCAAACATTAACACAAGATGCTACTGGTACAATGGCATATTTACAATTTGAAGCAATGGGTGTCTCTCGAGTTCAAACTGAATTATCCGTAAGTTACGTTGATCATAATACATTGCAGACTGACTTTAAAAATCCCGATGATCATCGCTATCTTCAAAGTATAGCCGCTAAATATGGTTTATATTTTTCACGGCCGGGAAATGGTATTTGCCATCAAGTCCATCTCGAACGGTTTGCTCGACCAGGCAGAACATTATTAGGCAGTGATAGTCACACACCTACTGGTGGGGGTGTTGGATCAATAGCAATTGGAGCAGGAGGACTTGATGTAGCCGCTGCAATGGCTGGTGAACCATTCCGCTTAAAAATGCCTAAGATTGTAAAAGTATACTTAACAGGAAAGCTACCAGATTTTGTATCTGCAAAAGATGTAATATTAGAAGTGTTAAGGAGAATTGGAGTCAAGGGTGGCGTAAATAAAGTTCTAGAGTATTTAGGTCCAGGAATAAAGACTCTAACGGTTCCTGAAAGAGGAACAATAACTAATATGGGAACTGAAACCGGAGCTACAACATCAATTTTTCCTTCTGATGAGATTACTAAAGAATTTTTAAACGGCCAAGCAAGAGGAGATCAATGGATTTCATTAGAACCAGATGAAGATGCTGAATATGACGAGACAATCGAAATTAATTTAAACGAAATTGAACCCTTAATAGCTGAACCTCATAGTCCTGGTAATGTTAAAACTATTAAAGAATTAGAAGGATTAAATGTAGATCAAGTCTGCATCGGAAGTTGTACTAATTCATCATTAAGAGATCTTAAAATTGTAGCAAATATGCTAAAAGGGAAGACAATTAATCTAAATACTGTTTTAACTGTATCTCCTGGTTCTCGACAAGTTGTAGATCATATGATAGAATCCGGAGAAATGGGTTATTTGGTCAAAGCTGGAGCAAGGATATTAGAAAATGCATGTGGTCCATGTATTGGAATGGGATTAGCCCCAAAAAGTGGAGCTGTTTCTTTAAGAACATTCAACAGGAATTTTCTTGGAAGAACAGGGACTAAGGATGCTAATGCTTATTTAGTTAGCCCTGAGACTGCTGCAATGGCTGCTATTGAGGGTAAAATTACAGATCCAAGAAAGTTTGGTGATTTACCCAAAATTGAAATGCCTGAATGGTTCAATGTTAATGATAATTTAATCATCCCTCCATTACCTCCTGAAGAAGCTAAAAAGGTAGAAATAGTGAGAGGTCCGAATATCAAGCCCTTACCAGAATTTAATCCCCTACCCAATAAATTAGAAGGAGAAGTTCTACTGAAGGTTGAGGATGATATCACAACAGACCATATTATGCCTGCTGGAGCTAAAATTTTACCTTTGAGAAGTAATATTCCTGAAATTAGTAAATTTGTTTTCAATGTTGTTGATGAATCATTCCATCATCGGTCCCTTGAAAAAGGAGGAGGATTTATTGTTGGAGGAGATAACTATGGACAAGGTTCAAGTCGTGAACATGCAGCAATTGCCCCTAAGTATCTTGGAATCAAGGCTGTTATAGTGAAGAGCTTTGCTCGTATACATTTAGCAAACCTTGTAAATTTTGGAATTGTACCTTTAACTTTTGTAAATAAAGAAGATTATAATAGAATAGAACCTGGAGATAAGTTTGAGATTGATTTAACTACGATTAAATCTGGCAAAGTCTCATTAAAAAATATTTCAAAAAATCTTGATATCGAATTAACTCATTCTCTTAGTAAGCAAGATTTAGAAGAATTAATGGCGGGTGGAAAATTAACCCTTATAAAGCAAAAACATGCTTAATTAAAGATATTAAACAAATTTTTTACTTTTTTTATATTTAAAATTATCATGTTTGATAAAAAATTCAAACTAGACCCGAAAAAGCGATTCTCTTCAAGAGTAGAAAACTATATCAAATATAGGCCTAGTTATCCTCAAGAAATAATTGAATTCTTGAAAGAGGAGGAAATTTTCTCTACTAATTCTGTAATTGCGGACATAGGATCAGGAACAGGAATTTTAAGTAAACTTTTTTTAAAAGAAGGAAATTTAGTTTATGGTGTTGAGCCAAATACTGATATGAGAAATGCTGGAAAGGTATTTTTGAGAGAATTTTCAAACTTTATTAGTATTAATGGTTCTGCAGAAAGTACAACACTAGATAATAAAATTATTGATATTGTAACAGCGGGACAAGCGTTTCATTGGTTTAATCTAGAAAAAACTAAATTAGAATTTCAACGTATTCTTAAACCTAATGGTTGGATTATTCTGATTTGGAATCGTCGAAGAAAAAATACAAATGAGTTTTTAAAGGAATATGAAAAATTTCTTTTGAAGTATGGAACAGATTATAAGGCTATTGAGAAAAGTAAACTTGATTTTAATAAATTTTTTGGAGAGAATATTTATAAAAGAGTAACATTTGATAACCATCAAATATTTGATTACACCGGTTTAGAAGGGCGATTACTTTCTACTTCATACATACCATTAGATGATAATCCTAAATTTAACAATATGCTGCTTGATTTAAAGCGATTATTTAAAAAGTATCAAGAAAATGAATTGATTAAATTCGAATATGATACTGAAGTCATTTACGGTCAACTTTTATAAATTTCAAGGAGATTTTACGTTCTTTTAGATAATTTTTTATTTATCCCTCGAATCTTTTAAATTTTTTAAATAAAGGTAAAAGTTCCCGTTTTATTTTGATGAATTTAAACCTTCTTTATTTAACTGTTTCATAGATTACTAAAGATCTTGCATTAATTCGAATCTTAAATTCTTTTTATATACTTTTTCTCTTCCAAAAATTTCAAATATTCCTGAACTTCTGTAGGAAGAAATATGTGGTTATATTCAATTGTTAGCATAGCACAAATCATTTTAAGATTGAAAGAACATCCAATAAGATTAAAAATCTCATGAATATCTCCTAAATATAGTTCTGGTGGTTCAGGAGATTTTATTTTTTCAAAAGGTTTTGAAAAATAAAGAGAGAAGAAATCTATAAAACTCCTAATTCCTAAAACTAACAATTCCCATTTATTATTCAAAAATAAGGGTTCATCGATTATATTTAAGTCAACGCCAGCATCTTTACATATAGTTATCCATTGAGATTTTTGATACTCAAACCATTGATTTAATTCATTAAACCTTATCGAGATCAACCCTTTTTCAAGCAATACGGATGGGTTAAATCTTTTTATTGAATTTAAGATTTCTTTTTCAAAATGAATAATAGCTTCTAATAAAGCTAATCCTAAAAATGCTTTTTCTTCTTTAGAAACTTTAATCTCAATAGATCGAATGGAATTAGAATTATCGAGTATTTCTTTATAAAGAGTTAGAAGCACTTTTTTTACTTTACCTAATCTTTGATAAAATCCTTCCTCTAGAATAGGCCATATTTCGATTAAAGATTCAGCATCTAAAGTTGCAAAAATATAACTTGTACAAAGTGCAATACTAATAACACGTTGCATCTCTGTTGAATCTACATTTTCAATTGTATCAAGAGATGTGTGCCAGAGAGGATCTGTATGCCCAAACATCATTCCAGGAATTCCAATAACAGTGTCGACAAATACATGTTGATCACTTCCTCCTGTAAATGGAGTTATACGATATCTCATAGGCACATTAGTTCCGTTAACAGCAGTTCCATTTGGATGATCTGCAATTTCTTGGGTGAAATATCTGATTAAATCATTTAAAATTGATGGTCTTGAATATGGAGCTTGACAAATATCACATGGCTTCCCAATCTTAATTGGATGTTCTCCTATCATATCTAAGTTAAGGTTGCACAAGGCATTTTTAACTTTTGTTTCATTTTCTTTTGCCCATGGCCACGTACCTTCAAATTCAGGAACCCATAGGAACCTTATAGTACGTTTAGGAGGATTAATTATCTTATTTTTAATAAGAGTTATAAGAGAACGTACTAATTCTATTAAACCTGCTGAACCACTAGCATTGTCATTTGCTCCTTCTTTTGGATGACAAAGATGTGCAGTCAGTATGATTTCTTCATGTGAAATTTCTGTACCGTTAATAGCCGCTGATATAACTTCTATATCTCCATCAAAAAGGTGAGCATCTATTTTACCATGAATTTTCACAATTCCTTCTTTTAAAAGCTCTTTTAAGTACATTGCTTGCTCATATGTTATACTAAAACCAAATGTGGTTTTTTCTAAAATTTCATTTTTTGACTGGAACGCTTTGTAAATTGTCATGTCGCGATACCCATTTGCCCTTTTCGAATCGGGATATATAATAACCCCCACTGCTCCTTTATCGACATATAAAGGTGATATTGCTAATTTTGGTGCTGACATTAAAACAAATTTTCCTTTTACATCTTTTCCCTTAAAATTTTCTTCACTAATTCCTTCTCCTACATCAACTAATTCAGTAATAATGTTACAACTTTTAGAATTTGTTACGATACACATTGGAATTTCATCAAATCTACACAATAATTCTTTATTTGGCTCTATTAACCATAGTTCACCGGATTTAACATCCCAGCAACGTGAAGTTGTAAATGCCCATGACTTTGTTTTTCCATTTGCAGGGTATTTTAAAAGCTTTACTTCATCAAGATTGAAATTATTCAATTCATTTATTATATGTTCTACAATTTCATGATATTCTTGTGTTCCTTTAAGTCGATTATATTGGGTTATTTTAGCAACCCAATTCCAAGCCTTTTTACCGCTCACTTCTTTCAGAACATCCTCAACCAATTTTGAGATCTCTCTCATAAGTAGTCAACTTTGTAAAAAAAACACTCAATCTTTATTATTTGATGTTACACGCGATTAAAATATAAAATTTATGAATATTAAATTAGGATCAAAGAGCCTAAGAAGCAAGCTAGTCCTAATTTCACATTTTCAATTAAACCATTTTTCTTGGATCCAATAACTCATCGAGGTTATCTATTTTTAAACCCATCTCTTTTATAACTGCTTTAACACTCTTTTCTTCTTTATATGCTCTCTGTACTATCTCGGAGCATTTATCATATCCAACGATAGGAGTTAGGTTTGTGACTAGCATAAGCATTTGGTCTAGTTGTTTATTCATTTGTTTAATATTGGCTTTTAAATTTAATAAACAGTTATCGATAAATGAATTTATCCCTCCAATTAATATCTCTATAGATTCAATTAAATTAATAATTATAATAGGTTTACAGACATTCAAATCCAAAATACTTCCGTATGTTTCTCCAAATGATATTACTGAATCATTTCCAAAAACTTGAAGACATACTTGGATTAATGCTTCTGATTGAGTTGGATTTATTTTACCTGGCATTATTGAAGATCCAGGTTCATTTTGTGGTAATATTAACTCTGCAAATCCTGCTCTTGGTCCACTCCCCATCCAGCGAATGTCATTAGCCATCTTTAATAATGATAAAGCTAACAAACGTAAATTACTGCTAGCTTTAACAATTGTATTATGTGAAGCAATTCCCTCTGCTTTCACTGGATTTTCTTTAAAGGGTATATTAGTTATTTTTGAGAGATGAGAAACAGTAAGTTTAGCAAAATCTTTATGTGTATTCAAACCCGTTCCTAAAACTGTTCCCCCAATTGGGATATAATATAATTCATTGCATGTTTCTTTCAATCGCTCCAAATTAGTTTCGATTTGCTTTTTATAAACCTCAAATTCTAAAGAAAGAGGGATAGGAACAGCATCCTGTAGATGTGTCCTTCCTACTTTAAAAATATCTTTAAACTCTTTAATTTTATTATCTAAATTTTCTCTTAATCTTTCTAATACAGGAAATAATCTTTGAATCATAAGTAAAGCAGATAAATGCATCGTACTTGGAATCACATCATTAGAAGACTGACCTTTATTTACATGATCATTAGGGTGTATTGGATGTTTTTTACCTATTGGATGTCCTAAAATTTCATTAGCACGATTTGCTAAGACCTCATTCATATTCATATTAGTTTGAGTTCCAGACCCCGTTTGATAGATATCAATAGGAAATTGGTCTAAGTACTTATTCTCTTCTAAAATCTCATTTATAGCATCGAGAATTGCATTACCGTTACTTTCTCCAATTAATCCTAATTCAATATTTGCCATTAAACACGCTTTTTTCATTTGAGCTAATGACAGAATAAAAATCTCTGGAAATCTCTTACCACTTATTTTAAAATTCTGTATTGCTCGTTGTGTATTAATACCCCAATATACCTCTTCGGGGACTTTAACCTCACCTAAAACATCTTTTTCAATCCGAAAATTCAAAATTTATTTCAACTTTAAATTGAATTTTTATAAGGTTATTAGAAAAGCGGAAGTAAAAAAAGTTTATATTAGTCAATAAATTTTATTGAAAATTCTCCTACTAAGTTAAGAAAATTAGATAAAATCTCGAATTAATGAATTTACCTTATTTGGTTGCTCATTTATTACCCAATGAGACCCCTCAGGAATCCTTTTAATTCTTAGATCTGTTATAAATTCCTCTAATCCTTCAAGATTATGAACTGTTAAAGCAGTATCTTTCTCCCCCCAGATTATTAACGTTGGAACATTTATCATAATATTATTTATCTCTATTTGTTTATTTGCTAATTCTGATATTCTTTCTCCATTTGATGGAGGACGAAGTCCACCGGCACGATAATAATTTAACCCACCAGTTAGAGCACCATGTTGGGACCACGCTTCTAAGTACATTTGGCGGTCATCTTCATTAAATTCCATTTCAGGGGTGATAATTGCCTCAAATAAAGTTTTGTAATTATTTGCAGATATAATCCCCTCTGCCCCTTGTGTTCTTAAAAGTAACATATATTGACTTGAAGATTGCTGATCTTTATTTCTTGCTAAAAGTCTTGCAAACACGTTTGGATGTGGAGCGTTTATGATTATTAACTTTTCAACTAATTCTGGATACCTACTTGCGAATGGAAAAGCAACAGCACCTCCCCAATCATGCCCAACAAGAATGAATTTTTTACGATCAAAATGCTCTTCAACCAATGCTCTTAGATCTTCAACCATATGATGGAGTTGATATTGTTCAACACCTTTTGGTTTAGATGAGAGATTATATCCTCTCATATCAGGAGCAACTGCTAAATAGTCTTTTGAAAATTCTATAAGTTGATCTCTCCACATATACCAAAATTGGGGAAACCCATGTAAAAATACAATTAATTTTCCTTCATCTGGACCTGCTTTAACATAATGAAGTTTAATCTTGTTTATTTCAGCAAATTTGCTCATAAAGAGAGGATATTTATTCCTAACAATTTTGTCAGACATTTTGTATCAATTTTAACTTAAAATTTGAATATAATTAATTTAATTTAAAGGATTTTTTCCATATAAATCCAATAAGGTTGCATCTCTAACGGAACCTCAGTTTCAGGATATTTAACGATCTCTCTGAATCCTGCTGAACGATAAACATGTTGTGCAGCAGCCATGAATCGCCCAGTATCAAGTAGAATTTTTGAACATCCAAATTCTTTCCCCTTATCTAAAAGTTTTTTAAGAAGCGCTTTTCCATATCCATTCCCTCGAAATTCTTGCCTAATATACATTCGCTTTAATTCACCCTTATTATCTTCTAGTTTTCTAAAAGCATCCATCCCTATTATTTCATCATTGATTTGTAATATATAAAATAACCCCTCATCTGGCTTATAAGAAATAAGTTCCTTGATACTATTTTCTGTGTAAGCTCGAATCGATTGTCCCAATATTGAAATCAAATCTAATTTATAATGTTTCTTAACTTCATCGCCGATCCAAGACAAGTATTCCTCATTTAAATCTATTAGTAATGATTTATGTATGCTCAAATCAATAGGAATATACTCAATCATATATAATATTTATTCACTATTTTAAAAAAAATTATTAATATTTTAAATAGAAAAATTAAAACTTATTTTGAATTAAAATTCTAAAATTAGTGCCATCCAACCAAAAATAACCCTCAATTGATATGATTTTTAATTGGATTTCAAAATATTAATAAAGAATTGCGAAAATCCTGAATCTTTAAAAAAGGGAAAAAAAAGGAATTTATTTTTAAAGTTTTTATCTATTTTTTTTCTTCATTAAAACGATTAAACCGATAACAACAATAGCGGATACACCAATCACTATTGAAAGTTCAAATCCAGGGATCGGTGGGGTTTCTGGTTCTGGTTCTGGTTTTTCAACAGTTACAGTAACAGAATCAGTAACAGAACCACCGTAATCATCTGTAATGGTGATTGTATAGGTATAATTTCCTTCAGTAAGGCCTGTTGGAATATTATATGTAATTGCCGTACCACTTAACCATGCGCTTGGACCTGCTACATTTCCAATGTCTTGACGATCAATACTGTAAGTGTTTGGGCTCAAATCTGTTGCTATCCAAGAAATATATTGACCTGTGTAACCCTCTTCAATAGTAAGATCACTCGGAGCGCTTGTTATAACAGGATCAGTTGGTTCGACTAAAATATAATCAATAAGCATATCTGATCCATATGTAAATTGATAATATGTAAGAACGCCATTAGTATCAAATGCAACATCTATGTTAATAAGAGCAGTATTGTTTTCAAATCCGAACGTTGGCACATATATTGAATATCCATTACCTAGGGAGGTGACAGAGACGTTAGCATAAAACCCTCCATAAAAAGCCATCCATGAATTAGCTTCTGCTGCAAATGCTGTCCAATTAATAGTTGTTGGTACAAATGGAGCACCCATAATACCATATGCACTGAATGCTAACGTTAAACCTAGTGTTTGGCGTAAGAAACTTGAGCTATCATTCACTATATACCAAGTACTATCCCAATAATCATTAAGTACGGGATATATGGGAATTTCATATCCTGCTGTTCCATTAACAGGTGAATATGTGATAATTGTAGGATCATATGGTAAAAGAATTTGTCCAGATCCTTCAATACCTATAGTACTAACTGTTAAAGGCCAATATGATTGTGGTGGTCCAGTCCAGCTCCAGTCACCGAAAATTTTAGTCATATTATATTCTACTCCTAAAGGAAAGAATGTCTCTAACATAGTTTCTAAATCATCCGCAAAGTATGTTACCCAATTAGTTGGATATAATCTCAATTCCCATAAAAATGCATCTGTGTCTTGTATTCCTACATAAGCACCTTGTGCTCTAGAAAATCTAATGAATGGAAGAAAAAGTAGAAATCCTATTAAAAGCAGACTTAATCTTCTTGTTTTTTTCATATCTTAATAACCTCTTCTTTTTCTTTTTGATTTTTTTTATAGATTTTGTTTATTATATTAGTTCACATTGTATATAAATCTAACAAAAGTCTGTATATAATAAAGAACAAATTAATAGATTATTAAAAAAAAAAGAGAAGTTTTCGATTTTAAAATATACGATAATATCCATTGCTTTTTAAATTCAATTAATTCAATTTAAATTGTCAAGATATGTAATTTTTTATTGAAAATCCAGATAAAATATATTATTTTTATTTAATTTGAATATAAAAAATATTAATTGATAAAATAATATTAAATTTGTTTATAATTATAGTGATTCCAATGAATAGTAATTCAGACAATCCCAATAAGATGATTAAAATGGATCCAACTTGTTATGAATGTGATTGTTCTTACCATTGCGCATTAGGAAAACCTAATAAAGAATTAGAAAATTGCCCTATAAAAGTTAGTCCCGAAATTCAAAAAAAAGCGATTATATTATACGAAACGGATGAGTTTATAAAAAAATCTAATATCGCCGCAACAATTGCAAAATATCAAGACCATGTACCTCGTTTAAAGGATACTATAGAGTATGCGAAAGTAATGGGATTTGTAAAGCTAGGAATTGCATCGTGTGGTGCATTTCAGAAAGAAACTAAAATAACAGCAGATATTCTTAATAATTATGGTTTTGAAGTTAGTTCGGTAAGTTGCCCAACTGGAGCAAATAAAAAGATTGATATCAGTATTCCGGAAGAAATGGCAGTTTATTCTAGGACTGGATGCAATTTTAATTATGTCTCATGTAATCCTGTAGCTCAAGCTTTATTATTAAACAAAGCTAAAACTGATATGAATATAATAATTGGTTTATGTATAGGACATGATGTTACATTTACCCATCTTTCAGAAGCACCAGTTACTACTTTAATTGCTAAAGACAGAGTTAACCGAAGCAATCCCGCCGCAACACTTACTTCCTTTTAAAGAAATAAATAAATCTAATAATAATCAAATTTTTCTATTAAATCCTTAGCTATTCCTAAATTTCTGCTATACATTTCTATTGGAAATCTTTAGTGATTGATCATGGAAGTATGCATTAATAGAAAGATATTTGCGGGTGTACTAAAACTATAGCCAATTGATAAAACTTAAAAAGTGTCAAAATTCCCGAAAGGTAAATTCAGAGTCTAATTTCAATGAAAATTCCTTTGAAAAATTAAATAAATTAAACAAACGTACGCATCAAAAAACTACTATTAAGACAACAATTATGTGTATTAAGATTTATTTGGTTGCATTTAGCGATGATAGTGAGGAAAAAATAGAGAGACAAGTTATATACCAAAAAAAACGTGAAGTAACAGAGTGGAAATTTCGGATTTTTGAAAAAATCATACTTGCAGATGCTAAGGGCGATTATAACTCAAAAATCATCTTTTATGGACATATAGGTAATCGATTTCGTTAGAGACTTTTATTCAGCATGACAATTAATCTTTATCTTAATTAAAAATTGAAAATTTTATCAAGTTCTTCAAGTAATTTTACTTTTGTAAGTTCAAATGCCTGACGCAGTACCATTAACATGATATTTTTCCCTATAGGGACATTTAATATTGAATCATCTTGTTCTACAATGGATATTCCTTCTTCTTTAAAGTCTAATTGACGTTTTAAAGCAAAATATGCTTTTTCTTTTGTTTTATATGTTGCTCTTGACAAATCATTATAATTCTGAATATCCTCATCAACCTTTAAAAGTAATACACTTTCTTCGACCTGTGTTATAAAGCACTTTTTTGTCACTTCTCTTAGTCTTTTGTAATTTCGATGTTTTTTTTTACACCCTCTATCTGTTTGGTCATTTTCTAAATATATAGTGAAATTCTTATTAATAATCATATCAAATTGTTCCTTTGATCCATCCCCACTTGTAATAAATTCTTTAGCAGAATTGAGAGTTATTCTTATCTGTTCTAAAGTACCAACACGAGCATCTTTATCACTCCAATATTTATAAAAAGATTTTATGATTGGTTTAACTAAGACGTTTAGGATCCCTGTATCTAACTCTGATTCAATTATAGACTTCCCGAAGTTAAGAGAAACATCCGTTTGCTTAATCATTCTTTCCTCTAAAATTTTATAGTTTCTCTCGATAAAATCCATGCTAATTTCACCAAATTTTTTATGAATTTAATAATTTCTGATCAATTGTTTCGAGGCTTTCATATCGAGAAAGCAGGAAATTGGGTATAATTATATTGTTGGAGAAATACCATGGATTAATGGGTCAATGAACCGAGTATTTGATAAAGTTTTGAAGTTCTCTTTTTTAACAAAATGTTTAATTTGCCTTTTATTAAGTGATGTGGCGGTGAATTGGAT
>JBHLLP010000039.1:0-32036 GCA_048885525.1 Candidatus Hermodarchaeota archaeon | reverse complement strand
GTTTTAAGTGTATCATTATCACTCCTTCCTAATCTAGCATCCTTAACATTTTTTAAGCTTTTAATAATTTCCAATCTTTGTTCTTGGGAAACAATTGGTCGTTCTCCAGAGAATAGTTCACGATTTTTATCCGTAGCAACAACTACATAGACATCTCCTAATTTTGCTGCTTCATTAATAAGGTAGATGTGACCTGCATGTATAAGATCGAAAGTTCCTGCGATCATTACTTTTTTCTTTAATTGATTCATTTTTTTCTACTCAATTATACATTTCAGATAATTCTAGTTGATTTTATTTATTATTTTCAAAACATTTCTTCAAATCATCCATTTGGATGGCTAGAGATATATCTCCTCTTGTTTTTTCTATTATACTTCGAGCAACATCTACTTTATGTCTTAAATCTTGAGTTATTCCAGCAGGATAGTCAATAGTAAATAAAGTGGTATATATTTTATCCATACTTTCCAATATTGAATTTAAATCTTCAACACGAGAATTTCTAATATTATCTAATGCGTATCTTCGTAATTCCCCAATAACGTCGGCTAAACCTAAAAGAAAATTTAAAGGATTAATATTTAATTCATTAGGGGATGGAATATCCTTTTTATCAATAATTGAATAGAAAACAATTGATTCAGTTATTTCTTGCTCTGGAGTTTTTAAATATTTAAAGAAAATTCCAGGATTTTTATTAACAATACTAACTAAATTCTGGTGATTTGTTTTAATTATATTTACTTGTTCATGAAATTTATTAAATTCTTTTCTATGAACATTTTTTATAGCAACGCTGCAACCCCTAATAATATCGCGTGAAATTTTCAAAATTTCTTCTCTGTCTTGATATAATATCTCTAATAACTCAGATATTTCTAAAAAAGCTTTTTTAAGATTCATTACAATAGAACTATATTTTAGTAATAATTAATTTGAATTTTGAATATAATTATATATCAAAAGTAAGAAAAATATTTAGAATTTATTATAAGGTGTTAATTAATAGATAAATTTAAGGATTAATTATGAAAATCTTACTGATTCATTCTCTGGATGTAGAAGTGTTCAAAAACAAAGAAGCAACAAGCAAGCCACAGGATTTCACAGAGGATTTTATAAAAATGGAAGGCTTGATTCTTGTTTGTTTTGTCTCTGTTGAAGATCAAGATACTTATGATACAGATTTGATTGCCAAACAAGGAGCAGAAGAAATTGAGAATGCTATTTTACAAATTACGGGATTTCCAGAAAATTTAAGACAGAAAAATGAAGAAATAAGAGAACACAATGATAAGATTGAGAAGGGTGAAATTAAAGGAAAACCAAGAAAATTGTTAGAATTGATTAAAAGTCGAGATTATTATAATGTTGATAAAGTTCTTGTTTATCCATGGGCGCATTTAAGCAAATTTCTTAGTAATGATCAAAATGCTATGGAAGTCTGTCCAAAAATAGCTAAAAATTTAGAAGATAGAGGTATTGAAGCAAAATTCTCTCCTTTTGGTTGGTATAAATCATTTAAAATTAACTGTTTGGGTCATGAATTAGCAGAGATGTATAGAGATGTTCAACTAGCTATTAAACCTGAGGAACGGGTTAAAAATTCAGTATTCAAAATAATCACTACCTCAGGAAAAGAAATTAATATAAATTTTGATGAAAATCAGGAGATTTTACTGCCAAAAGAGATTAAAGATAAAGATTTTCATACATTTCTTAATTCTGAATTAGGTTCAAGACTAATGGAGAGATCATTTGAACCAGCTCATATAAAAGTTATGAAAGAATTTGAATTATTAGATTTTGATCCTAATACTGATGCAGGGAATTTCAGATGGTATACAAAAGGAATTATTATGAAAAATCTCATAAAGAATTATATAGAAGATAGACTAATAGATTATGGGGCTATTCTTATTGATACTCCTGTTATGTATACTGTTAAAAATAAGAAATTGACAGCACAAACAGCTCGTTTTCCGGCAAGGAGCTATTGGGTTGAGTCTGGAAATGATCGGTATCTTTTAAGATATGCCTGTGATTTCCTATTATTCGATTTATTTTCTCAAATGAATTTAAAACCACATTATTTTCCTTTAAGAGCCTACGAATACGAACAGTATGCGTTTAGACGTGAATTAGAAGGTGAACTAAGCGGTTTAAGAAGATTAAGAGCTTTTATAATGCCGGATATGCATACATTGTGTAAAGACGTTGAATCTTCTATTGATGAATTTAAAAAACAATACAAATTAATCAAGAGTCTTGAGAAAGATTTGGGAGTAAAAACTTATGTCATATTCAGAGTTACTCAAGAATTTTATAAGGAAAACAAGAATTGGATCATTGATTTAATCAAATCAGAACAGCATCCAGCATTATTAGAACTATGGGAAGATAGATATTATTATTATATTTTGAAATTTGAAAGAAATGTTCTTTCAGCGCACGGTAAGAGTGCAACATTAGCGACTAATCAAATAGATGTAGAAAGTTCCTTAGAATATATGTTTGATAATGATGGGGTTAAAAGGCAAAAATACAATATCTCTTTTATCGATACTGATGGTCAAGTAAAACATCCAATAATTCTTCATAATTCACCAACTGGTGCAATAGAAAGAGTTTTATGGGGTTTAATTGAATCTGCTATCCGAAATAAGGGAAAGCTTGTTCCAGGGTTTAAAACTTGGTTATCTCCAATACAAGTAAGAATAATAACTGTGAGTAACGAACAGAATGAATATGCTGAAAAAGTACTTAATATTATTAATGGAGAAGAATTTAGAGCAGATTTTGATGATCGAGAAGAAACTGTGGGAAAGAAAATTAGACAATCTGAAATTGAGTGGATACCATACACGGTTGTAATTGGTAAAAAAGAACAGCAAAATCAAACGATTTCTATTAGAAAGAGGTTAATAAATAAACCATTTGGCACGAAAAATCAAACTTCTGAACAATTTAATGATGTAAAGTTAGATAAATTGTTAGAAATGCTTGAAGATGATACAAGAACTTTTCCAAAATATAAATTACCAGTACCATTTAGAAAGTTATCAACAAGAATTTATTTTAGACGCTAAGAATCCTATTTTTTTCTGTTAAATAAAATATTTATTCGATCAGCTATTTAAAGGATAAATATATTGTTTTTTTTATTATGAAAGTAAAGGCAATTATGTTTGATTTAGGGGGTGTAGTTGTAGATTTAGATTTCTCAAACTTTTACAATACCATCATAACTCAATCTCCTCTAAACAAACCCCAAACACCAATAATGTTAGAATTTTTTAGACAATCTGATATATATCATCAAGGTAACATGACTGATGATGAGTTTTATCAGCTTGCTTGTGATATACTCCAAGTTTGTATGGTAAATCAATCTGAATTTTTTAACGCATTTAATAGCATTATATCTGATATTAATTTAGAAGTGATAGAAATTATCAAAAAGATCCATGATAGTAATCGATACAAGCTAATTGCTTTATCTAATGTGAATTCTAGTCATTGGAATTTTATATTAAAGAAAAAATGGGATTTCCTAGATTATTTCGATGAGCTAATTCTTTCACATGAAATTCATATGATTAAACCAGATCCTAAAACCTTTGAATATGCAATTAAGAAAGCTGGTTGTAAACCAAAACAAATAGTTTTCATAGATGATGGATTAAATAATATTCGATCTGCTAAACAATTAGGTATAATTGGTATAAAATATACCACCACAGATAATCTTATTGAAGAATTTAATAAGTTAAAAATCTTTTAAATAATAGAAGTACTATTGATGTTCTTAAACACCAATATCCTCAATACAAGCTTTCGCTATTTTTTCAAAGGCTAATTCTACATTATGTCCTGTCTTTGCTGAGGTCTCTAGATAGTCACAATTTAACCTCTTAGCTAAATCCTCTGCTTCTGACCTATCTACTTCTCTTTCTAAATCTGCCTTATTACCTAATAATATCATGGGTATAGTTTTTTTGACTGTCTTCTTAATTGAACTGATCCAACCGGGAATTTTTAGGAGGGTTTGACTAGATGATAAATCAAAAACACCCAATGCTGCGTTACTCCCCTTAAAATATATAGTTCTGAGTTTATGGAATTGTGGTTGTCCGCCAATTTTGAGGCAATCTAAGAATTTTAGATAAAGCTATCCCATAATAATAGACGGACATTTTTACCATCGAGTTCTACGTCCTTAATAAGAAAATTGCTCCCTATGGTTTTTTTAAGGTCATCACTAAAATAATCTTTAATATACCTTAATAGAAGAGATGTTTTACCAACTCCACCAGGACCAAAGAGAGTTATCTTAAACTTAAATTGAGATTCTGAGCTCATAATTAATTTCCTCGTATATATTCAATTTATAGTGTATTTATTTATATTTTTTTGATAAATTATTATAAGATTTGAATTTGCTACAATGATTAATATTAATAATTAATTCATCGATTATTATTTCATATTATCTTTTAAAGATATTTATATCTTTAGAATATCGCTTTTATAATTTTTAAGTTCCTCTAAATGAGATCTCTCTCATGAATTTTTCTTTTTTTTCCCTACATCTCCAATTTTTCTCATAATCCATTCTGGTGTACCCACACCATTAAAATATTTCAACCACATATACATAAGTAAACCGAGAAATCCACAATAGCCAACCCAAACAATTGGCAGAAATATTATTGAAAATTGGCCTGTATATAAGGGAAGAAAAAGATATTGAATTAGAAACAGAGAGAGGCTAGTCTTTCCATAAAATAAGACTAATCTTATGACATCATTCATTTTCTTTTTTATGTCAATAACATAAAAACATATTGCGATAAGTAAAAAAGCAATGCCAAGATTGTAGAACATATTTTGGGCAGTACATCTTACCATATAAATCGGCATTGCATCAAAATGAGCATAATTTTGCCGATTAGCTATCTCCAATAAGTCAATATGTAAATATTCTGATCTTATAATAATACCAGGAGCAGAATGGAGGTTCGGGGGCTGAGCAGGATTTACTCGTGATAATCCAAATTCCCAAATATCAAAAGCAACACCCCTCGGGACAATTAAAAATATTCCCAACAATACAAATATTATCCCATAAATGGAAAATATTCGAAATAACTTATAGTAGGCTTCTTTAGTCCCTTTTATCATTGCATCGTAAAGAAACTCACCAAATATTGTAGACATGAAACAAACTGCTAAGTATGGTAATATTGGAACTTGAGGAAGTGGAGAAGTTATAATGAAATGCAGGATAGAAACCCCAATATTTCCATCTTTAAATTCATAGAGGAGTTCTCGAATCCAAGGAGAAAAATAAATAACGACAATTCCAATTAAAGCACGCCACTTCTTATTAAATTTTATCGCATAATAAGAGATAATCTGAGAGAATCCAATAAACATAAGAATATTCCAACCCCATAAATTTGCAGGGAAAGGAACTATCTTACGCTCTGTTAATAAGGAAACTGGATTGAATAACACACCTATAAAAATGATTACCGCTCCTCTTATCAAAATCCCGTTACGAATCGCTTTCTCTGACATTTTTCCTTTTTTTCTTTTGTAACTGAAAACCACACTAAGTGCTGAGAGAAATACGAATAATGAAGGTCCAAGAACGTCGAGGAATGCAAAAACAAGCCCATACACATACTTCCAATCACTATCAAGCCAGCTGAGACCTGCATGAGCTAAAACTATCCAAACTATTGCAAATCCTTTAACATAATCTATTGAAGCAATTCTTTTCGATTTATCATTTGTAAGTTCATTATTGAATTCTTCTTCAATTGCTATTGACATTATTGATCCTAATCATTTTATCGAATAATTTTAATGGAAAAAGATAATTTCCGAAGTAAAATTTTAATATTATTATTATTGAACTATTTAAAACTTTTTTGTTATCATTAATTTTTGATCGTTTTAAGCGAAAAAGCTCTTTTTTTAAAGAAGATTTTTATAAATCTGTTATAAATTCTCTCTAACTTGATTTAAATAATATGTAATTAAGCAGTAGTATAATAACATCAATAATGTTAATCCTCCTGCGTTAAAAGGGAAAAATTGATGGGTAATGTAATAGATCCCCCAAAAAATAACCATTAATATCGCTACTAAGTAATGAATATACTTGAATAGTTTATAGTATTGGAATTTTTTATTGAATAGAATAAAAAAGATTAAAAATGGTGTCAAAACGACAAGATGATGAGGCCAAGAATCAAAATATACAATTAACATTACCAAAATTCCTATTAAGTATCCATTGATTAAATTTTTCGGATGATAAGGAGTTTGAATATAAAAAAAATATATTGGAATTAAGATAATTAAGGTTATACCTATAAATACAAGAAATCCATTAACATCTACTCTAATCAATTGCAAAAAAATTAAAACAATTCTAGTCAAACTGAATGAAGGATTAATTTCTATACCCGTTTCTGTAGTATATGTATATTCTCCTGTAAGATTAACAGCAATGAAATCTGATAACATTTGAGGGTAAATAAAAAAATAAATCCCTGAGATAAATATTAAAATTAAAGGACCTAGCACTCTTGCAATAGTTTTCTTTAGATTAAAGACAATTTTCTTAGATTTTCTATTATAATTCAAGACAAATAAAAATGGTAAAATGAGAATTAGATTTGGTTTTAATAATAAGCCTAGTCCTATTAAGAATCCTCCTATTATATCATTCTTAATATCTCCTTTCAAAAAATATAACAAGGAAGAAAGAATGAAAAATAACACTATTAGATTAATTTGTCCTAAGAAATAATTCATAAATTGTGGCAACATTATTAGAAAAACAGCATTTTGATGAAGAATAGAATCATTGTCAGTTTCATCGAAAATATCTCTAAATTTATTTAATTTGAAATAAAAGTGGGAGTCATTGCCAATTTTGTTGTAAATTTGAATGATTCTATACATTAGATAAATTAATAAGACGTTTAGAAAGAAATTGAAAATCTGAAAAAAAAAATAGCCTAATTCTAACCCTAAAATTGAAAATGGTGTAAAAAAGTAAGCAGAAGGAGGCAAATATCTAAAAGGAAATGGAGATAGCGAAGAGTTGTATAAATTAGGTAAATTTCTTATGATATTTAAGCCTGCATAATAAAATGATAAATAGTCATTTTCTTCAATATTCATTAAAGGACTACTTAAGAAATAAAAAAAAATGAATGTTAAAATTAAATAGAAAATATTGAAACCACAGGCTATTAGAAAGAATATTCGAGTTTTAAACATTGGAAACCTTGTCTTTATGGATTATCGTCGTCTTTACTTAATTTTTTCATGAAATCTTCCATTTTTTTAACTTTTTCATGCTTTTTAATTTTTTGATACATCTTTTTCGTAGTTTTCTTAACGGCTTCACCTGATTTTTGACCAATCCTACCCATCTGAACCATTAACCACTCGGGGGATCCAACACCTTTAGCATATTCCATCCAAATATACATAAAAATTCCTAAAAACCCTATATACGAAAGACTTATCACCAGAAATAGAGGTATATTTAATTGTTGAGAAAAAAGCGGCATAAATAAGAAATGTATCAGGAATAAACTTAGGGAGACTTTACCGTAATAAACTAACATTCTGGTGAAATTGTTTTCTTTGTTCTTAATATCGATCAAAAAGAAGAATGTTGCAATAATAATTAAAGCAGCTCCTTGGTTATAAAACATATTTGCACTAGTACCTCTTATTAAGAATAACGGCATTCCGGGTATCTCATAGTAAGTCTGATTTTGGGCTATTTCTAATAATTCTATATGTGGATATTCAGATAATCCTCCAATCATTGTATCAGCTGTTTGTAGCTCAAAACCGAAAGAAGGGAGTGGAATAAAAATCCCAATAATTACAAAAATAACACCCCAGACTAAAAAGATACGAAAAAGTCCCACATAGGCATCACTTGTTCCTTTATTCATTGCTTCAAAAATATATTCACCAAATATTGTAGAAATGAAACATATTGAAACCCACGGTAATAGCGTAAGATGAGGAGTTGGAGAAGTTACTATATAATGGAAAAAAGTTAATATATAGTTTCCCGCTTCCTTTCCATCATAAAGAATAGCTCTTAAAGCTGGTGAAAAAACTATTATTAGTAATCCAATTATTATCCGCCATTTTTTCTTAAGTTTTAAAATATAAAAAGAAAAGATTTGAGAAAAACCAATAAAAGTTATGATATTCCAACCAAATATGACTAAAATAACTCTCCCATCTACTATTGCAACTAAATTCGTAAGCATACCTATTACAATCATCACGATTCCTCGTGTAAAAATGCGATTTCGAATAATTTTTGGGTGAACAATTCCTTCTTTCCTTTTAATACTAAATATAACGCTTAGTGCTGAAAGGAATACGAATAAGGAAGGTCCAAGAATATCTAATAAAGCATAGAGAATGCCATAAACATATCTAGAGATAGGATCAAGCCAGTATTGAGCAGTATGTGCTAAAATTACAAAAATAATCGCAAATCCCTTTAAAAAATCTATAGATTGTATTCGTCTTGGTGAAGCATAATCTCTAATATCCTCTAAAGGAATTTCTTGCATAAGATAGTTGAAAAGGGGAGGGGATTCAGTTTGGATTTCTGATACAGATGAAGATGACATTTTATCTCAAGTCGTTATTGTTTTAATTATCTTTTAAAATCTCAAATAAATTAATATTTTCAAAATTTATTTTAATAATATTCTTTTTGAATTTTTATAATTTTATAATTTTAATGGAAAAACTATTATGATTTGTAATGGAACTTAAAAAATACGTAAATACATTTATAATAGGTCTTATTGGTTCAATACTCTTAATAATTTCTGAATTCTTTTCATGGTTTTCTAGTTATAATTTATTGGAGATTTATATTATTACCACCTCTGTAGAGCTAGCAGATTCATTTTTATTTTTATTTCCATTATTAAGTGGTATTATATGTCTAATTGCTAGCTTTTTAGTTATTTATCGATTAGAACTAAAAGTAAAATCAGCTATATTATCTTTTGTTGGTTTAGGCTTTATGTTAATATTTTTTATTGATTATATTTCTCAGGAAATTGAATTTATCTCCAATTCCGGGATTGGCTTCTATTTGGGGGTTGCAGGATTTCTTTTAGTTCTTTTAAATGTAATTAATGTACTTATTACAAAAGAAAAACAAACGGATGGTAATTAAGAATTACTGAAAAACCTAATAATGTAAAAAAGGAAAATAATCAACATGACGCTGAATCAAGTTATTATTACGCACTAGGTCATGAAATCCGTAGAAAAATAATAAAGATCATTGGAGATAATGAATATACTACTTTTACTAAACTTAAGAAAAATCTTGGAGTAAGTACTGGTACAATATATCATCATTTAGACACCTTATCAGAATTAATTGAGCAAAAACAGGATAAAAAATATTATTTAAAAGAATTAGGAGTATATGCATATAACTCTTTAAAAAATAATATTGAAACAATAAAATCCCCAGATTTCATACACCGAGAAATTAAATCTCCAATTTTACGTAAATTAATGTGGATTACTTCAAGTAGATTTATCAATTTTGAAGAAAAAGATAAGAAGTATTCTATAATAATATCTATCGGGATATTAATAATAGGAACAATTTTAAGTGGATTAAATGGTTTTTACTCGTTTTTATTATTTTTTATAGATAGTGGACAAATTGATTTAGATTTATATTTTAGGATTTTGATTAGTTTTAGTTTTATTATAAACACATTTATATTTTTTATTATAGTTGAGGGAATTTCTCGACTAATATATAAAAAGAATGAAAATGCATTGAATTTTTTAATAACATTTGCGTTAATTCAATCTCCAATGATATTTTACCTTTTATCTCATTTGATTTTCAAATGGTCAGATTTGCTAAATATTAGTATATATAATTTAATTGATAAAGTCTTATTGATAATATTTCAAGTTTGGTCTTTATGGTTATTATCTTATAGTCTATGTGTAAAGAAAGGATTAAAAATTGAAAGTAGCCTAATAATTTCTCTTTTACTCCATTATGGTGGCTTTACAATAATTTTATTTTTATTGGCTTAACAACTTTGAAATTTAAGTTCTGTAAAGTCTGGATTATCTCATTTACTCTTATTTTCGAAGAATATAAATCTTTAGTTTGAGTTGCAATAAAACATGAAAAATTTTTTGAGTCATCAAGCGAAATAGGAGGTGTAACAATCTCAGGTATTAATCTAATTAACTTAGGCATAAGATTTTCATAGAAGGTTTCCAAATTTTCAAATTTATTAGAGCAAAAGTCAATTCGAGTAAAACAAGAATAAGCATGCATATTTATTTCTGGTTCAGTTTGAATTTTGAATTTTGAATTTAATAATAATTCAGCAAAATTAAGATTAATAACATTTCTTATTCCTATATATGAGGTAGTCAACCTTGGGTTAAGTTCTATAAAATAGAAAGAATGATCATGTTTCTCTATAAGGTCGATTCCAAAGTATCCTTCGATTTTCAAGAAATTTATTCTCTTCATGATTTTGGATAATTTTTTATTAATATCTCTATGATTTTCTAAGGGGGTACATCCCCCGAGATACTCAGATTTTAAATTCTTGATACTAACTTTTTGTGAATTAATGCTTAAAATTTTTGGACTCTCATTAAAATGACGGCATCCTATCAATGAGATACTCAAATCCTTTCCTTCAATAAACTCTTGAATAATATATTTTCTATTTTTTTCTAGATTAACATTAAAATTTTCGAGGAAATTTGATATTTCGATTTCATCCTCAATATAATGAATTGATTCCGCACCCACACCATCTTCTGGCTTTATAATAACACGTCTTTTCAATGTCCTAAATTTTTCTCTAATATAACTTTCATCTAAGTGATTCTTTTTATAAGGTATTCTGTAAGTTCTAGGCGTTAAGACTCCATAGTTTTCAAAAAATTTGTTAGTTATTATTTTTGAAGTACCTTTCTTAATCCCATATAAATTTGTGCTGAGTAAGATTTTTTTGCTATTTTTACAGATTTTAGTTAGGTTATATAGGATGTTTGAGGTTTCTGGAGCAATAATAAAAATATAATTACATTTTTTTACTAAATTTTTAAAGAATTGTAAATAATCATCATGTTTATTTACTTTTCTAATATTATCAGCTTTTAAAAATTTTGATAAAAAGAAAATTCTGGAATCTAAGAGGGTGTGAATTTCAAAACCCAAAGCTTTAAAATCTGTTATTATAGATCTTAACATACCAAATCCTTCACAAAAAAGTGAAGATGGTATTTCAACTTGATTAAAACCACCACCAGAGACAAATTCAAAAATAAAAATTAATTTTTGATTCATTTTTAATTTTAAACTTCAGTTTTCAGATTTTTCTAGATAAGTCATTTATAAAAATATTTTGATAGATTAGTTTTAAAATGATGTTTGAATTATTTAATTTAACTAAATTTAATTAGAAACTTTAAGATTTTACTATGACTTTTTTTATCGATGAATTAATGCAGAGAATACGTTATCTGCATTATAAAATAAAAAAAATCGAGAATGCTTTAGAACGTCAAGATGAAACTTTTAATTTAGATGATCTAAATCTCATATTGGAATATACCAAGATTTTAAATGTTAATTATGGAAAGGAACGGCATTCCGAGATATTAAAAGATTTAGATATTACTCCAGTTTTTAATGATCCAATAACTAACAACGAAATTGATATTCAAGATATAATGTTTGAATGTGCTCGTGCATTATGGATTATGGGTAAAGCCTACTCTTATTTATCTGAAAAATATGAAGCAGATGAAGAATGGGAAAATGCAATTATAGCAATGACCGAATGTAGTAAAATATATAAAACTGCTGCTTACTTTAGTGCTGCTGTCGTATATCAAAAAGATATAGGGCCCACAATCAGTTCAGAAAACCTTGAACTAAATTCAGAGGAATCAAGAATTCTTGCACAAAGTATCGCTGCTGTCAGAGAAGAGCATAATAATAATATTTATTTTTCTTCAAAATTATATGCCGGTCTTAGTTTATTATCAAAAAGATTATTTTATCTAAAAAAACACGAAGAGAAAAAGAAACAACAAATAAGAGCTCAATTTCACTATGATATGGGAAAAGCGTGTTTTCTTAAAGCTCGTGCGTCAATCGAATCATCAATCACAACAATTAATCAAGAAAAAGTTAAAAAATTACAACAGAAAGCTATATGGTATTTTTTAAAAGCAGAAGATATTTGGGAAGAAATGTTAAAAAACTTATCAATTTCAATTGAAGAAAAAGAAAATATTGAGTTAAATTTGTCTATCGTGAAAGATAATTTAAAAGAAATTAATCTAGAAAATCTAACTTACAACGAAATAAAAAAAATCCAAGATCCAGAACCAATAATTATTATTCCAGAGAATCTTGCTCCTTTTGTGCCAAAAAGTATTATATATTTAACTAAATTTGTACCTAAAGATTTAAACATCAAACGATTTAAATCATACCAAAGAAAGAAATTAGAGGAAAAGATCCCCTATAGTAAAAAAGAAAAACTGATTGATAAAAAGGCGGGAGTAGTTAGAACTATAAATGAATTAAAACTTTTAAAGGAGAACAATGAGATAGAAATTGAAAAATATGCTGAACTAATGGAAAAATATTCCACGAAATTAAAAATGATAGATTCAGCTATAGAAAAACTAGCTAAAAAATAATATTTCAATCTATAATGTGTAAATTTTAATTTCTTGATATGTTTATGTTTCTTGCTCCTTATCTAGGTATTTTTTACGATGTGCTTCTATTTGAAAATCTCTTTGAGACTCTTCTAAAAATACTAAATCATATACTTCTTTAAGGATTATTCCAATCATCATCGTTTCCATTAAAATTATGAGAAAGATCATTATCATTTCTAAGCTATGTAAATGTTGGAAAAACAAAGATGCAAATAGAATGTCATGAGGAATATAAAATAATGTTGCAACTCCAATTTTCTTTCCAAATTTAATTATATTCTTATTTTCTAACATAAAAATCTTCTCTAACCTTAAAACATTCCATAAATAATAGAAAGAAAATAATAGATTTAATGAGCAAAGGATTACAATAAGATCTATTTCTTGTGGTTCTATACTAATATATGGTTTTAATACAATTGACCCAATCATAAGAGTTAATGAAAAAACAAATGTTAACAATGATAATGATAACAAACCATCATGGAAATCTTTATAATCTAAGTTATAGCACCTTTGCTTAAATCGTTATAAAATTAAAATTTTATTAAAGAAAGAAATTAACAATATATTAATTGATTTTACTGTGAAAAATCGAGATAGATATGAGCTTTTTAACTGAAGAAGAAATTGAAAGACTCAAAAAAACACACCCAATTAAGAAGATAATTAGATTGTTATTTCTGATTATTGGAATCTTTATCATTATTATAGGATTTGTATTGATTTTAAATGGATTCGATTTTAGAATAACCATAGATGATATTAATATATCTTTTATTATCGATGTTTTAATAATAATTCTCGGGATGATAATTACTTCGAAATATTTCATCGCACCATATTATTTAAGAGAAAATTCATTAACTATAAAAAAAATAAGTGAATTAAGAGAACCTGTTGCTATAAATATAAAATTTAATTCAATTGCAGTGACTAGATTGATCGTTGCTTGTATTTTCATATTTATAGGCGTTCTAACTTTTCTAGTCTTTGGAACAGATGTAGGACATCAAATAAAATATGGGAGTGCTGTAGTACTCGGGGGACCATCTTTTTTTTACGTAACAGGCCTTCCAGCATTAGGTATTGGTTTTGGATTATTTCTATATTTTATTTTAAGCCCCTTTAGGGGAAGATTTTCAAGTTCAAAGAATTTTTACTTCTTTTATGAATTACGACCTTTTTGTCCTTGGCTAACAGAAGTTCCGAAAAAAGATATCGAAGCAATAAGATATCAAAACAATCATCTAGGTCCAAAACCAGGCTGGATAATGTTAATCTTACCATTTATTGTGCTTCAACTTATGACAGCAATTCCATTGTTTATGGTTGATAGAGCAGGACCTGATTATGTCGTATCATGGGTATTTCTAATTATTTCAGTATTAGAAATTATCGGTTTAATCTTACTAGTAATGTTCCAACAAAACTACTTTGAAATTGCTTCAAAAACACATTTATATGAAATGTGGTTTTCTCCCATTAAATTAAAAAATCGTTCAGAATTGACAGAAGATTTTAGTAAATTTTTAGGGTGTGAAATAGAAAGGGAAGCTGGGAGTGATGTAGCATTTTCTGAAGTAAACAATACTCATTTTCAGCTATTTGATTTGGTATTTGGTCTTTTTTTAATAATATCTGCGATTTTAATGCTAACGCAGATGGTATTATTTGGACCATTATTTTGGTGGGTTGCTTTAATGTATGGTTTTATATTATTAGTTAAAGCCTTTTGCCTTGATTTTAGTAAAAAGGGAGGAGATAGATTTTATTATAATAAAGAGAGGGGTATTTTTAAATTTAGGAGAAATTTTAGTTATAAATTTCACTATATTATGTCTAATAAAGTTGAAGCCATAAAAATAAAAAAGTGGTTCAGAAGATTGGACTTTTTTGATATTTTTGGAATTGGATCAATGCTAGTAATGTTAACAATTCAACAAATCGAAGGTTGGGCAATAGCAGATACAATTTCTGTAATTGGTGACAATATTATAAGTACCGTGTATATGGGAATTGTGTTTATGTTTATAATACTTTACGTTTGTCTTCCTATTGATGTTATTGAATTTAAAACATCTTCAATTGTATACCGCATCCGTATTACTTTAAAATTGAAAGATAAAAATTTAATTCATAAGTTTTATAATAATTTAAAAGGATTTCCTAAAGAAATTAAAAGAGATGGTTTATATCGAACATTTATTCTAAGAATATACGTAATAATTATTATAGTTCTTGGATCCCTTTTTTATTCAATTTATACCTTAATTTCTTTTTTTGCGTAGAGTTATATTACTTCATGCAAATTTTCTTTTTTATTATATTTGCCCTTTTTATTCTAAGTAATCTTTTAATTATTATGTCTGAACAAACTTCAATTCTTTTATATATTAAAAACATGCTAGCAGATTTAATTTATATCAATGGAATTATAGCAACTGAGCTGATTAAAGTTACAGAAAATACCGCCACTATTCGACGAGGTGAAGAATTTTTGGATGAAACAAGTTGTCTAGTTGAGCACCATGAACTAAACAAAAAAATCATAGAAATTTTAAATAAATATCAAAAAAAGCCAGATGATTTAAAAGTTTTAGAAGAACACGTTTTAAAACATAAATAACCTATTTTAAAAGTAATATTATGCCATTGAATTTTGACAAATTCACAAAGAAGCTTCAGAATGAAATATTTCAAAAGGATATTGAAGAATATAATAAGAAAATTGTAAATTTATTTTACAATCCTAAAAACTGGGGAAGACCTCCAAAAAAGGAAATAACAGTATTTGAAGAAAGAAGAAATGGCCCAAAAAGATATTTTCTAGGATTGTATTTAAAAATTGAGAATAATAGTATCATTAAAGCTAATTTTATAACAGATGGGTGTGGAGTTATGGTAGCAATAGGATCGCAATTAACATTATTAATCAAAGGCAAAACTCTTGAATTTGCTAATAATTTAAAACCGGAAGATATTAGTAATGCATTAATGGGTATACCACCTAATGAGGAGCATTGTACTGATTTGGCTATTAACACTCTTAGAAAAACTATCAAAAAATATAAACATGAAAAGAAATTTTAGTTTATAAGAATGGACTTAAAAATTCAAAATATTGACATCCCTATAATATCAGATAATATTATCCTTAAAGGATCGATTTATAGTACTTCAGAAACTCCTTTAAAGTCTCCATGGATAATTATCTTATCAGGATTCTTAGCCCATCGTGACAGTAAATTTGTTAAAGCTTTTTCTGAGAGATTTGCTCTTGCAGGTTATTATGTATTAGCTTATGATTATCGAGGACATGGAGAAACGGCGAAACAAACAGATAGAATAGATTTTATTAAAGCAACTCCCAAAATTTTTTCGGATATTCACGAAGTAATCAGTTGGATATTAGATAGACAATCAAATAAGCTATTAGATGATAAAATTGTCCTTTTTGGAAGAAGTTATGGCGGAGCAATTATACTGACCCACGGATTCATTGACCAAAGAGCAAAAATCTTAATCGCTCTTTGTTCCCGTTATGATTATAGTACAGTTGATATAAAAATCCCAGAAGATCTTATAAAAAAAATGAGTCCCAAATATTTTTTGAAAAATGATATGCAAAATAATAATAGAATTCTAATAGGACATTGCAAGGATGATCAAAGAATGCCTTTTAAAAATATCCTACAAATCAAAGAGCAATTAGGTTTAAGCGATGAGAATGTTATAATATATGATAATGGAGGCCATTCATTTGAAGGTCATCGTGAAGAATTATTTGAAAGAGTAATTCAATTCTTGCAAAAATTATAAGAAAAGAAATTAATTGTTAAAATATTAAAGATTAAAATATTTTGTGAAATATCTATGGAAAAAATTTTAATATGTGGACCTTCATCGCAAATTCTTGGAGTAAAAATCGCACTAGAATTAGGTATTGAATCAATAAATACAGAATGTAAAAATTTTCCCGACGGGGAAACATATATTAGAATTAATATTGAAGATGAAACTTTAATTGCTGGTAAGGAAGTAATTATTGTTCAATCAACAGGCCCTAGTGCTAGTGCAGATCAAAATAAGAGACTTATGGAACTATTTATGATGATTGATTCTGTAAAACGTATGGGTGCTCAAAAAATCATTGTGGTCGCTCCTTATTTAGCATACGCACGTCAAGATAAGATTTTTAGACCTGGAGAAAGTCAATTTGGTAATGCAATTATAAACATGATCAATTATTTTGGTATTAATGAATTATATGCTGTTGATATCCATTCTCCAGTAATATTAAATGAGTGCTCCTGTAAAGCTATCAATATAGATTCTATGAAATTATTGGCCGATTATATCAAATCTATCGGTGCAAAAGATATTGTAGTAGTAGCTCCAGATAAAGGAGCTATAGAAAGGTCCACTGCTTTTGCAAATCATTTTGGTGAGGATGTTCCTGTTGTAGTGTTTGAAAAAGAAAGAGATGTAAAAACAGGAGAAATACAAATGAGGGCAAGTTCGAATCTAAATAATAAAGATGTTGTTATTGCAGATGATATTATTGCTACGGGGGGTACTATGGCAACTGCCATAAAATTAGCTAAGGAAAGCGGTGCTAAAAAAGTTTTTACTGTAGCTACACATGCATTGCTACTACAACAAGCTAGATATCGGATTATAAAAGCAGGAGCAGATGAAATTATTGGCACAGATTCAATTGATAATGAAGTTTGTAAAATATCTTTAGCAAAAATTATCGCTGATTACTTAAAATAAGGGAATCGTGAATTTTAGTAGTTATTAATAATATCTATAACTACTTTTCTTGTTTTGTTTTTTAGTTCTTTTATAGTAGAATTATTATAAATAATATAATCAGCGTTTTCTAAAACTGTATCAAGTCCAAATTCAATTTCTCTTTGATCTCTCTCATTTAATTCTTCAAGAGTTTTTGGATCATCACTACGGCCTCTTTTAAAAAGTCGTTTAAATCGTATCTCTTTATCAATAACAATAGCAATAATTGGAAATTTCCAGATACTTTTGAAAAAGTTTATCTCAGAGAGAGATCTAACCCCATCTATAAATATAACTTCTTCTTTTAGACTTTTTATTAAATCAACACATTTTTCAGCTATTATTGCAGGACCAAATTCTGTTCTCATTTCTTTTGCTATTTTGCCTATATTATTCCCAGAAGGTATTAAATTTCTTTTTTTTGCTTCATTTCGAACAATATCGCCCATTGAAACTACTATGCCTAGATCTCTTATAGCATCTATTGCAGTGGTTTTTCCTGAACCTGGTTGTCCTGTAATTGCTATTACTTTCATTTTTAAAGAAATTTTTTCTTGAATATAATTTAAATATTTAGACTTTGTTTAAATTCTATATAGAATAAGAAATTAAATTTTTAAAATATAACATAATTAGGCTTCAATTGCATAAGTTATGATGAAAAGTAAAAAAATTGATCCTTTCAAAACTCCAGTATTATTAACTATAAAAGCATATAAGAGAATTGTTGGTTACGCAATAAGATACGCTAGTAATGATTTAAAGCCAGAGAAATGGCGCGAAGTTTATGGGATTTTAATAGGATCTATAGAAAATTATGATAAGGTAATTATAAAAGATGCAATTCCAATGGTTGTAGGAGATCGAGCAGGAGTAAAATATGAGAACAAACAATATGTGGATATGGCTCAAATTGATGCATCTGTGTTCGAACGTTCTATTCAAGATAATAAAACTGATTTTATAATTGGTTGGTTCCATACTCACCCAGGTTTTGGTTTCTTTTATTCTCCAATCGATTGTATGACTCAGTTAGGATATCAACTTCCGAATCCTTACGCTGTTGGGTTAATATTTGATCATTCTGAAAAAGAATCTGACTCACACTTTTTAGGAATGGCAGGATTAAGACTTAAAAACCCAGAATTAGGAATTTCCTCTACTTACGATTTAATAGAATTAAATTATGAATTAAAAGAAAAAATAATGGTAGAAAAAGCTGAAAAGGTTATAAAAGACGTAAACAAAAATATGAAAAAAGTGTTAAATGAAATAAAATATATTGACGAGGTACTCCAAAAGAAGGCATTAGCTCAATTACAGAGGAATTATGGCTTAATTTTAGTACCTAAGGAAGATATAATTATAACCAAAGATAAAGAGACTGCAGAAGAGGATGAGAATTATTTGTATGAATGGGACACTGAGTTTTTTAAAAAGTCATACAGGATTCCTAAATTTCGAGAAAAGATAGAAAAAATTATTGCTATTGCTTATGATGAGCTAGATGAGTTAATTGGAAAAAATGAAAAAGATAAATATGAGAATAGAAAAGAAAAACTCAGAAAAAAAATAAAAAATATGCTAAAAACACCAAATGAATGGTATGATAAATTAATGAATGAATTCTCTGAAAGAATTGAAAAAGTATTTCCTTATTATTCCTATCTAGACACTAATGAAAGAAAGGTTATTGAAAGTTTAGAAGAGAGAAGTTCTGAATATTGTAAGATCTTAGATGAGTTAAATGAACGTTCAAAACTAAATTTAAACATAGATTAATAAAACCATTTTGGTATATATTTATCAAACTTTAAAAATATAAAAAAATATTATTTCCTTAGGAATTTTAGTAAAATTTTATATACTTAATAAATTAATAAGAAATAAACTAAGCTTCTTTTTAATATAGTATAAAATTTTGTTGCGAATGAGACGAACTTCATGACTAATGAAAATACAATTATAATTAGAAACAGAAATGATAAAGATAAGTCAATTAAAGACGCAATTTTTGCATTCTCTGGAGGTAGAAAATCATTATTGATAAAAGGAGAAGGCCAAGAAATTAGTACTGCGGTAGAAGTCGCTGAAATTCTAAAAAGTCGGATGTATCCAAGAATAGAAATTGCAAATGTTTCTTTAGGAAGTCGTCCCTATTTTGCCCATAAGCATCGAGGTTACTATAATAAAAATTCTAAAATTAATAAGAATAAAAAAGATATAATTTCTAATATTGAAATCACGCTTCAAACTAAAACAAATACTTAAATTTATGAATTCGAAAGTTAAATCTAATTTTAAGCATTTAGGACCATTAATAGAAGAAGTCCGAACTCCAGCTATATGCGAGATCTGTAAAAATTTTATCTACAAACGTATTTATTACGATGAAAACTCAGAGAAAAAAAGGAAAACGGTTTTTGTTTGTAAGAATTGTTTAAGTAATGGTGTAGAATAGAGTTAAATTATTTTATGAGCTTGGATTATGTATTTTTTTTTGACTTCTTTTATTGAGATATTTAGTCCAATTAAAAGACATAATAAAAAACATAACTGTTATTGTAACTAACAATAAAATCGCTTCTGTTATTATACTTGATATGTCATTGGATTGAATTCCTTGAGCTACGAATCCGAGTGCTAAAAAGATCGGCCAGCAACAATAAAACAATGTAGTAATATTTTTTCCTAACCAACCGGGAATAATACACTTCCAAAAAGGATATTTAATCATTCCTAAGGGTAAAAATAAAATATCATCTGGGAGGGGTGTTAGAGCAAAAATGAATATATATAAGGAAGTATGTTTTTTATTATCCATGATTAACTTTCCAAATCCATTTACATTACGTAAAAGTTCTGAATCCCTTTCTTCTACCAATTTTTTTGTTCCATAACCAACAGCATATCCAGTAAATTCTCCTAAAGCACTACCTAGGCCCCCAAATAATGCAAGGCAGATAATTTCAAGCCAAAAAGGACCTAATTGTAGGATTTGTAATATATCTAATCCAAGAGAAGAAAATTTAAGAAGTATTGAATTTGAAAGAGAAAATAAAACGAAAGGAAAGGGGATTGGAAACCCTATTGATGCTGAACCTAAAAAACATATTCCAAGGGAAATTAAAAGAGCCCAAAAATAATTCGCTCCTTGTGTGATCACAGTTATATTTTGCCTTGAGTTAATAATGAGATTTTGAAATTCTGGTACATATAAAAAGAGTAATATGTATATAATTACAGATAAATAAAAAATTGTAAAAACTACATTAAGTTTCTTCGAAACTGCCATAGTTCAGTTACTTCATTAAAAATTTAGTGTTTAGTCCATTACTAGCTTGTAATAGAATATCAAGATTAGTATTTATTTTACCTATTTTATTAACTTTATTTGGCATTTCAATATCTTCAAGACATATTATCAATTCATCGGTTTTAGGATTGTAGAGAATATCACCCTTTTCTGTAGTAGTTGTTGATTTAGGATTAGAGCCTTTGTAAATCTCCACACCGGGTAAAGTCCAATACTTTTTTGAGCCAAAACTAAATCTTCCTCTAAGAACAAAAGGTAATTTATTAATTATCGCATCTGCAGTAAGCGGAGCAATATGTCGGATAATTTCACCTTCTAAGGTGCCAATTCCAAATAGTACTATCTTTATAGGAACACTCATATTTTATAAATAATGTAATTTCTAATATTTATACTATTTCAAATTGAATCTTAAAACCATTTGATTTTTGTCGAAAATACCCTATAAAATATTATCTATCTTAATAACAAGATTTAAATATTCATATTATCATATATTAAGGTGAAAAGGACAATTTGCATTGGAATTAGATACAAAATAACGGTTTTTACACCGAATATATAGTTACAATCTAATAACCCATTTCTTTATTTGTGATTTTTTTTTTTCACAATCAAATGATTCAAATTTACATTGTTCAATTATAAAGTAATCTTTTATTCCTGCAGTGCTTTAGAACATTGATAATTATCTAAACAAATCTAATTTAGCACTTTATAGCAGGTACTTAAATATTCAATTATAACACGATTTTGGTTTATAGCATCAATAAAAAATTTGAACTCTTGTTGAATATAAAGTAAGAATTATTGATACATGAGACATCAAATCATATAACCAATAAATCGGAATAATTAAATAGGAGCTTTGATTTCATAATTGCTTCATTGGATTTTTATGTCTTAGTTCCTTCGAATCAATTATTCTTAGAATAATCGGAGCACCTATTGTCCTTTTCTTTTTTTTTTTGTTTTTTTAAATCATCTTTAGTATCGATATCATAAAAATAGAGTTCATTGTTAACTTCAAAACAGAGTACTTTCTTTCCATTTAAAGTTATATAGTTTAAAACCTCCCAAACTGTCTCAATTTGATCCTTTTGTTCGAAATTTAAGATCTCATGAATAATGTCATAATTTAACACGATAATAGGGATTATTTGATTTACCACTTTTTTAGAGTCAATATCTCCTACTCTTTTTTGAGAAATTCTTTTTAAAATAATTTCTGACTGAAAAATTTCAATTTCAGCGTAGGAAATTATTTTTTTTTTATTATATATTTCTTTTAATTGTCTTAATACTATATTTCTATAAAAGATAAATGGATTTTTTTGAATTAAAGAAAAATTATTAGATATTATTCTGATTATTTCTTTTAAAATCTTATAATCAAAAATAGTGTCTCCTGGAATTATTATATAATTCTTGTTTTTAACGAAAAAATTCTTATTCTTAGTTATTGATAACAAGGAATATAAAGGACCTAATTTATATTGATTTTCAGTATCTATAATTATCAATTTATCTCGTAGTCTAGGATGATTTTTTATTAATCTAGATATAAATTCACTAATAACATTTCCTAAATATCCAATTACTATAGCAATAGAGGTTATTTCACAATTTATTAAATTATTAATTGTTTGTTGGAGAATTGAAATATCATTTAATCTTCCTACTTTGATTAATGGTTTTGGAATTTTTTTAATAATTTTCTTAAGTCTAGTTCCTTTCCCAGCACATAAAATAACAATAGAGAGGTTTTCTTTATTATTATTCTTTAGTAGTGACAATTCTATTACCATTCCTATCTAATACAATTGTATGCTCTTCTTGAGCTACTGGTTTTTTAAGAACTTCAATCAAAATAGGATATTTACTTAAAACTTTTTTTCCTATGAAAAATTCAAGAGTTCTTTGAATTTTAGTCTTAGGGATAATATTATTCTTTTCAATCCATCGTGGGGAAAAAGGTAGTTGTCCAAAATTATTTTCAATTTTATTCATAAATCCTAAATACTCATAAGACATATTTTTTTTCATTTTCTTTAAAAACCGAAATATATAGGCATGATCTCCATTATCAACTCTCCCTGCTCCAGAAGTTGAAAAAGGTTCACAGGCATAAGCATCTCCTGGTTTAAGTTCTTGATTATGCACCTTATCTTTATAATTTGGAATGAAAGGACCTGCGTGTAAATTATATCGTTTTAATTCATGACCTCCTAGATTTTTAATTGGTTTTAAACCTCTTTTTATAATCTTTCGAGCAATAACTTCACCAATCTCAAACAATTTAATTCCAGGATTAAATAATTCAATTGCTGCTTCAAGAGCTTCTCTTGCAGCCTCAATGTAATTTTGAAGTTTGGGATTTTCATCAATATTAATTGTGAATGCTGAATCTGCGATATATCCATTATAATGCGCACCAATATCTATTTTTAATAATCCTTTTTCAGGTATTTTAGTTTGATCATCGATAGGGGGGCTATAATGAGCAGCAATTTCATTTAGAGACATATTAATTGGAAATGAAAGTTGACATCCAGATTTTATTATCTCAAATTCACATTTATTTGCAATTTCTAAAAAGGATGCTCCTGGTTCCACTAACTTTCTTGCAAGTTTTTTTGCAGCTATTACTCCTTTTCCAGCTTTGATATAATCTTGAATATCCTTATCTATCATTTTCTTAAAATTTTATATTCTTAAGAATTCTAAGGAGTTAATCGATCTGGTGTCCTAGGATACATTACTGCTTCCCGGATGTCATCTAATCCGCATATAATAGTTAACCATCGATCAATACCCAAACCAAAACCTGCATGCGGTGGCATTCCATAGTCAAATGAATTAAGATGAGAGTTAAATGCAAGTGGATTTAGTCCTTTTTCTTCAAGTGCTTTTATCAATTGTTCCTTATTGTGGACTCTGGTACCTCCTGATGTCAATTCTAACATTCCTTTTTGCAAATCAAAGGATTCACTATATTTAGGATTTTTAGAAGGCATAATATAAAAAGGTTTAATAGACATTGGCCAATGAGTAATATAATAATATCCAGATAGTCGTTCACCTAATTTTCTATAAGCTTCAGTAGAAATATCTTCTCCAAAATCAATGTTGATTGAGAATTTTTTATTAATCAATTCAATAATTTCTTCATAATTAAATCTTGGAAAAGGGATTTCTGGTATAGTTGTAATTTTATCCACCTCTAGATATTTTAAAGCAGATAATTGTTTCTCTCTTATTTCCTTAATGGCGTTATGAATCATTTCTTCTAACAGTTTAAGGATATCTTCCATTGTAGAGAATGCCATTTCTACATCTAGAGTGAAAATTTCACATATATGTCTTTTTGTTCTACTTTTTTCAGCTCTAAAACAATCACTTATTTCAAATACTCTTTCATAAACTCCGCTTAATTGTTCTTTATATAATTGGGCAGATTGAGTAAGAAATGCCTCTTTTTCAAAATATATAATAGGAAATAATTCAGTACCTCCCTCTGTTGCAGTAGCTATAATTTTGGGAGTAGTTATTTCAGTAAAGTTTCTTTCGAGTAAAAATTTCCTTACAGATTTTAGTAGTGCCCCTCTAATTTTAAAAATAGCTTGATTTTTGAGTGATCTTAGATCCAAAGCTCGGTTATTCAATCTAAGATCTAATTCTGATTGTGTTTCTCCCGTCATATCTATTGGAAGTTTCTCAGGGGTCGTATTTAATATTTTTATTTCAGAGGGAATGATTTCAATTCCTCCTGGAGCTTCCTTAAACTGTTTTACAATACCTTTTACCATGATACAGTATTGATATCCAACTTTCCCCTTCTCAAATAGTTCATCTGAAATAGATCCTTTTTTTAAGGTAATTTGACGTTCTCCATATTTGTCTTGAAGTGAGATAAATTTTAAACCTCCAAGATTCCTAAAATTTCGGACCCAACCACCCAAAATTACTTCTTTATCGATTAAATCTGGAGTAATTTCACTAGTATAATGAGTTTTTCTCCAATTTCCTAATTCATCTACCATATAAACGTATCAACTTGTAATAATTTTCAAAAAATATTTAATTTTAAAAATTAAATTAAACATAAAATTTTTACCTTACTATCAATAATTATGGTGAATTTGAAATGGAAAGGTAAAAAAGAGAGAAATGATATTTTCTCAGAAGATTATGAAAATAAACCTTTTAAAGATATTGATATTTACTGCTTTCCTAAACAAGATTTAAAATTGAAAGAAGATTGGGAAAATATACTAATTTGGGGGGAAAACAAATTAGTTATGAATGCTTTATTAAAGCAATTCGAAAATAAAATATCTCTTATTTATATTGACCCTCCCTTTGCTACAGGTGGAGATTTTAATTTAAAAATTCAAATTGGAGAAAAAGGAAACTTCATAGACAATATCGCCTATATAGATAAATGGGGGGAGGGATTAGATTCTTATTTAAACTTTTTATATGAGCGCCTAGTTTTGATGAAGAGACTGTTAAATAATCGAGGCTCTATCTATATACATTTAGATTGGCACATTTCTCATTATATAAAACTAATACTGGATGAAATTTTTGGAATTGATAACTTTAGGAACGAGATAATTTGGGCATATCCAGCAGCATCCGTGAAAACAAGACGTTTTTTTATTAGGTCCTATGATACCATATTATTCTATACAAAATCAGACAATTATGTTTTTAATGATGATCCGAATATATACCAGAATTTTTCAGATCGCGTAAAAAATGCACTGAAAAGAGATGATAAAGGAATATTTTATTATAGAGGTGGAAGTCACAATGGAAAGAAATTATCAAGGAAAGTTTATGTAAAAAAAGAAGGAATTTTCCCGAGAGATGTTTGGAATGATATTCCCTATATAAGAGCAAATACGCTAGAATATCAGGGTTTTTCCACACAAAAACCAGAACGACTTGTAAAAAGGGTAATTTTATCATCAACAAATGAAAATGATATTGTAGCAGATTTTTTTTGCGGTACTGGTACCACACTAGCTGTAGCAGAAAAGTTAGGAAGATATTGGATTGGATGTGATTCAAATAAGCATGCAATTCACATGACGAGGAAAAGGATTTTAAACATAGGTCATAGCAATGACATGATAAATTGGAATAAAAACTATAATAAAAGTCCTAAACCTTTTAAAATACAATCTTTAGATAAAAGGGATCAAGCAGATTTAGTTTTAAATACATTTCTAAAGAGAGAAATTGTGAATAATGAGGATATGAATATAAAGGAAAGTCCTGAATTTAAAACTAAAATCCATCAAAATGGTAATAGAGTTATAATTGAGTTAATAGGTTATAAAATTCCATTTATTAATAAAATATCAGAGAAAGTAATAGAAAATATAAAATCTTTCTCAGATTGGATTGACTACTGGGCTATTGATTTTAATTCTAAAAATAAAATTTTTAACAATATGTGGTTTTCTTATAGAACTCCGAAATTTAGAAATTTGTCTATAAAATCAGATGTTCATAATTATGATAAACCAGGCAATTATAAGGTTTTAGTGAAAATAATTGATATTTTTGGGATTGAGACTATAGTATCATATGAAATTAAGGTGGATTAATAAGTTCTCTAATCAACATCGTAGCGTAGCTTCCTTTTTGTAAGGAAAAATCAAACTTAACTTTCTTCTTTCCAGGATTAAGATCATCATCGGTGAATTCTAGTATTTTTAATGCAGTAGGTTTAGCAGTTATAGCTCTAATAGAGCCCTTCATATCTAGTTCAGTATTCAAATTATTAAATAAAATGTTTTTATTAATCCTCTCCAATGTAATAATTTCTTTAAATAATGATTTTACTAATGGAAATAACTCTAAATTAGTAGTATTACCAATAATAGGCATGATTATAACTGCTCGATTTAAATTTAATGCTTTTTTCAAAAATTTTTCATAAAAACCTCTATAAATGTATTTCACATAAGTGAGATTTCCATTATAGTCATCTAAAATATTAATAACATCACCTTTTATTGGTTTAAACAGGGGAAAACCTTTCTTAACTCTCAGAGAAAGCATTTTATTGAAAAGATATGATTGAAAGGAACTAATTAATAATTTTTTCAAATCAATGGGCAATGTATTAATACTACCTTCATAATCTTTTGGATTTTCAATCAGATAATGGATCATATTTCTTTCGTACTTTAAGTTTTTTGGAAAATTTACATAAGCCTTCTCATAATCTCTATTAATTCTGAATTCTCGCCTCACTGTTTTTGATTCATTAGACTCAGTAGTATAAGTGGTGGAAACAAATTCCTCAAATGCTTTCTTAAAATTGCCTTCCAGAATATATCGTCCAACAATATGAGAATTAGGTCTATAACTACCAAATCTTTGCAGTCCGAAATAATTTGGAAAGCCATATTTACTTAAAAAATTTGTTAGTTTTAACAATCTAATTTTTAAATTTTTGTTATTTTCTACATTCCTTATTATAACTGTAAAATTATTTCCCCAATGACTTCCTAATTTAACTGATTTCTTAGCGGGTTGTATATTTCTAATGAATATGTCTTTTAGATTTAATTTTTTTAAATTAGCAATATAATCTCCTTTTATTGAAATTTTTTGAACTGAAATGGAATGCTTATCTTTTAATCCCGAATATTTAATTTTATCATAATTAATTTTCAAAGCTTTACTTATCTGTCTTAAGGCTTCAAATGTATCTCTATTAACTTTTATTAAATTAAACCTTGTATATCGATCCCCTAATTCTTCAGAAAAGGCTTGAGTTTTATAATCCTCCCAAATATCAAGGACTTTTCCATTAATATCTATCTCTTTGACTATAAAATCTTTAAAATTTTTCTTAATTTCTCCCCCAATTCCTCTAATTTTGGATGTAGCATATGTCTCAATACCTACAAACCTTTCTACTTCATTTTCATCATCTTTCATAAAAATGTAAGTATCAGCTTCTTGATCAGACAATTTTTTTAGCCTACACTCATAGAATTATAAAAGTTTTAAATCTCCAGTAATTTTATCTATATCCTTCGATAACAAAGGTCCAATTCCAATTGCAGTTATAGTACCTGGGGTTAGTTGAGTTAATCCCGCATCATTAACAATAAAATATGGAAGTTTATTCGATTCAAATTTAACAACTAATTCTTTTAATTGGTCCATATTTTGGATTTTTAGAACAACTTTTTTCTGTCCAGTATTTTTCCAATTTTTCCAAGTTGTTTTATTTTGAATTCGTACTAAATCTGAAGCAGAAACACTTGCGTGACATGATTGCGCACATTTTTTTCCAGTGCCCATTTTAAGATCAGTTCTTACTAAAATTACTTGTTTATATTCTTCCACAGTAAATCTATTAAATATTAGAAATTTAGCTAATTAAACCTTATTAATTATTGAAATTCTACCCGTGTAATATTTCCAGTTAATTCATAAATCAATTCTTCAAGTTCTTCTTTAGTAAACAAAATTTTATCTTTATCATCTTCCCAAAGTACCGCCCTAAACTGAACATCTCCCGTAGCTAAAAATATTTCATTAAGGGATAAAAGTTTGTATGGTGCAATTAAGGCTTCCACTACTGGACGAGGTTTATTTGTTTTTTCAATAAATATTAGTTCATCTATCTCATAAGTTTCTTTGATCCATGCTATCAAATCGGGAGTTATTTTTAATTTATCTTTTTTCCCAACTACTAATATTACTACATCTTCATAATCTATGGCCTTATAAAATGAAATATCTCTAAGAAAAGAAAATTGTTCTTCTTTTTCCTCTAATTGAATTAAATCCTTTGCTAAATCGATTTCAAATTCTGTTATTTCTCCAGCATCTAGCCTAGTCTGACAATTAGTACATAAAAATCCAGAATTTATACATGTTTTATCTGCTGGTAAAACTCTCATTAACTCAAAACCGGGTTAATTAATCTAATTTTAATTATTTCTATTAAATAGTATTGAATAGTAATAATGTGATTGATATCTATTAAAAATGGTTAATTAATTTTATTATAAGGTTTCTCAAATTTAATATTTTAATAGAAATATATTCTGTTAATTACATAAATCATTGTTAAAAATAAAATTGTTAAGTAAAACATTATAAATTTTTATTTTAGAGTTAGTTCTTAAACACTTAAAGACAGATATTCATTGATTTCTTGATCTATTTCTGATATTTCTTTTAATGCTTCTTTAAACTCCTCCCTAGATACTTTAGTTTTATTAAGTATGGTTCTAGCAAGAGTCTTATATTTTTCTATCATTTGAGCCTCAGCAAAATTTTCAAGTTTTATACAAAAAGAATACAGATAGGAATAAGTCTCTGCATATTTTGAATATTTTAGAGATTCTTTTACTTTATCCAAATAATATTGAAGTCGTAATTTTCGATCTTTTATTTCATCTTTAAGAGATTTAGCTTCTGTTTGGTATTCGATAAATTTCTCGTCATCTCGAAGTTTTTCAGAGATCTCAATTAGTTTCTTTGAAATTTCATATCTTTTGATAAAATTGTCTTCGGTTAGATATTTTACTCTATATTCTTCCCTTTCATTTAATAAATCTTCTCTTAATTGTTCAGATAAAGCCCCTTTCTGTTCCCAGATCGATTTTAAGATCGAGCTCTGGTCAGAAATTAGAGATGAACCACCTATAAGTTTTTTATCTGAAAGAATTAACTGTATAATTTTTAAATCAAACATTTCGAGTTGTTCTGGTTCACCATCCCAGTCAACAAATAAATCTCGATGATGTAATATAATTTCACTAATTTTGGGGATTAATTTTTGGACTTCTTTTATATCTGCCTTATCAGTAATAATAACCAAATCGGATAAGATTTCATGAATCTGTGTAATTAATACGAAATACTCTCCTAATTCAATCGTATTTAGTGATTCTTTACTGCTTTCAGTAAGTTCTGAAACGAAGGTTTGTAATGCTGAAAAAAATGAATCAAACATTTCTAATTTTTCATCGCTTTGAAAATTCTTATTGTACATAAGGTTCTTAGTACTACTTTGAAAAATATATAATGCTTGAATCATCTTTAAATCAACTAAGTCATCATCCAGTTTAAAATTAACTAAATGATATTTTAATATATAATTAACTTATTTTAAAATAAAGATTCAAAAATAATTAAACTATTTCTACATGTTTTTGATAATAACCTTTAAAGCAAGGTATTCTCTAACTTGTTTAGTGGAGTAAAATATTTGCGTTTTATTTAAGCAAATTTTACAATTCTATAATATCACAATTAATATTTCTTAGTAATCTTTCTGCTGTTGCAGGATCTGTTTTATATGTATAAAGAATTTTCTTAGTTCTTAATTTCAGTTTCACTATATCTTTTAAACGTTTAACTCTACAATGAATCGCATATTCTGAGATTTCTATGAACTTACCTTCGTCAAAAATTTCTCTTGGCATGTAAACTCAACTAATCTTACTTAATATAAACAATAAATAGATCTATTATTTATAGAATTTTAATTTTATCATATTTTACCATATTCTAAACAAAAATTTTATTTTAAATCATGTGTTTTAGAAATTATTCTTATAACTTTTTGACAAAAGTTAAAATTTTTTTTAGAATTGAGTGTTGATTGAATAAAAATGAGTCCTATAGACGATCCAGTGAAGAGGAGAATAGCCAGATATCATTTATTAGAAAAAACAGTCTGTAGAAGATGCGGAGCTCTTAATCCACTTAAAGCAAAGAAATGTCGTAGATGCCATGGAAAAGACCTGCGTTTAAAAAGAAGAGAACTTACTAAATAATATAAATTTGAATATCACTTTTATTTTGTAATTTCATGTTTTTAAGAGCTGGTTTTAGCTTCTTTATCATTTTTTCATATCCAAAGACGATAATCTTTTTCGTTAAATACAGATTTTCTTAATGTAAGGATTAACTTTAATTGTGCTAAATTCAAATCAAAAAATTGAAAAAAAGAGCTAGAAAGTTAATTTATTTCAATAGATTCATTTATTATAATGAAATTTCTGATTTTACTTCCTCGGGTGTCAAGGATTTTATATATAATATTATTAGGAATATCCCGATCCCTATAACTAGAAGCCCTATTAAACCTTGAATGACACCAAATTCGAGAAATATTCCTATAGAAACCATAAACAAAACAATAAGCACACAAGAAACACAACAGACGCTAAAACTTGGTATAGATTGCTTATTTTCAGTAAGTTCAGATAATTCTTGAGGTTTTTCGGTGAAAGTATAACCACATTTAAAGCAAACTTTATCACCTTTTACATTAACCTTACCGCAATTAGGGCAGTTTATTTTAGTATTTTTATCACTTTCCATTCAAATCAATTATTTGTATAATGGATGTACTAATTAAAATATTATAAAAAGAATCGATTTTCCTTTATAATATTAATTCATAAAATTAGATATTGACAATTTTTAGTGAATTATATATTAGAATTCAAAATTCGTAAACTTTTTTAATTTTATGACTTAGAGATCTATATAAATAAAATTATTATTTCAAAAAAATATTCAATAATTATATTAACTAAGAGTGAAAAAAATGGCACAATTAGGCGGAACACCTGTATTAATTATGAAGGAAGGCACTGAAAGACAACGTGGAAGAGATGCTATGCAAAATAACATCGCTGCCGCAATAGTGATCGCTGAAGCTGTCAGAACATCACTAGGACCTAGGGGTATGGATAAAATGCTCGTAGACCAATTCGGAGATGTAGTGATTACTAACGATGGTGCTACAATCTTAAAAGAAATTGATGTACAACATCCTGCTGCCAAAATGATGGTGGAAGTTGCTAAAACGCAAGACTCTGAAGTTGGTGATGGAACTACCACATCAGTAATTCTTGCAGGTGAGTTATTAAAAAGAGCTAAGAAACTTTTAGAACAGAAGATACATCCTACTGTAATTACTGAGGGTTTTCGAAAAGCAGCAGAGAAAGCAGTAGAAATTCTTGATGAAATTTCAGTTAAAAGCGGTATTGATGATGAAGAAGGATTAAAAAATGCTGCTATGACTTGTATGTCTAGCAAA
>JBHLLP010000038.1:0-33331 GCA_048885525.1 Candidatus Hermodarchaeota archaeon | reverse complement strand
GCTGCATTAACTAACTTATCTCATAAAAAATTAAAGCAAGGAGAAATTGCAAAATTAGCTCATAAGCTTGAGATTGATGAATTAAAGTTAGAAAGTGGAGTTCAAGATCAATATGCAGCTGCTTATGGGGGAATTAATTTTATGGAGATTGAATATCCTTCTGTAAAAATATCTCCACTGGAAATTAGCAATGAAAGACTAACAGAGCTTGAAAACCAATTGGTTCTTGTCTATTTAAGTTCAAGGAGTTCAAACTTAATGCATAAGGCCGTTATAGATAATTACAAACAAGGTGATAAATCTACTTTAAAATCTCTAGAAATAATTAAAAATTGTGCATATGAAATGAGAGAAGCCATTAATTCAGAGAATCTTGACTTAATCGGAGGGGTTATGAATAAGAACTGGGAAGCTCAAAAGAATTTGCATCCTCTCATGGTTAATCCAATTATTAAGAAAGTAGAAAGGATCGCAAAAAAATTTGGTGCTATTGGATTTAAATTAAATGGCGCTGGAGGAGGTGGATCTGCTACAATCTTAGCGGCATTAGGAGCACAAGACAAGCTAAAAACAAAACTGAAAAAGTTAGGATTTCAAATCCTACCAATAAAATTAAATTTTAAAGGTGTCCAAACCTGGATTACTAATTTAGATAATTAAAATTTTTGAAATTCATATAAAATTGAAAAGTCAGTGCTTTTTATAGTTATTTTTTAATAGTTAATCATGGGAATTCAAGATCAACTACCCTTTTCCTCAATAATTAAGAGATCTTATGATAATATTAATATTCACAATATATTCATATTTAATAGATCTGGTGTGTGTTTTTATGGTAAAAATTTTACAGATTATTTTAAAGTAGAAAAAAATCTTGTTTCTCCTTTTATCACAGCTTTAATGTCTTTTTCTAAAGAAATGATTGGAAAAAAATTCAAAACATTAGAAATGGGTGATGTAAAATTTGTAATTTTTGAAAAAGGCTCGTTAAATTATAATATTTTGTGTGATGCAATAGAAAATGAAAACTTCTTGGGAGAAAAAATATCAAAAATTAATAAACAGCTTTTTACCTATCTAATTAAAAATAAGATAGATATTGATAAACAAATAGTATTTGACAGTAAATTAATTGAAGTAATTGAGGAGATCATTGATGATGCATTTAGCAATGAATTTAATTTGAAAATTGAAGAACAAATTATAAAATATATGAAAAAAGTAACAGGATTTGATGATATAGATGGGACTATTGTTTTAACTGACAGAGGAAAAGTAATATATTCTTCCTATAACAAAATAAATTTAAAAAATTTTTTAAAAGAAGTTGAATTTCGTGTTAAAATTCATAACAATTCCATTTTAAAGCTTTTCTATTCCTTAAAAGATAATAGCTTTATATTTTCAGAATATGTTCAGAATAAATATTTTATAATATTAGTCTTTGATTCACATGTTAAATTTGGAATGGCTGAACATTATTTAACTCGTATTGTAAATTCTGTTAAAAAAATTCTTTCAGATTGAAGGATTTGTAATTTAAAAATTCGGTGTCTAATTATTTAAATGTTAAAATCTTAATCACAATCTAGAAATCTTAGAATAAGATTCAAATTTATGATTTATAAAAACTAAATTAAAAAATTTCCTATAATAATCATAAATTAAAATTGAATGTGAATATAACATGTCAAAAACAGAAAAAGGTCTAAAAGAAGCATTTGCTGGTGAATCACAAGCTAACCGTAAATATTTAGCTTTTGGTCAAAAGGCAGATCAAGAGGGATTTCCTCAAATCGCAAAAATATTTAGAGCTGCAGCTGCCGCAGAAACAGTTCATGCTCATAATCATCTTAGAGTTCTTGGTGGAATTAAATCAACAAAAGAAAATATAAAAGCTGCTATGGAAGGCGAACATCATGAATTTTCAAAAATGTATCCTGAGTTTATTGAAGCCGCTAAAAAAGAAGGGAACAAAGAAGCAGAAAGGACATTCAATTATGCTAATGAAGTAGAAAAAGTTCACCACAAATTATATTCTGCTGCTCTTGAAGCAATTGAGAGTGGTAAAGATTTAGAAAAGAATGACGTTTACATATGTCCTGTCTGTGGGTATACTCATGAAGGAGATCCACCAGATAAGTGTCCTGTTTGTGGAGCAGCAAAAAAAGTCTTTAAACCAATTACATAATTTTTTTTTTAATTTTTATTAGTTTAGATAATCCAAGGGCTATAACATTCTTTAATTCTTATTAGGTAATCATTTAGAGAGAAATTTAATTCTCTTTCTGCTTTCTGTAGAGCAGTAAAGGTAGCCCCATTTTTATAATATTCTAAAAGTAAATCTGAAACCTGTTGATTTCCTAAAGAGGTTATTGTTTGAAGTCTAGCATTTTTAATAATTGATTTGAAATTTTTAAACTTCAATTTTATTGAAGTTATATTCTTAAGTTCCTGCTCCAATTTCTGATATTTCCGTGTAAATTCATGTAAATTCTCGTCTAAATAGAAGAATATTTCTTTTTCATATGGAGTATTAAGTTTTGGAATAAAGGGGTTAATGTTTACTCTTAAGGAATTCTTTGTAAAACCTAATTGATCTATTGATTTTAAAAAGTTAATAATAGCATCAATATCTTCATCTTTTTCACCAGGTAATCCAATCAAAAAATAAAATTTTACATTTCTGATTTTAGAATCTTTTATTTGAACTAAAATTGATATTATTTTTTCATTTGTGATTTTTTTATCAAGATTATATCTTAATCTATCTGAACCTGCTTCAGGTGCAATTGTGATAGTCTTAATTTCAGCTTTTTCAAACAGCTCAATTATATCTTGAGTTAAATACTCAACTCGAATTGAAGGAACAGTCAATCTTTTTCCATTTTCTATTATATATTCACAAATTTGCTTAAATCTAGGATGGGATGATACACATGATCCTATTAAGCTGATTGTTTCAAATTTAGAATATTTTATACTTTGTTGAATAGATTTGATAATATTATCATAACTTCTATTCCGAAATGGATAATTATGAAAAGAGGATATACAAAATTTACATCGAAATGGACATCCTCGGTTTATTTCTATAAAAAAATTATTTTCAAAAATGGTTTTGTTCTTATGAGACTTAGAAATTAATTGAAAAATGGGAGTTGGAGAATCATCAAGTAGATTAAGTGTAACTCTCCTTACATTGTTCCTAAGAGCAGGAATATAAAGTCCTTCCACATTTTCTGCCTTTTCTAAAAATTCTTTAAAGCTTATTTTCTTTACATTGTAGTCCTGATATAAATCAAGAAAGTTTGATAAATTTTGTTCGGAATCACCGATAAATAAAATATCAAAGAATTTACTCAATGGAATCGGATTTGAGGTAACTGCTGGCCCCCCTGCTATTAATAGAGGAAACTGAGTGCTATTTTTACTATTCCTTTCTTGACGTTCTTGAAAAGTTAATGGAATTCCTACTTTTTCTATTATCCATAATACATTTTTATAATCATTTTCAAAATGTAATGAAAATCCTAGAATATCAAACTCATCTGGTAAAACCTTATTTTCAAGGGACCTTAAATTATTTTTTGAAGAAAAATCTTTTGAAGCGGGAAATTTTATATTTAAATTATCAGGAAGAAAAATTCGTTCACAAGCAATATTATCAAAAGCATTTATTAAGAAATAGAGAAGTCTAATAGAATATGAGGACATACCAAGCGAAAATTTATTTGGATAAACTAAACCAAAAGAAAAATCGATTTTGCGCCAATCTTTAACTATAACATTCTCTGTACTCATTTAAAAAAACTTTAAATATTAAATATTTAATAATTGATTAATTTTGAGAATTATATTCTTGTTTTTCTATAATTTTTTCAACTCTTTCAACGATTAATGGTAAAACAGTTCCAGTTTTATTATTAATTACAATTTCAGCACGTTCATCTAAATATGTTGGTTCTTCGTTAACAATTATTAACTTTCCTCCCTCCCTTAAAGTATAGAGAGGTAAATCACAAATAGGAGAAACTGTAAGAGAAGAACCCGCTATCAACATAATATCGGTTTTCTTTGCTAAATCTATTGACATATATTTTTCAAAATTAGGAAGATTCTCTCCAAATAAAACTACTGAGGGTTTTAAAGGCGCTGCACAATAATTACAGGCAGGAACTTTTTCCTTTTTGATTTTACGTAATAGTTGTTCTTTATTATAACTCGCACGACATCCTAAACAAGTGAATCTGTTTATATTACCATGAACTTCATATACAATAATAGAACCTGCTTTTTGGTGTAACTCATCAACATTTTGCGTAATTATCGCTTTAATAATATTCAATTTCTCAAGTCTAGCAATTGCATAATGACCAGGATTTGGTTCTGCATTAAATAGGGTAGGTGCTATATCTTCAGCCATTTCCCAGAATTTTGATGGATCTTTTAAGAATGACTGAATATCTCCATAGATTTCTGGTTTATATTTCTCCCAAATTCCACTCTCTCCTCTGAAATCGGGAATTCCCGATTCTGTTGAAATTCCCGCACCAGTTAATACTACTGCATTTTTAGAATTTAGTAGTAATACAGCAGCTTTATTAATACTTTCTCTTTCCACTGATCCTAATGAATCCATTTTTAATTTGAATGATAATTTTTAAGATGTTAATGAATTTAATTCTAATAAAATTTATACTTATAGATTAAATCATTCTAAACTTCAAGGAATGATTTCTTTTTTTTATTATGAAACAAAAAAAAATTAATATATTCAATAATTAATAACTTCGAACTTTTAAAATTAAATTATCAAGTTTTTCTTCATGATTTCTTCTTTCAGTATTATCTTAGAGAATGAAGTTATATATTGTTCTGATGAAAAATTCAATACAACTTTTGAGATAGTATTATTTGTTGAAAAACTCATGAAGTTTTTTAGATGGCGCTTAAAAAGTATCTGTTTAAAAAGTAGAAAAAAGAAAAAAAGAGAACGGATCATAGTTGAACACGTTGTTACAAATGCCGGTCAGAATTTATTCTTTTGTTGTGTGGGCAATTTTAATGTAGGATCACAAGAATCTTCAAATATGTTAAAAGAATTCCGAAATCAAGTAAATACTCAATACAAGGACATTGCCCGCCTAAAATTTGCATCAGTGGAACCTACATTTAAACAAGTTATCAACCTAATAATAGAATATTTAAAAGACAAATATTTAGATCCATTAGAAGAAGAAATTATTTATGATAAGGGTAAAAGTAATGTAAGAAATGCTATATTATATGCTGGTATTTCTGCTCAAGGATTACCAATAATTTCTCAATTATATGACAACAGCCTTTTGAGCAATTTAGAAAGAGAAAAAACTCTAGAAAACGTAGAATTATTCAGTTCTGATCTTTCAGCAAAATTAGCCACGATATCTATGAATACCTTAATCCGTGCTAAAACAAAAATAAAAGAAATACATTTAGATGATAATAGTATTCACGATAATCATAATGGTAAAAAAATAATATTATTTGGTAACATAAATGGCTATTCAATAGATTTCATAGCTACTGGCAATTTCTATAAGATAAAGTCGGTTTTTAAACAACTTAAGTCAAAAATGGCTTTAGATTCAGCTTTTCAAAATGAATTTTTAGGAGATTTAAGACCTTTTAAACATTTAAAATATTATCTTGATGAAGTAGTCAAAGAATTTGACCAAATTTATTAGTTAATTAAATAAGATTAAATAAATTAAATCAATTTTTGGTAGACTTTTGTTTTTTATTGAATTGCTAATTGTTCTTGGACTTTTGGTGAATCTCTTTTTTTAAACTCCCGTAGTAATTTTGAGAATTTTAATGGTTTTCCGTTATAATTAAGTTCCGCTAATGCTTGTTCTTGGTAGGCAATGAAGAGTTTATTAGAAAACTCTTCCCAATCTCGACAGATTGCTAGAGTTTCCTCGTCATTTTTGAGAAGGCTGTCATGTGACATTATTCTATTAAATTCTGATGCATATTCCTCAATAATATCTAAGTTTACTCCTTCTAGTAAGTCTCTACAAAATTCATCGGCTGGATACCAATTTTTAACTCTAGAAAAATCCCGGTGAATTTGTGTAAGGAGTACGTTTCTAGGGCCTTCCCATAATTCCATAATCATTGAGTCTCTATGAAAACGTGGAAATGAGAGAAAGTCTTCCATGATACCATGTCCTCCATAAAATGAGATTGCTCTTCTTATCATTTTCGGTGTTTCATCAGCTACAACGATTTTTTGAAGCATTATTAATTCACGTAATCTAAATCGACGTTTACGTTCTTCGAGATCGTCAATTTTTTCTAATTCTCTTATTCCACTGATAAGTTTTTCTTGAAAATCAATGTATTCCGCATATACTTTAAAACACCCCGCTGCTGATCTTTTTGCAAAATGATCTAATTCGTTTATCTGATTTATCATCATAGGAAATGAAGATATTGGTAAACCAAAGGCAGTTCTAAATTGTGAATATAATATTGCTTCTCTAGCAACTCGCAGAGCTCCTGAAGCCATTCCGAAAGCAACATGGAGTCTCGATAAAGAAAGAACAATCCCAACTATATCAGCAAGACCCATTTCAAGAGGGCCTATGGGATATGCTACAGTACCATTATAAGTAATTTCTGCTGTTGGTAGTTCAGCAGTTCCTAACTTTTGCTTAAGTCTGTCAATGGTATAAGAATTTCTTATTTCTTTTTCTTTATTCCCTGGGAGCCAAGCTGGAACGACATATGCAGCCACTCTGGTGGATGATTGAGTTCCTTTAGGTTTTGCAGTTACTATTTGATAATCTGACTGTATTGCTGAACAGAAAAATTTTTGACCATAAAGACGCCATACGTTCGAATAGCCATCAAAGCCTTCTTCTTTTTCATAAACTGCTTCAACTAAATTTGCTGGTACATCGCTCCCGCCTTGAATTTCACTAACAAATTGAGAACCTAATTTATATTGACCATTTATGCCTTCTCTAATAGAAGCAAGGATATTTTTTGCTTCATGGCTCAATGTTTCCTCATATTTTTGCATAAGTTCTACAGCTCCATGGGTACATGCCACGGGACACATAACACCGGCTTCCCCATTCTCATATAACAAAAACATTTTAATGAATCTACTCCATGGACTATTTCTTGTCGGATCGAAAAGTCCAAGACTAAATACTTCACGTTCTAAGATTTCAGTCTCTAAACATCGTTCTATGCGATCTATCCGATGATTATGAGCATCATAATGTTTAACTTTAGTAACTTTTATCCTATTTTCAAGCTCATTAGATTTATCAGCAAGATTTCGAAACCTAAAGGAAACATAATCAGAAAGAGCTCGAAGGTCTCTATGTATTTTTTCATACTCATCTTGAGGGCTGTAGCTTTTAACTAGAACTTGTAGAAACTCATCATCTTTATAATAATTAAAATGATCTCTTACAAATAAAAAATCATCAAAGGTGTAAGGATTGTTCCTATTTCCTTCTTGAGCAGAAATTAATATCACTTCCTATTAATAATTACAAATATGATTATTTGAATATCAGATGATAATTTTAATAGATGTAAATAATTTATTAATTTTCAGAAATTCGATATTCTTTTTTATGAAGTGATAAACTTCTAAGACTTAAATATTAATATTTTTCTATTTATTACTATTCCTCTTCCGATTCTTCGTCATCATCTTCTAAAAGAGGAGATTTAACAATCTCTAAATCCTCAGTTTGAGGTTTACTTGAGGATTGAGCAAGCTTTTTTACATTTATTCTTTCAGATCTTTTAATTTCTGACTTTCGGGATCTTTTTACCTCAACTTCCACAATCTCAAATTGATCATCTGGAACTTCCTTATCTTCTCCTCCTTCGGGAATTGAAATTAACTTACTCTTAATTATCACAGAGTTGGATAATGGGTATATTGTTTTTGCTACTCTTTGAATTTGATTTTGAAATTCTCCAAACACAATCCCTGCTATGAATTTCTCATGATTCAAACTTTTAGCGAACTCTCTTAATATCTCTCTCATTATTTTTCGAATTAATACCTGCTGACTACTTCTAGCTCTTTTTATGGTGGTACATAAAACTGTAAGCCGAAAGACGAAATTATCTTTGGTTGCTAAATTGATAATCGTTTGTATTTTAGTACTCCCTCTCCCAATAAGGGATCTAATAAAATCATTTGTGTAACTATGACCCTGGAATACAGTATGGCATTTCTTTGCTTCTTCATTTATTTCAGTAATTTGAAATTTTAATTTTAGGCTAATATCAGAATATTTTCCTGTAAAATCATATAATAAAACTTCCACAGTCCTTCCAATCAAATTTTCTTCTAAACCAATAATCTCACCGATAGGTTTGAAATTGAAACTCTTACTCGCTACGGTGGTATACCAATTTTTGTCTTTAAAACTAACTTTCTTTGTTTTTGTCTTTTTTTTTCTTGCTCTTGAACTCACTTTAAACCCACTCTCTATCTTGCTACTAACGTTCTGATTTTTTCTACATCATATTTGAAATCAGGAGCTAAAATCTTCTTCTTTTTATAGTATTTGATTAATCTGTAAATTTTAGATTCGGTTCTATTCAATCCACGTTTTGAATCTAGGTCTTTATGATTTGTTTCGAGATGTTTTCTTATATTCAAAGCTTTTCGTACTAAGTTTGCTAAATCTTCTGGTAAAGGTGTATCAATCTCATTTTCTTTGAGAATTTGACTAACTTTTTTACCAGTTACGACTTTAACTAACGGTACACCTCGAGAATCTCTCATTACAGTTCCGATCATAGACTTGCTTGAACCTCTTCTAGCAAGTTTAACAACTTCACTTTCAACTTCCTCGGGTGAGAGTTCTATCCATACTGGTTTTTCCAATCTAGCAGGTCTAGTAGACCCACTGCGTCCCTTTTTTCTGCTGTGCATCCGGGCCATATCTTATTTAATTCTCCTGTGTTTTACAGATTATTACTGATATTATATATATTAAGATATAAAATAATAAAAGAAATATACAAAATAAAATTTTTGAATTTTGTAGTAATATAAGAGAAGTTCTCCAAATAATTATAAGATTAATAAGTTTTGATTATTAAGCATTTTAAACTATAGTAATTATGAAGCAAGAAGAAAATTTGATCTATTTTGTTACTGGTAATATACATAAATTTAATGAAATTTCAGATCTCTTCTCGAAAGAGAATGTAAAATATAATTTAAAACAAAAGGATATTAACACAATAGAAATACAAGCAAATGATTTAAGAGAAGTGGCTTCATTTAAGCTAAATAGTATAAAAGGACAAATTGATGGTTCTTATTTTATAGAAGATGCTGGTTTTTTTGTAGATAAACCTCTTAATGGATTTCCAGGTGTTTATTCTTCATATGTTATGAAGACTATCGGTAATGAAGGTATTTTAAGACTTATTAATGATTTTGAAAATTCGCAAGCTCATTTTTCTTCTGTAATCGCTTTGTATTTTCAACCCCTACATAAAAATTTCTTCTTTGAAGGCATTGTTCAAGGGAAAGTTTCAAAAAAAATAAGAGGAACAGGTGGTTTTGGGTTTGATCCAATTTTTCTTCCTAATAGTATCCCAGATAAGACTTTTGCTGAACTAACAACAGGTGAAAAAAACAAAATTTCCCATAGGGGGCGAGTCTGGAAAAAACTCTTAACATTTCTAAAAGATGTTAAATATTAAAAAAAAATGTAATAATTTTTCTAATCTCTAGGTAAAAATACACTAACTATACCTAGGCCACCACCTATTAATAGAAGATATCCTCCAATATCCACTATTTCATTAGGTACTATTTGTAATGGAAATATTCCAAGTGGGCTATTAGTACCAAAAACATTCTCTATCCATATAATTCTATCAAGAATATTGCCACTAGTAAAAAATAATGCTATACCAAGACCAATTGGCATAAGGGAACCTACAATTGCTACTGCTCTGCTTTTTATACCAATAATTTGTATTATTCCAGAAGCTAAAAAGAAGATGAGAAATCCTGCAACAATATAAACTGCAAATCCCGGCATACCTAATAAAATTCCCAATGCACTAGCGTTTGTAAACATACTTGGAATATTATTTATTATTCCTAAACCATTGGAATAAAATGTTGGTGGTATGTTTGGTGGAATATCCATTGTGTACCATGAAAAAACATAAGTTGCGATAATAGTAATGATTCCTGCTAATAGACTTGTTATTTTTCCAGATTCCATTTTGATTACCTTATTTTTTAAAATTTCTTTTTATAAATCTGTGTTCTTATCATTTATATATGTATCTTTTTATTAATGATAATATTATGAAAGTTACAATGTATTTATCTTCATTATGATAATTAAATCAATTTAAAATGTCTGTCTGAAAATATCCATTATAGACTTTTTATAGAAATACTTGATTAAAATTATATAGGTTCCTAAAACTGCTATAGAAATTGACAATATAAATACACGTAATAAAGTGTCCCAAGGGATAGTAAAAACAACAGGCATTTCTGTCATAAGTGAAATTGTGCTTTCAAGTAAATAAGAAGTATAAGTACCTATAATTGTTCCCATAATTCCTGAAGCAAGCAATATAGTCATACTTTCAATTAAAAACATGTTTCTAACATTTCTAACTTTCATACCCATGGAACGAAGGATCCCAATTTCAAATTTTCTCTCTATTACAATTGCGTACATACTACTTACCAATCCAAAAATACTTATCATTATTGTGAATGTCAGTATTAGCTCCAATAAAAAACTCTGCCTTTCAGACATCGCATTAAGAAAGTTTATTTTAGAAATTGCATCATCAATAAGTATATCTTTTTCTTGATACATCAACCGGATATCATCTTTAGTTTCTTTAATATTTTCCTCTGCCTTGTCAATTAAGTTTATAAAAAATTTATCTACAATCATATTTTTCTCTCCAGAATTTTCAATCTTCATTAAACGCATGTAATTATCTAATGAGACCATTACACCCCCACCTCTCGCAGACATCTCATTAGTCCGGAAATTATAAAAGCCTGGAATTCCTCCAGAAATTCCTACTACCCTAAATATCGTTACATTACCAGGATCATCTTCTATTTTTGGATCATAAAAAGTTATTCTTATATGTTCTCCAACATCTAAGATGCCAAGTCTACTTGCAATAGATTTAGCTATGATACATGTATTATTATGGTTGAATAGTTCATTAAAGGAATATGAAGTACTACTTCCATCACTTTTCCAAATTAATAAATCTTCATTAATTAAATCAACAAAATCTTCATTAATACCTATAAATCCAGCATCAACAACATCAAAATCCATTAAATCTCCTATTGTTGTTTTGAATTTAACTTCTTCAATTTCTGTATAGAATTGAAACATACCCATCATCATTGCTTCTGTTCCACCGCTCGAAAAACCTACTTGTCCCTCACTAACTTCAAAAAGCGCTGCTAAAGTAGCCTGAATATCGATAGTATTATGAAGTGAAATCGCTAATTTATCCACTCCAGCCAGGTTTCTTAACTCATCTGCCATTTCAAGAGTAAGAGCACTCTCAGCACTATATAATTCTTGATTTACTAAAACCAAATCTGAACCATATTGAAACTTTAAGTTTAAGGCTGTATTTTCTGATTCCATTCTAATTGTACTTGTTAGGAAGAAGATAAATGAAAAACTAATAGCAAACATAAGAACAGTACTAGTATTGCGTCTCCTATATCTCCTTAATGAAATTCCTATTATACTGCTATATTTTTTTATAGCTGGTGAGATTATTCCTAAAAAGATTTTCTGAATTAATGGTATTATTCCAACAGAAGCAAAGACCAGACCAATAACAATCGCAGCAAGCAAACCAATGAAAAGTCCTGTAGTTAACATGAAATCACCTGTAATAAAAATATTTGGCAATAAAATGAAGACTACCATTCCAATAGCCGCAATCGAAATTCCAATAAGAAAACTTTTCACATTCATACTTCCTTCTTTTTTAATTTCCCATCCTTCTTCTTTGGTTTGAAAAGGAGTAATGGCTTTTATTATATTTACCTTTGCAGTTTTAAGAGCAGGTATTAAGGCTACTCCAAGTGATACTAGAGTACCTATAGAAAAGGTCAACAAGAGTGTATCTGGTTGAATTACCCACTCAACTTCTGCAAACTCGAATTGAAACTGGTACATAGGAAATATTGCTTGCGCTATTGGCCTCATTAATGTAAATCCAAGTATCATTCCAAGAATTGAGCCAAATATTCCTAACATAAAACCCTCAAATAATACCATTTTCACAGGATAGACTCTTTTACTCCCTACAACTCTGGTAATGCCAAATTCGCGAACGCGCTCTTCAGCCGAAGTAGAAAGTATGCTATTTATTAAAATACCTGTTATAAGCATCGAAAGGATTATTATAAACCAAAACATTATTGTAACCATCATTAACATAAATTCACCGCCTTCAAGTTCCTCTAATTTTGGTAAGCTAACAGTAAAATCGTTCAGATCAAGCCTTTCTTGTATTCTAGTACCAATTATTCTCAATCTCCTTGTTGTTAACGTTAAATCACTGGCATCATAAACAGATTTGGGGTTTTTAATAATTCCAACTATATAATTTATTTGATTTTCTCTTTGTAAAAAATCTTGAGCTTGGTGTAAATTAACAAGAATTAAAGAATTTTCAAATGACATAAATTTGAGATCTTGAATACAAATTTCAGCAACAGTTAAATTTAATTCATAAGTTTGATATTCTAGATTTATAGTATCTCCCCTAGTAACATTAAGAATCTCTGCAACATTCCATAATATGACACATTCACCATCATCTGGTTCATCCTTATAGATTTCATTTGTTTCTTGTCCCTGATCGTCAACTAACAGCAAATCTCCCAAATTTCCATTTTCAGCCTCTTTGATAAAGTCAAGACCATATAATTGTAAGAAACCGCTAGTGTTAATATTTTCTGATGTGGTTGTTACTAACATCATTATTCGTGGAAATAATTCTTCAACACCATCAATATCCTTTAATTCATTATTAATAATGTTTTCATCATAGAAAGGATCAAATGTCAAATCTGTTTGAATAGTACGAGTTATTAATATATCATTCTTACCTGTAGTCGATGTAACATATAAAAGATAATTATAGTTTACTGTATCATTCAACATTCCAATAACAGTTAATAAAAATAATGAGATTGCGATACCACTTATCCCGAATATAGCCTTTGCTTTGTCTCGCTTGAGGTCTAACCAAGAATGCTTGAGAAATTGTAGATTTATTCGCTTTTTTAACTTATATAATAAATTTCTTAACTCCACATCAAATCAACGTTAAATTTCAATTATTTTTTTATTCATCCAATATACTAAATTTCTTTTTTTTACTCTCAAATTTTTTCAAGACTTTTCCTTCTTGAGCCAAAATTTCCTGAATTTCTTCCTTTTCTCTTCTTATTAACCTTACCCCTTCACACGTTTTATTTTTACAATAATAATTTTCTCTAGGTTCATCTCTCCACGACCATTTGTTACAGTTCTCACATAAATAGGCAGCATATATTTGATCATACCCACAATTTGGGCAAAGAATGTCAAATTTCGAAGAATAAAACCAAGATCTACATGATTTACAGTATAAAGTTAAAGGTCTTGCTAGTTCTTCCTCATGTTCAACCAATTCTATTCGTTTTATTACTTGATCTTTATCAAAATCCTTCAATCTTATTTTTTCAGCTCGACTATCTTTTATTCTACCAATCCATATTTTACCCTTTTTCTCTGAGATATAATAAATTAGAATTCCACCAGCTATAACTGATACAAATATAATGATATATGGCCCCCACGTGCTCCACCACTTCATATTATTAACTTTAACTATTATAGATGCTTCTCCAATATTTCCTTCTTTATCGTATGCAACTACTTTAATTTCATATGTTCCGTCATTATTTTTTGCAGTATTCCAATCAAACTCTAAAGTGCTTGTATTACTATTAAATTTGAGTTTACTTCTCTCAACACTCCTATTATTAAGAAATATGTAAATTCTTGACTCATCTAATTCAATATTATCAGATATATTTGCTTTAATCTTAATTGTTGATCTAACAGTAGTATCTGGTTCGGGATCAATTATATCTATTTCTGGAGCTATAAAATCTGTAGATCTATCATAACCCACATAGATATTTGATAATAACCAACCCCATCCTAGACCAATTACAACACCATTTGAATGTAATGCAAACTTTATCATTATATCATCATTAGAATATGTGGAAATATCAAATTTCTTACTTCCAGAAAGATCTTCATCATCATATACAAATTCTCTTAGTAATATCCACGTTTCACCAAAATCTTTCGATATTGAAACAGTACACTTATCTAATTGATCTTCAGGAGTATAATATTCATTTTGTAAAGAGATCTCATAATCAAATTCAAGATAAATGTTATATTCACTTTCTAAGTGTAATGGACGAGTAATTAAATTTATATCCCAATTAGGACCATATCCTTGCTCGTTGCTACCATAACTTAGCCCTCTTCCCCCATAAAGAAGAGGGTTTCCATATCTACTTGTGAGATGCCAAGAATTATCTCCTCTAAACCAATCTGTTGCTTCTTTTGGTGTTGGTGTCCCAGTTACATAATAATCGGATAAGTAAATATTCGAAAAACTATATCCAATGAATTTATTATCCTTAAAAACATTAAAATACAAAGGAGATGGATTAATAAATTCAAAGAGAGAATTATTTTTATTATACCATTGAGATGTTTTTAAATTCAGACCATCTGAAGCATGAAATCGAAATGTTTTATTTGAGATTTCTCCTAATAATAAAGACTTTATAAAATAAATCCCTCTATCTCCACTCTTATTTGAGCTGGCATTCCAATCACCATAAATATTATACATTGTATAATTAATACTATTCATCTCTAAATAGACATATTCAGGATAATTATTATCTAAATCAAAATATTCAATGGAAAAAGTATACTTTTGGTATTTAGAATCTTGGGTTGATGAGATATCATTGTTTAAGTTAAAGTTTATAGATGGTGAATTTTCATTAGTTTTATTTACAAGAGCAAAATAATCTAAAATAAGTCCTTTATAATTTATTGGATCGGAACTATTATCCAGCGAAGTCTCAAACCTAAATTGTATAAAATTTCCAATATATTGAGTTAGATTAATTTGCTCTAAAAACCACTCATTTTCTATATTAGTATATATTCTTAGAGTTACCCAGCCTGTCCAATTTAGATTAATTTGTAAATAAATAAAATCTTCAGCATTAATACTTGTTCTAAGTCCAAAATATACAAAAGGATTTGTAGAATTTTCATCAATATTCGTTAAATTACATAATGGGCTAATTAAAGACCCATTTGGAAAAGGATCTTCAGCTAAACTAACAGGTTGGTAAGTGTAATTCATTGGATAATCATGATATGTGCCAAAGTATAATGAATTCCATGGATTCTCATAAATTCTTGATCTATTATCGTTCATATTACTTTGATAAAGTGTTCCCCATCCAGTGCCAGTATAGCTCCAATTACCAAGGCCTTCGTTAAAATTATGAAAATGTGGGAATTGGATACTATCTGTTGGAAACTCAATTGTAATATTAAGGAATCCAGTTTCGGGATATCTTGTTTTGTGCATACCATCACTTGCAACAAAAAAATAATGAAACAATCCAGTTTTATTAAATTGAATGTAATCACTTAAAAATAATACGCCATTCGTGTAATTATCCTCTGAAGGGATATATTGAGATAATGTAAAGTTTTGAGATTCTTCGATAATACAAACATAGACTTCTTGAGGTGGTACATTGGAAGTATCATTATCATAATACTCGATATAAAACCTATAACTATCAATACTATAGTTCTTTTTTGGTTCATTTCCCATATATTCTTGTAAACTCATAATTGTTGTATTTTTAGAACCACCAGCATAATTTATTTCGGATACCTTTAATTCTGGTTCAAAGTAGTTATTGACTGTCGAAATATTTAATGTAAAGTCACTCCTTCCTTGAACTGCTTTAATAACTATAACGCAATTAGTTTGTTTTTCTTTTGGAGTAAAATAAAAATAGTCAAAATCACCGTATTCCTTCCTAGAAGATTCTAATAGGATTGGTTCTCCATATTGATTTGATTCATTCGAAAACAAAAACATATCAAAATTAGCAAAAAAATTTGGTACGTCTAAATTAAATGAATATTGAATATCCTTATCTAGCTTAATTTGACGTGCAAAAACATGCCTTCCAAGAGGATTTCTTTGCGAACTTACTAGATTACCATTAATTGAACTATTAACCTCAACATTTTTTGTTAAAGCATCAATAGCAGCTTGAATATTTATTCTTCCATATCCTTCATGAATATCTTTTAAACCACTTGTTAATGGAGCAAGAGATAAGGATGGTGAATAGTCACTTTCATCAACCAAGGTAAAAGGGTCATCCTCTCTTTCAGTATTTGTTTCTGAAGCAGTCATTAGGAGAAATGCCTTTAAGTATTTAGCCCATTCTGTCAAATTAAGATTATTCCATTGATTCCAATCGTTCCATCTTGCTTCTATTAAAAGATTAATCGAAGCAGAAACTATAGCTGTAGCAATTGAAGTTCCATAAGCAGAAGTGGCCTTATCAATTTCTTTATCAGCAGCAATTATTGAACGATGACCGCCTAATTTACTGCCACCAGGAGCAACAATATCTGGTTTAATAATACTATCGATTTCTTTTCCCATACTACTGTAAGAGGTAACTTGATCTTCATCATTTATTGCTCCAACAACAATAGCATTTTTGTTCTCCGCTAATTTATTCAATGAATCAGATAATTCTATGCCTGTATTCCCTGCTGAAATTACAACTATAATTCCATTTTCTATTACTTCGTTTATTACCGAATTAATCGCTTTTATGTCTTCCCCTAAACTGCCAACACTTAAACAAACACTAACAATATGATATTTAGTTCTATTTTGGATAACACTTGCGAATGCGGATATTAGATCAGAAGTGTAACCTATACCAGATTGATTTAAAATTTTATAGGCAACTATTTTAGTAGCATTTGCAATACCTGTAAAATGGGTTCTATTTTCAATATAAACTTCGGGAAAGTAAGAGATTTGAGTATTAAATGAAAAAGTTGGTTTAGTTAGAAGTTGTTTATGATATTTAAGGTATAAATCATAAATCCCTAATGAAGTTTGGGTAAGTGTATGATTTATCGTATAATAAAGATTAACAGTCGCATTAACAGTAGATTTAACTAAAGTATCATCTTTATATAATTCGAACCAAAAACCATCTATTCCACTAACTTCCAAATTCCATGAAGAATTAATAAAAATGTTTGAATTTGCTTTTGAAGCATTAATAGAGATAATTTTTAAAGTATAGTTCTTTGAGACAGAAAATTCATCAAATAATTCTGTATGTGAATAATTTCCACTAATTTTAATTAATGAGGGAGTAATAGAGTCAAATGGTTCAGTACCGGTTCCAGAAATTACAGAAGATATGAAAGTCCCATGTCCATTATCATCTGATATTGGCTGTGAATCTACGAAATTTTCCCAACCAAGAATATCTCCAGTTAAAAAATCATGATTAGAATTAACTCCTGTATCTAATACTGCTATAGAAGAATTAGTATCACCCATAAGCCCATTTAAATACCACGTAGAATTAATAGCTCCAGACTGGATAGATGCATAATTCATTTGCGTTTCTAGAATTTCATCGTTTTCTATTATAGCATCGGGAAACTCATTTTGAAATGCAGTTAAGTTATTTTCGAGAGGTATATTACCCGCAAATCCTGAAATTGACTGAAATTGATTATTCCATTCTTTCTTTATAATACCACCATAAGTCTCAAAACTAATTCTAACTGAATCATTGTATGAGGGGCTATCAAAAAATACAATTATATTCTCTTGATAATTATTTGAAACTTTCAGGTTAGGATCATTGTGGGTGTCCTCTAATAAATCAATTGAGAATCTCTTTGAATGTATTCCGTTAAAAAATAAACCAGAAAATGATAGTAAGAGAATAAAAAGTATTAAAAAAGTATATATTTGTTTTCTTCTCATCTCATTTCCCCTTTTTTCATTATTTTTCAACTCATTGTCTATAAGTTAATTTGTTTCAAAATTGATTGATTTTTCTTTAGATTTATTCGACATGATGGCTAATCTTTCAGTTAAATCGTGTTCTATTTTGAGGATCGTTTCTCTTGAACTCAACTCAAAAATTTGCATCTCAGATCTTTGGAATTCGATTCTTTTCTTTTTATATCTTTTAATCTGCCAAAAATATATAATAAAAACTCCAAAAGCAATTAGAAACGATAAAAATATATAAGAATATTGTCTGATTTTAGGAATAATAATTTTTACTATAACACTATTTGATATAACTTCATTTTCATTCAAATAATAAAACTTTATAGAGGTTGGTTTTAAACTCACAAGATTTTGTCTTTTTGCTTTAAGAGTGTAATTAAAAGTAACCTTTTCACCAGGATCTAAAGAATCAATTAGATTAACCAGTTTTCCCTTCTCTAACGAGAAATCCGACTGGGAATAACTAATCATATCGTTAATTATTATATTAGCTATACTTATTGTTCCTGTATTCTCGACTTCAATGCTTACAATAATCGAATTCTTGATTTCAATTTGATCCTTATTCACATTTTTAATTATAGAAAGATTAATTTCTCCTAATATCAAGGATGTTGACCTATAAATTTGAAGAACTCTACTTTCCGAGCTTTCAACAAAATTTATAGGAGGATAATAATATCCTTTCCATCCTATCTTTTTTAATGTAATATTAAAAGAAAGTGTCTCATTATATGCAATATCTATTAAATATAATGACTTATTATCTATTCTCTTCAAATCTCCAAACTGATCATTCATAGATATATTAATATCTGGGAGATTAAACCCAAAAGGCCCAACATTTTTAAGATTTATTGTAAGATTAAATAAGTCCCCTATACCAGGACTATTATTAATTGAATTTATGTTACCCTTATTATAATTAATCTCAATAGTTCTTATAAGTGGAAATAAATCTTCATAATCTACAAATGCAGAAACATAAACCTCATTAGTTAAACTAACAATTCTAGAAGAATTTCCCCCCTCAATATTCTCTGGATTATTATATGATATTAAGACATCGCTAATGGAAATTGAATTCGGCACATAGAAAGTAAAATTTATAGTTTTTTCTTCAGAAGGTTCTAGGCTAGAGAGAAAATAAGTTAAATTACTATTTTGAAGTGTAAAATCATTAGGATTTTCAATGATACCTGGAATTAATAAAGAAATACTAATATTTTTAGCACTATTAGCACCAATATTCTTAAATGTGAGGCAATAATTATTCAATCCTCCTGGTGTTGAGCTATAATTAGTTAAATATGAAGTGGCTATTATTGAAGCTGCATCATAAGTACTAAGAGGAATAGAATTAGATCTTCTCTCAAACTGAATCGTACCAAATGAAGAACTATATACGACTCTAGCTCCTGAATCTTCATTAAAATTAATATCTCTGGTAGAAAATTCAATATCTAAATCGTTGATAGAAATATTAAAGGGGTCTGGATTGAGGCACCTGATTTTAAAAAGAACTATATAATCTTCATTATCTGATGGATAGAAAAGCCAATTAAGAGTAGTTTGATTGTCATTGATGAATGAGAAGGTCCAAGAATCATTTGTAATCGAATCTAAATTTGGACTAATATCCTGAAATTCTTCATTTTCGAAATTAAAAATTGCAAAGTCTAAGGATTCCAAATCCTCGGATATTGTGAAATTTATTAGAATAGAGATTTTCTCTAAGATAAAATTAGTAAAATCAATTTGGGTATCATTGCTAAAAATAAAATTAATTTCTATTGTTTCTTCTAAATATTTTTCAACAGAGCCAATTGTCCAACTACTATTATCTGTAGATAACGCCATATCGGGAGAAGTATTATAAAGAGTGGTACCTGACACAATTTCAGGGATTTCTGAAACAAAATCAATGGTAAAATTATTTCTATAAAAAGGAGTAAAAGAATCTAAATTTGAGATAGAGTAATTATCGATTTGGTAAGAGATAATCTCTCCAGGGTTTAATCTCCAATTATCATCATTCCAAATACTATCTTCATTAGTAAATAACTCTTTTACAGTATCAATATCAAAAATTGGGAAATAAGCTGGGTTTATATTGTATACGAGACCAATAATATAATCAGCATCTTCATTATATGGCCATAAATTTGATATATTTAGAATATTAGGATAATAAGTATCATAAGTTCCAATACCAAACGAATCAAAATAGAAGATTCGAGGATCGTCATCAAAATTAAAGAAATCCTCTAAAGAATTATATTGATTTGGATATTCAATTTTAATTCTATTCCACATATCATTTTTAACATTCTCCCAATAAATGGGACTTACTATTTGAAAAAAGTAATCTAACTCTAAAGGAATTGGAGTTGGTACTCCCCACGCAATTTTATTTCCAACATTTTCTGCTGTTATGTAATAGGAAAAATTTCGAAATACGCCATAAGATGCATTTTCTTCAATTAATTCCTTTTTTAGTAATAAATTTGGATCTGAATTAGAAATATTGTAAGTTATTGTAAATTGTCCTATTGGCTCCACAATACCAGTTGGAATATAAGAAAAACCTTGAAAACCTAATTGTTGCAACATATTTATAATGTCTGTAGGATCTTGCCTATTTATAGGTTTAACATATGACTGTTTAATTCCTTCTTCATCTGCCCACAATAGTTCAAATGAATAATCTTCAAGGCTTTGTATATCAAATTCAATCCCTGCAAAATAAAGAAGTAATCCTATTTGTTCCAAAAGATAATCATAAAAATCAAAATACAATGGTGTTGTATCAATAATATCTGTACATAAAATGTCTATTTTTATTTCACTCATTAGAGCTCCTGTTAATGCAATATATATTTTTTTACTAGGTGCTAATGGAGAGCCTTGATAACCTAACGCATCCCATAAATTAAACTTATATTGATTTTTACCAATTTGTTCAATTCCTTCAGCTAAACCTTCATATTGAACTGATATACTAGTATAATGTGAATCATTTTTAAGGGTAAATGCACTGAAAATTTCAACGAATTGTTCTAATTCTTCTTCTGAAACTGTAGCATTGAAGGAATCTCCAAAACTCTCTAATGCCGCATCTAATTGATCTATTAATTCTTCAATTTCTAAACTTTCAAGAAAGGATAAATCTATAGATTCAATATTAAAATTTACTTGATCTGTGGATATATCATAATCTCCATTAAAAAAATCTAACGAATTTAGGAGCAAGAATGTTGAAGAAATATGATAATTTTCTAAATATTGTTGGCTAAGTAAGCGATTTAGATCCAAAGCTTTCCAGTATCCATCCATTGGAAAATTAGTTGTAAGTTCACTAAAATAGCAATCCCAATTTGGACAAGAACCAATAAAAGGAAAGAAATTAGGTTCTGAAACATTGATCATAATAAGATCAATCTTAAATTTTCTTCTAATTATTTCAAGCGCTCTTTCTGCTCTTGATTCTGCATCTTGAGGTTTCACATCCTGATCATAAAAAAGAAATCCAACAAAATTGTTGAACCCTACGTGATACTGGGAAGTAATATCATTCTCAGTTAGAACATTTGGAAAGATAGCTGGTTTAATTCCATTTGAAGCACTCATAATCACATTACATTTATAGAAAGCTGGATCATTTGAATCAAATTGCGATAAAATGTTTGTATCATTTGTAAAAAGTGACTGCTTTATTATTGATTTATTACCTGCTACAAAAGCATTTATCTTTTCAGCATAAAGGTCTGATCCAGCAATATCAGAAGGTTTTAAATTCTTCTCATTAATTTCTTTTACATTATCTTCTTCAAAATTTTCGGCTTCATTATATCGGTAGAAAAATACACTTAAGGGAGTAAGAAAAATGATAAAGAATAAAATAAAATATACAATCCATTTATTTTTTTTCAATATTCAGTAATCCCTCTAAAATGTTTCTCTATATATTTCTACTATTTTTTTCTTTCTAATTTTTCTTAACAACAATTTCATTCCAAAATAGATCATTATTACAGAAAGTGAATAAATTAAAATGATATTGAACCAGGGTATGTATATAATTGTCGGCATCCCTACTAAAGTACCCATCAACTGACTTGTAACCAACCAACTAGTTAACCATCCAACCACAATGCCTATTGTTCCACTACTAATCATTATTATTAATGATTCAATTATAAATAGGCGATTAATTTCTCTACCTTTTAATCCCAATGTTCGAACAATACCAATCTCTTTCTTTCTTTCAATAATAGTTGAATAAGATGAAGATAACAATCCAAAAACACAAATAAATACTGTTGTAAGAGCTATAAGAGTAAATAGAGTATCTAATACAAAAAATGCAGATTCTTGTTGTGCTATCATTCTTGCTAGATTCGAAATTTCATAATTGTAATCTAATTGATATGATTCATCAATTAAATCCTCAATATTTCGCGCTTCTGATAATTTATCTTCTCGAAGTTTGATAAAAATTCTATCTAAATAGGGGACTGGAGGTATATCCATAATTTCGACATAGATCGCTTGAGAGATTAATACCCCCCCCATTGAAGCACCCATTGGAGATGCTCCAAACTCTCGAGTAAATCCTGGCATGCTTTTTGCTGTCCCAGCAATTATAAAAGGATATACTTCTGATTCATCTCCTCTCTGGATAACAATTCGTACTTTATCACCAAGTAATAAAGACATATCTATTGATATTGCTTCAGAAATAATACAAGTGTAATATTGATTGTTATGGAACAAGTTTGTAAAAGCACTATCTATATTTCCAGAACTCATTTCTATTAATTCTCTTTTCACAGTGAAGGGATATTGCTCATCAATCCCAATTAATGTTATCTCTTGCGTAGCTAATCCAGCATAATCTCCAATTTCAGCACTAAATTCTTTATCCACTTCAGCGTAAATTTGAGTTAATTGATACGGTCTTGCCAAAACAGAGGATACTTTCTCAATACCTTCTATCGCTAATAACTTTTCTTCAAATTCAGTTGTAATGATTTTATTTGGATCAATGCTATTATCGTAATTTTGGTTTTCTAATGAATCAGCCATTCGGGTAACTGAACTCTCTTGGCTAATCATCATACCAAAACCACCACCTCCAAATCCCCCTTCGAATCCATCTTCAGATTCTTCCCATCCTCTAGTTTCAATCAATATATCTGATCCGTACCTTAATTTAGTTGTAGCACCAACTTGTCCTGACAAAGTATTAATAAGAGTTGATGTAAAAATAACAAATGAGAAAGATAATGCAAATATCATGACTGTACTCGAATTTCTCCGTTGGTATCGAAAAACAAAAATTTTAATGACATTATGTAATTTTCTGGCTATTGGTCGAAATAATCCAATTACCAATCTTAAAATGACGGGGATTAATCCCAATCCTGCAAGAGTTAATCCAATGTTAAATATTAGTAAAATAGCTATTAATGTACCTGCAAGTAGAGACATATTACTCGCAACCATTATCCTTGGTATTACATAAAACACAAAACCGCCATTAAATGCTAATACAATTCCAGCTATAATTAATTTGTAATTTACTGTTGCTTTTTTCTGTAAATGATATAATGTATCTTCGTGACGATACGGATGAATAGATTCAATTAATTGAAGTTGCATTACTTTTAGAGCAGGAGAAATACTAACAATCATCCCAACACTAATACCCATAATATATGAAATAAAAACTGACAACCAAGTGAAAGAGAATGGTATCGTTCCAAATCCTAACATACTCTGTGAGACTACTGTATTTGCGAAAGGAATTATTACAAATCGGGAAAGGATAAATGCTGTTATAATTCCTGAAATTGACCCAAAATTACATAACAAAAAACCTTGCATTAAAACAATTGCTAAGTTATACTTCTTGTTAGCTCCTAAGGTTCTGAATATACCAAATTCTCTAATTCTCTCTTCTACAGATGTTTTTAGTATTCCATTAATAAGAACACCTGAAATCATCATCGCTATAATTGAAACAAAAACAAACACAATTACAATAAACACACTTAAAAATTCAGCAAATCCTAATGCTCGTAATTTCGGCAAATCTATATTATATTCATTAATTCCTATAGCAATTTGAATTTCTGAGATAAGATTCTTCACATTAATTTGGGAGCTTTCCACATTTCTAATATCGTAGAGCTTGGATGCTTCTTTAAAAGTTAATATTAGTTCACTACACTTACCAGTAAAATTTTCATACCCAAAATAATAATAAAGAGTATTAATATCAACTACAATCAGATTCTTATTACGATAATTCGCAGGGAATTTTAAATTAAAATCAAAAATTTTATCAATTATTAGGGTTGCTGTTCTGTTTAATGTAATATTCCCATGTGTTAATTGCATTCTTATTTGAATGTTTTCATTTTCAGAATATCTAATTATATCATTAAAACCGTAATAGATCGCACAGTGATTTAATGGGAGTTCATTCAAACCAAGTAACACATTATAAAATGGATCCACAAATGCTCCAAAATTTAAACTATTTTCATGAGAGAAATTTATAGCTGAGATTGTAGACCACTCTTCTTCATCTTTAAGCGCTGTAGTATGAAATCCTTCAGAAATGTTAACATAACCAATTACCTCCATTCTAGGGATAAAATTCTCTATAGTATTTGATGCAATTTGAATAGTTTCTATAAGTGGCTTATATTCAAAATACGAGGATCGATTACTTGGTTCTTCATTGTAGTGCCTTACGGAGATAACGGCGTCTTGATTACCTGCTTCAATAGTAAGATAATCCGAATAACCCACAGAGATTGAATCAGATAAGAATAGGACTACTGTAAGTAAACCAATAGAAATTAACATTCCAATAATAGCTAATAACGTTCTGATCTTTTGTTTGCTTAAATCATGAAACGCATATTTAAAAACTAGCTTTATATGTGTCATATAACTTAAATTAGTTTAGATTTTTATTAAACCACTTGTACAGAATTTTTAATTTAAAATTAATACTTCTCCTTCAATCCTCCCAAAAAAGTTATTCTCTTCAATTAATTCCTGCAAAATATCATTAAAATGCTCTGATAAATTCATAATTATAGAATTTGGAATGCTGTTTTTAATTTCACTAATTGGAATCTCAACTTTTCCTTGATTTGCATACAGATATTGAAAGATCTTACTTTTGCATTTTTCTTTATTTATTTCTGTTTCCTGTCTTCTCTTAAGTTGCATAATCTCTGTTTCCTTTAATCCTCCTACTTTTCCTTCCCGTGTAAGTTTTCCATCTCTCATATGAAAAACTCTAGTAGCAAATTCCGATACAGCAGCATCGTGACTTACTGCAACAAATGTAGCCCCACGTTTATTTAAATCTCTTAGAAGGTTTAAAACCATCACTCCTGTTTTAGAATCTAAATCTCCTGTTGGCTCATCAAGAACACAAATAGCAGGATCATTAGCAAAAGCCCTTGCTATCGCAACTCTCTGTTGCTCACCTCCGCTCAATTCAGAAGGAGTATGATGTGCTCTTTCATCTAAACCTACTAATCTTAAGAGATCCATTGCTTTTTTTCTTTTACCTCGACGGCTTAACTTTCCAGAAAAATGTAAAGGTACCATCACATTCTCCATTGCTGTCATTTGAGGGAGGAGATTATAAAATTGAAAAACAAATCCTATTCTTTCTCGTCTAATTTCTGCAAGATCGTTGTCGCTCAACATACTTATATTACGGCCTTCTAAGAAGATTTTTCCCCTCGTAGGAGTATCAAGACCTCCAATTAAGTTGAGTAAGGTCGTTTTTCCAGAACCAGAGGGACCCATAATATCAACAAAATCTCCGTTATCTATTGTTAAATCCACTCCTCTTAAAGCAGCTACAGCTGTTGTTCCAAGTAAGTACGTTTTGTGTAAGTTTTCGACAACTATTAGATGTTCATAATCTTTCCCTGCAAGTTTATCTTCTTTAGTTTCTTTTTTCATTCTCTGCTTATCAACTTTAGATTGTGAAAGAATTTTCAGTTTCTGTTTTTTAATTTCTTCTTTTTCTTTATTTTTTTTCCACTTTTTGAAATTTTTTGAAACTTCCCCTTTCCAAATTGATAATTTTCCTGTTTCTTCCTCGAACTGTTCCATAAGAGGTGTTTTTTCTATTATTCTTGAATTAGACATTCGAAAATCTCTTTTCTCAATTTTTTTCCTTCTTTATTATATCATAATGTAAACATAAAATAAACTTTTTTAGATTATAATTCTTAATCAGATACCGAAATATTGTACACTTTTTAAAAATTAGGTTTCTAATCTATTAGAAAACTTAATATCCTTTATTGATCTTTAAAAAAATCTCAGTATAAAAAAGATTGGTTGGTCAAAAAAATTAATTTTCTTTATTTATCTTCTCATCTTAAGAAAATCACCAGATTTCATTAAATCACATGGTCTAAAATAGTCTTTTCCTGTTTTTTCTGCTAAATCTTCTAACTTTTTACATAGATTTTTATAATTCTTTTTTCCTGAGATAAATGGTCCTGGCAATATTTGTCGTGATCCGATGAAAACAACATCATCAATAACTTTATATCCCGATACGACGCCTTCTTCTATAAGTCTACATCCTTCATTTATTCCAATAGCGTTTATGGTTTCTAAATCCATTAGCCCTGCTTTTTTTGACCTATCTAATTTTGGTCTTCCTTCCTTGGTCCATTCAAAGAAATATCGTCCTTTCTTAGGCCATTCATAAAATCCCTTGCCCGTTTTAGCACCTAAATTCCCTTCTTCATATTTTTGAACTAATGGATTAGTTGGAGTGAAATCTTGAGAAAGTGCTTCCTTTAGATAATTTGCTGAATCATATGCCACGTCTAAACCTATATAGTCCCAAGTTTCACATAATCCCATGGAATCTTCGCTAACAGCAACATCTGCATCAATTTGTTCCCAAGGAATACCTTTTTCAATAGCTTGCTCAGCAATCCAACCAAAGTAGAGGTAAATTCCGCAAAGCACTCGATTCATAATAAATCCTGGTCTCCACTTTTCGATGCGAGCTATATATCTATCACCACTTATGCAGGGGAGTTTTTCTCCAACTGCAGCACAGATGTTTATGGTTTCATTTGATGTTTTATTCCCTTTGGTTACTTCAATTACCCTACTAGCAATTATGGGAGGCAAAAAATGCATCCCAACAACTTTTTTGGGTCTTCCTGAGGCTTCACCTAATACAGATATATTTATAAAGGAGGTATTTGATGCTAAAATGGTGTTTTTTGGGGCATATTTATCTAATTTCTTATATATCTCTCGCTTAAGATTCAATTTTTCTGGAACAGCTTCAATTATAAAATCAGCGCTTTCAACAGCTCTTTCTAAATCTTGTTCTTTTATTAATCTTGACATAAGAATATCCGTAGTTAAATTCTCATTTAATTTTCCCAATTCCTCACATTTTTTAATGCCAATTTCAATTTGTTCTGTTGCGCTATCTAATGATTCCTTACTAATATCATATATAATAACTTTATCAAAACCTGCAAGTAAAGCAACATGAGCAATCCCATAACCCATAAATCCTGCCCCAACAATGGAGACGTTTTTTATATGGTCAATATTTATCATTTTAAACATCCTATCTATTCTATTATATGGTATACATAAAATATTGGATTGAATTTTTTTAATAGTATTAATTAAAATAAGGTGTCATTTATTCTTTCTCTTTAATTTTCTTTTTTAAATATTTTAAAATTTTATTGTAAATATCTTTCTCGGCATCCTTTTTGTTTCTAAATTTGCCTGATTTTAAGCTTTTTGATACTTTTATAAGTTCTTTTTGATTTTCTTTATTTAGTATTTTTGGATTTTTCACTATCCAGATTGGATTATGCTCTTCACCGCTTTTTTCATATTCAACTTCGATAGTTATATTAGTTCTAAATTTTCCTTGTAAAAATTCTAATAATGTATTTTTACTAGAAATCATCGAAGTTTGAATAAATCTGTTCAAATCTTCATAAAAAGGATTAATCATTTTTTGTTCAACTAAACTTAGATTATACTCTGAATCGAGAAATAGAGCTCCACATATAGCTTCAAAGATATCTGCTAAAATACGAGTACCTTTAATACTTTGTTTTTCTGTCTTTAAAATGTATTTTTCTAATTTTATTTTTTTTGCAACATTTTTTAGGTAATTATCGCTCTCTAAAATTGCTTTTATTTTTGTAATTTCACCCGGGTCTTCTACTCCCTTTTTATAAAGTTTTAGAATAAGAACAATCTTGATCACAGCATCTCCTAATGTTTCTAAAAAATCATAACTAGGTTTTTCCATTAAATTAGCTAATCTTGGTGTAGTTAAAGCCTGTTCTAAAAGATTCTCGTTCTTAAATTCATATTCTATAAAATCTTGAAATTCGTGTAATTTATCCTTATCAATTGGAAACATAATTTAAATGATTAATATCTTCAGTTAAATTTAAAAATTCAGACAAGACTTTTATATAATATGGAAAAAGGAAGTAAGGAAAAAATTCTTGAGATGATTAAAGCAATTGAAAAAAAGAACTCAGAAATGGAAGAATTCATCTCAAATTTATCAAAACCTACAAGAAATGATCTTTTAAAAGAGATTTACCAAGACATCATCAGTAATAATTCTTTGATGCAAGAAATCTTAGGAACTAAAGAAAAAATCGTTTTAAGTGAGAAAGAAGAGATAATTTCTTTTGATCATATAATTGATGGATATATTACTAAAATTCAGCAGAATCCTCATAAAAAAGTAATATTTTTAAGAGAATTTCTTGATTTATTTCAAGATAGGGTATCTGATAAGGATAAGGATGTAATTTTACAATCATTAAAAGATGAAAAAAATGATGATAAGTTAAGAGATGAAATGATATCCTTAGCAAATATATTCAAACTTAACTTATAAATCAAATAATTGAAGTAATACTAAAACCTGTTTTATTCCTCTAATTTTAACCTTTCCCGTAAGAATCTTACGAATTACTTTACTCATAGAAAGTTTATCGCTACCAAGAATTTCTAGGAACATTGGAGTTGTTGTTTGTAAAAGACCATCCCATCCAGCATTTTTCTTTTTTATGTTTTCTTTTGGTTCGTTCTTAATGCCTTCTACATATATTTTACCTTTATCTATTATTAGTAAAGCTGCCCATTTTCCATCCTTAGCATTTAATAGAACCTTCACTTGAGTATCTTTAAATTTTTCTTTAAATTTTTCTAATTTATTCAATGGTTCAACCTGTTTTGCTACGATTGACGCAAAACCGTGTAATTTTTTTTTCTCTTCTAACATTTAAATCTACTTTTATAAACGTTTCTTTATGATAAGTTGAAATAATTTTTCTAATTATAATTTAATTACTTCTTAAATAATTTAAAACTTTAAACATTTGAAATTATAAATTTTTTTAATCAGTTAAAACCAAGGAAGAATAAGTAGTCTAAATGTAAATCCTCTAAAAAGGACTTTAAAAGTTATCTGACTCAGCACTTCCAAAGAATTCTTCAAAAGCTTTTCGATCTTGAGCTGAAATTCTTTCTCCTCTTAGTCCTTCCTTTACTATAATCGGAGCACTTTCTTTTTCATCATGTTTGATGGATTTTTTAATTGTATAGTCCTCCGGCTTTGAAGAATCTAAGTCATATTCCACTTCACATGCTTTACAATATAATTTTTTATTCTTTGGAATTAAGATATTGTCGCAATTGGGGCAAAACTTCATCATTTCTATGATTTTATTTTTAATTATTTTAGATATTTAAACTTATCGGTTTATTAGGTTGTTTCTTATGTTTTTTTAAATTATTCAAAAATATTAAAAAAGTATAACCTTTATAAATTTAACGCATAACTCAAATAATTGTTACAGTATTACGTATTTCAGATATTTAAACCTCTAGTTTTACTATTAATAAAATTTTCAAAAACTAGATGATCCCATAAAAGAATTTTTAAAAAAAATCCGTAGAATTTGTGATCAAATATCTGTTTGATCAAAAAGAAAATTTTAAAGATTTTTCATTATAAATGGCAAAAAAATTAGAAAAGATGATAAATTATTCATTTTAAGTATAGACAATAATTAGAAAATTTTAATAAGTATCTATTAAAAAATGATAAATGAAAGGAAAATTTTAATATTTGCACATAGAGGAGCAAGCAATATTGCCCCAGAAAATACACTTAGCGCATTTAAGAAGGCAATAGAATTGGGTGCAGACTATATTGAATTTGATGTCCATCAATCTAAAGATGGGGAAATTGTGATAATGCATGATGCTAACACATTCAGGACAACCGGACACTTAGATTTAATAGAAGACATGACTCTTGAGGAGTTAAAAAAACTTGATTGTGGAAATACTGAAGAAATACCTACAATGGAGGAATTGATTAAATTAACAAAAGGTAAAATTGGTTTAAATTGCGAAATAAAAGTAAAAGGAATAACTCAAAAGATAATAGAGATCCTTACAGAGGCAGATCTTTTTGAATCTACAATAATTAGTTCTTTTATTCATAGTGAATTGTTAAAAATTAAAAAATTAGAACCACAATTAAAAGTTGCATCTTTGAATCCTACTCGTGCAGGATGGTTAATAAATTGGTTTTCGAGGAAAAATTTGATTAAAAAAGCTGCTATAAATCAATTTTATGGAATTAATCCATTATTCCTTATAGTAAACAAGAAATTTGTAAGTAAAGCCCATGATAAGAATTTGAAAGTCTTTCCATGGACTGTTGATTCAATTACCTCGATTGAAAATCTGATTAAAATGGGTGTTGATGGGATTATCAGCAATGACATTTCAAGAGTTAAAGAAGTAATAGGTAAAATTTATACCTAAAAACAACCAAATAAGATAAAATGAATGGAAATAGTAATAAAGTACTCATATTTGGCCATAGAGGTGTTGGTAATCTTGCTCCGGAAAATACTATTAAATCATTTAAAAAAGCAATTGAATTACAAGCAGATTTTATAGAATTTGATATTCTCGAAACCAAGGATGGCAAAATTGTAGTATGCCACGATGAAGAACTCTCAAGATTAACTGGGCAACATGGATTTGTAAAAGAATTAACTCTTGAAGAATTAAAGACTTTAGATTTTGGCGAGGGAGAGAGAATCCCTACTTTTGAAGAACTAATTGAAGTATGTAAAGATAAAATAAATTTAAATTGTGAAGTAATAGTAGAAGGTATATCGAATAAAGTAATAAATATCATAAAAAAATACGATATCATAGATTCAGTAATAGTAAGCTCTTTTAAACACCAAGAATTATTAGAATTTCAAAAGATTGACTCTACAATAAAACTTGCTTATTTAGAAAATAATAATTATAAAGGATCTTGTACATGGAAAAAAAAAGAGCAATGGATACAATTCTGTATAGATAATAATCTTTATGCTATTAATCCGTTCTATCCTCTAGTTGATCAACAATTTGTGGATTTTGCTCACAATAACAACATTAAAGTCTTCCCTTATGCTGTTGAATCTGCACCTGCAATGAGAAAACTGATAAAATACGGAGTGGATGGGTTAATAACTAATGATATCTTAAAAGCTAAAACCGTTTTATTAAAAGAAAATAGGTTTAATCGATAAAATTAAAATTATTTAATAGATGATTATGAAGAACGATAATAAAGTATTGATAATGGCCCATAGGGGCGCAAGTAGTATTGCACCAGAAAATTCAATTAAAGCATTTCAAAAAGCAATCGAACTAAAAGCAGATTACATCGAATTTGATGTATTTACATCAAAGGACGGAGAATATATAATTTGGCATGACTTTGCTTTTTCTCAAAAAGATGGAAAAACGCATTTTATCAGAGATATGACATTAGCAGAACTAAAAAAAATTGATATAGGTGATGGTGAAACTTTCCCTACTTTACAGGAAATAATAGACCTTACTAAAGGAAAAATAGGATTGAATTGTGAAATAAAAACTCAAAATATTGGTAAAGATATCGTTGGAATTCTGAAAAAAGAAAATCTTAATGAAACTACAATTTTAAGTTCTTTCATTTTTAGTGAATTACTAGCTATTAAAAACCTTGATTCCAGTATAAAATTAGGGTTAATACTTACGAGAGATTTGGTCTCTCCTCGATGGGTAATCAAATTTTGTAAAAAAGCAATAAATAACAATTTTTTTGCTATTCATCCATATTGGAAGGCTATTAGCAAAGACATAGTTGAATTTGCTCACTCTAATGGTCTACTAGTTAATACATGGACCTATATTTATGAACCTATTAAAGATTCAGACCTAAGAGAAATAGTAAAAATGGGGATTGATGGATTAATACATGATGATATTCAACAAGCAAAAAGAGTAATAAGTGAAGATTAGTAATCCCAAAAATTTTTCTGAAAATGATAATTTTATTGCGTTATATAATTCTATTTAACTCATTTAATTATAAGAGATGATGAATTTTAAAAGTAAAATATTGGTAGTTGGACATGCGGGTGGGAAAACGACAGGTCCAGAAAATACTCTTAAAGCTTTTAAGAAAGCTATACAATTAAAAGCGGACTATATCGAACTTGATGTAAGATTGACTAAGGATAATGAAATTGTTATTTTTCATGATCCAGACACATTTAATATCACAGGTGTTCCTGGATTAGTAAAAAATAAGACATTGAAAGAACTGAAAACTTTAAATGTTGGAGAAGGAGAAAAAATGCCTAATTTTCAAGAAGTCATTGAACTTGCAAATCACAAAATCAATTTATTACTTCATATCACTGATGCACACATGGAGGATCAAGTAATAAATCTTTTAAAAGATTATGCCTACATCGAAAAGACAATTGTGTCTTGTATGATTCATAGATATCTTTTTAAATATAGAGGATTAGAACCGAATTTAAAGCTAGCTGCTCTTGAAAATTTGTATTCTGAGGACTTAGCTAAATGGGATATTAGGAAAAAATTAATCGATAATGCTGTAAAAAATAAATTTTATGCAATAAATCCCGAATATCATATTATTGAT
>JBHLLP010000037.1:0-34083 GCA_048885525.1 Candidatus Hermodarchaeota archaeon | reverse complement strand
GAATTTATCACGATACATACGGAGAAATCTTAATCACTTTTAAAGAGTATGAAAAAGCCATAGAAGAATTCCAAAACGCTATAGCAATTGATACTAATGATTGGTTTATCTACCAGACTTATATTAAATTAGGAATTTGCTATACGGCACTTGAAAATTTTGAATTAGCAGTTCAAAATCTTAAGAGAGGAAAAGAATTAACAACTAAAATTATGAGTGATTTTGAATCAAAAAACAAATGGTTAGCAATTGTAGACCTGTTTCTTGCAGAGATAGAGGAACAAAATTAAAAAATGAGTGTATCTCCATCTATTCTACAAGTTAAAAGATTTCTTAATATTAGAATTTCAATTTCTCTTTTTAAAATATGTTCGTTAAGGTCTAGCTCATGATTTTTCTTTAAAATTTTATTCAATTCGTAAAAACTAATGTGATCATTCTCGCTAGAAAGATCCTTCATTATTTTTAAGAGAATTTGTTGATTATTAAGGGAACGACAATTTGAATCTAATTGGTATAATCTGTGAGTAAGATTATAATCAAAGTTGCCCTTTTTTTCTAATTCTTTCAGTTTTTCAATTAAAGCAATTGCCTGTTTGTAATTTTCTTGTCTCATTAGTTCTTGAACTTCATTCAGCTTTTTAATAAATTCTGTGGCATCCATTTGAAATCAGTCAAAATTAAGAAACATATTTAATTTAGTATATATTAAGGGAATTCTCTATTCATTATTATTCTTTCTAATAAAATTTTAATGTTCATATATTTTAAAAATTAAAATAAATTACCTAATCATATTTAATCGAAATTAGAAAATCATGGATTCTATTCATATTAACTATTTAACTGATGAAGAATATGATAATATTTTTATAGAATTTTGTTTCTTTCGTCAAAAAGTTGTTTCTGAGTTATTAAAATTTGGATTAGATAAGAGAACTAAAGTTTTAGATGTAGCAGCAGGGCATGGATTTCTTTCATTTGCTATTAGAGACTCAGGGTATAAGGGGCGATTAGTAGATATTGGTTTATTAAACGATTTAAACTCTTATGAAAAAGCAATTTCATCTAAAGAATTTAATTCTGATAATATTCAATATGTTATAATGAGTACAGCTAACCTTGCTTTTCGAGATAATAGTTTTGATCTTATCGCTAATTTTTTGGGATTAGAAGATATAAATATGACCTTGGGAAGAGAAGGAGTTAAATCAACTCTAGAAGAATTAGGTAGAATCTTACGTAAGGATGGTATTCTTGAAATTACAATAATGTTAAAGGGAAAAGATCCAAGTAGCATTATAAATTGGAAATTATGGAGATACGTTGGATTGAATAGTTTATTCTATTCCCCACACTTCTATATCAAGTTATTAGAAAAACTAGGGTGTGTTTTACTAAAAAAATTTATACTAAGGACTAATAAAAACATAACATTAAATCAAGCAAAAGAAGAAATTTTATTCGCATGTGAAGAAGCTCCAAAACTTTTTAGGAAATATGGAGTTAAAGCTAAACCATTTCAGAAAGTATGGAGTAAATTCAATAAAAAAATTAAAAGATATGGATTAGGTTTTTATCCTGAAATTCTTGTTTTAATTTTTAAGAAATGAATTAAATATGAGAAAAAAATTTAACTATAAAAGATCTATAATTTGATTACGTTATTATAATAACTCTATTTGAGAAATATTAATAAAATATAAAAGGAATCCTTTAAAAGGGTATTTGTCTTTTTTTTATTATAGAATTTACAAAATATTATTAAGTGAAATTAATGGACGTAGAAAAAGTAAAGCAAGTTATTGATAAAATTAGGCCTCAATTACAAATGGATGGCGGCGATATCGAACTTGTTAGTGTAGAGGACGATGGAACCGTTAAAGTAAGATTAATGGGCCATTGCGCGGGATGTATGCATGCACAACAAACGCTGACTTTTGGGGTGGAGAGAGCTCTTAAACAGTTTATTCCAGAAGTTACACATGTTGTAAATGTTGCCTAAATTTCTTTTTTTATTTATTTTTTTCCAATAAAAATTCAATTAATATAATTTCAATACTCTTATTTCTTAAAGGGTAAAATATTACTAAACAATTATTCTCAAAAGGAAGATGATAAAATTATTAGTATTATTTTTTAGTAGTTTTAATCAAATAGATGCTCTGTTCTTTTAAGATTCTGTATCCTTAATGTCTTCTACCAATTTATAATAAATTATTTTGTCATTTGGAGGTCTCTGTTCCATAATTTCTTGATCCTCAGAAGATATTATTGTTGGATCATGATCATTTAATTTTGATTTATTCTCTTCTTCGTCCATATTATTTCGCAATTTTAAAAATGGAAAGTTATTATTATATTAATTCCGCACAGTTATTTTAAAATAATCAAATATTATTAAATTAATTATTAATAGAAAAAAATTAGAAATTCAAAATGATATCTAAAATACTTATAATAATGGCTAATGGTGTACTCTGTTATTCAAGGACATTTATTGGAAGTGATAACATGGATTACGATTTAGTGGGCGGATTCCTTACAGCAATTAGTAGTATTGCAAAAGAAATTGGTGGAGGAGAAATAAGATCATTAAACTTCAGAAATTTCAATTTTATATATACTTATGATGATGAAAAGCTATGTATGTTTATTATTGTTACAGATATTGATGACCCTGAAGAAGAGGCACAAGATAAGTTAGAATTATTAAAAAATGAGTTTATCAAACGATTTTATGATGACTTAAAAGATTTCAAATGTGAAACAGGAAGATTTGAAGTATTTGATGAATTCACAGAAAACAGAATTTTCATACCCCCGAAAATATTATTGGTAGGCGAGCTAGGTGTCGGGAAAACGACTATTATCAACTTATTTGAAGGGGACACTGTTCTAGAGCTTGATGAAGATTTAAACGAAATCATACAGAAAACAGTCCCGTTAACAAATTTTAAAAGAATAAATGAAGTAATATTACGAGAACTTGATTTAGAAGATCTCATTAAAAATGCAAAAATTTATCGACCATTATTAGATTCAGTCGATATAATTTGCATTGTCACTAACTCTGGGGCAAGCAATTTAGGTAGAACTCAAAGACTCTTTTCACAATTAGAGAAAAAAGTCAAGAAAGCAGACTTTTATGTTATTGCAAATTTTCAGGATTTACAAAATACATCTTATGAACCAGAAAAAATACAAGAATTATTTGGTATTCAAACATATGGTTTCTGTGCAATTAAAAAGGAAGCCAAGGAAAGGATTTTTGAGATTATTAGTGAAATAGTAAGAATTTCAATTGTAGAAAAAATAGAAAGCAAACAAGTAAAATAAATTATAGATTAAAGGAGAAAAAGATTAGATATCGATTGTTTAAGAGTATATATTACATATATTTATAAAAAAACAGATAAAAAATTAAAGTTGAAAAAGGATTTTCTTTAGTGGTTAAGAAAATTAGAATTCTGCTATGATATCCAATATTTATATTATTACAACAGATGGGGTAGTACGCTATTCAAAATCAATTTTTGGTTCCACCAATTCAAGTAAAGATATCATAAGCTTTTTAACTCTTATAACTCGTGTAAGCAAAAAGATTGGTGGAGGAAATATAAGTTCATTAAATTTTGAGAATTTTAATTTTATTTATGATTATGGTAATCACGATTATGTATTTATTATTACTACAGATAGTCATGATCTTGAAGAAGAAGCAAGAGTTAAATTGAAACTATTAAAAGAGGAATATTTCAAAATATTTATAAAGGGATTAGAAAAAGGGATAGGTGAAAATGAAAAATATGAAATGTTCGACCAATTTATTGAAAAACACTTAGTTCTTACTCCTAAAATCCTATTGATTGGTGAAGATGGGGTTGGAAAAAGTACAATTATGAATTTATTTCCAGGAGAGACTATATTAGAATTAGATGACGATATGACTGAACTTGTTAAAAAAACTATTAAACTATCTGATATAAAAGGAATTAATGAGTTTGTGTTAATAGAAATCAATTTCAAAGATTTAATAGATAATATCACTAAATATAAATCCCTTATTGATACTGTAGACATAATTTGTATGGTTACAAACTCAGGGGCAGACAATTTAAGCCGAACAAAGAATTTATATTCTCATCTAAAGGAAAGAATAAAAAATAAAATATTTTATATTTTTGCAAATTTTCAAGATTCTATAAATTCTGCATTTGACACTGAGAAAATTAGTGAATCATTTGGTGGGTTACAAACGTTTGGATTTTCTGCCATTCAAGAAGCTGCTAGAGGGAATATTGAACAAATAATCAAGAAGATATTAGAGAATGCGATTATGAAAAAAGGTTAATGGGAAAATTTTAAAATTAATTCTTTAAAAGGAATTAAGAAGAAAAAATTATTATGACATTAGAAAAAAATTATATATTTCCTATATATGTTAATCAAGATGTTTTAGTTAAAATTAAATTATTATGCAAGAATATTCAAAATGAAATTTTTGGATACCTAATAGGTAATATCTTGAAATGGAATGAAAAAATATATATTAGAATTAAAGAACTTCTTTTCCTTATAGGCGCAATCCATAGTGATAAATATTCAACATCTCAAATAGAGGGAACTGCGGGTAAATATGAAAAAAAATTTCAAAGATTAAAAAGAAAAAGAGAAGATGATAGTTTAAGAGTTGTTGGGTGGTGGCACAGTCATCCAGGCTTTGGATGTTTTCTATCTCCAACGGATGTAAAAACTCAAGAATTTTTCTTCCCTGAATCATACCAAGTAGCTTTAGTTGTTGATCCCGTAAATGATAACTTTCAATTTTTTACATTAGACAAAAGTTCAGAAAAGGGTTATAAAGAAGTTAGTTATGCGATTCTTAATATAAATATAAATTGAATTTAATAAATCTTATAGATGCCAAGTAAAGAACAAAAAAATAAGGATTATAAAGTCTATGGTTTTGAGTCAATAGACTCGGATAAATTTGATCGTCAAAAACGTATTAAGGGTTGGGATCAAAATAAAATTTCAAACGCAACAGTTATGGTTATCGGTGTAGGTGCTACTGGGAATGAGGTTGTGAAGAATTTGGTGTTAACTGGTATTGGAAAATTAATATTAGTTGACTATGATTTCATAAATATTTCAAATTTAAATCGCTGTGTGTTATTTAATAGCCAAAGTGCTCAAAATAAAGATTATAAAGTGGATGTAGTAAAAAATGCCTGTGAAGAATTAAATCCTGATACAGAAATTGTAGCTATTAAAAAGGATTTAAATGATATTGATAAAACTCTGTATCAAAAATCTGATGTCATATGTTCATGTCTTGACAATGTTGAGGCTAGATTACAAGCAAATAATTATGCTTACTATTACCAAGTTCCTTTTGTGGATTCTGGAATTGAAGAATTTTTTGGTAGTGTTCAAGCAGTTTATTCTAAAGAAAAAGATGCAGCTTGTTTACAATGCAGTATATCCAATGCTGATTTAGATTTAATGTGGAAAAAATTTTCATGTACAGGTGAAGAAATTCAGAGTGAAAATGGTGAAACAATTGCGAAGATAGCAACAATTATAACAACAACTTCTATTATTGGAGGTCTACAATCACAACAAGTACTGAAATTTGTTTTAGGTATTGAATATTTTAAAGAACATGGTAATTGGAATTCGTCTATAGGTAAACCTCTGATTGGTAAACAGTTAAATTATAATGGACTATTGAATAAATTTAGGGTTGTTGAGAAACTGAAGAACCCAGATTGTTGGACATGTTCATACGAAAAGAAAAATTGAATATAATAATTATAAAAAAATATCAAAAAAATAAAAAAGAAAAAAATCAATAATAATTATGATTTAATTTTTAAAAAGTAAAATTGAGGAGAGAGGTTGAAAAAGAATTGCCAGAGTTACCATTTGAGATTTGGAAGGACAGAATTGAAAATGAACTAAATAATATTAAAAAGTTAAGGGTGTTAGAAGAAAATTCTATTATTAAGGGCGATACGAGTATTGAATTTACAATAAATATAAATGCATTAGGAATTATCCAGAATAAAGGAGAATTAACGCCACAAAGATCTCACCAAGTTTTTTTGAAAATAAATCGTTCTTTTCCCTATCCTGGTGGAATTGATTTTTCTTGGATAACGAATATATTTCATCCAAATATTCATCCAGTTCAAATTGCTCCAGGGGTTTTAGGTACTGGATATATTTGTCTAAATGTCTTGAAGAAATGGTCACGATTATCTGATTTAGAAACAACGATTAAAGCTCTTAAAAATTTAATAGAAAATCCAAATCCTGATGATCCACTTAATTATGCAATTTGTTTAGAGGCTGCAGAATTATTTAAAAAGAAATCCATGGAAAATATAAAGGAAGAACTCAAAATTACTGCTGAAGAAATCGAGGAAAAAGAGGAAATAGATGAGGATGTTATAATTATTGATGATTAATTATATAATTGTAAATTGAGTGCTAACTTAACAACCCCCTATAACTTTAGCCCAAAGTACCAACTTATCATTCTCCTGTAAACCAAATTTATGAATAGCGTCCTCTATTGTTATTGTGCTAGGTAGCTCTTGATCTTTAAGAACTAAACTATAGGAACGTTGTTCCGCACTTATAATACCCATATGTTTTATGATAATATCAACTATTCTTTCAATCTGATGATGATTTTTAACATCTAGCTTAATTAACTTTCCAGTGCGAGAGTCTTCTACCGATATCCTAATGGTTATTTTCACCCAAAAAATTCTTTTTTATATATTGTTAATATTGTTTTTGTTGTTTTTAATTTTTAGTTTTTATTAATTGGTTTTACCTATTTCCTACATAGTTACCTCTGTCTAGATTACTTTAATCTTCTCTAATTCCCCTAATAATATAAATAATGAAATATATGAAAAACAGAATATGCTTATTATTAACTCTTAAGATCAATTTCCCAACTAATCAAATTTAACAAAAAACAAAACGCATACTTGTTTCGCAATTTGTTTTATTTTTTCTTACTAAATATTTTTACAAAAGTTAATTATGTGTCAATAATTAATTAGATTAAATTCTAAAACATTAAGTTTTGACAACATTATGAAAAACAGTGAAAATAATGAAAAGATAAAATCTGAGAGTTCAGAGAATAAAGAGGAAAAAAAGAGAAAGCGAAGGAAACAATCAAGAAAAACTCAAGGTCAGATGATTCAAGAAGCGCTTGGTTTGGGTCCAACAGATATTCAAGATGTTGAGAAAAAACTCTTTATAGTACGCTTTTTAGACTATTTCTCAGAAGAAACTTTAGATTTCATCTTTAAGGATAGCACTTTAAACCAGTACATAAAACAAATTACAACACATATAGACAATTTTAGTAGTGGAAGAGAAGAGGATAGAATTTTACAACAGAGCTTCGAATCAAAAGGAATCATTGATATTGTTAATAAATTAAAACTTAAAGCAGAGGAAATTGCTCTTAGTAAAGGTATAAAAGGTTCAATGGATAAACGTCTACGAAAATTAACATTACTAATTACATTACCGTTATTTGTACTTGTCTTTATTTTGGCTTTTTTACCGATAAATGTTTTTTTTCTCTTTCCCATACTATGTGTCTTTTGTATGGTGCCTCAATTAGTTAAAGGCAATGTTGTTAAGAAATGGTTTGCGTTTAAAGAGCAAAACAAAAATCAGATTTATTCTGAAAATAGAGAAGATATTATGATTTTAAAGAATTTTGCTGGTGAATTATTAGATAATATTAGATCTAGACTGATCGAATTAAGAGTGCCTCTTCAGTTAATAAAATTTATGCTCCATAGTAGAGATTATGAGAACTTAACATTATTGAATCAAAAGAATATAAGAGGATCAATGCAATACTTTTATACCTTCGAATACCCAGCAGATGTAGAACCATTTCCTATCCCACAGCAACTTCAGCAATATCAACAACCTATAATTTCGAGAAAAAAGAAAGAAGAGAAAGTAGAGAGGAATTTTATTACACTTTCAGATATGAAAGGCAAAGATGGAATCATCAATTATTTCGTTCCAACGCTTAAAGATAAATACGCTGAAAAGATTAATGACATGTTAAATAACTCTGAATTTAGTAAGGCTCAGAAAGATTTCACAGAAATTATACCTAATTATTCGGAAACTATGGCAATTTTTTGTGTATGCGGTGAGGTTGCAGAAATAAGTAATGTTCAAATATGTAATTGGAAAGATCAATTCAAATTTTATCTCTTTGAAGGAACACAATGTAAATGTGGAGAAATTGTATATGCACTCTCTTTAATGGATGAATCTGATGAAATTCCCGATGAACTAAAAGATATTTTCACAAATTAATTTTTATTTCTTTTTTATTTTCGAATACCAATCAAAAAGTACTTTGTATCCCCGAACAGCTCGTTCAATTTCATTTTCGAACACAGGAATTTTTAACTCTGAAGCTGTTTTAATAACTCTTTTTGCGCCATCGTGTTCTGCTTGAATTAAAACTGAGATAAGAGGCTTAGTGGGGAAGGATTTCTTTATATTGGCAAATATATTAAAGTCAAATTCAATTTCTATAAAAAATTCTAAAGCTAAAATTAATCCCTCAACAGCATCATCCTTCAATAAAGTTTTAGAGGAAGTGTTATATATTTCACATATTTTTGTACCTACAAACTTTTCAGGTGGCCAATAATCAACGGGATTTCCCAGATTACATGTAGAACCACCCACTTTATCAAGAATAATTTTTTTATGTTCTTGACTCACTCTCGCAAGTGATAATCCTTGCTTTCTCATTTCTTTAACAATTAAATAAATAGCACCAGAACTTGGTCCTATTATCCCTAGATTAGTACCTTTTGGTTCTGGACACCATAAGAATAGTTTAGCAAAATCGAAAAGTTCAATATAATTTAATACACTGATTCCACCTACATTAATTAACTCAGTTTCTTTTGATTCATCTTTTCCTACATAGAAGAAAAGAACGGGTTTAATTTTTGCAATATCTTTGACAGCTCTTATAATTTCATGTGTGATTTCTCTTAGAAACATTGAAATTACTTTAGTTGTGGCATCTTCCTTAAAGTAATATAAAACATCCGCATCATTAATATCAAATCCGTATCCTAAATGAATCACCTTGGAAATAGGCAAGTCTTGAGATGGTGACCACCAACCCATTGCTCCAGCTAAACCTCCTGATTGAGCAATAAAACTTATCCCTTCTTTTATTCTTCGATGTTTACGCATTAAATATTGCCTTACCGGAATAATTGATGTAGTAAAATTACTGTTAAAATTGATAATTCCTATCATTGAAGGCCCCATATAAGAAACTCCATATTTCTCACTAATTTCATTCAAATTTTTTATCAATTCAAGGTCTTCAAGTTCAATTCTCAATTCTGATTCAATCGCTATGTTTTTCACGCCGAATTTCGCTACTTTTTCAAAGATTTCAGCAATTTTTTTTCCTAAAACGATTACTGCTAACTCTGGAATCTCAGGTAACTCCTCCAAAGAATGATAAGATTTAATACCTAAAATTTCATCAGCATTAGGATTTAATATGTACAAATTTCCTCTGTAGAATATTTCTAAAAGATTTTTTAAAATAGTATAACTAAAAGTGTAGGCTTTTCTTGAAACTCCAACTATTAGAATGCTTTTAGGATTAAAGAAAGGTTCAAGATCTTTCAAGATAGAGATTTATATGATTTTTATAATTCTTGAATTTTACAATATTAATACTTTATAATATTTTATAATTTAACTAAATTTATTTAAGTATTTCACATAAAGTATAAATAATCACATCAATAGTTCTTTTAAATGTCAGTTGTTTTAGGTCTTTTATTTGGAATTGTCAGTACTCTAGTGTTACATCTTGCTAAAGCTATGGAACGCCATGGCATTGAAATTTTTTCTAGAAAGAAATCCTTTAAAGAAAAAGGAAAAAAGCCTTTAATCTACATAATTGGTTTTGTTTTAAATAGTACAATCTTTATTTGGCAGATATTGGGTACTTCATTTGCTTCCGCAGCTGTTTTTTCCAGTGTGTTTGGATTAGGTTTGATATTGTTAATGCTCTATTCACATTATATCTTACATGAAGAAATTGATAAAAAAGAATTAATAGGAGCAGTATTAATTGTTATCGGAACGACTATGGTTGGATTTTTTTATATTATAGAACCACAAGTGTCAGGGAATATCAATTACACAAATTTTTTTATCTTGATATTAGTTATTATTATATTATTTTCAATTCTTATTGGATTTTCTTGGAAAACTAAAATTGCCATAGCATTTATTTTTGGTGCTGTAGCGGGAACTTTGGGGGGAACAGATAATGTTTTAAAAAGAATTGGATTGACTTCCAGTAATTTTATTGAAACTTTGGCAGGGATTTTTAGTTTAGAGTTAGATAGCTTTATTTTCTTATTTAGTTTTCTTGCTGGTTTTTTCGCGATGATATTAACCCAAATAGGATTTGCTAAAGGTGCTGATGCATCTAAATTAGTACCAATGTATAATTCATTGTATATCGTAGCACCAGTTCTTTTTGAATTATTAATTGTGAGAGGAGCGACAATTTCGATTGGGATAATAATTTCAATCGTAATTATTATTTTAGGTGTCTTCTTAATGAATATTTTTAAGAATGCAGAGGAAACCTCACAGAAAAAGATAAATACGGAATAAATAAAGTATTATTGATTTTACGTTTTAGCTAATTCTAATTCATAAAGAGGTATTTCTTTTCTCTTTTTGGCATCATATAAAGGTAATCCTGATTGTTTCAATAATTCAGGTGTTTTATATTTTAAAACTACAATCTGACAAGAACTAGCTATTTTCATTGATGCTACTCTTAATCTATCTCTTACTAATGCTAAATTTCTAATATGGGTACCAACATCTACAATAACCTGTCCTGCTCTAACTCGCGCACATACTCCTGTCGATCTTCCAAAGGAGTTTCTCATCCCAGATTGTACACGATCTGCTCCGGCAAATGCTAACATTCTATTTTCTCTAATTTTCTGAAATGGTTTCGGTCGTACTCGAAGCCGATAATTTTGTCTTCCAAGTTTTTTTTGAAGCGCACCATTTATAGTAATTCTTATTGCTTCTAATGTATTTGAGGAAATCTGAATTTGAGAATTAACTTTGAGTGCAATCACAAGTTCCCAATCCTTCCAGTCTATATCTTTGTTCCCGCCCCAGAACCTCACAATTTTGCTTTGTGCGCCACCACGAGCAAATTCACGTCTACGGTTTGAAGATCTTTTATACTGATAAGGTCTACGACTCCATTTACTGTAGCATCTCCATGGCCTCTTATGAGCTATTTCAAATCACCTATTTGGTTAATTTTCTTTATTTATTCTAAGAATTGGTAAACTTAATTAAAGTAAATCTTTATTTCATACCAATAATAATTTGTTGATTGTTTAGAATTTGTTATTTCTAATAAATTTTATCATGATCGAGATAGGACTTTATTGCCATTACTCGTTTTTTAACATTAATTTATTACCAAATACTTAGAATCAGTTTGTAAATAAATCCAGTTTAAATTTAGTATAGCAAAACTCCCGTTTGCATTATCATTTTCCATTCATCACCTACTTTTGAATAAACTTTACAAACTCTCCCTTTCCAATGGTTTTTATTACCTTCTTTATCAATCCAAAGTGTATCAATATCAACAACTGCAAATGCACCATCACGCTCTTTTGAAATTTCAATCTTTCGAATTTTTCTTTCATTATGATCTAATTTATGCGTATTAAATAATTTCAACCAACCATTTTTCCATCGATTGTAATCATATTTACCCCACTCTAGAACCCAATCCATCGGATCATGAGATTGTGGTGTTCTTGGCCACGGCCAAACCATATCGGGATGAAATATCGTCATTAAAAGATTAACATCTTGTGTATCCCAAGCTCTAGTTTCTCTATTTACAATTTCTTCTATCTCATTTCTAATATCATTTTTAGTCATAGATCTCACTTACAATAGGGATATTTCTTTCATTTTTATAAGATACCAATAATGCAGTTAAAAACAATTTAAATTTGATTATACTAAAGATAATATTAATATGGAATTGAAATTTAGGAAAATGTGATGAAAGCAAAAGCACTCTATAAAAGACTTGATACAGATTTTGAGCTTGATCAATGTAAAGATGATTGGTCTCGTATGGATTTTAATGAATATATTAGTGAGAATTTTAAAAAACGTTATATGGGACTTTTAGTAGATAACACTAAAGAAATTAATTATGTATATACAGCAGTTTTTCCGAGCGATCTTGTATTAAATAAAATGATAGAAGAAAAGAAAGAGAAAATTCTTTTAGTCACTCACCACCCGATGATTTGGGACATTAGAAAACCAAATGTCTTTCAGGATATTAATAAAAACATACTAATGAAAGTAAGGGAACGGCAGATTTCAATATATACAATGCATGTTCCATTAGATAAGAATGGAGAATATTCAACAACAACAAATTTAGCTAAAGCACTTGAAATAATTTTTGAGGGAGAATTTTATGAGTATTATGGGGTAATGGTAGGAATTTATGGAAAAACAAATTTAAAAACTCCTGAAGAATTAGCAGATAAGTTAAGTTCTAAAGTAGGGCATATGACTAAATTATGGAAATATGGATCGGATGAGATTCAAGACCAAAGAGTTGCGTTAATAGCTGGAGGTGGAAATGAAATAGATATTATACAAGAAATCATAGATCTCGGAATTAATACATATATAACAGGAGTAACTACCATTAATGAATATAGTAAAAAAACACATGAGTTTGAGAAGGAAAAACGTATAAATTTAATTGGAGGCACTCATTACTCGACAGAAAAATTTGCTTGTATTGCTTTATGCAAATATTTTGAAAAATTAGGTTTAGATTGTGAATTTATCGAAGATCAACCAGTTATAGAAGACATAGAGTAGTCCTTATTTAATTATCTACCATATATGTGGAATCAGTTTATAACGAGTTTTTTGAGCATATTCCTTATATCCTTCAAGTTGTTCATGTAACATTTTATCTTCACGAATTGTACGGATAATTATCGTTATAATAATACATGCGCATGGGATTAAAGCAAATAACGACCCTAGCGCAATACAGTGAGAAATATATAAAAAAGTAACGGCTAAATACATTGGATGCCGTACTATTCTATAAGGACCTGTGGTTATAACTCTATGTCCTCTCTCTTCTTGAATTTCAACAACCCTTGAAAGATATCTATTTTCTCGAAGAACTAAAGAAAAGAGAGTAACTGAGAGGATCATGCCAATAAAACCAATTATATTAATATAAAGTGGTAGTTTTGACCACCGAAACCTTACAGCATCAAAACCAGGAAGTATATACATTAATATGAAAAAAGGTGTACCAATGAAGCCTAACTTTTTGTCCCAACTTTCTGTAGTTTTTGTTTTCGCTCTAGCTTTTAGTAGTTCAGGATCTTTTTTGGTTAAGTAAGTCATTAATGAAGTGGAGAATAAAATCATTAGTATTATGTAAATCCACCCTTGTAACCAAAATATTGTCCCTGCAGGAAGAAAAAGCGCTAAAGCTATAAAAACATACATAATAACAAATCTTACATATGGATTAGGCTCAGAATTCTTATCATTCATTAAAATCACACTATGATTAAGTAATTTATGATGATAGTAAAGTTAAAACCATATTTAAATCTATCGAATCGAATTCGATTCGAAATATTTATAATATTAAATTACCATATAATACTTAAATAAGTGTAATATTACCACAAAAAACAAATCATGAAGAAATACGGGGCAAGAGATCTTATACTTCAGACAGCTAATAAATTAGTTGATAAAAATGGCTATGCGAATACAAACATTATTGAGATAGCAAAAAAAGCAGATATTAGCGTTGGAACTTTATATTATCATTTTCCAAGAGGTAAAATTGATATATTATTGGCCTTAACAAGAGAGATAGCCTTAGATTTTAAGGAAGAGGCAGAAATACTAGGATTTAGGGAGGGAATGGATTTCTCAACAATCCAAGAAGCCATGATTTATTATTTCTCCTTGATTATTAAGCTCCATAAGAAATATCGTCTTACAATGGCAGCTTGGGAAAGCGAAGTGCTGTCTAACCTTGACTATTACCTCAAATTGAGGGAGGAAATGGATTTAGAAAAAGAAATTTCTGATGAGATGAACTTTTTCATTAAAGAAATAAATCAAGTGATCAAAAGATTCTCAGAAGAAAATCTTAGCCTTGAAGGGAAAGAAAAGCAATTGTATGTAATCACTCAAGCAATAATACATAAATATACTTATGATACTTATGGTTTTAGTTCTGATGAGGAACTATTAAAATTCTTATCTAAAATTGTTTTAGCAATTTTAAAAGATTAAAAGTATAAATAAAAAAAAAGGAAATTATTAATTTTTGAGTCTTCTGTTATATTTATTAATTAATATTAATGAAATGAGTGAAGCAAGACCATAAAGGAGTACCCAATTATAACCTGGAATTTCTGGAACTGGCTCACCTGCCAGAAGTACAGTAATTCGAACGCAATTTGATAAAGTTGTACCTGTTAGGTTGTGGGCGACAACTACATAATAATAATCTCCACTTGAGAAAACCGAAATTGGATATGGAGAGACAGCAGTACGATATGCAAGATTCACAACACCTAAACCTATTTCTGTTATATAATTTACAGATGCATATACGGAGTAACTGTCTGCACCCTCAGCGGGTGTCCAAATAAGATGATAATTACCGTTAGGATCTGGATCGTCAGCATCACTAGACAGTGTAAAATTTCCGGGAGGATATGATGGTAATTGAACTACTACATGGAGGATATTAGAAAACTTCTGACCTGTTTCGTTATAAGCCACACATACAAAATAATAATCTCCAATAAACAATCCAGAAACCGGAAATGGTGAAATTGCGTTTTGTTTAGCTAGTTCAGTATATATTTTACTTACATAAGTAATTGGTTCGTAAGCCATATAAAGAGAATAATTATCTGCTCCATTAGAATTAGTCCAATTAAGATTAAAAGTGCCATTAGGATCTGGATCGTCAGCATCGCTGTCTAAAATAAAATCTCCAGGTAATAAATGAGAATAACTTGCCACAAGGTTATTAATACCCCAATGTGGAATGGTAAGGGTCCCTGTTGCGAGATAATCTGGATAAATTGTTCCTCCCGAGGAGACTACTACTTTTTTTCCATCCATTTGCCATTGAGCGAATAAAGCAGTAGCAAAAGGCCAACCTTCAACTAAATCATGTGAGGGTGTAAATGCAAGATTACCAGAAACCCCTGGGAAATAGTTAGATATATTAATTGTTTCTAAATGAGTGACAATTGTATCAGAATTGAAAGATTGAGTTTCAATAGTCGCGTTTTCTAATAACTTAATAGCGTTGTAAGAGCCTACTCCAGTATAGTAAGGTTCTATGCCATATTCCCAAATGTAATCATTCCAAAATGGTAATGTTAATGAAGTTATTGGAGTGTTATGTATAGTGTCCATAATTATCTCATAACGACAACCTCCCGAAGATTGATCCCAAAATGTATCAATTTGGGAGAAACTATTAATACCAGCAAGGAGATATCCCGGTTGTAATACGCCATATTCTTGGCTCATCAGAATTCCTATTGGAGAGGAGAATAGTGGAATTACTACTTGTGCATTAGCAGCATCAAGTGCATTTAGGAAACTATTCATTTGAGATGCAGTTACTGTAATTGGAACTGGAATATTACCTACTATATTTATACTTGGATTTAATATTGGCAAATAGGTCTCTAAAGCATTTGTTAATGGGAAGCTCCAAGGTAGATCTTCGTGAATAATACCTATATTAAGAGTTGGTGCACCATAGGTGGAATTTAGATAATTAACAAGATATAGAGTATAGGAGAATAATTCCTTGGCTAATGATGTTCCATTGATAGGCATTACTCTGAAAAAATATTTATATCTAGCATAATATGTTATAACATTTTCACAAAAAACATCATCCGCACATCCAGTACATAAAAAGGGTATTTGTGCATCCATTATAACTTCTTGATATGCCAATAATGCTTCTGTGCGTGTTCCACCAAGAACAAAATCTGGATTATAAGTAAGCAATTGTGTGGCTGCATATATAGTATAAGCAATATCCAGAGTACCGCTCATTTCATCAGTATCTTCTGCCACTAACCCGATGTAATAAGTAGAAGAATTAATTAAAACTCCACCCACTTCATTAATTTCTTTTGCAGCTAATAATGCTCCATTCCAAATTTGATCACCAGTAAGATGATATAAATCACAAAGAATTCCGATTTTAAGTACTTCATTTATTGATATTGGCCCTGAAATACCTGGAACTGTATAGCTTCCAACTATAATAGAGTTATGTGGCTTTGTTTTAATTATTTCATTGTTGTTTTGTTCATTTAAATCAATATTAGTAGCAAATAGATATAGGTTAAATGACAAAAGAATTGTTAAAGCTATAATTAAATTTTTATTATTTTTTTTCATGATTAAACCCAAAAAGAATTTTTGATAAAATAGTAAGAAAACTTTCTTTATAATTGTATAGAGTTTAAAGAAGTTTTTCTTGATATTTTTGTAAAATAAGAATAAAAAATTTAAAAAAAAATGTTATTATTTTTTCGAGAATTCTTCGGGATTTCCTCCAGATTCGAGGAATTCAGCGTACTTTTTTAAACTTTTCAGGAGCATTTCTCCAGCAATTCCTAACACCGGCTCTTGACTTGCGTCATCAAATTCTGCCCAGATTGTGGCCACCACAGCATCTCCCTTGGGTTTTAAAATATATCCTAAACTTGTCATTGGACTTCCTTCTTGAGTAGCATAAAAGCTATTAGGTGCTTTTGTTTCTACTCGAGTAGATGTAATATCACCAACATTAGTTTTGAAAAAGTAATTTCCTTCACCAAGTTTAGTGACCTCATTTACAACGATATTCCATCTAGGATAATCATCATCATTATCAATAATTTGCCAGACTATGTCTTGAGATGCTGCAATATCTATTGTTCTTTCTACTTTTGGCATAATTATACACTATTTGATTTTCTTTATATAATTTAAAAAGAGATTGTTTAAGGTTATTAATAAAATTTATGAAGTACATTTTATTTTAAATAACACTCAAAATTAAATAAGGGCTAATTTTAGATTTCATTGAGAATAACTATATTATAAAAACTAAATAATCAACTATAGCTTGCCTATTTTTTTAGGGAATAATGATCGATATTAAAACAGCGTTTAATCAAAAAACGGAACTATTGTGTAAAGGAGTATATTTAGATAGTGAACTTATTCCACAATATAAAGAACAAGGAATTGAAATTGATTTTGGACGAAAAGGTGGAGCTGGACCATCTGGAGGACGATATTTCCTATTAGAAGATGAACTTACTTTAGTAAATGTCGCACTCTGGAATAATCCCAACAGAACTGAGTTATTCTTAAAAGAGAATAAAGATGTTTACTTCGAGATTTTTAATGAGAAAACTAAAAGTAGCTTTGGAAGGTTAAAATTAATTCAAAATCCACTATTCTACAATCCCGAATTTAAAACTTCAGATGGAATTCCAATGAAAAAAATAGCTCTGGTTCATGGAATAGACTGTCTAGCAAGTACAATATATCAAAAATGTGTATATTGGGCATGTGGAGAGGCATGTACTTTTTGTGGTATTGAAGTGAGTTTACAAAATGATGCGACAATAGAAGAAAAAACTGCTGAACAGATGTCAGAAGTTATTACCGCTGCCAAAAAAGAGGGAAGATGTAATCACATGACTTTAACTAGTGGAACGGATGAAACAATTGACAAAGGTGCAAACAGGTATATCGAATTACTAAGAGGAGTAAAAAAGAATCATCCAGATATTCCTATTCATGTTCAAATAGAAGCTTTAGAAGATTTAGAATATCTTACTAAACTAAAAGAAGCAGGTGCAGACACTATTGGTATTCATATTGAATTATTGAATGAATCATTAAGAAGGGATATTACACCCGGAAAATTTCACTTATCCTATAATACATTTGAGAGAAATTGGAAGCATGCAATAGATATCTTTGGTAAAAACCAAGTTAGTAGTTACATTTTAACTGGATTTGGGGAATCAAAATCCGGATTTCTAAAGGATGTTGAAAATATTATATCAATTGGAGTTATTCCATACATAACACCGGTAAGATCGATACCAGGAAAAAAGAATTTACCTATTACAAATTATCATGACTTAATAGAAATTTATAGAGAAAGTGCGAAATTAATGAAACAATATGGTGTTAATCCTTTAGAGAACAAAGCAGGTTGTGTGAGATGTGGAGGTTGCTCTTCAATTAAGGAAGCATATAGAGCATCTTAAAATTTAAAATAAGTAATGCTTTTTTATAAAATTAATATCTTAACTCACATTATTTATTTGTATTATGTTATTAAAAGGAAAAAATGTTGTAATCACAGGCTCTGGTAGAGGTGCAGGGAAGGCTATAGCAATAGCCTGTGCAAAAGAGGGAGCAAATGTTGGATTAACTTCAAGAACAATTGAAGAATTAAATACTACTAAGAAAGAAATAGAAAATTTAGGGACTGGAGTAAAAGTTATCGTCAAAATTGCGGATATCACAAACTTCCAAGAAGTTATGGAAGCTTTTATGACTTTTCATGATGAATTAGGGTTACTTAACGGCGTAATTGCAAATGCAGGTTATTCTCGAATGTGGAGTACTCATGAGTTTATAAACGAAAAATTTGCAGAAATTTTAAATGTTAATGTGCTTGGAGTATTCTATACATTCAAAGCGGCTTATCCATACATGAAAAAAGATGATAAGAATGATAAAGCAAGGTTTATAATCACTGGAAGCGAGGCTTACCCCCATGCACCACCAAAGCTTACTGCGTATGTTGCAACTAAATATGCGGTCGTAGGAATGCAAAAAGCAATGGCAACAGAATATAAAAGAGAGAATATCAATTTTACTATGGTATTACCTACACAAATAGACACAAGATTATTAAGAGGAAAGAAAGCGGGAGATGGAAATAAACCAGAACATGTTTTAAATCCTTGGGATTTAAATGATTATTATCTTTTTCTCCTATCTGAGAACGCCAATAGAATTGATGATGGTCTAATTTTTGTTTATGATTTTCAAGAAGTCAAAAAAGTGCTAGCTGAAACACCTTTAGGAAAAAAGGAAAATTGGGAGGTTTTCAAAGACTTTTTCAAGGAAAAGGCTCCAAAAAGCTATGATAACGTTAAAAGTTATGGAAAACTTGTTGATTTTATCATTTCTCGTTCTTAATCATTTTATTTTTTATTTAAAATTCCAAATTTAGTATTCATAATTTTCATTAAAAAGAATAAAATAAAGTTAAAATAATTTTAAACTCTTATCTAATTGAAGAATAAACATTCATAGATTAGTAAATTAAAGCTCCAAGTTAACCTTTAAGAGATAATTTTTATGACTGAATATGATAAAATTAAACAGGAAATGGAAGAATGGGAGAATTCCATTTCATTAAAAAAAGAAAGAAAACAAAGTTTCAGGAATTTATCTGAAATTGAAATTAAAAGATTATATACTCCTAATGATATCAAAGATTTTAGTTATGCTCTTGATTTAGGATTTCCAGGACAATATCCATTTACTCGAGGGGCATATCCAAACATGTACAGAGGTCAATTATGGACAATGCGTCAATTCGCAGGATTTGGAAATGCAGAACAAACTAATGAAAGATATAAATTTTTAATTGATCATGGTAATACTGGATTAAGTGTTGCTTTCAGCTTACATACTATTTATGGAATTGAAGCAACCGATCCGAAAGCTTTAGGAGAAATTGGAAAAGAGGGTGTCGCAATAGACTCTCTAAAAGATATGGAAATCTTATTTGACGGTATAGATCTTTCAAAAATAAGTACTTCTATGACTATAAATGGTCCTGCTTCAATACTGTTGGCTCTATATATTGTGACTGCTGAAAAGCAAGGGCATACTCCAGACCAATTAAGAGGAACTATTCAAAATGATATTTTAAAAGAATATATTGCCCAAAAATCATGGATTTTTCCTCCAGAACCTTCTATGCGGATTATTGTTGATACAATTGAGTATTGCACTAAACATGTACCTCAATGGTATACAATTAGTATTAGTGGATATCATATAAGGGAAGCTGGATCCACAGCAGTTCAAGAATTAGCATTTACATTAGCAGATGGATTTGCTTATGTAGAAGCTGCTCTCGAAAGAGGTTTAGATATTGATGATTTTGCGCCTCGTTTGTCCTTTTTCTTCAATTCTCATAATAATTTTTTCGAGGAAATTTGTAAGTATCGAGCTGCTAGACGGATTTGGGCTAGACATATGAAAAATAGATATGGAGCAAAAAAGCCAGAATCAATGCGATTACGTTTTCATACTCAAACTGCAGGTGTTTCATTAGCTGCTCAAGAACCCGAAAATAATATCGCTAGAGTTACAATACAAGCATTAGCATCTGTTCTTGGAGGAACCCAGTCTCTACATACTAATTCATTTGACGAAGCTTTATGTCTTCCAACGGAAAATGCTGTAAAAATAGCTTTAAGAACTCAACAAATCATTGCCCATGAATCAGGCGTAACTGATACCGTTGATCCATTAGCAGGTTCTTATTATGTGGAATGGCTCACCAATAAGATGGAAGAAGAAGCAGAAGATTATTTTAAAAGGATTGAAGATCTTGGAGGTGTCGTACCAGCAATAAAAGCAAATTTCTTTCAAAAAGAAATCGCTAATGCATCTTATAAATATCAGCAAGAAATCGAGAATAGAGAGAGAACCATTGTAGCTGTAAATGAATTTGAGCAAAGAGAACCATGTTCAGTTCCACTTTTAAAAATTGATGAAGAAGTCGCAAGAGAACAAATTAGAAAACTCAATAAACTAAAAGAAGAACGAAATAATGAAAAAGTACAGGAAAAACTTGAAAGACTTAAAGAAGCAGCTAGAGGTACAGAAAATCTAATGCCTTTTATTATAGATGCAGTTAGAGAATATACATCTATTGGAGAAATTATAAATGCTTTAAAAGAAGTATTTGGTACTTATCATGAAGATTCAATTTTCTGAAGACTGAATAAAAAATATTTATGAAAAGAGAATTATTTACTATTCATTTTTCATCTAAGATTTTCTTTTATAAAATTCCAAATCGCATTATTAACTATCTCTGGAGCTTCTATTGTTAAACCATGCTTCAAATTTTCAAGGATTTCTAATTTTGAATTCGAAATTTTTTCATGAATTAATTTAGATCTCTCAGGGGGATTTCTAATATCCTTAGAACCTACTAAGATTAAAGTAGGTTGAATAATTTTATGTAAAGAATCGATTGTATTGAAATCTGCTAATGCTTTAAATTGATTAATTAAATCCTTTAATTTAGGTCCATATTCAATTGCAAACATGAAGTTCATTTCTTTTTTAAGTTTTTCCATTAATTCTTCATCTTTTCTTAGTTTTCTTTTAAATGTATTAGTATATAATATCGGAAAAATTAACTGGAATTTTTGGTCAAAATTCATTTTGTCCATCTCATGATATACTTTAATTGTTTGACTGAATTTTGTAGGATCCACATTTGGTTCCGTTGCTATTAAAATAAGCGTTTTAACTCTTTCAGGATATTTTAAAATAAATTCTTGAGCTATTTCTCCACCCAAACTAATTCCACAGAGATGTATTTTTTCTTTAATATTCAAGTAATTGAGAAGGTTTTTAGTATCCTCAACATACATGTCCATTGTATAAGGATAATCTGGTCGAGAGCTTTTTCCTGCACCTCGATTATCAAAAGCTATAATAGTCATTCTTTCTTTGAAAAAGTCTATTTGATAATTCCACGCTTCTAATCTTGTATTCGAACCTTGAATTAAAACTAGAGGTTCTCCTATACCTTCCTTAATATAATTAATTTCAATATCATCGTACTTAAAAATTGGAATTTTAATCACCAATTGTTTTAAAATTTAGAACAGAAAATATAATTTTATTCAAATATTTTAAAATACATATTAATTATTTAATTTTACAAATTTATTGTATTAAAAATAGAACATGACTGAAGGAAGAAAAATAAAGGTTCTGGTTTGTAAGCCCGGGCTTGACGGGCATGACAGAGGAGCCAAAGTTTTAGCGAGAGCATTAAGAGATGCTGGAATGGAAGTTATTTATACGGGAATACACCAAACTCCAGATGACGTTGTAAATACTGTTATTCAAGAAGATCCAGATGCTGTAATGTTAAGTATGTTATCTGGGGCACACAATGCATTATGTCCTGTAATCATGGATAAACTCAAGGAACATGGCATAGATGATGTTCTTGTAGCTGTGGGAGGGATTATACCAGATGAAGATAAAATATTTTTAGAAAAACACGGGTTAAAAGGATTTTATGGTCCTGGGACCGATCTTAAAACGATAGTCGAATTTGTTAAAAACAACTTGGAAAGATAGTAATAGAATGGATTATTCTAATTTTATTTCTGAATTACTAAAAGGAAATCCTAGAGCTGCTGCACGTTTAATTACTTTTGTAGAGAATGATATTGATGTTGCTGAAGAAATAGTTAATTCTATTTATGAACATACAGGTAATGCATACATCTTAGGGATAACAGGAGCACCAGGTACAGGTAAATCAACGTTTATTTCAACATTAACTAAATTCTATGTTGATCAAGGGAAAAAAGTAGGGATTATTTGCGTCGATCCAACGTCTCCTTTGACTGGTGGTGCTCTCTTAGGAGATAGGATCCGTATGAAACAAAATTTCTCACTTAATAACGTTTTTATTAGAAGTATGGCAAATAGGGGTCAACTTGGAGGGCTGGCAAGAGCTACAGAAGATGTAATTAAAATCCTTGATGCTTATGGATGTGACATAATAATTGTTGAGACGGTAGGCGTTGGACAATCTGAAGTGGATATCTTTAAATCTGCACAAACAGTTGTCGTCTTATTAGTCCCAGGATTAGGAGATGATATTCAGGCCATAAAATCGGGTATCATGGAAATTACAGATGTCTTTGTTGTAAATAAAATGGATTTACCAGGAGCAGATAAGAAAATTGCTGAAATACAGCAAATGTTAGAATTCAGAAAAAATTATAAGTATGATTCAAATGAAATACATAAAAAATATGCTAAGATAGAACTATGGATACCAGAAATTACTAAAGTAAACTCTAAAACTGGAGAGAATTTTAACGAGCTTCTTGAATTAATAAAAAAGCATAAATCATTCTTAGAAGAATCAGGTGTTATTTCGAATTATATGAAAAATAGAATAACTAATGAAACTATGCAGATTTTAAAACATAAATTAACGCAAAAGGTTGAAGAATTACTTAAATCTGATAAAGAAATTGAGAAGTATATTGATCAAGCCATTCAGAAATCACTTGATCCTTATTCTATGGCAAATTTAATAATAAAAATGCTAGGACTTGAGAAGTAAATTATTTTTAAACATTAATAGATATTCATAAAAGAATAGTTTTAATATCATTCTTCTTGCTTTATATACATCTAAATATGGGTTCGGAGTTAATAAAAATGAAAAATTTCACTCTTTCAACAAAAAATCTTTTATTATATCGGATAATTTTTACTGGATTAAGTTGGTTTACAATAATAACGAGCTGGATCATCGGTTCAATTACCTCTGGTGATCCTTTCAGTTGGTTAGTCGGTTTTAAATATTATACGATGCAAACAAATTTAATGGTTACTATATGGTTTACTTTAGCAATTGTATGGTATAATAAACCAGAATCTCTTGCAAAAATATCAGGCCCTATAAAAGGCGCTTTTACGTTCTATATTTCCACAACTTTTGTTTTTTTTGCGATCTTGCTACAAATTTTTTATCTTCCTACGGGTTGGGCAGCATTTAGTAATCTTATATTACATTATATTACCCCGATTGCATTCATAACCGATTGGGTATTAACTGAAAACAACGTCAAATATGAGTGGAAATACTTACCGTATTGGACTATTTATCCGATAGGATATTTAATATTTGCTTTGATACTTGGCACTTTCACTGGTGATTACTTATATCCATTTCTAGATATCAGCACTCGTGGCCCTATTAGGTATCTAATTATCATATGTTTCTTACTCGGAGTAGGAATAGCTTTAGCATGTCTATACATTGCAATAAATAGGAAAAGAATTAAGGACTAAACAATATAACAACTATAATTTTTTATTAAAAATAAGAATCGAGAACTAACAAATTTATTTTTTCTTAGGATCAACCCATTCAGAATAGATTTCTACAACCGTTAAGGTTCTTGTTCTTTGACACTTCTTACATTCTTCATCTTCAATTCTCTTAAACACAAAATCTCCCGGTTTAAATGTACGTGAAAAACTCTCTGAACAATTACCACATTTAATTACACTGTGCTTCTTTTCAACAAACCTTTTCTTTCTATCTAATATATCTCCAATTGAGGGAATTGGAGGGAGTTGCGGTTCTTCTGCCATTTTTCCTTTATTTTTATTATTTTTTAAGTAAAAAAACAAATTAAAGTTATTAATCTTTTAGGTTAAAATAAATAAATTTCTGAAAATTAAATTATGAACTTTCCTTATCTTTTTCTTTCTTTTGCTTTTTATGTTTTTTTTCTTTTACTTGTTTTTCTTGATATTCAGGTATTTCTTCCTCTGTTGTTTTTTCTTCAGATACTTCTTCTTCAGCCTCTTTTTCTTCGGGTTCTGGTTTGGGAGGTTTTGGTTTTCTTGATATGATAACTTTAGTATAACGGATTACTTCTTTTCCATATTTGAAGCCATCTTGGACTATTTCAAGCACTTTATTCTCTGGAACATCTTCTTTTTCAACCGAGGTTAAAGCTTCATGAATACTGTAATCAAACTCATCGTTTATTTCTACTTTTATCGGTTCTACACCATATGATTTGAATATATTCATAAATTGGTTGTAAAAGCCTTCGATGATTTTTTTTTCCGTTTCATTCGCACTCTCAAGAGCTTTTTTAAATGAGTCATATAAAGGTAAGAAATTCTTTAAAACCGATGCTGTATACTCAATTCTCAGATTTTGTCGATTTTTATCCCATCTCTTTTGTGCATTTTCAAATTCAGCCTGGAGATGCATGAATTTATTCCTTGACTCACCATTTTCTTTCTGTAATTTCTCAGTTTTTTCTTTTAAGTCTTTTATCTTTTGCTCAAGATTTTCCTTTTCCTTGACTAAATCTTCTTTAGAAAAATAATCTAATTCATAATGCTCTTTTTCTTCTAATTTTTTTACTTCTTCACTTACTATTTCACTTTCTATATTTTCTTTTTGTTCTGCTGTCTTACTATCAGAAGATATATCTTGCTCGACACCTTCTTTTATATCATTGTCATTACTGTCTTCCATATCAGGTCCCTTTGAATTCATAATTAAATTTAAAGAAATGAAGATATATGTTTTAAAATAGATACACTTTTTTTAATTTTATGACTTAGAGATCTTTATAAATGATTTGCCTAGAATCAGTCTCACTTAGATAATTAATAATTATAAATTAATATAATACTAATAATTAGTATGATAATAACTGTCTTCCAAAATTATATGATAAAAATCGATTTTAATCTAAAATTTAAAAAGATCTCTAGCGTTTCTCATTATCTGAAGTGTAAAAGTTTCTAGGTCAATCTCCTTTAAACGAGCAATCTCTTCGTTTATCAAAATAATATCTTCAGGAAGTATAAATCGTTTCGGAGTTTCCATCAAATGAAATGGAGCATCCGTTTCAGTAAGTATTTGTTCCAATGGAGTGATTTTAACTATTCTTTTTAATTCTTCCTCTCTTGAATGATTATATCCAAAAGAAAAATAAAAACCCATTTCAAGCAGTTCGGAAACTAATTCTACATCAGACATATACCCATGAATTTGACCTCCTACGTCTTGAGTTTTTTCTTGTTTTAATACTTCTACAATATCTTTATCATTGCGATAACCTGCATGAACTACGATTGGTAAATCTAATTCTTTTGCTAATCGTATCTGTTTTCTAAATAATTTCTGCTGTTTTTTCTTGATCGTGTTTTTTTCATGCCCACCCAACCTTTCAAAACCATATACATAATCCAATCCAATCTCGCCTATTGCATGAGGCATTTTCCTTTCAATTTCTTTTTTCAATAGCGACATCAAATATGAATGGTCTTCAAGAGCTTTTCTTCTTTGAATGCCTATAACATTTATTATATTTTTAAGCTCCAATTGTTTACGGTACCAAGGGAAATCGTTAGGATTACTTATAATTCCAACAATGTAATCTACACCCTTCTTGTTTGCGTTAGAAATCATTCTACTTATAAAATTCATAGTAGGAGAGGGTATCTCGCCTATTATATCCTTTTCAATAGCTTCAGAAGGAATTGGAGTAAAAAATATATGCGCATGACAATCAATATACATATTTTTCAACTCTTATTATTCTAAATTTTTGTTTAATTCAATATTTCATTATCTAATTATTAGAAATAATTTTACTATCTTTTTAAAGAAGCATATATCATAAAAATTTTATATATTCATAAATTACCTTACAATAGTAAATTTACAATTTAAAAGAATTAAATTATTATATTCTAGAAAATCATTCAAAATTAATAGTATAAATACAAATAAATCCAAGATAAGAAGATGAGAGGACTATGAGTGAAGAAAAAACTGAAAAACCAAAAAGAAAAGAAAAGATAATCGGAATAGATCTTGGAACTTCTAATAGTGCTTGCGCAGTTCTAACTGGAACTGGTAAACCTGAGATAGTACCAGCTGCAGAAGGCAGAACTCTTGGAGGAAAGGCATTTCCTTCATATGTAGCATTTGATGAGAACGGACGTAAAATAGTTGGTGAACCAGCTCGAAGACAAGCTGTTTCAAATCCAGATGGTACAGTTACCGCTATTAAACGTAAAATGGGAACGTCTTATAAAGCAAAATTGAAAGTGGGAGATAAATGGCAAGAATTTTCTCCTGAAGAAATAAGTGCTATGATATTAAAGAAAATTAAAACTGATGCATCGGCATATTTAGGAGAGGACGTTGAAAAAGCAGTAATAACCGTTCCTGCCTATTTTAATGACGCCCAGAGGACTGCTACAAAGAATGCTGGAGAAATTGCTGGACTCGAAGTTGTGCGAATGATTAATGAACCAACTGCAGCGTGTTTGGCTTATGGTTTAGATAAAGATACTAAAGATAAACTAATGAAGATTTGCGTATTAGACTTAGGGGGCGGTACTTTCGATATAACGATTATGGAGTATGGAGAGGGTGTTGTAGAGGTCCTATCCACGGCAGGAGATACCCAGTTGGGCGGAACCGATATGGATAACCAAATAATTGATTGGGTAACTGAAGAATTTAAAAAGAAAGAAGGAATCGATTTAAAGGGTGACAGTAAAGCATGGATAAGAATTAAAGACGCAGCTGAAAAAGCGAAAATAGAATTATCCACGACTTTATCCACTACTATAAATTTACCTTACATTTCACAAAAAGGGGGTAATCCTGTTCATTTAACCATGGAACTCACAAGAGCAAAATTAGAATCTTTAATAGAACCTACTCTCAGACGGCTTGATCCCATTATGCAAAGAGCAATTTCAGATGCGAAATTAGCACCTAATAATGTTGACAAAGTGATTTTAGTTGGCGGTCCAACAAGAATGCCATCTGTCCAACAAAGATTTAAGAAATTTTTTGGTGGAAAAGAACCCGAACATTCAGTTGATCCAATGGAATGTGTTGCTATTGGAGCATCAATCCAAGGTGGTGTTATTGCTGGAGATGTGGAAGATCTATTACTTCTTGATGTCACTCCACTTTCATTAGGAGTTGAGACTTTAGGTGGTGTATTCACCAAACTAATTGAACGAAATAGTACAATACCGACTGAAAAAAGTCAAGTGTTCAGTACAGCAGCAGATAATCAACCTGCAGTTACTATAAACGTTCTCCAAGGAGAGAGAGCTATGGCTAAAGATAATATCTCTTTAGGAATGTTTCATTTAACTGGTATTCCACCTGCGCCTCGAGGTATACCACAGATCGAAGTAAAATTTTCAATAGATGCTGATGGTATTGTACATGTAACTGCGAAAGATTTGGGAACAGGAAAACAAACTGGAATCACTGTTACTGGCGCTCAAGGCTTAACTCCAGAAGAGATTAAAGAAAAAGTTCAAACAGCAGAACAATTTGAAGAGGAAGATAAGAAAGTTAGAGAATTAGTTGAAGCTAAAAATAATGCTGATTCGATGATTTATCAAACCCGGAAATTAATGGAGGATAATAAAGACAAGATTCAAGAAAATGAAAAGAAAGCAATTGAAGCAGCTATCGCATCATTAGAAGAAGATATTAAAACGGATGATGTACAAAGAATTAAGTTAGGTATCGAAAATCTGCAGAAGTCTATGTATAGCTTTTCCCAGAGGATTTATCAGGCTCAAGCTCAAGATCAAGTATACCAACAAGCAGCTGAACAAGCTCAGCGTGCTGCAAGTGGTATGGGGGGTGCTCCCCCAGGAGGTGTCCCTCCGGGTGGTATGGGTGGCGTTCCACCAGGTGAATCTGGTGCTGGTGGTGCATCATACAAAAAAGAAAAGGAAGAAGAGAAGAAAAAGAAAGTTGTAGATGTTGATTGGGACGAAGATTAAGTCTACCTAGTCAAAATAATTTTTTCTTGTTTTCCATTATTTTTTTATATTTTTCGTTATCTTCGATATAATTTATAGGACTTTTCATTAAGAATTAGGAAGAATTGTTTAATTCATATAATACCTCTTTTAATTTATAAAGGATTCTACTATTATTCTATCTAATAGCCTATTACCTAAAAAATTAAATTTTATAAACAATTTTATTTACTTGAGTTTTAAATATATTTCATTATACTAAGGTACTAAAGAATCATGAGTTCTAAGAAAAGAGATTACTATGAAGTGCTTGGTGTAAGTAAAGATGCTAGTTTAAATGACATTAAACTTGCGTATCGAAGATTAGCCAGAAAGTTACATCCAGATTTAAATAAGACTGATCCAAATGCAAAGGAGAAATTTATTGAACTCCAAGAAGCATATGAAGTTTTAAGTGATGAAGAGAAAAGACAAAATTATGATAGATTTGGTTTTAGTGGTGTACATGTTGATATGAGTGACTTTTTCCGTGGCGGTATTCCAGGAATCGATGAATTATTACGGAGTATTTTTGGCGGCTTTGGTTCTTTTGGTGGTTTTGATGATTTTGGTTTTGGTGGTTTTGGTACAAGGGCTAGAAGAAGTAGTACTCCACGTAGAGAAGTTGGCCAAGATTTAGAAGATCATATAGAAATTACTTTTGAGGAAGCGATGTTTGGTGTCAAAAAGGATATTCCTATAGAAAGATATACTCCTTGTGATGATTGCGAAGGGACAGGTGCGGAGGATCCTTCAAGTATAAAATCTTGTCCAGAATGTCAAGGTTCAGGGCGGATTAGGAAAATGACACAATCCGGATTTGGAACTATTATAAGAGAATCAGAATGTTACAGTTGTAATGGTACGGGAAGAGTAATTGAGAAAAAATGTAAGACCTGTGGAGGAAAAAAAGTAATCCCTGAAATGAAAACAATTCACGTCTCGATTCCAGAAGGTGTTGAAGATGGGGTTCATTTAAAAGTTCAAGGGGCTGGGCATGTACCATCTGTTAACGCAATACCCGGAGATCTTTATTTAGGAATCAGAATAACTGGTGACGAACAATTCATACGACGTGGAAATGATCTTTATACTCCCGTGGATGTAGACGTTGTAACTGCTATAATTGGAGGAAAAATAAACGTTCCTACATTAGATTATAAAGAAAAGAAGTTAACAGAAAAAGAACTGACAATTCCTCCTGGAACACAACCAGGAACAGAGTTTCGCATAAAAAATCGAGGGGTAACATATATGCGGGGGCGAGGAAGAGGAGATCAATATGTAATAGTAAATATTGAAATTCCTAGAAAAATTTCAGATAAGCAAAAGGATTTACTCCAAAAATTTAGAGAATTAGATAAATAAAGATCTAAAAAAGAAGTTTTTTAGTTTTAGTTTTCAATATTTATAAATGATAATCCAACCAATTTATTACATCTTGAAAGACATCTTCACGATTAATTTCATTAAATATTTCATGTCGGGCGTCTTGATAAAACTTGTAGGTAACATCTTTAATCCCATATTTCTTATAACGATCAATCATACCTTGTACGTATTTTGTCTTATTTCCAATAGGGCATTCTGAACCAGAAATAAAAAATACAGGTAAATCTTTTGGTACTCTTTGTTCATTTTTTGGATCATACATTTTTTCAAATCCATAAAGGAATTCTAACCAAAGACTAGCAGGAGGAACGAATCCACACCAAGGATCATCAATATATTTTTTGACTTCAGCCTTATCTCTACTAAGCCATTCAAATCCAGTTGCGCCTTCTTCATTTTTCCAATCACGATTGTTAGATTTAAAATTCATATCATACATCTTTTGACTTGGTTCAGTAGGGCTAAGCTTTTTCATTTCGCTTTTAAGAAGTAACTTTCCAGCTTTAATTACCATGCCTCTTACTTTCCCGTTAGTACCGCTTAGAATGCATCCTTTAATTTCATTACCCCATTCTTGGATATAATCTTGAGCTAACCAGGCACCCCAAGAATGACCTATTAAAAACAATGGTAGATTAGGGTATTCTTTCCTGATTATATTTGATAACTCGTAAACATCGTTAACGACACTTCTCCATCCATTAGGACCAAGAACTCCAGCATTGTCTTTTAAAGTTGCTTCTGTCAAGTCACCCGCAGTTAATCCATGACCGCGATGATCATTTGCATAGCAGATATATCCTTCTTTACACAGAGCTTCTGCTACTCGGGTGTATCTCTTTGCATGTTCAGCTAATCCATGAAGAATCTGAACTATAGCTTTTGGTTCTGTATCTGGTTCCCATTTATAAACGAAAATTTCAATTGCATCTTGATCTTTAAAATTAAATGTTGTACTTTTCATGTTTTTGACTCCAATTATATTTTTTAGGAAAAATTAAATAAATTTTTTATAATATCATCTAAATTCTTACCATAAATAAAGTTTTAATTTATGAATTAAATGAGTAATAAAATACTTATTACAGGACCACCTCGATGTGGTAAATCAACTTTAATATCAAAATTAATAAAGTATTTTTCTGAACGTAATTCAATTATTTATGGCTTTTTAACCCCTGAAGTTAGAGAGCATGGCAATCGAATTGGTTTTGATATTTTAGACATTTACTCTGGGGAAAAATCTCAATTAGCAAGAGTGGGAAATTTCAATACTAAATCAAAATTAGGTAAATATAATGTTTTTGTTGAAGAATTTGATAGATACCTTGAAAATACCTTAAAAATAGAAGGAAAAACGGTTGATTTAATTATAATTGATGAAATTGGCAAAATGGAGCTTTTTTCAGAAAAGTTTCAAGATTTCATCAAGATAATATTTAATACTGATATATCAATTATTGCAACTATGGGCTTAAATTTAAGGCATTCATTAAAAAATTATCTTTTAGACATCCCCTCTGTTCATCTCTTGAAATTAAATCCTCAAAATTTTCATCTTATCTTTAAAGAAGTAATTTCTGTAATCTCTTAAGCAAGTTGATTTATAAAAGTGATAAATTTAATATTTAAGGCTTAGTTTTTCGATAAACTTTATATTTAGACTCTTTTTATTTTAATAGATAGGATTTTGAAAATTGATTCAAAATGAGATATTAATGTTATGGAAATGTGACAAGTGTGGTCATGAATTTAACTCAGATGACTTCCCAGAGGAAGATTTCAAATGTCCTGGATGCGGAGATACTAGTTGTACCTTTTCCTTGGTAGAATAATTTATTTTTTTTACAAGAATTTTTTTAGATAGATATTAATTACCAGTTCTTGAAATTTGCGAATGTAATAACAAACATTAAAAATGTTGAATAGAATAGTTAAATTCCGTCGGTTAATAGCATATTAAATAAGATATTAATCTCTAATGTTCAATCTACAGATATGTGAAAATTTATAAGTTTGGATTGAGGTTAATATCGTAGGAAATTTAATAAAAAATATCAGCGGGGGATATTTTTACTTTTTTTACTTCTCATAATTATTTCAGGTGTCTCGTTATTCAAAAATTTTTGTCTAGGATTTTGAGATTATTTTTTAACTGAAACATAGTGAATTATTGCTAATACTAAAAAAATCCATAAAATACATATTCCTTTGATTTTTTCTCTTTTTTGTCTTCATTAATTTGCATTGCTATTTTACTACTTTCTGATAGAGTTATATTCAATTTGGGTGTTTCTCAAAATATTCCACACGTTTATCTATATCAAAATTTTTATTATTTTTATAGACTTTTTAATTCTTTATTTGTTCTAACAATTATAGTTGCGTTTATAATTTGAAATTTATTAGGAATGTTACTTTTTTTTAGATTTCAGTACCAATTGAAGAAATTTTAATATAATTAGATTCTTTAGATATACCACGTTTAATTATGTGGCAGTAATAGGAATTTCTAAAGTCCGAAAGATAAAAATAGATAACTCTCTTAAAATATTATTAGCTTATTAATTACTTTAGAAATTATAAATGAAGCAGACCAATCTCAAAATAAAGGACCTATTTGGAAATGAGGAAAAATTAACTTTTTTAATAGGGGCAGGTTGTTCTGTTGATTCTCCTTCAAGTGTCCCAGATGGTAATAGAATAAAAAAAGAATTAATCAATTATTTTTGTGCAGAATCTGAAATTGAAAATATTCTTAAAATAGAAGATTTGAAATTAGAACAATTAATAAACATAATCTATTCCAACTTAGACGAAGATCTTAAAATTGTTGACTATTTTGGATTATTTACTAAACCAAATCTTCAACATTTTTTCTTAGCGGATTGTCTCCGAAAAGGGCATTTCATAATGACTACTAATTTTGATTTTTTAATAGAAAATGCACTTATTAAATTAAATATTCCTTCTAACAAAATTATACCTGTTATTACAATGGAAGATTTTGAAAATTATTCTAATCCAACTGAACTCTTTAAACATGGATTTAAAGCAATCTATAAAATCCACAGTTCAGCTAAAAATATTATAACTGGGGAAGAGACGAGAAGCTCTTTTATGAAAACAATTAAAACTCTTGGATTAAATAAATCAGGAAAAAGTATATATCAAATTGAGCCTTTTAAGCGGATTTTATTAGATAATATCTGTGAAGGACGTTCGCTAATTATAATGGGTTATTCAGGTATAAATGATTTTGATATAATGCCGACAATAAAAGCAATAAAGAATCTTAAAGAATTAATTTGGATAAATCATTCCGAATCAATACAACCTGGTAGTGAAATTATATACGAAATAATATCAGGTAAGAGTCAATCCTTTCCTAAAATCAATAAGGATTTAATTTTAATTGCCGAAAAACTTCATGAAATCTCTCGTTTTAGTAATAAAAATAAAATTTATCTTATTAATGCAAATACAGCAAATATAGTCGAAGAGTTAATTCAGGTTAAAGTAAAATTAAGCTCAGAAATATTATCTCTAAATATAAAAGATTGGTTCAAAGAGAATATCAAAAGCCCAAGTGTGTTTGAAAAAATTTCGATTGCTTCTAGAATCTATTATGATTTTGGTTTATTCAGTGACGCTTTGAGATGTTCTGAAATAATGATTCGACTTACAACATTGGCAGATGTCGAGTCGTGGAAGTTAATGGCTGAAGAAGCAATCTATAAAAGTTTTATATATCAACGAAAAAGTCCAGAG
>JBHLLP010000036.1:0-34377 GCA_048885525.1 Candidatus Hermodarchaeota archaeon | reverse complement strand
GGTATAAGTGACATGATTTTCTCCACTTAGTATTGTTTTTTTCATTATAATTTCGCCAAAAATGTATAAATACATGACGTACTATTATTGCTCGATATTTAACATTTTTGTAAAAACCCGATTTTGAGTGAAATTAGTTTATTCTTTCGAATTCTCCTCGGATCACTCGAGATGCTTCACAGACAGAATTGACGAATTGTTCGTATAAAATTTCAGTTTCGGGATCTTCATCAACTTTTTTCATCACATTTTCACAATGTTCTTTATCTTTGAACCGACAAATCCCAATCCATAATTCTTCTTTACTTTCTAAAGGTATTATGTCCCACATTCCTGTTACTCCATACTTAGGAGTCTTCTCGTGCAATAAAAACAGTTCTTCTCCTTCAGCACCATATTTTTGATAAACTAATTTCGCTTTCTGAATATTATCTAAGAACTTGGTGCGATTTTCCTTTTTTATACGATAAATATACAATTGCAGATAGCTCATTTTTGAAAAAAAAGACTTATTTTTTAAAAGATTTAGCTTTTTTTGAAAAAAAAATTTAGATTTCATAAACTTAAAGGAGTATCTACCGAGTATCCAGCTCCAACAAGAAAAGTTAATTTGGAAATTGAGATATACTTTGAACACGAATACTGCAACTAGATATACCAGCAGAAAGTGAGAACTTGACGAAAATAGTTTATAGTAGTATAAAGTATTTTTAGCCTAAATGTGATTAAAAAGTTTAAGGATAATTAGTAAAAAAAGAATTAAAGAATAGATCTTTAAGAAATTTATAAAGGCAAAATCGTACGATGCAATAAATAAAAGTATATAAACATTTAATCATATTTAATTGAATAGATGTGAAAATCACTGATTTAGACATATGCAATTTATAATTATCGCAATTAGATCATTAAGAAAGATTTCCTATAATTTTTATAATTAAATTTATTCTCTTTATTTTCTAAGAAAAAAGTTAAAACAAGAAGAGAATTTACTTATTTAGTTAAATATTAAATTTAAAGGTTTTAAATAATGTCATTTATTCAGCATAAAGAATTGAAATCATCTTTTGGGATAATTTTAGGAAATAGAGATGTATTTCCAGATCGTTTAATAAAAGAAGGTAGAAAAGATATTATAGACGTAATGAATGAATTGGGTTATGAATACACTATATTAGATGAAGAAGATACTCCATTAGGGGCCGTTGAAACTTACTCTGATGCAAAAAAATGTGCAGAACTTTTCAAAAAGAATTCTGATAGAATTTTAGGAATTATCTTGTGTCTTTGCAATTTTGGTGATGAGAAAGCCGTAGCTAACACTATAAAGTTAGCAAATCTCAATGTTCCTGTTTTAATTCACGCTTCTTCAGATGAACTTGATAAGATGGATCGAATACATCGAAGAGATGCATTTTGTGGAAAGATTTCTGTTACAAATGTATTATATCAATATGGTATTCCATTTACATTAACCCAATTTCATACATGTCCCATAAAATCGGATATTTTTAAAGGTGATTTAAAAAGGTTTGAAAAAATATGTAAAATCGTAAAAAAACTTAGAGGAGCGAGATTGGGTCAAATAGGAACAAGACCCAATGCTTTTGAGACTGTTCGATATAGTGAAAAAATATTAGAATTTAATGGGATAAGTATTGAGCCAATAGATTTATCAGAGATTTTTGGATATATAAATCAATTAACTAATGATAATCCAAAAGTAAAAGAAAAGATTGAATACATCTTGAATTATACTTCAACAAATGTAATTCCAGAAGATAGTTTAATTAAACTTGCAAAATTAGCAGTTGTAATTGAAAATTGGATAACTGAGAATGATTTAGATGGATTTGCATTCCAATGTTGGCCTTCTATACAAGATAACTTTGGTATTGTACCCTGTGCAGTAATGAGTATATTTAGTGAAGGACTTGTTCCAGCTGCTTGTGAGGTTGATATCTCTGGTTTAATAGGAATGTTAATATTACAAATCGCTTCTGAGAGTCCTTCGGCTATACTAGACTGGAACAATAATTATGGTGATGATCCGAATAAAATGGTATTATTTCACTGTAGTAACCTTCCAAAGTCGTTCTTTCAAGACACTAAAATGACTATTCATCCTATCATTTCTGATCTAAAGGGTGGAGACGTGAGTTTTGGAGCAATCCAAGGACGCATTAAAACTAAACCATGTACACTTTTACGAGTGGAAACTGATGATCTTTTTGGAGAAATTAAAGCTTTGATTGTAGAGGGTAATTATACAGATGACATGTTAGATACATTTGGAGGTTATGGTGTTATAGAAATCTCAAATTTACAAGACATTTTAAAGATAGTATGTAAAGAGGGATTTGCACATCATGTAGCAGCATCTTTGAGTGAAGTTGGAGATATTGTAAATGAAGCACTTTCCAATTATTTAGGATGGAATGTGCATACTCAATTATAAAATAAGATCAGGCGCTAATACTCTTTTAATCCCATTTTGATCGATTATTATTCTAAACTTTTCGTTTTGAATTTTTTTTTACTTTTTTTCCTTTATATGAAGTTAATTTTAATACAAAGCATAAAAAAGAGAAATATTTTTCATGTTCTTGTGAATTAAGAATAAACACAAATCAAAAAACTTATTTTTTCCTGTTAATTGAAATTTCTTTTTGAAAAAATCCCGAATCAATAATATTTTTTTTCTCTGTATCAAGATTTGTGAGAATTTCAAATGGATAAAATTGTTTTACGGCATTTTGGTGGTTTAAAATCCTATTTTTTGTCAAATATATTGAATATTCTGAAATATCAGATCCAATCCATCTTCGCTTTAATTTTTCAGCTGTCAATAATGACGTTCCAGATCCACAAAAAAAATCTGCAATCAAGTCTCCTTCATTTGAGCCTAATTTAATAATTCTTTCTAACAATTTATGATGTTTCTGCGTAGGAAACCCGGTCCATTCTTTTGAGGCAGGTTGCAAACAAGGTATTTTCCAGACATCATCTAATTTTTTATCTCTTACTATTCGATATTTAACATGTCCATTTTTATCTTTTAAATTCTTCAGTACCCCCTCTACATTTATTCTCATCAGTTGCTTTCTTGGCTTTTTACGAGGGATTCTTAATTCATTAAAAGTGTAATTACTAGAATTAGAATATACTAAAATCGTATCATGAGCTCTTGGAAGATTTTTCTTTCCAGCCGAATACTTATTATAATAATACCATACAATTTCATTAACAAATCTATTCTCTCCAAAAATTTCATCTAGAATTAATCGTATGTAGTGATTAGCATGCCAATCTGAATGGATAAAAAATAACCCATTTTTTGAGAGAATTTGTTTGATTAATGATATTCTTTCATATAGCATTTGTAAATAAGAGCTTAAATCATTATTCCAATGATCATAATATGCTATAGAGTCATAGAATTTGTCATCTTCCTTAATTTTAATTTGGTAATTTGTTCCAGAAAAGAATGGAGGGTCAATATATATTAAATTAATTTTATCTTCAAAATTTTTTAATAAAAAATATAAAACATCTAAATTATTTCCCCAAAATAATTTGTTAACCCAGTTTTGACAATTTTTAAACTCAATTAGTTTTTCAATATCACTAGATGAATGATGTTCGAAAGCTTTAAAAAAATTAGGAGTATATTTTTCTATATCTTCTGGTTTAGAAACACTATCTTTTTTTTCCCAAATTAATTTTACCATTCTAATAATAGATAAAAATGTTTACTAAATTTCTTTATTTTCTAATAGGGCATCAAACTCTCTATCTGATAAAAATCCCTTTGTAATCATAATATCTTTTATGCTTTCAATGAGTTTTGGTGCCCCTTTAGCTTCGGAAATTGTATCTTCAAGTGCAGTAATTTTTTGCTTTAAAGCATTCATCTCAACTTTTTTTGCGCTTAAAGTATCTTTAAGAGTCTCCATTTCTACATATTTATCTGAAGTCTCTTTTTGTAAATTTTTTTTAAGATCCTCGATTTCATTTACTCTTTGTTGTACTTTTTCTTTTAATTCTTCCTTTTCTTTTTCCAACTGATTTTTAATATCATTTTTTTCCGATTCTAAGCTCTCAACTTTTATAGAGGACTCTTTCAATTTATTTTCTAATTCTGTAACCTTAGAACTGGATTCAGCTAATTTAGTTTCCAAATTTGATTTTTCTGTTCTCAATTTATTGAGCTCTGCATCTGCATACAGCTTCTCTTCCTTTATTCTCTCAAAATCCTTACTTGATGTAGAAAAACTCTTATTTAATGTTGTTAACTTTTTCTCAGTTTCGGTGAGATTTTCTTTAGTTGCTTTTAACTCATCTAAAGTTTTTTCTAAATCTTTGGTTTTTTGACTTACTTGATTTTCTAAATTATTTATTTTAGATCTAAGATCCAATAATACTTTTCCTTCAACAGATAGCTTCTTATCTGGTTTCATTTCGGCTTTAGCCCAATCGATTGAAATTTCACTTCCACCTTATTATATTTTTAAAAATTTTTTTTTATTTTGCTTATATTTAAGTCTTTAAAATTGATTATTTATAAATTTTGCATTAAAAAATTTGATTTTGAATTGATCACTTGAGTGATTAACAATCATAAATCTTCTTTTTCCTTTAATAAAAGCTCAAGTTCCTTGTCAGATAAGAAGCCTTTTGTTTCCATTATCTTTTTAATTTTTTCAACTATTTTTGTAGCATTTATAACTTCAGACATTTGAGCTTCAAATGCTTTAAATTTTTTAACTTGTTGATCATTCAATTTTATCTCATCATTTAATTTTTTCTTTATTTCCTCAATTTCACTCTTAAGATTCTGGATTTCTTCATTTTTTTTTAAAAGTTCTTTTACTTTAATTAATAACTCTTCTTCTTTTTCTTGAAGTACGTTATCTTTATCTAATAGTTTCTGCTCAAAATCTGATGATTTTTCAACTTTAAGATTTAATTGTTGTTCTAGTTGTGTAATTTTTTTCATTGCCTCATCAAACTTCTCTTCTAAATTTGTTTTTTCGGATGTTACTTTAGTAAGTTCAATATCAATCTGTAATTTTTCTTGTTTCACTTCATCCAAAGATTTTCTGGCAGAAGATCTTCTTTCTGTAAGTTCTGTAAGGCTTTTTTCACAACCAGCTAACTTGGTCTTTGTTATAATTAACTCATTTGTTATTTTTTCTAATCGTTTATGAGTATTCTCTAATTTCTGTTCTAAGTTTTTTATTTTAGCTTGGAATTCCAATAATATTTTTCCTTCAACGGATAGTTTCTTTTCCGGTTTTTCTTCCACTTTAACCCAATCAATACTAATAATGTTTCACCATGTAATCGTTTTATTCTTATAATTTAAATTGAAAATAATTATGTATAAAAATTAATTATTTCAGTTTAAGAAAATATTGAATCATTAAAATATCATAATATTTCCTAAACCGTTCAAATGGTTAAAATAACTGTTGGAACTGCTGGCTGGGATTATAAAGATTGGATTGGTCCTTTTTATCCTAAAAAGTTATATAAATCCCAGCAATTGGAATACTTCTCAAAATTCTTCAATTTCGTTGAGATAAATTCAACATTCTATAATTTACCTGCTGAGGATATAGTAATTAATTGGAAACATCATGTGCCAGAAAATTTTCGCTTTATTGTGAAAGTATGGCAACAAATAACTCATCATCTGGAGGATCCTCATTTAGAATCAAATATTATCAATTTTTTTTCAAAATTAAAACATTTGAAACCAAAGATTGAGGCTTTTTTATTACAATTCCCTCCTTGGTTTCGATACTCAGAAAATAATGTTCAAAAATTAAAGCTATTACTAAATAAAATTCCCCTAGAATATAAATATATTATTGAATTGCGAGATAATTCATGGTTCAATCCTAAAATTCTCATCGAATTTACTGATGGTAATCAGAAAATACTTGGAACGACCTATATGCCGGGACTAACTCCATACTATATGCAAAATCAAAAATTTTATTATATCAGATTAATTGGAGATAGAAAACTAACTGTTTTTAACAGAATTCAAAGACATCAAAAGAAAGCTTTAAATAGTTTCTATATGGGTATTCAAGATATAAATAAAATACCTAATGTATATGAAATCTTCATTATAGTAAATAATCACTTTCAAGGTTTTGCTCCCGAATCTGTTAATGAGTTAAAAAAGAAATTTGGTTTACCTTATCGTAAATTTTCCAATCAAAAAAGATTAAGTGAATTTTTTTAAATTCCTTTATTAATAAAATGAAAATGTTGTATTATTCGTCTGCAATAAGAAAATTTTAAATATATCTAATCTATCTATTTTTTTATGATTTTTATCGAAAATTTAAAAAAATTAGGTAAAGATTGGAGATTATTGACTCTAGTAATTTGGATGTTAGTAGGTGTAGCTTTAGTTCCATACCCTAATCGGTATGTTTCAATAATAGGTATTATCGTATATTTACCATTCATAGTCTTCCTAATGTTCTTATTTTTGCTCTCTCTAGTTTCTAAGAGAGACATCTTTAAATATCCAACCTGGAAGATTGTTTTGTTTTTACTAGTTTCTTTACCGATTATACTCTTGATTTCAATAGTCCTTATAATATTATTTGCGATTTCAATAATTACATATTTTTTCTTCACATCATGGTTTATCATCTATGCATGTTATTTAGTAGGAAAGAGTGTTGATAAAAAACTACATAAAATTCCAAAAACAAGACCTTTTTTAAGAACTGTTATCTTTTTCGGGGGTTTAGCTGGTTCACTTATATTACTATATTTATTTATTATTATACCCACATTATTAGATTTATCAGTTATAACAACTATAGAATTTGATCTCATAGCGTTTCCATGGTATCTAAATGGTATTTATATACTTGTTGGAGGAATCCTTGTTGGACTTGCAATTATATGCGTTGTATATATGTTTAAAAAAAGTTTTCCTGGATGGTTTGGTACATTTGCTATATTGGTTTCGATCTATACACTATTTTTAGTACTAAAGATCTATCTTGGTATTGTTGATACTGAAGAGAATAAAGTCGGTCCCATTTGGGCTTATATTGTAATGATCATTCCAGATATGCTGATTATTTTTTACTCTTTAAGTACTCTTATGGGTTCACAAGCAGAATTTCTAAGCAAAAGATTTAAAAGATTTGGGCTTGATGCAGTGATAATTTGGTTAATTCTTTCAAAAGTAGCATATGAATTTATCCATTATTTTCCATATGAAATCTTTGGACTAGTAAAGATTCCATGGATTTCTGCTCTATCTTCTCTTGATAATGATGATATCAATCTCGCCAAAAATATAGCAGTATTAGCATTTTTCATATTACTTCTCATAGTAATTAGCATATATGAACTGATAAAATACGCTCGAGAAGACCATAAGAAGAAAGAAATTATAGATTTAGTGACTCAAGAACTTACTGTTAAAAATCCAGATCTATTGGAAAGCAAAGAAATCCGCGATATTTTATATACAAAAGAGGAGTTTAATAAAATAGAGGAATACGTTAGTCCAGATGTTGTTAAAAAAATTGATGAGATTGAACATACCTATGAATCTAAAAGACTAAAGATAGAGAAAAGATTTTTAAAATTCTTAGAAGATAAATCTGAAAAAGTTATTGATGATAGTATTATTCAAGAAACTGAAGAAAGTAATAAAAATAACTAAAAGTTTACTTACCTAATTATTAGTCTTTTTTTATTAATGATAAATTAAAAATTCCGCATAGATTAATAGTTTAATAATTAGTTTTATTAAAGACTAATTCAAAAAGTGTCATACTTAAATTCTAATTTGTGTTTAATATGAGTAATTTTGAACACAGCACTGAAGAAATCTTTCTAAAGAAATTTGAGAAATTATCTTTAAGAATTGAACAGCTCACTGATGAAATTTCAAGGATGAAAACAAAATTAGATAAAAATTATAAAATAAATCGAACATTTGGATTGAAAACAGTAAGAAACTCTGAACCTCTCAATTTTGCCAAGGATGTTATGGGAATTGGAAGTCCTACTAAAAGATATCTATTATCTCTAAGGGCAATTACAGAAGAATGGAAGGGAAGAAAAAATGATATTTTAATTACAATAAGACAACAAGAAAAGGAGACCCATATGGATTTGAAAGCGCTTGGTATCAGAATCCCTGTAAGTGATATTAAAAATATTCGTGTTTTAGCTAAACAAATACTCTCGTTATTATATATTTCATGTGAATTGCGTGGTATTGCTATTAATGATATATTACGAGAGATCATAACCGAAATAAATAATGAAGGACAGAAAATGGTCCAAGAAATTAAACAGAAGATGGTTTTTTAACTAGTTCTATTAAATATTCAATTAAAGAATTGATTGATAAATAAAGAAATATAATATATTCTAGATTTTTCAAACTTAATAATAATTTTGATTAGTGATAAACTGATGAATTTTGATAAAATTTACGAGGAAGTAGATAATTTAGAAAGCGAATATATAATGGAAATTATGAAAAAATTAATTGGTGTAGATACTACAGTCCCTCCTGGAAATACTTATCGTGAGTATATTGAGATTATTTCCCCATATTTTGAAAATTTAAGCTTTAGTTTAGAAGAAGTTATTGTGCCTGCAGATCTAGTAAAAGAAATACCATATCCCTTAGAAGGTCCACGGATTAATCTTGTTGCTAGCAAAAATTATGATGTAGATAAAAATATAACATTCTATGGTCATATGGATGTTGTACCTGCACCTGAAGAGGGAAAAACAAAATGGCGTTTTCCTCCATTCGCGGCAACTATGATTAAGAGTGGTAAGATATATGGACGTGGTACAGCTGATATGAAAGGATCAATGGTGGGCTTGATTCTTGCTTTGCAAATTATCGAAAAATTAAACCTTAAACCAAAATATAACATCACAGTTCTAAATTGTACTGATGAAGAGCTAGGCATTTGGCCAGGTGTTAGATATTTAACAGAAAGAGGTTACGTTAAAGGGACTGTTTTTTGTATGGAAGGTATAGTTAATCCTCTTATTATTATTGGAACTGCAGGTGTATTAAATGTGAAAGTTGAATCTTTTGGTAGAAGTTGCCATTCTGGAACAAATTTTTTAGGGATTAATGCCTTAGAAGAAACAATTCCTATATTAAATGAATTAATGAATTTGAAAAAAATAGTTGAAGCTCGAGAAAGTAAAACAATTCCAGGTTTTCCGCAATTTGGAACAGGAGTAAAAAGAAATATGACTCCAATGTTTAATTTGGATATAATTCATTCTGGAACAAAATCTAATATCGTTCCAGATCTTTGTACTTTGATAATTAATCGAAGAGTAATTCCAGATGAAAATATTGAGGATGTAAAGAAAGAAATTGCTGAAGCGATTGACAGAGGAAAAAGTAAAAGCAAACTACTAGATATTAGAACTACTTATGATTATGATTATCCTCCAATGACAGCCAATCCTAATGCTCCAGACATAAATCGAATGAAAGAGGTTATCAGTTTAGTACAGAATACTCCAAAAGACGAAGTTAAAATTATTGGCATAGCAGGTTCTACAGATATGGGTTTTGTCTCGGAAATTTTAAATAAAGATGATATTATTTTCTATGGAGTTGGAAATCCAGGATCAAATGATCATGGAGTTAATGAATATATACGTCTAAAAGATTTGTTGCTGTTTATAAAGGAGCTTATAATATTTCTCTGCGCTGATTTTTAAGCATTTGATTCTAGTTAAAATTAATATAAATATTTCGTGAAACTCTTGTTTCACGATCAAAAAACTGAACTAGTAAACTTATCACTTTTAGACTTACAAAAACCAAAAATAATATATTTTGTTCAAATTAAGGATTAATCATCAGAAATTAAATTATTTAAAAAATGTGAGGGATTAAAAAATGGAGTATAAAGAAATAATATTTGAAAAGAAGGATAGAATTGCCCGTATTACTATCAATCGACCTCAACGTTATAATGCTTGTAATCTCCGCGCTGTACATGAATTGATAGATGCCTTTGACCAATGTTGGGATAATAAAATTGGTGTTATTGTTTTTACTGGAATAGGTGATAAAGCTTTTTGTACCGGAGGGGATCAGACAACACGTGAGAAGGGGGGCTATGAAGGAGAACTTTTATTACCACTTGAAGTTGGTTGGCAACGAGTAACACTTTTAATCCGTACCCTACCTAAACCAGTTATTGCTCGTGTAAATGGGTATGCAATTGGAGGTGGACACGTATGGCAAACTAATTGTGACCTAAGTATAGCAGTAGAACATGCACAATTTGGTCAAGCAGGACCTCGTGTAGGATCATTCGACCCTGGCTATGGAACAGGAGATTTAATGCGTGCTGTTGGTATAAAACGAGCGAAAGAAATTTGGTATTTATGTCGTCGATATACAGCAAAACAAGCTTTAGAAATGGGACTTTTAAACGCGGTCGTTCCATATGAAAAATTAGATGAGGAAGTAGATCATTGGTGCCAGGAATTGTTAGAGAAGAGCCCCATCGCTCTTAAAATGCTAAAATATGCTTTTTTGGCCGAAACTGATGGCGTGACAGGCATAACTCAACTAGGAGTTGGTGGATTGTCAATGTATTATAACACAGATGAAGCTATGGAAGGTAAAAATGCATTTATAGAAAAACGTAAAGCAGATTTTAACCAATTTAGAGTCTAGAACGTAATTACTAAATCTATTGATTATTTTTTTACTAAAATTAATTTATCTTCTTCAAGAACTATTTTATCTTTATTTAAAGGGCTGAAATTATATGTGTTTTTCATGGCATTTACTATAAAAGTCCCTATAAATTTCAATTTCAATGTATTAAACAAATCATTGATCATCTGGAGATCCTCGGGAATAGAAACTCCAAAAAATGGGTTTAAAAATAAATATAATGCGGCTCCAATTACTATTCCAAAAATAATGCTAATTACACTATTATATGGAAATATCAACATAATTAAAAGGAGGATTATTAAATTAGGGATTAATCTATAGATTCGGAAATTATATTTAATGTTCAGTTTTCGTTTAAGTTGAATTAAAATAAATGGTAAAAGAAATAGTGCTGAGATTAACATTACAATGCCAATACCTAAAATCCCAAAAAAGAATATAAAAATCGGAGAAGTTGTAAATATTATTATTAATGTTATTGAGAAACCTTTTGCTGCTGAACTAACATAACCTGATCCAATTAAAGCATTCCCAAATAATGTTGCATATCCATAAAGAAATTGTCCAATTATAATCAATATAAATAAGCCTTGAGCCATAATAAATAAATCACTATTAAAAACTGTCCCTTCATAAAAAAAGTCCCGATGCAAGAAAAGTAATATTTCTTCAGACAGAGCGAGCATTGCTGTTAAAAAACCTAAAGCCAAAATACTCGAAATTCTTGTAGCAGCATTTATTGATTTTTCAATAGTATCATGACTCTTTTTAGCATTTGCTTCAGCAATTTCAATATTTAAAGGAGCAGAATAATATAGTATTACTGATTTAACGGCTCCATATGCCATCAAGACAGTTAGTAAACTCAAACCTAAATTTTGATATGATATATCTGTAAAAATTGTCAAATAAATAGTAGCAATTAAGAATAAGATATATTCAAAAAATTTAGAATTTTGAATATTTGTTATCATAGAGTATATAGAATTTTTTATATAAATCAGAATTTGATAATTTTTAATAAGTTCTCTAACTTCAGGAGAAGATTTCATTCTCATATTTCGTGATCTTAAACTTGCTTTAATAATATCCATAATTGAATAAGGAGCTAATCTATTAAAAAAGTAAATTAATAAAAATAATGTTACTAAATTGAAAAATGGATAAAAAGCAAACCAAAAAGGGTTTAATTCATAAAAAATGAAAATAAATCCTATTGGTAAAATAAAAATTCCATTAAAAATTGATGTAAACGCAATTATATCATATCTGTTTTTAATCTCTAATCCTATTTGAAACACAAAAGTAGCATAGATTAAGAATGAAGAAAAACCTGAAGCAAAAATGCATTCTCTTAATACTTTATTCGTTAATAAGGATCCAAAAATAAATGGAGCAGTTATCATTGCTAACCCTAATCCTAATCCAACAATAAATAATAACTTTGAATACGTTGTAGCTTTGATTCGTCCAAATTCTTCATTTAGAACAAATGCTGCTTTAATTTCTGCAATAAAATATCGAGTAATACCAATTCCAATTAAGCTTAAAATCCCATTAATTGCAGTTGTTAAACCAAAATATGTTAATCCTCTCCAATTCGTTCCTAAAATAATAAAAATCCAGATACAACCTGAATTAATTAATGAAAAAAACATATAGAGAGAACCAGAAGTAATTGCACGTGAACTACCTTCGTTTTCAAAAAATTTTCTATCTCTTCTAAATTCAAATTGAGATCTTTTTTTATCTTTTGATATTACCATAAATACCGAGCTTTCTCTGCATAAATTACAGATATTGAATTAAAGGATTATAAAAAACTTTTAGCTTCAAAATTATAAATCTAAAAGGAAGCACCTACCTTAATTTATTTATCATATAATAATAGAGGTTTTTATAAATAATCATTTTTTTAGCATTATTAATAAGAACAATAAGTTGAACTGTCAAAATGAATGAAGAAGTAATTTGTGAGAATTGCGGTGAAAATACTTCAGGAGAGATCTATGAATGTGTTGATTGCTATAACCCTGTATGTGAGGAATGCGGAAATATTTGTAAAAAATGCGGCGAATACATTTGTGATGGTTGTTATCACGATCATAAGAAGAACTGTGATAAATGAAGGGATCTTACATCTTAGTTGTATTTGTACAAAGAAATATAAAACCTATTATTGGTGCTTTAGGTAAAGTTGAATTTAAAAAAGGATTTTACTTATATATTGGTTCAGCTATGGGAAATTCTGGATCCATAACGCTCATTAATAGAGTCCGCAGACACATATCTCCTCCAGTAAGTAAAAAAGTACATTGGCACATCGATTACTTGCTTAATAGTAATTTTACTTCAATACATTCCATATACTTAATTCCTACTCTCCAGAATTTAGAGTGTTTAATAGCTAATGAATTATTAAACATATCAGATGGTTATATTATGAAATTTGGATCTTCAGATTGCCATTGTAATTCTCATTTGCCTTATTTTAAAGACTTCAAATCATTAAAAAAGTTATACCAATTATTAATGTAACTACAAATAATATCTCTATCATCACGCCTTTTTTGTTATATATCCAATTTGGAAGCCAAAAAAGTGTTTTATTTCTAATTATATCTACAAATCTATGGAAAAAATTATTACGATGGTAATCTATTTTCCGATCTATATTTCTCCTCCTTTGAATTCGTCTTACTATTGTCCAATCCCAAATATCAGGTAAATTGACAAATATAATTGCCAGAAGATAAGGATAAAAAATGATTATTGCTACATAACCTGTTACACGTACGGTTATATTCCAAAAAATCCAGAACTTATCATCCCAATGTGGTTCAGGAGTATGATAAGTTATTTTTGAAAAGGCATCAACTATAAAATGGGATAAAAAGGCAATGATTGATGTAAGTATAAAGTTAAATGGAAAAATAAAAAATGCAAAACATAAAAGTTGAATTAACACACCATTTAAAACGTGAGTAATTAAATTCATAATCTTTTCAGTTAAAAAACTAGTAATACTCAATAAAAATTATAATTATGAAAATGCTTAATTTTAGAAATAATTTTTTATTAGGACATATTAATTAGCACATAAAATTTTGAACTAAATTTAAAAAAATAATTTAGAAGAGGGAAAAATATTATGGGAATGTTAGATGGAAAAGTAGCAATCATTACTGGTGCTGGTCGTGGATTAGGGCGTGAGGAAGCCTTATTATTCGCCAAAGAAGGTTGTAATTTAGTTGTAAACGATTTAGGTGCTAGTCATGATGGTAGTGGATCTGAAACTAAGATTGCTGACCAAATAGCAGATGAATGCAGAAAATTGGGAGTTAAAGTGGTAGGAAATTATGATTCAGTAACTGATTTTAATAAAGCTAAAGGTATGATTGACCAGGCGATAAGTGAATTTGGAAAGTTAGATATAGTGGTAAACAATGCTGGGATTCTGAGAGATAGAATGATTTTTAATATGACTGAAGCAGAATTTGATGATGTTATAGCAGTACACATGAAGGGTGCATTTAATATGACTCGTCATGTAGCTGAATACTTTAGAGGACAAGTAAAAGCTAATGAAGATTTAGGAAATTTTGGTAGGATTATTAATACTGCTTCTGATGCCGGTTTGTTAGGAAATATGGGTCAATCTAATTACGGCGCTGCGAAAGCTGGAATCGCCGCGTTTACAAACATAGTTTCTATGGAATTAAGAAAATATGCTACAGTTAATTGTATAGTACCTGTAGCTAGAACAAGACTTACTACAGACGCAACACCATCAATGGTTGATACCATGAGTAAGTTAGATGATAGAGGTTATGATATTTTCGATCCTAGGAATGTAGCACCGATGGTTGCGTTTTTAGCATCAAACGAAGCAAGTAAGATTACAGGAGAAGTTTTTAGAGTTGTTGGTGATAAAGTTGCTTCATTAGTTGGATGGACTACCTATAAATGGATAGATAATAATGGAGAACGGTTTACTCCTCAAATTTTAGCTGAACGCGTTAAAAAAGAATTATTGAAAGGTAAACCCAGTAAAGAGACTTTTATAGGTTTATTTGGTTCTCTAGGCTTAAAAATGTAATTTTATTATCATTTATTAATTTTTTTTATCTTTTTTTACAATAAATGATTCGAGATCTTTAAGAGATTTTAATTTATATATTTAAATTTAAAATACAATCTTTAAGTATATATTTACAACCCTTTAGTAAAGATCATTTAAATTTATAATTAAAAAACAATAAATAACAATTGAGAATCTAAACACAAGAATAATATCTGAAATCTAAAATGATTGAATAAAGTAATGAAAGGGAAAAGTTTGAACATTCAAAAATCTCTTAACTACGTAAAAACTCATGGAACATTTGTCGAAAAAGCCCGTCTTTCAGCTATAATTTGGGATGAAAAACCAACTATAGAAATTTTAGAAGAATTAGCTTCATTTCAAAAACGAGATGGAGGATTTTCTTATTGGGTAAAAAATGTAAGCAATATTACTGATACCTGTTATGTCCTCGAATGGTTTGATGATTTAAAAGTATATAAGGGAGATATTGTTGATCTCGCTTGCCAATATCTCTTAGATCGACAGCAAAAGGATGGGGGTTGGGATGAAGTATCTGAAATTGTGAAATACAATCCTCCAGAATGGATGATGCCTGGTCGAACTGAGACTCGTGTGTGGTTAACTGCTTACTGTGCCCATGTATTAATCCGTTTTGGTTACGCTGAAGCCGAGGGGACCTATTGCCCAACAGATTTCCTACTTGCCAATTGTGATACTTCCGGGAGGTTGAAGGGATATTTACGTGCTACATGGTTAGCACTACCTATGCTAGCATTTTACCCCGGTCCAGATCCGGAATCGTTTAATAGAGCAGTAAAAGTAATAGAAGATAATTTTTCTTCAGATTGGAAAGGAGCTTATGTAGCTTGGCTGATTCGTTGTTTAAAAGACAGTGGATTATCATCGAATCATAAATTAGTTTTAAGATCATTATCAGAATTAGAGAAAAAACAAAAACGTGATGGAAGTTGGGATCCAGAGGAAGGTGAGGGAGAAGAACATAGAGTTAATGCCACTATATCTGCAATAAGAGTATTAAAAGATTATAATGTTATTAAACTCTAATTTCTTCCTCTAAATTATTAGCAATGTCTTGAAAAATGTGATAAATTAGCACAATTATTTTATCAAAATCTCCTTCAGACATATCAGAGCTATTGTTCTTTAACTTATTTAAGAGATATTCTAATTTATCTAGTGCATTTTTAAGATATAAGATTTGATCTTTGTTCTTCGCACTCTTAACACGAGTTTTTAAAAATATTATCTCACTAATAAGCATATTAACTATTTTTTCTTTTCTTGATTGAATAAACTCATTATATTGCCATAAAATTACTTTACTCATTTTTTTCCCACTTATTGTTATTTTATTCCTAATTAGAGTGAGAATTGGATTAAATTAATTTCTTTTAGAGTCCAATTATTAAGTTTTATATCTTAATTTTTAAAATTAGATGCTTAATCCACTCTAAATCATCTTAGAAAGAAATAATTATAATAATATTGATGAAAAATCACTTCTCTAATAAATCTTGAAGAAATCCTTCCCCTGTTGTATCTTCTTTTTCTCGAATATCCTTCGATTTATAGTACCATCCTATTATTACACCCATTAGCAATCCTATAATAATCCCTGTGGTACATAAAACACCAATATATACGAAAAACCAAATGGGATTAAGGATAAAACTTAAGCTAAATATAAGAACTAGAACAGAACCAGAGATAACTGCAGCCAAAATCCCTCCAATGAGACCAATAATAATACCTAGAGTTATAGGTGGTTGATCAGGTTTCCGATTTCTCATTGCAAATATCATACCAAAAAGTGCTCCAGCTACAAATTCTAAATCTCTATAAAGATATACCCCAGGCCAATAAGGATTAATCACGATCAAGAGAAAAGTAACTAAAACGAAAAAAAGAATGCCAGAAGATTGATTATTTTCCTTTGCTTTTTCATATAAGTTTGAAATTTGAATCACTTAAACGAAGGTTTTTTACTTTAGAATTTTAAAAAGATTTTAGATAATAAAAAAGCAATACTTTAAGAAACTTATTATATAATTTTCCTACCTGTCAGTACCTGGCAAATCTTTCCCTTTTGTGATAGCTTTTTTTACAACCTTCTTCGTTAAATTTACCGGATCAGCTAGACTTTTTAAACCTTCTCCAGCAGCTTCAGCAGCCGAACCTAATAAATCACCAGTAACTGCACCACCCCCTGCAACTTCTTCAACAATAACTCCTACAGCTGGCGTTAATGCTGCTGATACAATAGTAGTAACAGCGGCTATAGCAACTACTTTCGCAATTTTTTTGGCAATTGGACCAGCACCTCTTCCTTTTGCCTTCTCATCATCTTCAACTGCTTCTAATGATCGTTTGAACCCTTTGATTAATTTATTTAAAGCATCCTCTTTCTTTTCTTTCTTTCCTTTAGTATAAATACCATCTTTATAAACAGATTCTAAAAATTTTGTTAAAGATTTATATTTTTGAACTTTTCTATATCCATTCCAATCCTCTTCCTTAAAACTTGTTAAAATTGTAGTACATGGCTTTCCTCTAGTTACTTCATAAATAAAAATTCTCGGTTCTTTTTTATCACTTAAATACACTGCCTCATAAATAAAATCGCCCATTTCCTTTTTCTGTCCAATTAAAATTCTAAAATTAATTTTATCGGTTTTGCCGATCAAACCTTTAGAAAATTTGGCTAAAGCTACTTTCCCCTTTTTTACTTTTTCTTCTTCTTCCATAACCGTATCAGATCGTTTTTCTTCGAAGAAATCACTAAGCGCCTCAAATCCCTCTTTAAGTACTCTTTTAGCTTTATCTGTTTCTTTTCCCATAAAATCCACCCTATACTGTTAATATTTTAGATAAATATAGTTACAATAAATGTTAAAACAAAAATATTTATGTTTATGTCTTTTTAAGGAAATCCCCAAATCACATAAGTTGGCACAAAAAGAGGTGTTTTAATTTGAGGGAATTTTATATTTGCTTTCAATTGTTTAATCATTGTTACATTGGCTTTGAATTTTAAGAAATTCATTCTGTTAAAAGCATTATTTAAATCTTTATCTTTTGAAGGTGATAAATACATTAAAACGGATAAAGATCTTCGAGTTGCAGCTTTAATAATTTTGTCTATTAGATAAATATATGCAAGAAGTAGATTTTTTGAATTATTAAACCTATTTTTCTCCAGAAATATTTCATGTATTAATCCTATTCTTATCTTTATTCCAAATTTAAAAGAATGAATATTTTCTTGGGTGATTACAGAGCCTCCAATTATCTCTCCCTCTTTTCTAATAATTATATAGGTGGGTTTTTGATGTGTTGATGGAACTTTAATTCTTGCCCATGAAAATTTTTTTTTAGTGTATACTGGATATCCTTCATAATATTTTGGATTGATCTTATTTATTGCGTTCATGTATTCGAAATGTTTCTTATTGTGATCAATATTATATGAAAATTCTTTAAAAATGGGATGAAATTTCAGTTTTACTCTATTTATTAATCTAGGAATATAAGAAAAAGCAAAAAAGACCGGAAAAAAAAAGGCAAGTGCATATACATTCTTAATAAGTTGTAATACATTTGGAAATTGGATAAAACGGATTCCGAGATCAACATCAAAAAACCCAAATCTTTGATAAATCTTTTCTCTCGCAAAACTTTTATATCCTGTAGAAAGTATAGAAAAATCACACTTTTTCTGTTTCATATATTTAATTGCCATCTCCATCAATTTTGTTGCGATTCCCCTACTTGTGTAATCTGGATGAGTAGAAACATCATTGATATCTCCCATTAAATATGTATTATGACCAATAGGTACTTCCTCTATTAAATTCACAATTATGGCACCTACAATTTTCTGTCTATCAAGATCTTCAGCGATTTGACACATTTCTGGCTCAAACCCAGGAGATCTAACATATCTCCAATACCAATTATTAGGAGTTCTTATAAATCCACTGCCATTTTGTTGGAAAGCTAAGTTAAATAAATCAGCTAACTGATTTTCATCGCCTTCTCTATAATTTCGATATATTATCCTTTCCATAAGCTTATACTAAAAATAACTTGTTAATGTATAAGTTAAATTGTTTTATACTTAAATATGATAAGAACATAATTATCAAATATAAAAAGATAACTAATGTTTTTGTCTCAATCAAATAATGATAAACGGACCTTGTTAAAATGAACCAATCTGCAATAAATTTAGAACAAGAAAAATCTAAAAGATTTTATTGGATTGATCACGCCCGTGGTTTTATAATGATATGGTTAGTTATAACTTTATATCTACCAACAGCCATACGTGAAGGAATTCTACGGTTTTTTCTATCTCATCCCGAAAATGAAACAACCACTCATATAATGAATTTGTTTGATATTGGAGCACCAGCATTTATCGTTGTAATGGGTTTATTGATGCCATTATCCTTTTTTCATCGGAAAGAAAGGGATGGAGTAAAAAAAGCTGTTAAACACATTATTATAAGATATGGAATAATTTTACTTTTAGGACTCATAGTCGTCTTTATTGATCAAGGAGCATTGATCAAAACAATCGATGGAATGCTTGTTATTCAATGGGACGTATTACCAACACTAGGTTTAGTTGGATTAATCGCTTTGCCCCTTTTTTGGATAAAACCAAAAATTAGAGCCGTTATAGCATCTTTAATGCTTATTTTCTATCAAATTATGCTTATTTATGGTGGATGGAGGGATTATGCTATAGCAAGTGTTCACGGAGGGATTTTAGGCTCTATTTTTGGCTTCTCTACCATTATGGTTTATTCCACTTGTATTGGAGAATTCTTATTTATCAATGAGCAAAGTGATGAAATGAAAAAATATAAGATTTATTTAATAATCGGATTAGTAAGTTTTATAGGAGGTTTAATATTAGCTTTAATTCCAGAGTGCTATGCGAATAAAAGGCAAGTTACTTTAACTTATATAATGATTAGCTTAGGTACATCTATTCTAATCTCATTTTTATTCATAGCTTTAGATAAAAAGGTGGAAAAACCTATATTTGGGTTAGACAGCTTTGGAAAGAACCCATTTATAATTTATATCCTTGCTGAAGTTCTTTCGATTATAATAATTGATATTATTGGATATGATATTGATATATTTATAGGGATTCTTCTAATGATTATCGTTACTGTTATTGCTTTAGTATTAGATAAATATGGAAAAATTCTAAAACTCTAACTAACATTTCGTTTTTTTTCTATTACTTTAATTTCAAAAGATAATGAAAAAATAGCTTTTTTAGACAAGATTCCTATACTTAAATATAATTAAAACTTACATAATAAATAAAGAAATAGTATTCTCACTAACACAAATTTAAACTGAGATAGATGAGTGAAAGAATAACTGAAATTCTAGATAGTTTAAAAGCAATAAAGGGAGTGCATGGTGCTGCTCTTATTGAAAAATTTGGGTTAATAAAAGGAAGTGCTTTGCCAGGATGGGTAGACCCAGAGGTAGTGGCGGCAATGGTTACTTTGATTCTCAAAGCTAGCCAAAGAGCAACTAAAGAACTAGAACAAGGCCAATTTTTCAGTGCTATTATTGAATCTGAAAAAGGAAAAATACTCTTTAGTGAAATTAAAGGAAATATTTTGACTATAATTACAACAAAAGAAGCAAAATTAGGGATAATAAATTTAAAATTAGACGCTGCTAGCTCAGCACTTGCTGCATTGATTTAATTTTTTATTCTTTTATTAAACAAGCTAATTTTTATTGGACTTTTTTTCATCTCTAAATAACTTACTTAAGATTTAAATTATAATCAAAATAATAATTTTATAATACAATTTGAAGGTGACCAATATAGCAATTATAAATTCTGAAGGTAAAATCGATGATAATTATTATTTAATAGATGGTATGACCATGGGAACGCAAAAATTTCTTTCAATTTATATTATTGAACATAATGGAATGCGTTTGATGATTGATGTGGGAGAAACATTAAAATCCCGTAAAATTATAAACAAAATTAAAGATCTTGGGCTATATCCTATTGATAAAATCATTTTATCTCATTCTCATTGGGATCACGCTCAAGGTTTATCTAAGCTAATTAATCTAATGAAAGACACTGAAGTTGAAGTTTTAGCAGCAAAAAATGGTGTAGACAATTTACGGCATCCAGAAAGAATGATGAAAGGATATGAAGGTATGGGTGATGTATATCCGTTTGAAGGAGAAGTTACTCCTTTAAAGGGAGGTGATATTATTGACTTAAATGGATTGGAATTAGAAGTTATGAATTTTTTTGGACATACGATGGATTCTATAGCTTTATTTGATAAAAAAAATAGAAATCTTTTTGTAGGCGATTCTATAATTATGAGATTAGACGAGAATGCTTTTTTTATCCCTCTTGTGCCTCCTGACTTTAATGAAGAAGAGCTTTTAAAAACTTTTAATAAGTTAAGAAGTATGAAGAATGAAATAGATTCAATATCTTTAGCTCATTTTGGTATATGGAAAGATGAACATTTCAATCAAATATTGAATGAAATGGAAGATTCTTATTTCAAGGTAAAGAATTCCTTAATTAAATGGTATAATGAGAATCCTTCAATTGATTACATAACAAGCAAATATTACAAGACTTTAGTCCCTAATTCTAAGTTTTGGACTGAGAAGGGGTTTGAATTATTTGTAGGTATGATGATTGAAGGGTTAAAGTATAGTGGATTTATAGAAGTAGAAACAGCGACACCCTAAATAAAACTTAATATTATTTTTAGTTATTTTATTATTCCTTTTTCTCTTAAATTTTCAATGATTATTTTTCGAGCTATGTGAGGGTCAGCTTGACCCCTTGTCTTAGCCATAATCTTTCCTATTAGAGCTTCTATCGCTTTTACATTTTCTTTACAATCCTTTACAATCTTTAGATTTTCCTCAATGACTTCCTTACTTAACTTATCCAGGAGATTTTCATCAGAAATTCTCTTTTTCCCTTTCTTTTCAAGTATTTCAGGGATAGAGAAACCCTTCATCATATCATCAATAATATTTTTGGCAATCTTTGTTGTTATTTTTCCTTCGTTTACATATCTGATTAAATCAACGATTTGATATGGATGGAGCTCTGTATCGTTTAAAATTTTATTATTTTCATTTAACCACCTTGATATGTCATTCATAAGCCAATTACAAAATTGTTTATACTCACTTGGTCCGAATGAAGCTTCAGAATTTACACCATCCTCGTAAAAATCAGCTATTTTTTTATCTAAAACTAAATTATCTGAATCAAATTCTGATAAATTATAATCCCTGCGAAGTCTTTTTGACCGTTCAACTGGCATTTCTGGCAGATCTTTTTTTACTTTTTGAATAAAATTATTATTAATTTCTATTGGAACCAGATCTTGTTCTGGAAAATAACGATAATCAGCTTCAAATTCTTTTGTTCGTAAAGTTATTGTGATTCTTCTCTTTTCATCCCAATGTCTAGTTTCTTGCATTAAAGTTTTTCCTCTTTTAAGCAAATTTTTCTGCCTTATAATTTCATGCCTTAAAGCTCGTTCTACTTCTTTGAAACTATTGATATTTTTAACTTCACTACGTTCATGACCCTTTATAGAGATGTTTGCATCTACTCTCACTGATCCCTCAAGATCGAGATTTGAAATTCCGGAATACTGGACAATTGATTTAAGATGTTTCAAAAATTCACGAGCTTCTTCCGGTGAGGTTAAAACAGGTTCTGTAACAATTTCTATTAAACAAACTCCTGATCTATTATAATCTACTAATGTATATGGAGATGATGCGATACTTCCCTTATGAACTAGTCTTGCTGGATCCTCTTCTAAATGTATTCGATTCAGCTTTATACCTTTTTTATGTGAATTTAATTTAATGGATATTTTTCCCCCATCCGCAAAGGCTTTTCCTCCCGCTTTATTGTATTGGCTTATTTGAAAACCTTTAGCTAAATCTACATAATAATATTGTTTTCTGAAGAACCAAAACTGTTTATTTATTTTAGAATTTAATGCTATTGCCAATCTTGTTGCAAATTCAATAGCTTTCTTATTCACTACTGGAAGTGAACCCGGTAACCCTATACAAATAGGACATACATGTGAATTTGGTTCTTTACCACGATAATCATTACTACAGCTACAAAAAAGTTTTGTTTTGAGATTTGTCAATTGAATATGGACTTCTAGTCCAATAATCACATCATTATTTTGATTATTCAATTTTCTTCCTCATTTGGTAACTGGAGCTATTTTTCGATAAATGTTTAACTCTTGTTCCAATTGATATCCTATATTAAGAATTTCTTTTTCATCAAAATAATCTCCAATAATTTGAAAACCTATGGGTAAATTATGACTATCAAAACCACATGGAATAGATAATGCTGGGATACCTGCTAAGTTAACTGGACAAGTTAAAATGTCTGCTAAATACATCTGTAAAGGATTATCAATAAATTCTCCAACTTCAAAGGCTGTGGAAGGCATTGTTGGACATACAATAGCATCACATTTTTTAAACGCTTCAATAAAATCATTCCTTATTAAATTTCTAACTTTAAGAGCTTTAATGTAGAACATATCATAATAACCCGCAGATAAAGCATAAGTTCCTAGAAAAATTCTTCTTCGTACTTCTGGTCCAAATCTCTCACCTCTCGTTCTACTGAACACATCATATATATCACCAGAAAGATTATCGCTTATACTACCATATCTTAAACCATCATACCTCGCTAAATTTGAGCTAGCTTCACTCATGCATAATAAGTAGTAAGTAGCTACTGTATATTCAAGATGTGGTATTGAAACATCAATTAGTTTAGTTCCTAAGCCCTTTAATTTATCAATTGATCTCCTTACAGCGCTCTCTACTTCATGATTTACTCCTTCTCCAAAAAATTCTTTCGGTACCCCCAAAACTTTCTTATCGATTGGGATTCTTAAATTTTCAGTATAATTATCGACTTTAATATCAACTGAAGTAGAATCCAGATGATCTTTACCAGAGATAATTTCAAGCATTAATGCTGAATCATAAACACATTTAGTAATAGGACCAATCTGATCTAACGAATTAGCGAATGCAATCAAACCATACCTAGATACTCTTCCATATGTAGGTTTCAAACCTACTGTTCCACAAAATGCTGCTGGACATCGAATACTTCCTCCTGTATCGCTTCCCAAAGCTAATATTGTTTGCCCCGACGCGATACTTGCTCCAGAACCTCCACTTGAACCCCCAGGAACTCGTGATATGTCCCATGGATTGTATGTAGGACCGTAACAACTGTTTTCTGTAGAACTACCCATCGCAAATTCATCCATATTAGTGTTACCTATATGGATTGCTCCTTCTTGTTCAACTAATCGCTCAATTACATATGCATTATAAGGAGGGTGAAAATCTTTTAATATCTTCGAACTACAAGTAGTTGGGAAATTTTTAACACAAATAAGATCTTTATTTGCTAATGGTAAACCACAAAGTTTACCAATTTTCTTACCTTTTTTTAAATCATTATCGAGTAATTCTGCTCTTTTTAATGCCTTGTCTTTAGATAAAGTAACAAACGAATGTAAAATTTGCTCGGTTTTTTCTATTCTTTGAAAACAGACTTCTAATAATTCTTGAATTGAAAGTTCTTGATTCTTTATTTTTTCAATTAACTCATGTGCCATGTATTCATAGAATTTCATTAGGGCTAAACTAAAAATATTAAAATCTTTTATGATCAATAAAAAATAGTTATTAATTAATACTTAATTATAACATCTATTTTTCTATATTAAGGTGTTATTCCTAACATAGATATAGGAAAAAAAAGAATTAATTTTAAGTTATTCATAAATTCCAGTGTAATATATAATAATTCTCGCAAGTCCATGAAATAATAGAGTAATGAATAGCAATATGCTAATTATATAATTAAAGTCAGTATTTAAAACAAATCCAAAAATAAGAATCACAATATTAATTAAAGAAGCCCCAAACATAGGTGCACCCCCCATCAGGATCATTATCCGTCTACTTCTTTGAACAGACCAATTTTCAGATGAAACCGCTGATATTGCTACGAATCCGGCAATTCCGAGTATCACATTCGTGATAACTAACATTATCTGCATTAACAGATCAGATGTAATAAATGAAATATTAAAAAATACTATTAATCCTACAACTGTAAAAACGAACCCAAATAATACTGTTATCTTTTGTGCCTTCTCAGGTTGATCTTTATCAACAACACCGATACAAGTAAATGCGGCTCCAATAATTAATAAACTGACTGAAATCATCATTAATTCTGCGTTAACTGTTAATGACAAGATAACATAGATAGATAATACGACAAGTATAAGTCCAAAGAATAAATTTAAAGTACGTAATTCGTTATCATCAAATTTTCTGGTTTCATTATTAGTCATTTTACACACTCCTTTTACAATAAATTGGATTAGCTAACAGTTTTACAATAATATTAATATTTTAATTTATAATCTGGAAATATTTAAGCTTTATTAATTAATTTTTGAGTCAATATAATCATCTTTAATGGTGAGTTTTCTTCTAATTGAAAAAAAGTTCTTATTAATAGAAGGATTAACATATAATAATCAAAAAATCCCCAAATGCAACATCTTGATTTCTATATTATGGTGCTTTTCTTAACATAGTTCTAGGGAATGGAATGGCATCTTTAATATTATCTATTCCACAAAGCCACATAACAACTCTTTCAACTCCTACACCATAACCGGAATGAGGAACACTGCCATATCGTCTCAATTCAAAATACCATTCATAGTTTTTTGGATCTTCTCCATCTGCTTCTAATCTTTTAATCATATCATCGACCAACAAGCTCCTTTCTGACCCTCCGATTATTTCACAATATCCTTCAGGAGCCAACATGTCAAAACATAAAGCTTCGTTTGGATTCTCTTCGCTTGGTGGCTTATAAAAACCCATTATTTCTGTGGGATAATGAGTAATCACCACAGGAACCTTAAAATGATCTGCGATTTTAGCTTCTTCATGAGTTCTCAAATCTTTACCCCAAGGAACCTTCATTTTATATTTTGTGTTAAGTATTTCTAGAGCTTCAGAATATTTAATAGTAGGATACTCAGCTTCTGCATAATGCTCTAATAAACTAATATCTCTTTCTAAAATTTCTAGTTCTTTTCTATTATGTTTTAAGACTTGCTTAACAATAAATCTAATTTCATCTTTAGCAACTTGAGTAATTTCTTCAAGCTGCATCCACGCAGCTTCCATTTCTGCCATCCAAAATTCTGATAAATGTCTTGATGTTTTTGATTTTTCTGCTCTAAATGTTGGTCCCATATTATAGATTTTTCCCAAAGAGAAAACACCCGCTTCAGCATATAATTGCCAAGTTTGAGATAAATATGTTACATCATCAAAATATTTAACTTCGAATAGAGTGGCTCCACCTTCGGACTGACTGGGTTGAAAAATTGGAGCGTCGAATTCGTAATAACCATGACTTCTAAAAAACTCATGAATTGCCCCTACAACAGTATGACGAATTTTTAATATTGCATTTAATTGTCGCGATCTAATCCAAAGATGTCTATTATCATATAAAAGTTCAGGGGATTGATGTTCAGTAATTGGAAATGGCTCTGCAATTTGAACAATTTCTAAACCAGAGACAGAAACTTCATAACCAGTGGGAGCTCTATCGTCTTTTTTTAAAACACCTGAGACTTTAACAGAAGATTCAATTGTTAAGTTTTCTGCTTTCTCAAAAACTTCTGGATTCTTCTCCTTAGATATAACACATTGTATAATATCTGATTCATCTCGGAGAATAATAAAAACAAATTTGTTTGATTTTCTTTCCCTATATACCCAACCTCTTAAATTAACACCAGTTAATTCCTTCTGGATAGCCTCTTCGATTGTTGTATATTTCGATTCTTTCATTTTCGAATTAAATGATTAGTTTACAATTAATATGTCATAGTTAATTATTGAATTCTAAAAAATTTGACTGAAATATTAAATAATCAGATATAATTTTAAATAAGTAAAGTAAAAGAACTTCATAATTGTGGTACTTTAATATGAAAAATACAGATCTTTTGGAATATCTTGATGGTCGCCATTATGATGCAAAAGTTGAAAGTAGGAAACTAATTGAAGATATTCCTTTTTATGTAAAGAATGCGAAAGATTATGGAGATCCCATTCTTGAGTTAGCTTGTGGAACAGGAAGAGTAACAATTCCAATAGCACAAAATAAGTTATCAATAACCGGTTTAGATATTTTAAGCACTATGTTAAAAGAAGCAAAAAGAAAATCAAAGGAAGTTGGAGTAAAAATTAAATGGATTGAAGCAGATATGACTAATTTTGACCTAAATAAAAAATTTAATCTTATTTTAATCCCTGGATGTGCTTTTAATGCATTAATAGATTTAAAAAGTGTAGAAGATTGCCTAATTTGTGTAAAAAAGCATCTTAAATCCAATGGAGGATTCATTTTTGATGCATTCAACCCCAACTTAGATATTTTAGTAAGAGATCCATCAAAATTCTACCCTAACGCAGAATATCAAGACCCAGATGGACGCGGTTTAGTAAGTGTTAAAGAAAATACCAAATATGATAAGGCGAATCAAATGCTCCTATGGAGATTAACATACTCGATAGAAGATAAAATTATTAGTAAAAGTAATGAAATGAAATTGAGAATTTTCTTTCCACAAGAGTTAGATGCTATACTTAAATATAATGGATTTGAAATCAAAGCTAAATACGGAGATTCTGAACTTAAACCTTTTGAACCTAATTCAAGACGTCAGATTTTCATATGTGAGGTAAAAAATTGAGACTATTCTCTTAACATAGACCAGTTAATTACATTTGTTCCAGGGAATTGGTATTCTTTTAGAACTTTGAACCCATAATGTTGATATAATCCTACGTTTTCTTCATTATTAGTGTCAAGATAACAAGGCAATTGCTCTCTCTTTATTCGTGAAAGCATAGGTTTTATCAATCTGCTTGCATATCCTTTGCGTTTAAAATTAGGATCTATTCCTATGATGAAAAAATACCAATGAGGTGAGGGTATAAGTTCAAATTGTGTTGACATCATTATTTCATAAATAGAATATATTTTTTCCACAGCTTCTCCTAAAGCAATTTCTAATCTGAAAGTAAGCCAATTGGTAAATAAACTTCTTGGTTTATTTAGCTCTTCAACTGGATCCTTTAACTGCCATAGAGCAATACCCTCTAATCGAGGTGATGTTGTATAAACCTCACCAAACATCATACTAAATCGAATACAGTATTTCATCACATGATAATTTTGCTGTACTCTTGTAGTAGGATCTGGGAAGTAATACATGTGTAATGGATCGTGTTCAAAAGCTCTAGCAAGCACTTTAGCTGTAGCATCAACTTGACTCCTTTTTAATCGAAAGAGATCACCCATTTTTCTTCACATTAGAGGGTTTATAGCGCTCAAGTAATTATTCTTTTTCCTTTTTAAGAAGATATTTTGAGAAAATATTCATATAAAGGCACTCTTCTGGAGCCATTTCAGGAGTTAATTGGGGTTTATCTGTAAATTCAACTCTGCTGTCCCTGATAATGACTACTGGAGTTTGTTGATCAGCTTCACTTAATAGAAATTGAGCTGCACTCGCAAGATCATCTGCTACAGCTCTCATTGTAATTTCCATAGGTCTATTAAACAGATCTGGGTGACCTCGTAAATCTTCAATAGGCTCAAAACCTGCTGTTGCTATAGCAATTCCAATCGTTCCTTTCCTTAGAGGTTGAACTCTTGAATCAGCAATAATAACTCCGAAATTATTTATTCTAAAAGCTTCTCTTAACTCTTTCCAATAATGCCACACAACTTTTTTTAGGTCTTTTGGTAAGAGGACTACATTACCTATTCCTGCATTAGATTGATCGATTCCAGCATTAGCTATAAGAAAATCATTTACTTTCGCTAGTATAACATGTCTCATTCCTCCCAAAATCATGGAGGCTTCTTGTAATATCAGTTCTACATATCTTTCATCCATGTCGTAATCTTTTGCTAATTTTTTAGCCTGTTCTGAGACCTCTTTAATTTCAGATAATTTTATTACCCTTCCTTGAGAGGTAGCAATCACTTTTTCAGCTATAACAATGATATCTCCTTCAATCAAGGATTTTTCTTGATTTTTTATATTCTGAATAATAATCTCTAATAAACGATCATTTTTCTTAATGAGAGGAAGGTTAATTGAAATTAATTCCATAGCACATAATAGAATAATACTTATTTGATATATTTTTTTCATTTTTGTGATAAATAATGAAGAAAATATTTACGAAATTATATGATTTCTTAGAAATTGGTGATGATTTTCCTACTATAATAATGGGAGTCATAAATCTAAGCCCTGAATCATTTTATAAAGGATCTGTTTATTTAGAACCAGAAAAAATCAAAAAAGCAGCTTCAGAGATGGTAAAAAATGGAGCTCAGATTCTCGATATAGGGGGACGTTCTACAGCCCCATGGTCTGAAAAAATTACTATAGAAGAAGAAATAAATCGTATGAGAAATGCTATGGAAAATGTATGCAAAATTATTCCCGATAATATAATAATATCAATAGATACTCAATATAATGAAGTTGCTGAGGTTGCATTTCACATCGCTAATAAAAGAAACAAAAGAATTATTATTAATGACGTTAGTTGCTTAAAAACAGATCCATCCTTAGTAGATTTTATAATTGATAAAGATCTGCCAATAATTATTATGGCATCGAAAAAAGTCCCAGGAGATCTATGTACACTTGAGGAGATTTCTAAAGAGTTTAATAAAACAATTAAAACTCTAATAAAGAAAGGTTATGATGAAAATAAAATCATCTTAGATCCTGGAATAGGTCATTGGATTGAAAAAAAGACACATATATATGATTTAAAAATAATTGGAAATTTATTTAAGCTTAAAGAATTGAATAAACCTATCTTAGTAGCTATATCAAGAAAATCGTTTATTGGAACAACGTTAAATATACCAGAACCCGAGAGAAGGTTGAATGGAACACTTGCAGCTACAGCAATCGCAATTTATAATGGAGCACATATAGTTCGTACTCATGATGTTACGCAACAACTGTTTGAGTTCGTAAAAATGTCTAAAGCCATTCATAATTCTACTATTTCCTATGGGGATTTATAGCTTCTCCAAACACCATGACTGAATTTGGAAAAGACTTATTTATTAATATCCTAAACTTTTATGTTCCTCTTAGAGATTCTGATGGATTTCTTGAGAAAATACCAGGATATAATTTATATTTTATTATTGGGATTTTCTCTATATCTACAATAATACTCCTCAAGAAAAAATAAAATAATTAATCATCTTTCTTTTCTTATTTTTTCAGACTCATAATTAGTTTGAACTTAAAATTTGAATGAGTTCCTTTAAGAAATTATAAAAGTGGCAGTAAATGATTACAAGAGTGAGTAATAGTACAATTTTTCATTAAAAATTTAATATCAAAAATGGAGCTCACAAACCTAAAATCTTGAAGTTATAATCAATAATAATAGATTCTATCAAATCTAATGGACTATTGGTTTAATTTGGTAAATTATCATGAAAATTTCCCTCTATTGAATGCCAAAAAAGAGCAATAATATTTAAAAGTGTGTGTTACCACTAGTTACTAAGTAAATAGTTAAAATTTCATTAATTTTTGAATAATTTTACTTTTACAAATTAAATTATATAAACTTATTCTCTTATGCCTGGTAAATACTCTGGTTCAGATTCTTATGACGCTGATGATATTAAGGTATTGAAAGGACTTGACGGAGTTAGAAAGCGTCCTGCTATGTATATTGGTTCAACAGGTAAAACAGGCCTCCATCATCTCATTTTCGAGGTTTTAGATAATTCTGTGGACGAAGCAATGGGAGGATATGCTGATGAAATAAAAGTTATACTTTTTAAGAATAATTCAGTTCAAGTATATGATAATGGGAGAGGAATTCCAATTGATATTCATCCAGAATTTAATAAACCTGCTCTTGAAGTGATTATGGAATATTTACATTCTGGAGGCAAATTTGATAGTAAAAGTTATAAAATTTCTGGAGGTTTACATGGTGTTGGATTATCAGTTGTTAATGCGTTAACCGAATGGTTAAATGTTGAGGTTTGTCGAGATGGAAAATACTATATCCAAAATTTTTCAAAAGGGAAAAAAGCATCGGAACCTGAGATTAAAGAAATAAAATCTAATGAAACTTATACTAAAATAACTTTTTACCCCGATAGCGAGATTTTTGAATTTGAGCCAAATGAACCAATTTTTAATGCCCATACTATTAGTAATAGAACACGAGAACTTGCATTTCTTACTCCACATACTAGATTTGAAATTCATAATAAATTTAATGATGAAAAAGAAGAATTTCATTACGAAGGGGGCCTTAAAGAATTTATTTCATTTCTAAACAAGGATAAACAACCACTCCATAATGATATCATTTATATAAATGATTCAGCTCAAGATGATGATGGGTCAATAGTTTATGTTGAAGTGGGAATGCAATATAACCAAGGTTATCAATCTAATATTCTAACTTATGCAAATACAATAAATACTATTGAGGGTGGAGTACATCTAACTGGATTTAAATCAGCTCTAACTAGGGTGTTTAATTCATATATCGAGAATTTCATGGAGAAAAAATATAAAGAACATGTTCTAAGTGGAAGCGATACAAGAGAAGGCTTATCAGCAGTTATTTCAGTTAAACTCCCTGAACCTCAATTTGAAAGTCAAACCAAAATCAAGTTGGGAAATCCTGAGATCAGACAAATCATAAGTCAAATTATTACGGATAGATTAATGCAGTATCTTGAAGAAAATCCAGATACTGCCAAAAAGATTATTTTGAAAAATATTAATGCAAAAATAGCTAGAGAAGCAGCTCAGAAGGCAAGAGCATTAATTCGTAGAAAATCTGCATTAGATAGTGCGAGAATGCCTGGGAAACTAGCTGATTGTTCTTCAAACGATCCAGAGAAAGTAGAACTTTTCATTGTAGAAGGTGATTCGGCTGGTGGCCCCGCAAAACAAGGGAGGGACAGAACGTACCAAGCTATTCTTCCAATTAGAGGTAAAATTCTTAATGTTGAAAAAGCAAGAATAGATAAAGTCCTTCAGAATAATGAAATTCAGGCTATGATTAAAGCGCTTGGAGTAGGTTTCCAAGAAGCTAATTTGGCGAATGGAAATAATAATGAATCTGAAGAAAATGGAGATGATACTGAGGAAACTTTCGATTTAACCAAACTAAGGTATCATAAAGTTATAATTATGTGCGATGCCGATATTGATGGTTTTCATATCGAAACTTTATTACTAACTTTCTTTTTCAGATATTTAAGACCGTTAATAGATGAAGGACACTTATACATAGCTGTACCTCCCCTATATAAATTATCTTATAAAAAGTCAAAAGAATACGTTTATTCAGACGAAGAAAAAGAAAAACTTATCAAAAATATTAAAACTCGATACAAATTAAAAAATACTGACTCAATAAAAATTCAACGTTACAAAGGGCTTGGTGAGATGAACTCTGATGAACTTTATGAAACTACAATGAATAAGGAAACAAGAAAACTAAAAAAAGTGACTTATGAAGATTATATAGAAAATGATTTAATTTTCACTAAATTGATGGGTAAGGAAGTTAAAGCGAGAAAAAAATTTATTATATCAAATTTCGATGAAGTTAAAACGTTAGATATTTAATTTAGACTCATTTAAATAAAGAAATTTAAAATAAAAAAGTGGTCATAATTGACTTCAGAACAAATTGAAGAGATTTTATTAAAAGACGAAATGCAAAGCAGTTATATTGATTACGCTATGAGCGTAGTCATTGGAAGAGCTATTCCAGATGTTAGGGATGGTCTTAAGCCTGTTCATAGGCGTATCATTTATGCTATGGCTGTCAATAGTTGGTATTATAATAGTTCTCATGTTAAATGTGCTAAAATAGTTGGAGAAACCTTAGGAAACTTTCATCCTCATGGTGATATGGCAGTATACAATTCTTTAGTTAGAATGGGACAAGATTTTTCATTAAGGTATCCTTTAATCCACCCACAAGGGAATTTTGGATCTATAGATGGAGATCCCCCCGCAGCATATAGATACACAGAAGCAAGGTTGTCACAAATCTCAAATGAGCTAATTGAGGATATCGATAAGGAGACAGTAGATTTTCAACCCAATTTTGATAATAGTACTTCTGAACCTTTGTATTTACCCGCAAAACTTCCAAATATCTTATTAAATGGGACAAAAGGAATTGCTGTTGGAATGGCGACTTCTATGGCTCCGCATAATTTAACAGAAGTATGTAATGGAATTATAGCAACTATAGATGATCCTGATATATCAATAGAAGAATTAATGGAAATCATAAAGGGACCAGATTTTCCAACAGGGGGCATAATAACTGATACTAATGGAATTTATAATGCATATACAACTGGAAATGGGACTATTAATCTTAGTGGAGTTATTGAAACTGAAACAAAAGGTAATAAGACTAGTTTAATTGTCACTGAAATTCCATATTTAATTAGTAAAACAGATTTAATTGAATCTATTGCAAAATTAATAAAAGATGGAGTTCTTAAAGATGTCAGGGATTTACGTGATGAATCTGACAGAAGAGGAATGCGTATTGTGTTGGATTTATCTCAAAATGCCCAACCAGTAATAATAAAAAACATTCTTTTTAAAAGAACTAGGCTTTTAACGACATTTAATATAACCAATTTAGTTTTAGTTAACGAAGGTAGACAACCAAAAATTCTCAATCTAAAAGAATTAATTAATGAATATATTGAACATCGATTAATTATTATTTATAAGAGAACTGAATATCTTCTCAAAAAGGCAAAAGATCGCCTTCATAGAGTTGAAGGGCTTTTAATTGCATTAAATGATATTGATACTGTAATAAATATAATTAAGAATTCAAGAGATACAAATGAAGCTAAATCTACATTAATAGAAGCTTATGAATTAAGCGATATTCAAGTTCAATCTATATTGAGCATGCCATTATCTCGATTGACAAGTTTAGAGCATGAGAAGTTAGTTGAAGAAAAAAGGTCATTACAATCTGAAATTAAGGAATATAATAAAATCTTGAAAGAAAAATCAGTTCGTTTAGATTTGATTAAAAATGATTTAACCGAATTAATAAAGAAGTATGGAGATAAACGAAAAACTGAAATTAAAATGGTTGAACACCATGAAATAAAAGAAATTGAAAAAAAAGATTTAGTCAAAAAAGAAACTACTATTGTAATTTTCACTAAAAATCAATATATAAAAAGAATCTCTTTAGAAGAGTATCAAGCTCAAAGACGTGGTGGTCGTGGAAAAAAGAG
>JBHLLP010000035.1:0-35565 GCA_048885525.1 Candidatus Hermodarchaeota archaeon | reverse complement strand
AAGATCGTGAAGAAGAACTAAAAAAATTACATGGCTTCACTAAAATAAGAGATAATCTCCATTCCTTCAAGCAGTTGGTCCCCATCTACGGATTATTTGAAAATTTAATTAAGGAAAAAATTAAGAAATATCAGAATCAGATAATAATCACTCGAAAAGACCTTTTCAATACAATGCTGGATAATTTTTAAATCTTCGTTAGAATATTCGTTAGAAGATAATGGATTATTCACTGATCAATGATACTTATCAAAGGTTAGACCAATAATTTAAGAAATTTAACCAAAAAGCTTATTCTCCTCGTCGTAGAGCACTCATTTTACTAAATAATGCTAAATGTTTTAATCCTTTAACTTTAATTTTGCGAGCAAGAACTTTTTTTCTTATATCGCGGCTTGAGAGAGTTCCATCACCAATTTTTTTGAAAGTTTCTCTTGTAGTTTTCATATAACTATCCCAACCTAATGTTTCCTTACTTACTTTTTCTTTAGGAGTATTTTCTATGCCCTGCACATACACTGTTCCTTTATCAACTGTAATTAAAGCAGCATAGTCTCTATCTGTTGGATTTAATAATATTTTGAGATCTATATCCTTAAATTGCTCTTTAAATTTATCATTTTTATTTAATGATTCATAACCTTCCTTTATAGATTTCACAAATTCACTTGATTCTTCACTACTTATTTCTTGTTCTGACATTAGTCTGAAATTTTTATTTCTAGTTTCTATTCTAAAACTAAATATTATATCAATTTATTTAAACTTTTGACATTTTTATCAAAATAACCAAAGGAATTTTCATTGAAATCAGACGCTGAATTTAGCTTTCCTTTAAAAAATCTTGATTTAGATTTCTTATTGAAGAATTTAATCTATTGATTAGAAAGAGAAATGCAAATAAAGAATATCTATTTCTGGATGCCAAAAATTACAACAAATTAGTTAATATAGAAATAAAAGAGGCGTAATCACACTTTTCTTAAAATTTTTTTATCAACTGAGACTTTATAAGAATCATAAAATATTGAGGAATATTTTTGGTAAAAATCTTTCTTTTTGTTCATTATGAACTCTTTTTCTTTTAGTTCTAACTTACCATTAGACCAGAAGATTGAACCATTATGGTTGAAATTGAAATCTTTTTCCTTTTTAATAATCTTTCCTAATTTTATAACATATTCAATATTTTTTAAAACATTTCTTAGCTCATTATAGTCTTTAGAGAAATCAACATCATTAGCATTAATATTTAAGATGTTTAAATCACCGTCTGCACCATAACCAAGATTTCCTTTGATATCTGCTAGGCCTAGGGACTTTGCAGGACTTGATCTTGTTATACATACAAATTCTGAAAATTTCAAGACTTTATCCTCACTGGGTAAAGGATTTTTTTTGATGAATTCACCGTTCATATCTTTCATGAAATTATCACGAGCTTGCTTACTTATTAACCATGTTGAAATTTCAGGAATATCGGAAACATTAGCATAATTAGGAAAATTTAAAGAAAAGCTAACTTGTAATTTATTTTTTGTATTTAATGCCAAATCAAGCGCATTTGCCCATAATATGCAATGACCATAATTCTTTTTGTCAAAAGTTCTTATTGAAACAAAAGAATCCCCTTCAAATTCTATAGCTGAACTTATCAGTTTTTGTGGATTATCTATAATATCTTCTGTTAGTATAGAATTAATAAGTCTTCTATCTGAAGTTATTAAGGGATTTATTTGATTGAATCCGATAAATGCTAAACTAATATCAAAATCTTGATTTTCATTTAAAAAATTTATGAGTTCTGCATTATCACCATCATAATTATAGCTATTAGCATGAGCAATGTGAAAAATTTGGTTCCTTCTAACATTTTGATTCTGTGGTAGACTTAATGATTTAATGTTTTCTAAAATAATAGAGAGGTTATCTTTGCCAATTTCGTTTTCATATCCTTCAATATGAGCATGAACAGAATGTGGCATTTCAAGCATTTCATTGCATCTAATAAGCTTTTCATATACATCTAATGTTGAAAAATTATACAATCTTCCTTGCTGTGATACATCTTCTCTTAGTTCTTTTAAATTCCATGTTTCATTTTCGAATGGATTATAGATTTTAAATCCAAATCCATATGTTTTCGATAAAAGATCAGATAGAAATATTGCCATCTCATCAATTTTTCCTCTCTGAAATTCAAGTTCTAGAGGCCACAAATTACTAGCATTCAATAGCATTGCCTTATCGAGAACTGGTAAATGTTTGAAGTTAAATATTGTTTCTTTTGCTAAAGAAGGGAAGACATTAGCTTCAAGAATAAAAGTATAACCATTAGAAATATAGTTTCTCGCAATATTGTTTAAAGTTAAGCCTTGCCAATCCTCTTGGAACTTTTTTTTTTTTGACCCTAGCAACCGGACCCAATTAACTTGTTGAGAAGCTACATGTGTATGAATATCTAGAGCTGCAGGGATAACAGTACTGTTCTTTGCATTTATTTGATCAACATTTTTCTCGCTACTGAACTTTTCTACAATTTTACCAGACTCAATTAGAATATCTTTGATTTCACCATTAATATTATTGATTGGATCAAACACTATACCATTCCTAATAATCAATCTATCCATTTCTAACATTCCTATTGTCTATCTTTCTTTAATTGAATTTAAAAGATCTTTTATATCAATTACCGAATCTTCTGTAGCTTCTACAATTACCTTTATATTTTTATAAACTAACTCATTATTCATGATTCCAGTGATTTGATTAGCCCAAATAGAGACAGGCAAGTTAATAATTCCTAATGGAACATTTTTATTTTGAATTGGTTTTACAATAACACTACCAAAATTGTTACGTATTTTTAGATTTGAATTTGTACTTAGATTAAGATTTTTAAAATCCTCTGGATTCAATAACGCAATCGCCAAATGCTTTGTAAGTGAGTCATCATCTCCAAAAGAGTACTCCTTTACTTGATCATAATCTACCATTCTAACTGTATTTACTAACATCTCCATTACATTATTCCTCCCTATATCCATTTATTATTTTTGTCAGAATTTCCTCATCAGAAAGAATGCTGCTTGGGGGATTCAGGATTTTTTTTAATTCAATTGGAACATGATCCAAACGATAAGCTAATCCTTCACTTTCAATTCCCGTGATAGCTGACGGTATTATTATTTCTGCTGTGTAGAAGGTTGCAGATTGTTTATTATCAATAAGGATTATAGGTTTTGCCATTAATTTTTTACTTAATTGCCATGGTAAGTGTGAAATTGGATCTGTTCCTACAATTATAGAGCAATCAAAATCTTCATTTTCTATTTTTGTGATAATTGTTTCTGGGGATTCAATCAATTCATTATTCGCAAATTGTAAACTATGATTTTTACCACATACTGATAAAGCAACATGTTCAAACCCTACCATATTATAGTGACCACCTAGCATTATGAGAGAGATTCGTCCCTTTTGTTGTTTAACATTTATTAATTGTACTAATTCAAGTAGTTCCTGAATTACATTATTACGATCTTTAGAACCTAAAAGCCCTTGACCTATAAAAATTACTCCATTTTCAGCACCAGTTAAATGGAGTAATAATCTTTTTAGATCATCTTTATCTATACCAGCAACACCTTTACTAGGGATACTATCCGATGTACAACATTCTTCTTTTAAAACACGAATTAAATCAATATCTTTTCCAGATTCAATTTGAAGTGCTACATCTCTTACCCCCATTACTCCAAAAGAAGCTGTTTTCACTGGATCTATAACTATTAGAGTTTTAATCTCTCGACCCGTCATTCTAAATTTACCACGTGAAAAAAGAACCTTATTTAATAAGCGTGGTATTGATTCCGCAGCATTTGCCCCCCATAAAATTAATAAATCCGCCTTATTTATAATTTCAGTAATTGTTGTTAGCGTAATTCCTGTTTCTTTTGAAATGTTCAAAACTTTCCCTTGACAAATTGTAGAATTCGAATCTATAAAACCATTAATGGTTTTAGCAAGCTCAATGCCTTTTAATTGAGCTTCACAACTTATGGTGGAAAAGCCGTACAAAAGAGGTTTGGAGGAGTTTTTAATAATACTAATGGCTTTATTTATAGATTCATCTAAGGATGCTTTTTCTAATGTACCATTCTTTCTGATCAAAGGATTGAGGATCCGATTTTTAGCCGTTACTTGGTCAAATCTTTCTTTTCCTTTCAAGCACGCTCCTATGACTTCATCAATATAAAGTCCATCACTCCTAATGATAATATCATCACATAAAAGCGAACATCCCGAACATGTGATTCTGTCACTAACCATTTTTCATTACACTCAATAAGTAAAAAAATCTGACAAATTAAAAATCATACATAATCAATTTTTATAGCTTCGCGAGGACAATAGGTCTCGCAAACTCGACATTCTCTTTCTCTTCCTTCCGCCTCAATCCTTCGACAATGTTTTATAGCTAGTAATTCACATTTTCCACTTTTAACCTGAAATAATTGATGTTTTTCTGGTGGATAGTCTGGAGCTTTACCACTTAAGGTGGGAGGGCAATATCTAGCATTAACTGGGCATATTGTTACACAAATTCCACATCCATCACATAATTCGGTATCCACATCGATCTTAAGCTCTTTTTCTTTTCCCTCTTCAGCGCCCATTAAATCCTTTAATGCATCATAATTCTTCTTATATTTAGATTCTAAAAGTGGAGTGCAATCATCAATTTTTACTTTTCCTTGCAATAGATCTAATGCAAAAGCCATACACGTTGGTTTTCCACACTTTTTACAGTTGGTTTTAGGCAAGAATTTATATAGCTCCATGAAATTGCTAACTGGAATTTGAGAACACCTTCGATAATTAATTATTCTTCGCTTTTCAGTAATCAATAATATTCTGAGATTTATTAATTTCTTTAGTTTATGTATTATAAATTACTCGTATTAGGAATTATAAATATAATTGAAAACTTAGAAATGTTCATAATTTATTAACGAAACAAATAAAGTGATTCAATTGTTTCACAAATTTAATAATAATAAAATAATAAAGTATTCATTAAAACCAAAGTGATCAATTAAAATGCCGGAAGAAGAAATTGCAGATATAAACTTAAGAGAAATGATGCTCGATGAACGTACCAAAAATATTAAGAAAAATATGGAGATGATAAAACATAAGATTGTTATTATCTCCGGAAAAGGAGGCGTAGGAAAAACTACTGTTGCTATTAATCTTGCTATGAGTTTAGCTAGTGTGGGATTAAGAGTTGGGATTCTTGATGTAGATATTACTGGACCAAATGTAATAAAAATGCTTGGGATTAACCCTGAGTTGAAACCACGAGTAGATATTGAAGCTAAAAGATTTTATCCTGTTGATGGACCATTAAAACTAAAAGTTATGAGTATGGCGTTTTTAACACTTACATCTGACGAACCCGTGATTTGGAGAGGGCCTATGAAAATGAGTGCTGTTAGGCAATTTTTAGGTGATGCTGTATGGGGTGAACTTGACTATTTGATATGTGATTTGCCTCCTGGGACTTCGGATGAAATATTAGATATTTTACAATTAATTCCAGATGAAAATGTAGTAATCGTGTCAACCCCGCAAGAAGTTGCTTTAATGGATGCAAGAAAAACAATCAAAATGGCAATGGTAATGGAAAGAAATATCCTTGGAATAATTGAGAACATGAGTGGATTTAATTGTCCTCATTGTGGAGAATATATAGATTTATACCCTCCTGGCGGAGTGGAAAAAGCATCAATAGATTATAATATTCCATTATTAGGGAAAATACCTTTTGAAATTGAAGTAAGCCAACAGGGAGACCAAGGATTGCCATTTATATTAAAGTACCCTGAAAGTAAATCTGCTAAAGCCTTTAAAGAAACTGTTAAAAAAATTAGAAATATATTAGAAAAATAATAATAAACTTTTTTCTTTTAATCAAAAAACTGATTTTTGTATGTGTCACTGTCACGGATCTATGAACTATAATAGAATTGGTATTTGAATAGTATAGCTATTTTCTAGATAATATATCCTATTATTAAAATTATAAATTAGATGATTTTATTAAACTAAATAATTTTTAGTTACTTAGATTTATAATCAGATTAATAACAGGGATAATTATTACTGAGAGTCATAAATTCCTTAAAGGAATAGTAATTTGTTTAGAGACAGGAGAATATCTCCTTGATCTTATTTTAGATACGAAAATTAATCCAGTTTTGCTGTCTTCTTTTGTTGGTGCATTAGGATTATTTGGAGAAAACTTAGGGAAAATTGAAGAGATTAATATAAAGGGTCTCGATGTAGAAATGATTATCGTGTACAAATACAATCTAATCTTCGTTGCGATACTTGATAAAGGATTTGCAAAACATGATATAAGAGCAGAAGCAGAAAAATCATTAGATATGTTTTATTCATTATATCATAAAGAAATCGATGAAAATGCTAATGAAATTAGTCAATTCTCATCATTTAAAAATATTTTATTTACACAAATCGAAGATTACTTTAATAAGATTAAGGATTCTAAAAAAGGACCTGAAATTGGAGATTTTGGGTTCTTTACGGATGCTATAAAAAAATTAAGGACTAATTCAACAAATTAAAATCCTTTTTCCTTCTTTTTAAATATTAGACCTCCTATCTTTACCCCAAAAATTAGTTCCATTAGATTCCAATTAGTTTTCAATCAATAAAAAGAAAATTTTAAAAAAAAAAGGAGTTGTTAAAATCTAAAGCTCAGTAATTGCTTTTTTTCTTGCTAATTTTTCCTCTTCTGTGAGTTCAATTTCTCCTCTTCTTACAAGAAACATGAACACTAAAGCCAGAATTAAGAATATGGATCCATCAAGTAGCAATGACGCTTTTCCAAAAATATCTCTTAAGCCACCTACACTCAAAGGTCCAAGAATTTGTGCTAAAACGCTAAAAAAGTAATATAGCCCTGTATATGTTCCAATTTTCTTTGCGCTAGGTGCAAGTTCCCAAACTATTACAATAGTGTTTACATTGACTAAAGCATACCCGATACCATACAATACCAAAATAATCATAGTAACTGTTGTTGTTTGAATAGCAAAACCGATTAATAATGATACAAACATAAGCGCTAAACCTATTTTTATGCAAAGTCTTCTGCCAATTTTAGTAGCTAAAAGTGATAATGGAAATGCTGCGATTATAAAGGGGATTGCTACAAAATTAAACAAAAAACCAGCAAATCCACGACTTAACCCTAAAACACCATTAGGACCCGAACCAGCATATATTGAAAATAATGCTTCTAAACCATTATGAGTTAAAAATAAGCAAAAGATAGTTAAAAGCATAAATATAGTACTTTTATCTTCCTCCTTTAAAATGTCCTTAATACTATTAACCAATCCAATTTTGTCTTTTTTTTCTTTAGTTTTTCCACTTTCTCTTGCTTCTGATTCTAAAAGTAATCTATAGCTAAAAGATTCATTTTCATCTATTTTAAAGAAAAGCACTATTAAAGCAGCAATCATTATGATCGATCCGATAATGAAAGTAAATTGTAATCCAATATAATCCGAGACTAAACTCATGGTATAAGCAACTATTGCACCAATTCCACCCATTATATTAATAACAGCATTTGCTTTACTTCTATGGACGGGTCTAACAAAATCTGGCATCAGTGAAACAGCTTGAGATCGATAAAAACCCATGGCTATACTAAAAAGGAACATCCATACTAGAAGGATCCACAGAGATCCTGCAGGAAGAAACCCAGTAGGAATAAGAGCGAAAAATATTGCTGATAATATAACCCCTACAATTATATATGGCATACGGCGTCCATATTTAGTTCTTGTATTATCTGAAATTGACCCCATTATTGGTTGAATTATAACACCAACAACATTATCGAGAGTCATTAATGCCCCCACTATCAATCCTGCTATTAAAACACCTGAGAAATAAAGATCTAATTGTTGACTTACTTGAGTATTATACAAACTCCATGAGATACCAGTTGTAAAAAAAGCCAAACCAATAATAAAAGTCTGTTTTATATCGAGTTTTCCTTCTTTTTCATTTTCAGACATTTTTTTCACATTTTTTTTTTAAATTTTAAATTTTTAAAAATAATTATATGAAGTTGCTTAAATAGATTTACTAATTAAAAACAAACAAGAAAATCAAGTCTTTTTAGATTTCTTTTTTAAAAAAAGGAATTTATAAGGTAATTTCAATTTTAATATTTTCGATGTTTTCAGGAACTCCTTTAGTCGTTTTTAAATAACCCTGAATTATATTCGCGAGCATTTCTTGCATAAAATCTTTTAATGGAATCTTTTTCTCATTTACTGCTAATATAACTTTTATCATAAGTATCTCGAAATCAGCCTTAATATTAAAATTTTATATTATGGTTAATAAAAAATATTTAAAAATATAGATATTAAATCATTATAGAGGTAATGATTTCTATGGTAAAGGAATCAATTTTTTCCGAGGCTGAAAAAAATTTCCTTGTTAATCTTCGAGTAGCTCGAATTGCAACTATCGATCCAGAAGATAACCTTCCTCATTTAGTCCCTATTTGCTTTTCATTCGTTGATAATTCATTCTTTACTTCATTAAGCAAAACTAGTAAACGATTAAAAAATATAGATAAAAACAATAAAGCTTCAATACTTTTTGATGAATATGAGGAAAAAAGTGGAAAATGGACAATCTTGCAAGGTATTCTCATAAAGATAGATATTAAAATATTAAACTACAAAGAACACACTAAGGGTTTTATGAAAGGATGGATTAAACTTATTGAGAAATATCCTCAGTATAAAACCTGGGCTCACGAAGATCTGAGTCCAACTGATCCAGACCTCCGTAGAATTATGCAAATGAAACCGATTAAAAAAATTATATGGGGGTTTTTTTAAATTCAATTTCTTATTTCCGAAACCAGTACAAGGTCGGTCAGCTTGCTACTAGCATTTTTTAGCAAGGATCATTCCTTTCGGAAATCATATTGGAATAACCTCAAATTTCTGGATTTGTTCGAACATATATCTTATAAAAGGACTAATCTCTGATTTGTATATATCGAAATAACCTATCAAACACGCTCATCCTCCACCACCATTTGTTCCTGAGTTGGAAAAAAGGATTGCAAGAGTAATGATTATTGCTGCTAATCCGGTAACACTGAAGATAATAATTAATATCGTTTTGATACTTACTTTTCTAATTGGATGTGAATCAATTTCACTCATAATTTTCTTGCCTTACAAAAATTATTTTTTATAAAATATTATTAAGTATTTCTTAAAAACGTTAATTAAAGGTTATTCTTAAAATAAAGAAATTTATGATTTTTTCCCTTCTTTATGTCTGAAAATAGTATAAGCTCCAACTATCAAATTAAAAACCATAAAAAAAATCCATAGTATCTGGGCTTGAAGGATTAGAATCTGTGATAAGTTAGCTGGAGGATTAATGTCTCTTAAAATCTCTATAATCTGGACGATAAGTTTCATTAAAATTATGAATAATGATATTGTATCAACTCTTAAAATTTTGATTTTACTTTTTATATAATCTACTCTATCATAAATAGATCCAATTATGAATAAAAATAGAAGAAAATCAATAAAAAATGACAAAAGATCATAGCCCACAGTATCAGGAAACATAAATTCTGCCCAGAGATCAACTATAATATAGAGAACATAAAAGAATGTCAGTACTATAAAGAAGGATATATAGGCAGCAAATTTCTTGGTAAACAATAATCTAATAACGACGATTCCCAATAAAACTAATCCTATAAGGAATAGATTGAAAAAGATCCTTGCTAAATTTTGAACATTAGGATTAGCGAAACTAACGAAAAATCTTATGGTTAAAGATGTTAACCACCAACTAAGAAGGAAAAAAATAACAAACTCTATAATACGTGTGAATATTCTGGAACTTTTTTTCTCATATAAGTAGTCATCAACCTTAATAGAAGTGTCCATACAAAATTTATAAGCGAAAAACGCAGTTATAACAATATTGGCAATGTAACAAAAAAAAGTGAAAATATTGATAATCCCTCCAAAGATCCACATAACTGGAAGCGTTAAACCTATGGATATAATAATTATTATAACACGCATTTTATCAAGAGGGATGATAAATGACATAATAAATAGAACAAATGTAAACCCAGCTAAAACACCTAAGAATATCAAAAAATATCTCTTAAATGTAGCATTTGGAAACACTTCAACTCCAAATGCGAATAAAAACCATGAAACAATAAAAAGAATAACAATGACTAATAAAATTCTCTTTTTTGACAAACTCTTTAAGCCTGAAATAAATCTCATATGAAATTCACTAAGATATGGTTGATATAAAACTTGAAAATATACAATCTATTAATTAATTTTTTTATAAAACATCCAATAAATTCACCTTTTTGTATATCTGTGATAAGAAGTCTCACTTAACTATTTTTAAAATATTAAAAGAATGTTTTTATCTTTCATGGTATTCTTACACATATAAATTTTTTAAAGTGTTATGAAGAATGTCTGGGGAAAAAAAAATTAGAAATCGTTGGATTGTTGTAATTGGAGCAATCATGATCCAACTAGCATTAGGAACAATTTACTCATGGGGTACACTTACAATTTTTGTCAGCCCATACTTGAATGAAGTGCGAGAAATAACAGTATACATCTTTGGTGTAGGGTTATTATCTTTTGCTATAACGATGATTTTTGCGGGGAAATTACAACAAAAGTACGGTCCTAGAAATATTGCTATTCTTGGAGGTGTATTATTAGGTGGAGGAGTTATTTTATCTGCCTTTATGACTACATTTATAGGACTACTAATTACCTATGGTATAATTTTTGGAGCGGGAATTGGATTTGGATATGTTTGTCCTATCGCTTCAGCAGGTAAATGGTTTCCAGATAAAAAAGGATTTATTAATGGTATTGCTGTAGCTGGATTTGGTGCTGGATCTTTTATTTTTAACTATGTAATAAAAGCTTTAGCTAATCCTACTGGTTTAGAAACTACTGATCCCAATTTTGTAGTAACAATTTCTCGAAATATACCCTTAATGTTCATTATTTTAGGGATTATCTATTTAGTATTAATTGTTGGAGGAGCATTAACATTAAGTAATCCTCCAGAAGGATGGATGCCTGAAGGTTGGATTCCTCCTGCCCCATCAGAAGAAAGTGGAATATCAGGACTTGATTTTGAAAGAAGTCAAACAATTAAATTACCTCAATTTTGGATGCTTTGGGCTACATTTGTCTTAAGTGCTATAAGTGGATTGATGGTTATTGGATCTTACGCATCCTTTGCTAAGACTGTTGATGCTGGAGATAATTTCATATATATTATTGGGACTGCGGATTTTGTATTTATTGGCAGCTTAGCAGCACTATTTAACGGTGCAGGAAGGATTATATGGGGCACAATCGCGGATTTCATTACATATAAAAAAGCAATGTTATTAATGTTTTCTATTCAAGCAGCTTTAATGTTTATATATTTTACAACGAATATAAATGAATTATACTTCCTAATAATGACATGTGCTATATATTTCTGTTTTGGAGGGAACTTTAGCTTATTTCCAACTGCTACTACTGACCTATTTGGATCAAAGAATTTAGGTCCAAATTATGGAGTGGTATTTACTGCCTATGGAATTGCCGGATTTATTGGTGCTGTAGGTGTAAATCTTTTTGTGATGATATTTGGAAGTTACTTAATCTTATTTATTGTAATGGGAATTATGTCAGTTGGAGCAGCAATATTAGCTTACTTGATAAAACCCCCAAGCCGAAAATAATATTTAGATTTTTTTTCTTCTTTTTTTTATTACTCTTTTTTTATTAGCTTTATTGCATTATTTGGGCATTTAGAGATACAAATTCCACATCCAAAACATCTTAGCGAATTAAAATATAATTTATTATTAGTAAAATCTCGTGCTTTGAAATTGCACCATTCTTCACATTTTCCACAATTTTTACATTTCAATAAATCTGTTTTTGCTATAAAATCACTCTTGATCATCTGTGGAGATCCATATTCAAGAAATTTCCTCAACACAACACAACAACAGGGACAACAATTACATATAATATAATAAAATTGAGGATTAGGGAAATAAATTAATTGATGAACTAAGCCTCTTTTATCACAATCTTCTAATAATTCTACAATTTCTCTTTTCGATGCTTTCTTTAGATTGTAAGATTTATATGGGATTTCATAGAGAGATCTTCCAAAACCTAAATGAATGCATGAAAAAATAGGATTATCACAATTAGGTTTTTCATATTTTCTTTGAATCCATCGACAATAACACCATCCTATACCTCCTATATTCGAACGACTTATTATCTCTAAAATTTCTTGTGAAGAAATGAATTTTGTATCAAAATCAATATTTTTACTTAAAGGAACAACCCTTCCTCCCCATCTTCCTTTTAAAAAATACCTATTGACAAAACCCATAGTGTAGATGCCATATTTTTTATCAAGTTTTCGAAAAAGTTCAAGAATATAGTATTCAGAAAACCCAAACAAGCTTGATAATAGTTTACCCAAAGTAGGTATTTTTTTTAGTATATTATCAAACCTAGATCTAAAAACTCTAATAGGTAAGGTTTTCAAATCGCAATCAAGTCAAATTTTAATATTATTCAAGAAAATAGTTAACTTAATTTAACATTTATTCTATTTTACTCGTTTTTTATAAAAATTTCTTAAATAACCTATAAATTTATAAAATTTTGTAACTTCACTAGTTAAATATGGAGTTATGTCCAAATTGTGAGAATCAAATTGAACAAGAACAAATTGTTTGCTCTGTATGTGGTATGATTTTAAAAGATATTAGAAGATACCCTAATCTTGTTAAACCTTTTTTTTATATTTGTTTAGCAATTATTATAATTGCAATAGTAGTAAACTTAGTTGGACATCTATTAATCTTCTTTAATTGATTACGAGGTTATCCACTCTGAAAATAAATGTGATTTATGAAGAAAAACTTCAAATAGGTGCTCAAAAAGCATTTGATCTTACAATGCAATGGCTAAGAGGTCAATATAAATCAAAAATTAAAACATCTAATCCCCCTATATTTATTGAAGCAAAACAAGGTACAATGATGACTAACACCGGACATGATCCAAATTGGAAAAAAAGGATTATGATCAATTTTTATACCCTGGAAGGAAATCAAACATTAATTAGAGTTGAAGCGATACCACTTGCCCGAACTGTATTTAGAGTTGAAAAATTAAAGCAATCTTGGTATAATGGACTTTTTTCTCATTTGTTTTCATTACTTAAAACGGTAGGACCATCCGTAAAACAAAACAGGATTCCTGAACCAAATGTTATTCAAGGCCTCAAGATTAAATACTGTAAATATTGTGGAAACAAAATCGACGAAGAAGCTAGAATATGTCCTATATGTGGTATAGATATAGGCTAGAAAATTAGTTATATTAAGGCATTATATCATCCATTTTTATTTTCTGAAATTTGTCGGACCCCTTCCATTTATTTGAAACTGTTTAAATCTTTTCTATGTGACTGAAACAAAATCATATTATGATTGGGAATTAGAACTAAAAACTAAACCACGTAAAAGTAAAATAAAAGAAAACAATGGTTTAGGAATTTCTAATGAGGATTTCAAAAAGTTTGTTAAACTTTGGAGGAGTAAAAACATAGTTTTTTGAAATTAAGTTTTGTATTTTTTTTAATAAATTCGGGTAAGAAATAGATATAGTTTCAGTATTAGGTGGGAAAAATTAGCCTTGAAGAATTAGTATTTCTTGAAAATATTATAGATATCCGAGCAAATTATTATGTTATTAATTTAAAGTTGTCAAAATTATTTAAAGAAATTTTGAAGGACGGAAAAAATGGAATTATTCCAATTTTAGAAACTAAAATGTTACTTCATAGTTTGATAAATGTTCCATTTAGAATTGAGAATAAAGGTTTACAAATTCTTAAAGATTTAACCAATTGCATGGAGAACCATTGGTATTCATCAAAAAACACATGGAATTGCAAATCTATATTTATACAGTTAAAAAAACTTCAAAATTTTGTATTGAATGATTATCTAATCTCTGGTTCTATTGTCATTTATAATGATGATTATATCCAATGGGATTTGAATATCTCTATTCTTACAACATAAAAGTCTTTTTTTTATTAGCAGATGGAATATATAACATTTAAATTTTCTAACATTGATTTTTGACTAACATGTTTTTGTATCTAACAAAAGCATTTTAAAAGTTATTCTAAAGTGAAAAAAAAATGTCAGAAGAAAGTATTGATACTCTATCTAAAAAACGATGGGAATGGTTAGATCAGTTTAGAGGAATGATACTCATATTTCTGATTATTTCAGTAATCACATGGCAACTATCTGGTGATCCTACCATTGGATCTGGTGACCAACCAATAGGATCTCCATTATTAAATCATGGATTCCAATACTTTGAGGGATTTCCTGCACTGATAACCATTATTGATATTGGCCAACAAATATTTATGTTTGTCTTGGGCCTCGGTGCGTATCTCGCTTTTACGAGTCGTAGAGACAAAAAAGGTGTTAAAGAAGCATGGAAACATGGTATAATCCGTGTAGCAATTTTATATGGTATAGCCTTTTTGGACGATGGATTATTTGGTGGACTAATCGCCAATGGAGAAATCCCATGGAACGAAGTATTATGGTATGGAACATTAGCAAATTTAGCAATTGGCTCTTTTGCTGCATATTTGGCAGTATATTTGATTCCAAAGGAAGCGGATAAAAGAATTATAGTTACTGTAGGTATTCTTGTAATACATGCTGTTCTATATGCATTTCCCAATGTTTTTCAGCAACATAGCCCCTCAACTGGAACAATAGTGTTCCCTTGGAATGCTCTCAACCATACAGCAATTGCCATAGCAGGAACATGTTTTTGTCAATGGTATAAAATGGACCCTAATGATCCTACTGTAGGATTTAAGAAGAGAATTTTGCCTGGTGCGGCTATATCTATCTTAGCTTTTTATTGTTTTGACTGGATTCAACCTGCAGAGCATCATGATGCAACCACTTCCCTAGCTTTGCTGGCAATAGCAGCATCAGGTTTTTTAATTGCTGTCTTTTATAGCTTTGAAACAATGAATTTTAAGGTCCCGATCTTAAGTGAGATGGGAAGAAATCTCTTACTATTGTTCATATTATCTTTTATTTGGGATTTAATTCTCGGTCAATTCATCCAGAAGGATTTCCTATTAGCATATCCTTGGTTTACAATGCTCTTAGTTGGGATTCTTCCTATAGCCGTTGAGGCTGGAATTGCTCTCCTTTTAGCTAAAAAAAGTATAGTAATAAAAATTTAATCTTCTATAATTTTTTTTTTATTCAAGGAGTCTACAAATAATAAATTATCTTAAAAAGAGAAATTATTGAAGGATAAAGAAGGGACGAGAAGTTGCAAGTGAATACCTAGAGGTTTTCATTGCAACGGTATTGTTTTTTCTCACATAAGTGAAAAAATTTTCAAAACATTGAATCAGGTTGCACTATGAAAAGAAATACCGTTCATCAATAATTACTTATTTTTTGAATGGTGTTACCGATTGATAACCTCACCAATTCTTGCGAATTAGCAAGACTGAACACCGAATATAAATCTTGCGATTTAAATTTTAGTTCAAATCGTGTTTTTACACACAACCTCTTTTCATATCACTACTGATTACCTTTCGGTTCCAATGCATTGAGGTAACAATACCTCTTCTCGACGTTCACGCCGTTAGGAGTGAACACTTATTGTTTAGAAAAAATTATATTTAAATGCAATTATTAATGAGTAATTAAAAAATTTCGTCGACAATATACTTCCATGGATTTATTATGTCGGACGTATTTATTGGTGATTTTTTTTCTTACATAGTTAAAACAAAAAAAAAGATAAAAATGCTTTAGAAAGGAATTATATCAATAGATACATGTAATAATGCACCAATTAAAATGACAACGAGAACATATATTAGAAAAGCCAATACAGTTATAACTATTGCACTTAAGAACCCGACATTATGGCTGATACTAATAATTATCCAGGTTATAATTAATACCACTAACCATGCGACCCAACCTCCTAAAAACCAAAAAACTAAAGCAAATGTTATTGTTATTAAAAAAGCAGTCAAAAAAACATTACCAAAATTAGTATGTTTTGCTTTACTAAAGAAACCCAAAGCCAATTTCAGAAAAATTGCCATTATCAACAGAACTATAAGGTAAAAAACCAAAAACCACATTATTTCTTCAAAGGTTTGGAATATCATTTTAATCATTAATTAAGTTTAATTTAAATACCATAAATGTTAAGGATTATTTATATTATTTGGAATAAGAAAATAAGTATTAAATAATAGTAATTTTAGATATGATTTTGAAAAGAAAATAACTAAATCTAAAAATGAGCAATTAGCTGAACGGTGTATTTATGAGGACACAGAGGAAAACAGAAATAAATTTAACCTTTAAAGACAGAAAAATTAAATAAATATACCTAAAATAATCAACAAAGTAATACATAGAGCTGCTAAACTTGAAAATCCAATAAGTCCTATCAGAATTTCATAAAACTCTTTAATAGTCATAATTTTATATTTTTCGCCTTTTATTTGAGCTTATTTTTTATTTGAGCTTATTATTAATACCTAATTATCCTCAATCTAGAATATAAAAGTATATATTTAAACGTTTTGATTAAGAATCATTTATTCCTTTTTAATGCATACTTATCTTTAATAAAATTCAAATATATATAAAAATATATAAATATCTTTTTTATTTAAATAGTAATATAGGCATAAAAAGGATATTTTTAAGTAATAAATCTATATAATTTATTTTTTCTCCAACTCCTTGTCAATAAGGAGTTCAAGAAGAGATTGAATTATTACTATTAATATTAAGCATAAATGATTTATGTATTCGATTTTTTAAACTAAATAATACTAATTAATAATTTTAAGCTATATGTTGAGAAATTATGGCAAAAAAATCGTGTGAAAGACATAAGAAGTGGAATTACTATTGTGAGGCATGTAGAGAAGCCCAACGTAGATTTGAAATTCAACAGAAAACAGAAAGATTAGAACGCGGAGAATCTCTTGATGATGAACCTCCAGCAATAAAGCCATTGAAACTTGGCATTTTTCAATATTATCCAAAAGCTAAAAAATATCTAAAGATCTTCTTACCCATAATAATTATTGTTATAGTTGCTCTATCGATTTTATGGTGGTGGCCTGCTTGGTTCGCTCCAATTAATCTTAATGCTCAACTCTATCAGAATAAAGCAGGAGGATTAAGTTATTATGATGTGTATTTTCTTAATTTCTGGTCTACTAATTTCTTTTTCAATAAAACAGCCTTAATTGGGGCGATAATAGGATGTGTAATAATGAGTGTACCACCTAATCGAAATTTATTGACTATGATTGGTACTCGTTTAAGATTTGGCAAACCTTCAATATTAAAAGCTTTAATCTTTTGGTGGACAGCTGGATTTGCTTTATTCTATTGCATTGGCTTTCTAATCGATTTGGATGGTCAATTCTCTTGGTGTCTATATTTAATAGAAAAAGGAGAAGTTGGATTTTCACCTTTCACTATCTTTATTGATGCCTTTAACGTATTAATGAATCAAAATAATTTGAACATAGAATTCCTTTTTGTTTACGCCAGATTATATTTACCGATTATATCTTACATTTTTGCTATATGTATATTTAGAATGATTTTAAACATTGTAAGCAATTATTACTTGAAAAGAAATGATTATAACATCATCGCAAATTCGCTGGTAATTGGCGGTTTAATCTGTGGATTGATTTTTCTTTCTTTACCTACTTTTGCTTTAAATGGGATTGAATTATTACAGATGTGGTCGTTGATATTAGCATTTGTTGCTCTTACTGGTTTAGGAGTAGCAATATATATTATTGGTCGCTATAAATTGAAGAAGTATCCAAGATTTAAAATGATTTTAAAGCGTAATAGAATGAAAATGGGGATTACTGGGGGAGTACTAATTGTTCTAATAGCCTTCCCTCTAATAATGAGTATTGGACCTATATTTACATTAAGTAATACATCTGTGTATACAACATATGAATGGAATAAAAAAGTTCAAAGAGAAATCTCTTGGACAAGAGAATGTGCTGGATTAGATATGTTTGAGGAAAGAACAATTGAAAATTTTACTTTATCTTCTTCACCTGAAAATGATACACAGATGATCGAAAGAATTAGACAATTTGACCAAGATTTTGCTGTACAATCCTTAGCTGCGAAAATCGGCACTACTTATGAAGGGTTAGCAGATTCTGATATTATATATTTAAATGGAACAGAATATTGGGTTGCACCAAAAACAATCAGATTATCTCAATTTGCTGGAGATCCCGTACGAGTCTCTACAGAATTATATGATCATATTGAAGGATTTTTGGCATTAGATACAAACACAGGAGAATTAGTTAATGTAAGTTCGACTTTTAATATAGATGAAAATTATCCAATATTTTTCGGTGAATCTGAAAGTCAGAGATTTCTTGAGCAACATGGTACCAGTAGGGGTTTAGGTGCCTATACAAAAAGCATATTACTAGGAACTGATTGGAGAGGTGGAATCCCTAATAATATCTATGTATATGAAGGTAACCCCGACGGAGTACTTGAAGGTTTGGAAGCTTTTTGGTATACTGCTAGTTTGGGACTTTGGGGTTATGTTTTCCAAGGAGGAGAAAAACCATATTTATTTAATAGAAACGTTAAAAACCGTGTCGCTAACATACTTTTACCTCAACTAAAAGTAGATAACGATCCTTACTTGGTATTTGATAGAATTAATGAAAAGATGTATTACGCAGTTTCAATTTATGCATCTATAAATATTGGCTCATATTCACGCTCTCCAATATTAAGATTTTTGGGAATTAGTTTAGTTGATGTAATTAATGGTGAAATGGAATTCTATAAAAATCCTAGTTTAATTGAATCAGTTGCTGATCCCACTTATTCTACTTGGAAATACTACATGGACGCCTACAATTGGCAAAATTCTCCAGCATGGTTAAAAGAACAATTGAGATATCCCGAAGATCTATTTGAAATGCAATTGGCAGCAAATTACAAATATCATGTACAAGATCTAAAAACTTGGAAGAGAGGAGACGACTTTCATGAAAGACCAGAAAATGGAGATCTTTTTTATATTGAGACAAATCTAGGAAATGGAATTGAATATGTAGGGCTAGATTTAGTGGAATATCAAGGAACAGAGGCAAAAACATTAGCAGGTATGTATATAATAAGACATGGAGAAAATTTCGGGGAAGCGCTGTTTTATCACACAAGAAATTCAACTGAAAATCTAATTGGTCCTAAAACTGCGAGAGATACATATGAAACAGAAGCAACTCAAGAAATTATCCTAATTTCGGGTGCGAGAAATGGAAATACTTTATTATATCCTCTTGGAGGTTCAGTTTATTATTATATACCAACTTATAGCACCGTTGGTGGTCTACAACAGTTAAAGTTAGCAGGATTCGTAGAGGCTTTCACTAGAAGAGTAGGCTATGGTGCTGAAGCTTTTGAAGCATATAATAATTTAGAAAACTTCAAACCAAGGGCATTTTTATTAGTATCAGATGCGGCTAATCCAGATTTCGATGGATCATTTCTATTAAATTGGACAGAATCGCAATTTGCTGATACTTATTCAATCTATAAAAACAATTCCTTAATTATTAGTAATTTACCAAATACACAAACCTCTTATACAATTTCAGACTTAAATACCGGGATTTATGAATTCTACATCCAAGCATCTAATGAATATGGAAATACAACATCAAATAAGATAGTAGTAAATATAAAGAGATTTGCAATATCATTTAATTTTGAATTGGAAAACTCTATGACTTTGCCAAATGATCTTGCTAACTTTAGAATACAACTCGAGAATATGAATGAAACTATTTTAGCTCCGGGATATGACGTTGAGGTAAATCTATCGCTATATCGGGAAGGAGGGGGACTATTTTCAGTTCTGGTACCACCCGTATATTACCCATTGAAAAATACAACTTTCACTCACGGTGTATACTCTGGAATTAACTTTACATTGATTGACACTACTCTTTATTCAGGGGAGGGTATTATTTTGAATGGATTGATTAACTGTACAACGAGTGATATCATAATTAGGTTCAAATGGTTCTTAATAGTTGATAACGTTATTATATATATTTCAGAGGAAGATTTTATCTCAGTTACTTAAAACTCCTAATCCTTTTTTTTCTCATATAAAAAGCAAGAAAACACCAATTAGTATTATAATTACTCCTGAAAATCCTACCTTTGAAATCCTTTCTTTATTTATTATATAGGAGAACGGAATTGTAAATAATGGCATTGCTGTGGATATAAGAGACACAAAAGTAGCTCCAGCTATATGAACGGCTTCACCAAAAAAAAAACTTCCTATTGAATAACTCAAAATAGCGGAAACAATTAAAATACTCCAAGTATTTCGATTTCTAGGTATCGGGGTTCTTATTCCCTCTATTGCTGCAATAATACTTAATGAGAATGAGGCGAATAGGAACCGGATCATCATGGCAATCATTGTACTTAATACTCCTAAATTCAATGTTTGATCAACTTGATTAATCGAATAATCCGATAGAGCAATACCAATAGCCCAAGAAATTGCTGTAATTAATGCCCAAAGCGTTCCTTTGAGGGTTTTAGGAATACGAGACTCAATTAAATCAGTTTGATTATTATCCATTTGCGAGTTTAATGAGTTTGATTTTGTATTATTAAAATTATTGGATTCTCCTTTTGTAATTATTATTACTCCTATTCCAATTAATATCCCAGAAAAAATCATTTGAATAGAAACTAAGTGTTTTAGAAAGAAAATAGCAAATAATATAGTAAAAAACGGAGTCGTGGTAGTAATCGCAAGAGCTTTTGCAGGACCTAAAAACTTCTGTGATTGAAGATATGCTGTATCTCCTAGAATAACAGTAAATGAAATACTCATAATTAAAAATAAAATAAGCAAAAATGGTAAAGAAAACATCTTAAAAAAAACACCGAAAGATAAACAAATTATTAAAAATGTTATAAATCCCACAATTGATCTTATAGCATTTTGAAGAATTGGTGTAGCTTCATTTTGTATCCTCCTTGCTAATACGAATGAAAGAGCAAAAGATATCGCTGTAAGAATTGCCATTATTTCCCCATACATATCTACAATTGCTCCTTAATGTGTTAAAATAAAATCTTTCATAATTTTTTAATATCTCTTGAATTAAAAATTCAATTAATTGAAGTTTCATTTAAACCATGATGTTTTCTTAAATCATTTAAAATTTGCTCAAATTCTCGATATAAGTTAGGGTAAAATTTAGCAAAAACACGATACCAATCTATTCCAAGTATTCCTCCTGCAATAAAGCATAGAATAAAACCTATTAATACGAGTGTTTCATGACTTAGGTGGAAAATCTCTACTGGAAAGAAATCTGTTCCATGGATAAATAAACTCGCGGAAAAACTATTAAGAAGTATCCCAAAAGGATACAATAAAACTCGAGGCGAATTAAAAAACTGAGTTGATTCTGAAGATTTTAGACAAAATACAGAGGATTCATTATTGCTATTAATCCTATCTCGACGCTCAATAAATCTAAGTTTAATTATATCTCTCCAATCTCTAAAAATTAAAAAACTTCCACTAAATAAGAATAGAAACATTATAATCATTTCAATAGCTAGATAGATCCTTAATTGTTTCCTTAATATTTCATATTGAACCATTACAGTTCGAAGTATCCATAAAAAAAGAGCGAAAAGGACAAACAAAATGCCTGCAAAACCTTCATGAATATGATAATTCCTAAAAATTCTTCCTTTCTTGTCTTGATTCGAATTATTTCTAATGTATTTAATAAAATTTATTGTTAATCCTGGGGACATAATAGAAAAGCATATAATAGGAACAGCTTCTCTAATAATATACCAATTAAAAGATCCAAACTCGATTTCAAAGAATTCTAAAAAGTAGAGTATAATCCACAATGGCGCTCCAAGTATGATTATAATGAGGAAAATTCTATTATAATTTTGAAAGTTAATCAAAAATAATAACACGTAGAATAATACAATAAAATAACTTATAGTTAACATCCAATTAATCTTTAAATTAAGAGAGTACCATTCATATAGTTGGTTATAATTATAGAAGTAATAGAGAACTAATACACTTGAGATGATTAAAGAAAATAACACTATTACCTTAAAAATTTGAAGATACTTTTTCATAATTCTTTTAAAGCTTTAAAGTACTTAAAATAAACCTTAAGGAAACCAAATTCCTTTTTTTCTTTATAAATAATTCACTAATAAATGTAAATAAAATAATCGGCTTCTAACAATTTATCAGAATATAATGAATAATTAATAAAGAAAATTAACTCATTAGAAGACATGGATTTGATCTTCAAAATAAATTATTCAATCCCAATGATACCTCCAATAACACCTAAAATACCGCCTCCAAGCAGAAGATAAGTTCCAAGTGAGACTTGCATAGACATACCAATTGTACCAGCAGGAATATGGACCGGAAAGACACCTTCCGCAATTGCGAGATCCCAAAAAAATGATGTTATATTAGTCAAAGGTTCAGGGAAGAGAACATCATAAAAATCCGATATAAATACTAAACTAATAAATATAGGTAGTATAGATCCAATGATGGCTGCTGCTCGACTTTTTATTCCAGCCAATTGTATAAATCCTGATACCAAAAAGATGAGTAGAATAACAAATAGTATATAAACTACAATTTCTTGTCCTCCAAATAATATAGAATATGAAAAAGTATCCTCAAATATATTGTCCATGTTCGTTATAAAACCTATTCCAAAAAAGCCAAAACCAGTTATTGGCACATACCCAAAAGCAAGAATAAATGTCGATATAAGTGTTAAAAGGCCTCCAATAATACAAAAAATTTTGCCATTAGCCATAAATAAACACTTTCTTATTGTTTTTTCAATTTTTTATTAATAGATCTTTTATTTTAAAAATTTAAAAATCTTTTATTATAGATTTTTACATCAATGATAGAGAGTAATATCACTCTCAGAAGCTTTATGCATAAATAATAAATATAAAATTCGTTAAGTATTTTTTGCATATCTTATAATATCAGAGTTATATAAAAAATGTTTAAATTTTAAGGCGTAATTTAATATTGTAAAAAAATTATTTATGCATATTTAAAATCAAGAAATTATTATATTCGAATTAAGTATAAATCTAATAGAATTACATTAAAGTCCAGAAATACCTTTTATTATGCCAAATGAAGAATTAAACCTTTTAAAATTGGCTAAATTTGTAAACCAAGAGATTTTTATCGAAGAATTATTCCGTGTTAAACCCGAAAAACTATTAAAAAAGTACAGTAAAAAGAAAAAGCTATTAAAAATAAAGATCCTATTTACTAAAATCTTTTATTCAGTTTTTTTCGGAATCCTTCCTATAATCCCTCTTATGACATATTTTGAGATGAAAGCTGGAATTATTAGCGAATATCCTATTGAAATGGTAGTATTTAGTGGTGGCTTATTATTTTTATTCTTTTTTATTTTACAATTTTTTAATGTCTTCTTTATGGGCATGATTGAAGCAAGTTTAATTATGTCAAATAGTCTATTCTATTGGTTAGAAACACTGCCCATTTCCAGTCAAAAATTGAGAAAATTAAAGATTATTAGCATTTTTCGTAATTTCGATCTTCCATTAATAGTGATAACGTTCGGCTTTCCTATAGCTATGTTTATTGGAACTTTAAATGTTTTGGTTTTCTTGATCTGTTTAGGGATCTCAATTCTGCAAAATATAGCTATATTTAGTGCATTGATAATTTTTGGCGAGAGGATTAATAGATTTGTTGATATGAACATAGCCAATTCAAGAAAGACTACCATAATTCGGCTAATAAATATATTTGGTTTTGTAATTATATTTTTTGGAAGCCTAATTTTTGTACAATGGGCAATGAGATCCTTAGATATTTTTTTTAGATTTCCTATGGTTCAAGAAAAACCCGCTCTTATAAATCTGATCCTCTCAACTATCCCATTTTCATCAACTAGTTATTTAACAACTTACATCACTACAGGAAGTCAATTTCATTTTGTTTTTTGGTTTGGAATTTTCTGTGGTTTAGGTCTATTTATCATTTTTACTTATTGGATATTTACCAAGGCATTATCAGGGCTTCATAGAATAACTTCTTCAAAAGGAGATATTCTAAAGAAATATAAAGTTTCCTATATTGTCCAAGAACAAAACCAAATTAATATTAAAATAAGAAAACCTATCCGTTCACACTTTTTCAAAGATCTCACAATAACATCAAGAAACCTGAAAGTTTTCTTGTCAGTTGTAACACCTATAATTATTTCATTTGTGTTCACTTATACGTTTAATTTCACAGTTTTAGAAGGCCAAACACCCTTAACATCAGACTTTATTTATAATTGGTCTGTAATCATAGCTTTTCAACCCATTGTCTGTGGTATGTTAATATATAATTTATTAAATTTAGAAGAAAGTGGAGATCCTATCTTTTTATCATTACCAATAATACCAAAAAATCGAGCAAAATCAAAACTTCTATTTTTTATAATAATTCAAACAATTTCTGTTATATCTCCCTATCTTATTTATATGTTTGAACTCAATTTTATTAATTTATTTATAACAGTTTTAATTTCTTTACCTTTTGCATGGCTTATTCTTATTACTATGTTTGAAATGCGTATTTATTTCTTTGGAAGGGCAAAATACCGATTCGTCCTTGAACAAGTTAATCCTGAAAATAGAATGATTAAATGGGCTTCTATATACATTTTAGAATACATCCTTACCATTATAATCATTTCTACGGGGATGACCTTAATTTATTTGGGAATAGAATATTTCATTTCAATTTTTATCTTAGTTATGTTTTTCTGCTACTGTATATTGTTTCTTTCTTTTAAGATTATCTTTTCACCAGTTCGAAAACCTAAAAGAAGGAGGACCCCTAAATTATCTTTAGATAAAAAAGAATATAAATTAGTTCCAATAAAAACTTTTTTTATAGATTATCCATGGATTTCAATAACTCTATTAATTTTATTTAACTTTATATTAGTATATTTAGGAAATCTTTACTTAAGATTTATATATTATCTAAAACCAATTAATAGATTTCAAATAATCTTATGGTATACCATATTTCCTATGCTAATTTTTGTTTTAATAAAAATAAATTTCATTTCCAAACTTAAAGGAACTATTTATGATAAATCTGGCATATTATATGATAAATCGAAATATTGGAAATTGGGGATCTTCGGATTTATATTTATATATATCTTCTCTTTTCTCTTTTTAACGTCTTTTTCTTTTTATGGAAGAACAACTCCTGATTTTTATAAAATATTCGTAAGTATTGTTTTTGCTTTATGGATTGAAATTTTATTTCGTGGAATTATATTTCCAATTCTTCTTTCTAAATATAATCGAATAACTTCACTATTCTTAAATTCCTTCATTTTTTTTCTATACTACTTGATTTATTATATTACTTTTTCTATAGCTCTTAAAATTTTCACAAGTTATGTATTTGTTGAGTTTTTCTATGTCTGTGTAATAAATTTCTTCCTAACTTATTTATATTCTAAGCAGAATAGTATCTCTCCTGCAGTTTTTATTCATTTAATAAGTACCTTATTAGGAACACTCCCTTTATTTTATTTTGGCATTTACTTCTTTTTTTCCTTATAACCAGATCTTTTTTACTTGAAATTTCTTAAAAGGGAGTATTTTTTAAATAAAGATCTATTCTACAGATTTCATTTGTTTTCTCCGAGTATAATAAAAATATAATGCTGTTCCTATACCAACAACAGCTACAATTGAAATTATAATTATGCCTATAACAATAAAATTATCAATTGGGTCAATTTCCATTAAATCAATTACGAAACGCTCGCCTATCTCATCCCAACTATTCTCTGTAGACGAAATTCTCCAATAATTTTCTTGAGGATAAGAGGCTGTGATACAAATTGAAAAAGTATTGAATACAAGGTAATCTTTGATATTAATACTATAATTATGATTTTGTAAGAGCGTTAGATTAAACATGAAATCTCCCAAGGGAGGTTTATTATTCCATATTATCGAGGATTCATCCCAATTTTGGTTGATTTTATAGAAATCCACATAAAAAGTATCATTAACCCAGAGAGACACATGGAATTGAATCATTATTACTTTATATCTACTATAGTTAGAAGGAAGATCGAAATATATAAAGGTTTGACACGTCTGGATTATAGACATGTTATCAGCGATGTAAAGCCATGGTCGAAGTCCAGCGGGATCTGTAGGATACAAATCATTGACATATGCGTCTTTTGTAGGATAAATTGTTAGATTTGGATTTTGAACTCTTAACGAAGTATAATTTTGGACTACTAATATTGAATTTGCATACATGAGCCCTGTGAGAACTAAGATTAATAGCAGAATCAGAGTTATTTTTAACTTCATTCTATAAAGAGTATCATATAAATAATAATATAAAACTTGTCATCAATTCTTAAAATATTCAAGAGAAGTAAATCAATGGTGTACTAAACAACAAATAGACAATACCAATTATAACTAACCAACGTAATATTGGATGCTATTACTATACTTTTTTATTTGGAATTCTATTTGTAAGTTCAGTATTTTTGAATATACAAAGAAATAGAAAAGGGATAAATATTAGCTAATACCCCTTTAAACATTTATTAAATTCATTTAAAATTAGAAATTTTAATATTTAGTGTGTGTAAATCTTCCTTAAACTCAGTTTCTTTTTAAGATTTGCAAATTTAAAAGCTCTAGCGTTATATTTTAAAATTACAATTAAAACTGTAGATATAATAATTAATAATAAATTTAGCAAAATCGCGATTGGGAATAAAAAATTAAGGTAATATTCTTTAGCTCTAAGAAAATCCATATATGGGCATGGACATCCGACACACATAAGACAAGGAAGATTTTGGGGATTATAGGTAAGATAGTAAATCATAATTAAAATATCAATAAATATTAACGTAAAAAACATGATGTTAAGCCCAAATAATATTCTCCAGATTATTTTCATTAACTTAATCCTATCTTGATTCCTCATAATAGTGTACATTTTAGTAAATTAAAGTACTAATAAAAATAGGAATAATAACTATTTATAATTCATTTATCAAATTCTTATTTTAAACTTGAAATTTTATTATTCAAATTGGAATTGATAATCATTCAACGAGTAAGACTGAAATCCCAAAACTAGAAAAATAAAAACACCTTTATTTTATCGATAGTCATTGCATCATCTTCATATGTCATGATAGAGTTAAATATTTGCTAGATAATTTAAGGAGTTGGATGATAAAATTAAACTTAATATTATATTCTTAATTTATATTATTAAAAGTAATATATTATTGAAACAAAATGAACATTGAAAAGATTTGGGCAACCAGCAATTGGACAACTCATGCACGTAGTCTCATCAATGGAATTAGTGAATTTCATGAAGATTCAAAATTAATTTTGATCTTGAGGCATTCTCATAGAAATGAGCCAGAATTTCTAAATAAAGTCCATAAATTAAGATTAACCCCAGAAGGTCATGCTGTCGCAAAAAAGTTTGGTGCAAGTTTACCTAAAAACAAACCGATTAGGATTTTTCATAGTATAATATGGAGATGTGAAGAAACAGCAGAAGATATCCATAATGGATTTAAAAGTATAGGTGGGAAGAGTGAACTAAAAGGCGTATTTTCACCACTTTATGATATTGGAATTGATGATCGATCTTTTTTAGCGCAATTTAAGAATTATCACTTTAAAGATATTCTATTCCGTTGGGCTGCTGGTTTTTATCTTCCCGAGGAATGGACACCGTTTATACAATATTCTCAAAAATCAGCTCATCTTATTTGGAATCAACTTAAAGATGCTCCTGAAGGGGGTTTGGATATTTATATTACCCACGATTGGCATTTAATGAGTCTTAGATTTGGATGGTTTGGAATTGCTCCAGATGAGAGATGGGTTAAATTTCTTGGAGGTTTTGCCTTTACATTTGAGGAAGATCATATTCTTTTATTAGATTATGGTGAATTAAAATCACTAGAAATTCCACATTGGTGGAAATAATTTGAATTAAATCTTTAAGGATGTTTTATATAATTTTCTTAGGATGGACACACACTTGTTGCATCATTATCAATTATTGCTGTAAATTGTCTTTTTGTAAGTGTCTTAAATAATTCCATCGCCCTTGGATCACTCCGATCCAATTCAATATAACCTAAAACAGGTATATAAGCATAACACATTAAAGATCTTAAGTAAAAATTCCAAACATAATCAAAATCAAAACCAGTTATACCTTTTTCTTCAAGTCGTTTTATATAATATTTAACCATTTTCTTTTCAATTTTACGTCTTAAATCAATTTTAAGACTCTCTCCTAACAAATATGCAATGTCCAGAATACCTCCATTAATAACTGCTGATCCCCAATCGAATACTATTAAAGAATTTTCTTTATTCTCAAAATCGAAAAACAAATTATCTACGCGAAAGTCAAAATGAGCAATAGTTAAATTGTCATCCGGAATATCATTTACTAGCCAAGGAAAATGTTTAGATATCTTTTCTCCGACTTTTTGACTACCTTCGGGGAGGATTTCTTTAAATTCTTCAGATTTTATTGAGAGATCCCAGTCATTACGATAGGTATCAATTAAAGCCATTGCATATTTATCCCTTGGTCTACCAATCCAATCAAAAGAATAAAGATCTGGAGCATCCCACCATCTCGCATGAAATTCTGCTATAGTGTCTATCGTCAGTTTCGTTTGCTCTAGATTTAAACCATCAATTTGGTCTATCTGCGTAAAGCTTGAACAATCTTCAAGGATAAGAATAGAATTTTTATTTTCTAAATCAATTGCAGAATAAATTACTTCAGGAACGCGTATAGGACTTTTTGGTACTACTTCATTATAAAATCTAATCTCTCTTTCATAAATATTATATTGAAGTGCAACTGCTAAAGCTGTTCTAAAAGTTGTTGGCATTTTTACAATCATGGTTCTTGGGAGTTCAGGAGATTCCTTATCATATGTTATTGTTAATCTTGCCATATCACTCGTAAAACCTTCCCCTGCGCCCCATGGTTCTCTCGAAATTGATTTGATATTAACATCTTTAAGATATCCTGAGTTATGAAGAACTGTATTAAGCCATTCTGAAGTAATTCTTTTAGTTCGTTTAGGTATCATTTTTAATAATCTTCTCATTTTTTTAATAGGTAATTAACTTCCTATAATATTAATAACTTTCCTATTTTGCCCAAAGAGTAAATCTAGATATGGTTTATCATAAATAACAATTTAAGCTCTTAAAGTTAATAAAAAAATAAAATAAGTTTTAATGAAGTAGTTGATTTACTTCAATCTTATTTTCTTATATAGAACTTTACATGAATATGGGTTTTTAATGATAATTTCAGTCCTTTTTATATTTAAAAACGCAAATATCCTGATGAGGTACGGTATTTCTTTTCTGATATTTCAATTATTTTCTCTCAAATCTACCAAACTACAAAATCATTCCAATGGGTTTTATAATATTGAGTTAATGTCATTCTATTAACTAATTATATTGATAAAAAAAATTAAAAATGTGATATAAATGAGTTTTGATGAATTTGATGAGGATTTAGGCGGAGAAGAACCAGTAAAATCGAAAACTCCTGCGTCAAAAATTCCTTCAGGAGGAAAGAAATTAACTTTATATTTTATGTCAACAATAGGTCCTGGTGAAAAGAAAGAAAAACTAACTGTAAATGACAGTAATAATGTGAATGAAATAAAGCATACTTTAGGAAATCTATATGGGCTTGATCCTAATGATTTTCACTTGTCTTCTGGTGGAGTTACATTGGATGAGAACCGCTCATTAAGGGATTATGATGTAAATAATGGAGATGATATTTTATTAATCCCTGCCAGTACCGCGGGATAAACCTCTAATTAACCTTTTTTTTTTTAAAATCCTTTTTTTTATGAAAATTAGTTTTTGACTTTTGAAGATATCGACTTGATCCAATGAGAATTACACTTGGAATACCAACAAGAGTCCCTATGAGAATTGAACTAATGATCAACTCTGTTTTATAAGTTATTGGCAGTTTTTTCTTTTCTAAATAGACAGTAAATACTGATTGAATTTCAACTTCTTTTCCATCTAGTCCTCTTGCCCAAATAATAACATTATATGTTCCGAGAGTATATCCATCTAAAATATAAAATTGAAATATCAAGGCTCGGAGAAACCTCTTAATTTAGATGATCTTGTCCTGTTATTCTCAGAAATTAGAAAATGATTATTAACCTCTATGGGAGATATCTAAATTTTTTGGTTTACAAAGATAAAAAAAGTTGATATTAATTAATATTTAATTTTTTTCTACGTTTTTCTCTGTACTCTCGATGATTAAGAAAAATTTCAAAAAATGCAACAACGGTTAAGGATATTGATAGGTTTAACAATAATAAAATATACATCTGATCTAATATTCCTGTGAAAAGAAGTGGTAAAAACCAAATAGCCCAGGTTAAAATTAAAAAAGCACTTTCCTTTATTAGGTTTATTATTAATTTAACCTGAGTAGAGTTCTGGTCTTCTTTTTCCTTCTTTTTAGCCAATGGAAGCAGTATAATAAGCATAATTACAATTAAAGGATATGTAATTACAAACATTAGCCAGTCTAGCTTGGGAATGATGTTAAATATTTCGAGAAAAAGGAAAATAATAGCAATCAATACTGGAATACTAAAATTAACTATATATCTACTTTTTTCCTTTTTTCCAAGAGTTAAACCTCTTTTTACTAATATTACTAACTCTCCTTTGTTGCTGAATGAAAATAATAGAAAAGCAGTTAAAAAAATGCCTAATATACTAAAGAGTAGAAATAAATTATGAAATGCATAAAAGGGTTGGAGAGACAAATTTAAAATAGGAATATCATCAAAAAATGGCCACCATTCTCCAGAATGATTCCAATAGATCATCGAGAAGCTTAAAAAAGACCAAATTATAGCTAAGGAAAGAATTATCTGGGTACGAAGTCCTTTTGAAGTATCTGTATTCGTTTTCAGCTTATTTAATTGCTTAGACTTACCGATTTTATGAATTAATCTCCTAATAAGTAGAAATATAATGTAAATACTAATAATTATATCAAGGAGAATGGTTACAATTAGAAGTAGGATATCCGTTGGAAATAATCGGATTAAAATTGAATATTCATGATATTCATTTAATGCTTTGTCTACGAGTTCTTGAGTAAACAGATCAGAAATTCGATAAGAATGCCAACCTTTCGCTAATTCTTGTTCAAGATTTAATATAACAACTTCTTCAAATTGATGAAAAAAATATAGATAGATATCGCCATTGGTCACATCAAAAATATTAGAATATAAAGTATTTATGAGCGGTCCTTCAAAATGGGCTGCTTCTAAAACATTTCTAATGGATTCTATTGTTAGAGTACTATTTACATCAATATCATTAAGTTTTTCTTCTGCAGCATTATATCTTCTAATTGAATCTGAACTTGGATTGCCTCGTGAAGTGTTATTAAAATAAAAATTGGAAGCTAATTGAAAAGTATCATTGTTACGAAAGAAATCAAATTCACCATCTACTCCTATGTTAAATACTACGGACTCCCCTGTATTATCAAGATACATTGATTGAACACTACCTTCTTGTTGGTATACTCCATGTGCTGCTTTATAATCAATAACCTCAGTTATTGTTTTACAACTGAATATTTCTGGAACTAAATTCTGTGGTCTCTCACTATGAAGATTTGGCGTTGTATAAGGAACAGATGTCGAATCAAATGCTAATCCCTTTTCATTCATCCCTCCTTGAAACCAGCTTAATCCACTTACATTACCATAGCCAACTATAACAGCTCCATATAATATTGTTGAGCCATCATACCAAGTTGAGCCATTAGGCACAAAAGTAATAACGGTATTAGAAATTTGAGTCAACGCATGGTCCTCATTATTACCAAAGAAGACGCCATAATCGTTTTTTATTTTAAAATTTAAACATGAAATACCAATTGTTACTTTTGATTGACTCATATACAAACATGAACAAAAAAGACTAAAGAAAATAATAAAAAGCATTTGCCCCTTTTTCATATGTTTTCAACTTTTTGTTTAAGGTAAAATAAATTTTTTTTTTAATTAATTAAAACATTATCAAAACTATATTAAAGAGATAACTAGTCCAATTTTTATCCATGCTTTCACTTAATTGAGAGTCAACAGATATTTTGAATAATTACTTTCTAAATCTAATATAATAGTTAAAATACCCTCTTTTTACTTTGAATGGCTTCTCGGGGCTGTTAAAATAACAGTTAGGACAAAATTTTAAAATCATAGAATCATTCCATACTTCCTTTCCTATTAATTTCGAAAATGAAGGATTATCTCTTAAAAACTCTAAAAAAGAAATTGGTTTCCCACATTCAGCACACTTCTTATTTTGTGAATTCTCTTTAATCATTTTAGTGATCAACTTGTGTATTATAAGTAGATATTATTTTATCTTCTTCTTTTAAAAGGATAAGAGTCAGTGTAATTTTCAATATCAACTTTGCCATTACAAATCTTATTTTTGAAAATTATTTAATAATTACTTTACTTTTGTAATTAATAGATGCTAGATATTATTCTTATTCAACATGTTGATTCGGGACTAAATCTTGTGGAGTACCACCAAGACCATACAAAATTTAATGTAGTACATTCAACTATTTTTAGCGGGTTTTTAAACGCAATCCAAAATATTATGTCTAAGGAGCTTGATATTGGGATTGTAATTTTAATATCTACTAAGGGTAAAAGAGGACATAATTGTATTATTGTTCCAAGAGATCCTATTAGCATTATTATTCTCTGTGATCAAGAAGATCCTATCGATCTTTGGAGAGAATTTGGAGAGGAACTTGCAGAAAGATTCTTTGGAACGTTTGGCAAAAAATTCAATCCTCATAAAGTTGCCCAATTTAATAAATTCGCAGATGTCATAAAAGAAATGTGTATGGATAATAAATACTGTGTATAAGTAAAATCCCAGATCTGGAATATTTAGCTGAAGATTATATGTAAATAAAAAAATTTTATTCATTACATTACTTTCTTCGGGCCAATATTACATATATCTTATTTTCAGCAACCTGTAGTTATAAATTACATTTATGTTCAATGTAAAAGCAAATCCCCCAACTCGTATGGAATTAACATATGATCCATCCCCTAATTTACTTACGATAGAATTAACTCATGAAGTAGGGTCGGAGTCTCCTCTTTTGCAGTACACAAGTGAAGTAGAAGTCCAAGTCAACTCGATATGGTATAGTACCCATAATTATAGTGTTCATCCCGGTGTATGTGATTGGACTTATAATTACACTGTTACCGCCCAAATAGGAGATTTGATCACTGTTATTGCGAGGTGTAGTATTATGGGAAGTGGTACTAAAGAATTATATGTGGGTGATGGTACAACTACCACAAAAGTAAAGGAAGAGCCATCCGTTCCAAGTTATATTGGTATCTGGTTAATTATGGGTGTTTCTTTAATCATTATTTTAGCACTGATGCGAAAAAGAATACGATGGAAATATAAGAAATAATGTATTTGTCTTTTTTTTTTATAATTGCAAATCGTGTAATCAAATTTTTAGATGTAAACACAGCATTTGGCTTTCATTATTTAAAGAAAAAATATCTTACATAAATGTATAAATATTTAAATAATTATCATGATCTTTATATTTGTACATTTAAAATCCTAAGATTTGTTAGTAAGTTGAGATCTAAAGAAAAAATTATTCTATTAGTGTTAATATTAAGTTTTGCATTGTTATTTGCTATACCAAAAATTAAAGGTACTTTAGATATTAAATACACTTCATTATTACCAATAGAAGATACTTTTGTAGACTCAAACCATCCAATGACGACTTATGGAAATTCTGAGCTATTATATTTTGGGGATTATTATGGCATAATAACAGAGATTTTTTTATTATTTGAAATCTCATCAAAATATAGAAATTTCACAAGTGCAGAATTACAAATTCAAGGGGTTGGGTTCGTTAGCGGAAATGAGTCGCATTCGTATCCTGTCTATGGGAATGTTAGTGTAACATCTCATAACTGGGAAGAATCAACTTTAATGTGGGAAAATAGACCAGCGCCCATTAAAGAGATCGATTCAATTTATATTGGAGGCTTTTCATGGGCTCCTGGAATGTCTCTTATACTTTATTTCGTTGATGTTCGAGAGTTTATTCAATTTGATGATGGGGGTACATGTATTCTTTCAATTTGTATACAACAAATTAACGAAGAGCCATATAAGCATGGGCAGGTTGCGATACCCTCAAAAGAAATGCATAATAATGAAACCTTCTTTGGTCCCTTATTACATTTAACCTATATAGAGCAACCCGTACCTGAATTTCCTCTTACCCCTCTATTGATCGGAATTACAAGTGCTTCAGGCGCAGCTTTATTGGTAATAGGAGGGTATATTTATTATAAAAGAAAAGAAAAAAGTAAAAAACAAGAGATAAGGTGAAATCATACTCTGAGAAGAACACAAATCACGTTTTTTTTATTAGTAGGTATTTTTGGATTCTTTATTTTACATAATTCTAATTTTTACCATAATAATGATATTTTGGATAATGATAAGAATATAATATTAAAAACATCAGAGATTTGGGAAATTGGACCAATAGAGATTGATGATGACGATCCTTTCAAAGACTGGATGAGTATTGAAATTTTCAACGAGTGGTGTACTGGAGCAGGTACTCCAACTGATCCTTATATCATTGAGAACGTCTCGATTAATGGACAAGGGTCTAGTAATTGCATTCATATTTTGAATTCGAATGTCTTTTTTATTATAAGAAATTGTATATTCTATGACACAAGTTGGTACAATCCTGGAAGTCCTGGATATCCAGCTATTCAATTTTACAATGTAAAAAATGGAATCATTATTAATAATAATTGTTCGTTTAGTCATGATCACGGAATTGAGCTAAACAAGGGATCTAATATCATTATTGCGAATAATACAATATCAAATAACCGTAGGGGAGGAATTGAGTTAGAATATCAGAGCAATTGCCTTATTACGGGGAACGT
>JBHLLP010000034.1:0-35901 GCA_048885525.1 Candidatus Hermodarchaeota archaeon | reverse complement strand
TGCATTTCTCCAGCTTTCGGAGAGAGAGATTCAAGCATGAAAGGAAATATGATGATCTCTATGCTACTATTACAACCTTTACTGTTTTTACCAATAGGACTATTAGTCCTAGGACTAATTAATGATCCTGGAAATTTCGAGTTAATGAGATTAATCCTACAAGCTCCTCTATTTCTATACAATATTGGAGTAAGTTTTCCACTATTATACTTTGGCATGAAGAAATTGAATAGATTAGAGTAATAATAAAGCGGAAAATTTCATTTCTCTTTTTTTTTTTATAGGTTATCAATTAAGAAATAAAAAAAATAAATCAATGGAGGATGAATAAATGAAAAAGATATTACTTTTAAGAATCATATTAATTATAGTATTTTCTGCAATTTTTGTAGTAAATATTATTATATTGTTAGATAATATGTCTTAAAAATTAATATTAAGGTGGAAAAAAATAACAGAAAAGATTGATTTAAAGGAAATAGAGAAAAAATCATGGAGATCTACTTTCGAAGATGGAATTTTAGATATTTATTTTGGTATATTAGTTCTAGGGATTGGTATGGGTATGAGTCTTAGTCATGTGTTGCCTAATCCTTTCGATTTCTTTGTAACATTCACATTTATTGGAATTGGGTTATTTTTTTTTTTAACCGCGAAAAAAATTATTACAAAACCTAGATTAGGTATAGTAAAATTTGGATTAAAACGAAAAGGGCGCAAATTTAAAACACTCATTGTACTGTCAATAAACCTTGTTATTCTTTTAGTCCTATATATAATCCGATTTACAAATCCTGAATTAATCATAGAATTTCCAGGATACTTAGATGGATTAATTTTAGGGTTACTCTTTATAACAGCTCCAGTATGTTTTGCAGCATATTTCATACAATATCCCCGTTTTTACCTTTATGGCATATTGGTGGGAATAAGTTTCTTTCTATCAGACTTATTCTCAATTTTTATACCAGGACCTTTTGATACATTAATAGTATTTAGCCTTATTAGTGGGATAATAATACTTATGGGGATCATATATTTAATCAAATTTCTCCAGAAATACCCACTATCTAAAGAGGAGATGGCTTAAATTATGACAGAAATTATAGATTTGAAGAACATTGAAAAAAATATTCTTAAAATGGGGCACCAACATGGTCTTTATGACATGATGATCGGTTTTATTGTTGTTGGAATGGCTTTCGGACCAATTTTTCGCGAGAATCTACCTTCACCATATAGGTATTTTTTGTGGCCCTTAATACTTGTTCTTATAGCATGTCTGCTGATTTTCATCATTTTTAAGTATGTTATTCTACCAAGAACAGGGATTTTTAAACCAGGACCATCCCTAAAATCAACAGGAAAGAAGTTATTGATAATTATGACGGTACAATTCATAATACATATGACATTTATAATTTTATTAGTAATTGGAAATAATTCCGGAATAATCATAGAAGGAATTCCATTTATCCTTATTATAGGGTTATTTTTTATGCCTATATTTGTGATTATGGCTTATTTATTAAAATTTCCGCGATTATACTTCATTGGAATGCTTATTTGGTTAGCTATTTTTATCAATGAATTAACCTATGATGTTATAGATTCCAGAATTAGATGGCCAATATCGTATGGAATTCCAGGAGCAATTATCCTTTTTATGGGAATAGTTATTTTCATTCGTTTTCTTCGAAGATATCCACTACCAAAAAAGGAGGTTGCCAAAATATGACTGAGAGTATAGATTTGAAATCGCTTGAAAAAAAGGCATATAGATCTGTATTTAATGATGGTTTATGGGATTTGTTCATTGGAATGCTAATCTTAAATTTAGGAGTGGGACCATTGTTTAATCATCTTTTTGAATCACTTGATCTCTTGGCCCCCCTAATTTCTTCTTTAATATGGAATATCATAGCTTTACTGATATTTATTTTAGGTAAAAAGTATATAACAATTCCTCGTGTAGGATATGTTAAATTTGGACCAAAACGTAAATCAAAACAACTAAAGCTAAAAATTTTTTTAATATGTGTATTTCTTGTAAATTTGATTTTATTTACTCTACGACTTACAGACTTAATAGATTATAACCAAATCCAACCTTTCCTTATAACATTATTTTTAGGTTTTGGAATATTCGCTATTCCGTTTTGTGTCATGGCTTATTTTCTCGATTTTACAAGATTATACTTTTATGCCTTTTCAGCAGGATTAGGATTTTTCTTTGTTGATTTACTAAATCCAATTGTAGGTAATCCTCTAGGTTTAATTATTACCTTTGGGGTCATAGGAGGTATAATTATTATAATTGGGTTATATTATTTTATTCACTTCTTAAAAAAGTACCCATTATCAAAAGAAGAGGTGTCATAAAAAATAGCAAAAAAGAAAACAGAATCAGACGATATTATCCAACCTCTCAGCGATATTGACAAAATTATTCATGAACCAGCAAGGTTAATGATTATGTCGTATTTATATGTAGTTGAGAGTGCTGATTTTGTTTTCTTGAGAAATCAAACTGGTCTAACTGATGGAAATTTATCTTCTCATTTAAGTAAACTCGAATCTGCTGGATATGTAGAAATTGAAAAGAAATTTAAGGGTAAAAAGCCTCAAACAATGCTAAAGCTCAGTAAAGGAGGTAGAGAGGCGTTTGAACATTATCGAAAAAAAATGGAACAAGTATTAGCGGGATTAAGTGAGAAATAATTAGTTAATTTACGAATTTTAATCGATACATTTTGAGGCTTTGAATCCTTCGCTTAACCAAAAACCAAGAACTTCAATTAGCCTTTCGGGATATTGCTCCTTAACAGATTTTGGTATTATATTTTCAAAGACGTTATCAATCATATAGTGAATATCATCTATATGATCAATATTATCTTCAAATTTCTCCCACCATAGATTAAAATTATTTACCGATTCATCTAGTATATTTACAGCTTCTTCTTCATAAACAGTGCCAAAATGAGCTAAACTTATAGATTCAAAATTAATTCTTTTAAACTTAGCGATAGAATTAAGATAATCATCCTTATTCCAATAAGGAGGCATGAAAGGCGGAATAAATACTATATCCGAAACTTTATCACCAAGTGTATCACCCACGAATAAATTTTTATTTTTTTCATCGAAAATGCTAATATGATCCGTCGTGTGTCCTGGAGTTTCAATAATTTTTAATGAAATTCCATCAAGATCAATCATATCTCCTTCTTTTAATGGTATAATTTCTTCTTCAATGTTATTAAAAGGACCTGTTCCAAAGACTTCATTGTAGGATTGATCTCTAAGATTTGGAATAGCTTTAGCTGAAGCTAATATTTCAATTTCTTTTCCCTCTTTATTGGCTCTTTGATTTAAAAAAGGAATTGCTTGACAATGATCCCAATGAGAATGGGTAATTATAATCATATCGGGAGGAAATTTATTTAACACTTTTAATTGTTTGAGAATCTTACGGGCTTCTGTATGAGTTCCTCCGTCAATTAAGCACGTTTTCCCACTTTCTATAAGATAAATAGCTGTAATGTTTGGAACAGTAAACATTCTTATATCAATCAGAGTTGTATCCCCATTTATTTTCCCTTCTTCTCTAATAGCTGTCATATAATTACCATATAATTTTTTCTTATTATTTGATATAATATTTTTTACTCAATCAATTTATTTATAGTTTTGATATCAAGAAAATTATTTACTCTGTTGAAAAAACCTTAAAAAAAGATGGATCATTAAAAGTGAGAAGTATATTTGTAAAAAAAAAGTGTATAATATATGTCGATACTTGGTATTGATTATGAAAAATGTAGTAATTGTAACCTTTGTTTAACTAATTGTCTTTTATTTAGAAAGGATATTGATCAAAATAAAATCATCTATGTTGAAAATCCAAAATTTCAATGTAATTTATGTGGACAATGTATTGCAAGATGTCCTGAAGATGCAATCCTTTATGAGGGTATAGGAGAGGCATTTACTTTTGAAGGAGTAAAAAAGCCAGAAACTATAGCTTCTTACGATACGATTTTTAAATTTCTTGCCTCAAATCGGTCAACTAGATTATATAGAAAGAAAAAAGTGCCACCTGATATACTAAAAAAAGTTTTTGAAGCAATGTCATGCGCACCTACAGCTGATAATAAAAGATTAGAAAGATTTTCTGTTTTATCAGATCGAGATAAGATGAAAAATCTAAATGATGCAGTTTTAGAAGCTATTTTAAACAATCCAAGAGAAAACGAAAGATTTGGGGAATTATTCAGGCTTATTAGCAGAGTTTTCCATAGCCCCATTTATTTTGATGCACCTCATATAATATTTGTAGATTCTACAGAGGATAGAATTCTAATGGGTGCTAATAACATTGGAATCATAATTACTTATGGTAGATTAGCGGCACAAGCTCTTGGTCTAGGTACTTGTTGGAATGGATGGACTCAACTAGCTATAGGATTTAATCCAAAAATAAAAGAGTTAGCAAATCTTAAAGGAAGCATGATGGGAGCTTTCACTATTGGCTATCCTGCTGTAAAATTCGTTCGATCGCCCCCACGCCTTTTAAAACCTATTAATGGCTTAGTGTAACACACACCATTTGAACCTCCCCACGTAAAATTCCAATCATTTAATAACGAATCACTAATAGATGATACTAAAACTGAATTATATCTATAAAAATTGGTCGATGTTTTGTCAAAGATATAATTTAGATTGAATACAAGCATAGTATTAGCAAATAATATCCCAAAAATCAAAACAGTAATATATTTGTTTTTCATAATTTTAGAAAATTTTAATTTTATTGAAAAAAATTGAACTAATCATTATTTAAATATTTTATATAGAGTAAAACTCAACTAGCTTAGTGTAATAAATTAAAATATATATTTATTTGAATTAAACTTCTTAAATCAATTAAAATCAAAATTATATATTCAATAGTAATTAAAAATTAGCTTAACATATTATGAAGCTTTCTAAGTATAAAATACCTTTAATATTGTTTTTTTTCTATATTGTATTTTGGTTAATTATAATAATCATTTTGAGAGAATTATTTAAACCAACGATTCCAATAGCGTTAACTCGCTTTGTTCCTTTAAATGATGTTCTCTTAGAACTTGCTCTTATATTCATTATTATTCTTCCTCTTTCTTCATTATTTGGATTATTAATTGGAGGTTATCTTATAACACCAATTATTTTATATATTCATAAAAAATTCTATGGTTCAAAAATGTATTATGGAATTCAAATAGAACAAAGATCAGAGAAGTTACATCTTTTTTCTAAGAGTTTTTTTCCTGTACTTATGGCTATAAATCTTTCTTCAATCCTTCTAACCCCAACCATAGTACAGTTTATCCTATCGACCGATATTATTATTGAATTTGATACGGCTTCTAAAATCCCTATACTAACAAGATTTTTTGCAGATATCATTTTACTGATGTTTACCTTAGGATTGAGTACATTACTTTTTTCTTCAGTTTGGTTTCTTAAAGATTCAGGAATAATTTATTCAAATAAGCAAAAAATAGAAAACTCTAATGAATCGATCGTATTACGTTCCATTGGCGATTGGTTTCAAACAATCCTTAGAAGTTATGCTGGTATTGGAGCTATATTTACTTATGTATTAGTTGTTAGTGATTTTATAACTAAATTTATTGAGAATTATGGTTTACCAGGAAATATCTTTAACATTCCTAGTTTAATTTTATGGTTGGGATTACCACTTTACTTAACCATTTCTTTAGTGCCTACGATAGTTGTTAATGATTTAATTAAAAGAAATAGGATAAATTACATTAGAAAGATTAGTAAAAAAGCGGGGATTAAAGATTCTGCTTTTATTACATTTGAATTTAAAAAAGATACAGAACTATAGTTCCCTTCAATATTGAGGCTAAACATGCTATTTTATCTTATGATATTTTGTAAGTATCATTTTTGAGCATTCAAGTGCGCTTTTAGCAGCCAGTTCTGTTCCAATTCCCCATCCACCTGCATCTCCTCCAACTAAATACAATCCATCTATCGGTAATTTAGGAAAGGGTCTATCATTACCTGTTTGATTTATCATTTGCGCAATTCCAATAACTGACGCTTCCTTTCCACCCAAATTTGCTATATCTTTCGGAGTTGATACATCGTACCACATTAAATTCTCAGAAAGATCTGGAAAAATCTTTTCAAGGCTTTGTAGTGAATTTTTTATCCATCTATCTCTGTTCTTTTCAAAATTTTCTTGTGATACAGCAGTTCCAGCTATTATTAACTGATTTCCTTTTGGCGCTAAATTAGAATCATAATTTGAAGTGATCGGGACGAAAAGAAATACCTCTTCCGGTACTTTTCCTTTTAATAATGAACTGAAGCTTTCTTCAGGATTTTCTAATGAAAAAGATGTTACTAACTTAAGATTTGTAATTGGTTTTTTTAAAGCAACTTTTAAAGTAAGAGCACTTATTGAATATTTGAGTATATCTATATTTTGAAGGTAATCTTCTTCAAAATATTTCCTACCTACTAAATCGTTAATAGTTTCTCTTATTCCAGCATTACTAACAACTAATTGAGATGATATAAATTTGCCATTATCGAGTTCAACTCCTTGAACCTTTTCATTTTCTATTACAACTTTTTTGATTGATTGATTAGTTTGTATTATTCCTCCCGATTTCTCAATCCCTTGACAATAAGCTAAGGGGATTGATATACATCCTCCTTTTGGATACCCCATGCTAAAATCCATTGTTAGAGATGATAAACACCTCACAAATTCACTGGCAGAAGTTTCGTAATATGGAACAACAAAGTATAACAATGAAATGATATTGACAAATGTATGAACTAGATTATTATCAGTATATTTAGAGAGTAAGAATTTTGCGCTCTTTCTTTCAAAATCTTCTAAATTCTTCATTTTCATTACATCTCTGAATAGTTTCATAAGATTTGAAAAATCAGAATCTGGGATTAATTCTTTGAGTTCTCGTGGAAATTTCCAAAATTTGCCTTTATAAAACCATCTTGGACCTGGGTTTCTACATAAAACCCAATCTATAGCATCCTGCATTCCAATCATTTTCAAAACTTTACCATGAGGACCTCTACTTGTCCTTCCAAAATTATGAACTCCCACATCAACCTTGAAACCTTCTTTTTCATAAGTACTACAACGTCCACCAACAAATTCATTTTTTTCTATTAGAAGAGTTTTAAATCCTTTAGTTGCTAAAATAGCTCCTATAGCTGTACCTCCTACACCCCCTCCAATAATAATTACATCATAATCCAACATTTTTTACCCAAACAAATTTAATTGAGAATTAAGTGTGAAAATTTGATTTCGATTATAATTAAATCTATAAATATTTGACATAGATCTATTATCAATTATTCTTTATAAAACAAATCTGGAATGATTCAAAATATCACATACTTAAAATTTTCATCAGATAATAACCATGCTTCCAAGAACTCATCTTTGATTCTTAAATCCCATAAATTATCAATATTTTTTATCCCTTTGCTTAGATTTACTAATAATTCCTTATCTACAGCAAATTCTTCATGAGAAGGATAGATTTCAATATTTTTAGTTTCTTGAAATAAATCAAGTAATTTTGAGATACTTAAAACAATAATCGGAAAAGTTGATTTTGTCAGATACATTGCTCCATAATGTGCAGTATCACCAGTAAAAAGTTCATGTTTGTTCGTTAATAAAGATATACAACCAGGAGAATGTCCGGGAGTATGAATGACTTTTATTGAAATATCACCAAGATCTATAACTTCTCTATCTATTACAGATTGGATCTCTTTAGCTGGTGGTATAATATAATTTTTACTTTCATATTTCCTAGTTACTTCTTTAGGAGAATCACTTAAGAATGATATATCACGAGGCTTAGAAATTAATTTACGCTCTTTTTTATGAATTAGAACTTTATCAAACTCATAATTTCCTCCGATATGATCAAAATGCGAATGCGTATTAACTACTAATAGCTCCTTGTCATCGATCAAATCGTTTATAATTGGTTTAAGTGGAAAGAGACCACATCCAGTATCAATCAATAAAGTATAATGAGAACCAATAACTAAATATAGATTTGTGTAAGTTGTATAAAATCTTGGATCAATCTCATCAAGTCGTTCACGAATTACATAAAGGTAATCTTTATGTTTGAAGATTTCAAACCACTGGTAGCTGTTTAAATTATTACTCATAATACTATTTTTCCATTTTTGTATTTTTTTTTGAAATTTTTCTAACTTACTAAAATATCTGAAAATAAAATCTTTATAAAAATATAAAATTAAATTGAAATTTATAAAGATTTTCAAATAGGGCTCATTACGACTAAATATTCTATGGAAATTTATAAAAAAAAGGAAAGATTAGATATTTAATTTAATTCGTAATACTTGCTTCACTTTTTTCTTTAATTATAACTGAAATTACACCAATTGCCATAAAAACTAAAAAAACATCCAAATGGAATAACTGGTGCTTCTCCATCTTCAGCTGTGACATTAACTACGACTATATCAAAAGCACGATAACCTACTTTATCATATACAGTACAATTATATGTATAGGTTCCAATATCTAGACCATCAATGCCAATCGTTATAGCACTAAAAAGATATTTATAAAAGAAATAAGTAATTAATAATAACGTGAAGTTAAATGCCTATAGTTGATATTTTAAAATTAAATCGACCTGAAATCATTGAAATCCGTAAAAATCATCTAATTTTCCAAGATCATGTCAATGATGCTTTTTTCAAGACTTCAAATTATACAAGAGATGCTTATATGCCTATTTGGAAAAAAGTTGGTAAACTCAATAGAAGTTGGCTTAGCGGAGAAGACGTAAAAGGTACTCTATCAATGGAGGAGATGTTACTTTTAACAAAGCATCTACGATTTTATATGGAATATAATGCAAACTATATGCAAAAGCTAATCCCAGTTCCAAAAGAAGCGACAATAAAGTCAATTAAAGCCAATGATGTATCTTGTGAATGGCATTTCTTTCCTGGAGCAAAAAAAGATCGAGTTATAATGTACATCCATGGAGGAGGCCATATTATGGGTTCTACAAATACCCATAAATTATTTACATTGAATTTTGCAAAAATAACTAATACTAAGGTATTAAGTATAAATTATCGTCTTGCTCCAGAGATACCTCATCCTGCAGCTTTAGATGATTGTGTTTCTGTTTATAAATGGCTTCTCTCATCTGGATTTGAATCTAATAATATTATAATCTCTGGAGACTCTGCAGGGGGTTACTACACCCTTCTAACTCTACTTAAATTACGCGATGAGGGAAATAAATTACCTTTAGGAGCAATTTGTTTATCACCCTCAACAGATATGGCACAGACAGGTGAATCAGTTAAGAAAAATTGTTATAAAGATATTGTTTTAGGTGATTTGGGCTACATCTGGTGGATTGAAGCTCATTTGGCGGGTATGAATCCCTTGGATCCATCAGTCTCTCCTCTTTATGCCGACTTAGAGGGCTTACCTCCTATTTTAATTCAAGTTAGTACAAGTGAAATGCTTTTTGATGATTCACGAAGATTTTTTGAACGTGCTAAGGAAGCAGGTGTCGATATTACCATGGAAACTTGGGATAACACTCTCCATGTGTTTCAACAGACTCCTGAATTACCTGAAACACAGGAAGCCATGGAAAAAATTAAGGAATTTGCAGAAAAATTATTTAAATAATTTTTACATTTTTTATAGGAACCCAGCCTGGTTTACCTTGCTGATTTGTAACCCAATACCACTCAGCTTCTTCTTTTTCAATGATTAGTTCCTCTCCAATTGTAACAGATAATTCTGTTGCATTATAATCCTGTAATATTTCACACATATTTCCATGAATTTCAAGATATTTTTCAGGTACCCATCGACTCTCTCCAAATTTATTTGTACACCAAATCCAACCAGACCATTCGCTTTCTTTCTCTTCAATTGTTAAAATTTCCCCTTTATTCATTATTAGTGGTTCTGTGTAAGGAGATTCATAATCTTCAATTACAATACATTTCTTCTCTTTCATAACAAGCTTTCCTATTTCATTTCTTATATTATATTTGATACATTAGTATTCTCTTGGTTTTTCAAGCTTAAAAATAGAAAAAGTTCCATAAGCTTTTGAGACTAGAGTTTCACCATTCATAATTTCAGATTCAAGAACTCCAAATGATTTACCTCTGTGAATTACTTTTGTATCACAAATAAGAATTCCCTCTTTAACTGCTTTAAAATATGTAATTTTTATTTCTACAGTTGCACATGATTCATTCTTTTCTAATAAAGAATACAAAGCTCCCCCCATCCCTGTATCTGCCATTGAATACATCACAGCACCATGGACTGTTTTATGTGGATTAAAGTGGTTCTTATTAATCTGTAAAACACACTGAGAATACCCCTTTCTCAACTTAATAAATTCAAACCCAATTAAGTCTCCAAATGGGTGAAATCCTTTTGATTTAAGAGGACTAGGTTCAGACATAATCTATGCAAAAATCAATTTAATTTAATCTTTATTAAAATATAGAAAATATAAAATAAATAAGAAAATGTTAACATATTAAATATTAAAATTTGGCGAAATAACATGTTTGTTTTGTTTGAATCTTATAAAATTGGTAAAATGGAATTATGCAAACCTGTTATTTTCCATAAATTTTTCTCATAATATAGGTTATAGTTATGAATTATAAAAGTTATAAATCTTATATTCTTAGATAGAATATTTATTTGTTTTGTAAATAGGGTATTCATCTTTATTTCTTTAGATTATAAAAAAATCTTGGATTTCTATGAGTAAAAATAAAATTAAAAGATTAGATAAGCAAACATTAAGGAACTTTCCGAAGGTAGAACTTCATCGCCATCTTGAAGGATCACTAGATTTATTTAATTTAAGTGAAATTGCACTAAGAAATAATTCAGAGGAATTCAAGGATTTTGCAACTTTTAAAAGAAAATATCAATTTCCTAAAGATTCAAAACCAGATTTTTTAGCATTTATCTCAAAATTTCAAATAAATTTATTCAAATCTCTTGAAGAGATTTCTTCAATTACATATCACTCAATTAGAAAACTTAAAGAAGATGGAGTTTTTTATGTTGAGCTTAGACTTGCTCCTCATTATTTTGCTCGTCAGTATAATTTTGATCCTATTGAGGTCGCAAAATTAATAATAAAGAATGGTAATAAAGCAGCTAAAGATGTTGATCTCCACCTTCGGTATTTAATAACCTTCAGTAGAAGAACTCAAACATCAGATGAAATACTTAGAATATACAATCAAATTGCTTCCTTAAATCTTAAAGAAATTGTCGGTATAGATCTAGCTGGAGACGAATTCAATTTTCCCCCTAAATTGTTCATTCCAGCATTTGATGAAATATATAAAAGAAATCAACATAAAATAACAATACATGCTGGTGAAGTGACATCTTCAGAACAAGTTTGGACAGCTATAAAAGAGCTGCATGCATCTCGAATTGGTCATGGAACATCAGTTATACATGACAAAAAATTACAAAAATATCTGAAAAAGAAAGATATTGCATTAGAACAATGTATTACATCTAACTCTTTAACGGGATCATGGCGAAATGGTGAAAAGAATCATCCTATTGGGAGATTATATAGAAATGGAGTTCCAGTGACAATAAATTCAGATGACCCTACTATTCAAGATTCAGATTTAACGGATGATTATATGAAGGCGATTCGCTATTTTGGTTTTACTTTAGAGGATTTAATAAAAATTAATATAACGGCCTTGAAGTGTAGTTTTCTTCCTAATAATGAGAAAGAACACTTTCAAGAGGTGTATTTACAACGAGTTAAATCATTTAGAGATAAATATAAGTTTTAGTTTCTAAAAGATAATGAACTATTGTCTTAAATCTTATAACCTGCATTTTCCCATGCTTCTTTCATTACTGGATTTTTATTTAGAAATAAATCAACCACTTCTTTTTTTACACGATTAAACGGACAAGAGAAATTTGGACAACTTCCGCATCTTCTTATAATTAAAAAACTAAAAAAAACTATAATTTCAATAATCGAAATTATCAAAATGATAAATTGATAGCCTAATATTAAAAAGATCAATGGATATCCCATCAAAATAATAAATCCAATTATTAATTGAAATTTTTCTGATAAATTCATAGGTTCCGGATGATATTTCCAAAGTTTAAGACTGCTATAATTAGCAATACAATGTAAGATTCTCCCTTCTTCAGCATAATAAGGACAATGACTACAAAGAATTCGAATCTCCCAAACTTCAAAGAAAAATAACCAGAAACCAATCCATCCTAATAAATACCAACCATAACCGCCTAATATAACACCAATAAAAGCGGTAACAGCAAAAATAAAAAAAAATCCAAGAAAACTAATTAAATATTTATAATGAAAATGACATATCAGTTCTCCATTAATTGGACAATCTTCACACTCTGAAGTATCTTTCCAAGTACATATATCAGGTGAATATATCATTTCTTAACATTAGAAATTATTTAGTTTTATATAGTTTTATACCGTGATATTACTTATTTTCTCTTTTATATGTTTCTTCAACTTAGCCTATAGTTTCTACATAAGATAGGATTGAATTCGAAAAGTAGGAAAAGTAGGAAAAATGGGAAAACGGGGAAAAAGCTTATAAAGATAAAAATTCTTATAATAATTATGTCCAGACAAGAAAATCAAAAAGTTGCTTGTGACCCATCGACTATGGATTCAGAGTGTTGTAAGGTTGAAGCACTAGTTACTGTAGATAGAAAAGGGCAAATATTATTACCGAAGGATCTCCGAGAAAAAGAAAATATAAAGGAAGGAGATAGATTTGCCATTGTAAATGTAGGAGCAGGAGGAACCCCGTGTTGCTTGATCTTGATGAAAGCAGACATATTAGAGCCAATGGTACAAAACGCATTAGGACCTGTTTTAAAAATTGTAGTACAACGAGAAGATAATCAAAAAAATAAGAAAGAACGATTATGAAAAGAAAAGGAATTTATAAACCGACAATAGAGGATGTTATCGAAATTAGTGGGATTGAAACATTACATCCCGGTGGAATGGCTTTAACTCGAAGAACTGCTGAACTTGCTAATTTAAAACCTGGAATAAAAGTCTTGGATGTATCAAGTGGAAGAGGGATTCAATCTATTTTTTATGCTAAACAATTTGGTGTAGAAGTGACTGGTCTTGATATTTCTAATGAAATGATACAATCGGCAAAAGAAAATGCAAAGAAAGAAGGAGTTGAAAATTCAACTTCCTTTAAATTGGGTGATTCTCAATCTTTACCATTTGAAAACAATAGTTATGATGTTGTAATTAATGAGTGTGCCGTTGGAATTCCTGATGATTCACAGAAAGTATTAGATGAGATGGTTAGAGTTGCTAAACCAAATGGAGTTATAGTAATTCACGAATCAACTTGGCGTAAAAATCTTCCTGATGAGGAGAAGGATGAAATCTCTGAACGATATGGAACAACACCATTAGAACTTGAACAATGGATTCAAATGCTACAAAAAGCAGGAGTTAAAGAAATTGTGACCGAATTTGATGAATGGTCAAAACCAGAGATGTTTTGGAAAATCCGAAAAGATAGAGAAGTCGAACATTATTCAAAGGTATTAACTCACACTGAGTTAGCTACCACAATTAAAAAAATAACTCTAGAATATGGAGAAGATGGTGTCAAAAGAGCACTTGAAAATCAGAAAAAATTTTGGGAAGTAGTCCTTAATGGAACACTCGGCTACTGCCTATTTAAAGGTATTAAAAAATAAAAAAACAAAGGAGGAATAAATATGGTAGAAGAAAAAACACGTGAAGAAGATAAAATCAGAAAAATTGTGAGAGAAGAATATGGAAAAGTAGGAACCCGACGAGTTTCAAGTTGTTGTGGCCCAGCTGCGGATACAGACCAAATAATCCAAAATTCTTGTAGTTCTGAGAGTTGTGGTGGTACAATTAGAATTTCTGCTGATAAATTAGATGAATTTTTAGATAAGTATAGCGCAGAGCTAGGTTATTCTAAAGACGATTTACAAAATGTTCCAGATGGAGCTAATTTAGCGCTAGGATGTGGTAATCCTACGGCTCATGCTTCGATACAAGAAGGTGAAACTGTTTTAGATCTTGGTTCTGGAGGTGGATTAGATTGTTTTATTGCTGCAAAGAAGGTTGGTAAAACTGGAAAAGTCATTGGTGTAGATATGACTCCCTCAATGATCGATAGAGCTCGAGAAAATGCAAGAAATGGCAATTATGATAATGTTGAATTTAGACTCGGCGAAATTGAACACTTACCCGTTGCAGATAATTCAGTTGATCTTATTATATCTAATTGTGTAATTAATCTTGCCCCAAATAAAGAGAATGTATTTCGCGAAGCTTTTCGTGTATTAAAACCAGGAGGAAGAATAACAGTCTCAGATATTGTATTATTAAAGGAGCTCCCTGATGTTATTAGAAAAAACGTACAAGCTTACGTAGGCTGTATTGGTGGAGCAATCTTGAAAAATGAATATATTGAAGCTATTGAAAATGTAGGATTTAAAGATGTAGAAATTCTTGATCAAAGTAATTTCTCTACAACTGAATTTATCCTAAATGATGATAATATTAAAGAAGCTTTAGGAGACCAAATTGAAACAGTTAGAAATTTAGATCAATTAGATATTGACAGTAAAAGTATCAAAGTAAAAGCAATAAAACCTTTAAAATGAATTTTTAACTCTATTTTTTTATTTTATAATTTTTCATTAAAGTAAGAATTAAATTTTTAATGTAATTCTTTTGTTTAAATTTAATAACAAAATTTATGAAATTTTTAGATGGTATTATTTACTTTCGTTGTATGTGCAGAGCCTTATAAGTATGAGGCAATAGATACTATGATTAATATAGGCGAAGCTATAGTAAAAAAAGGACATACAATTTTGGGAATTTTTCTATATGGGAGCGGTGTCTATAATATTAAAGAGAGAACTTTAAAAGATACATCGGTTCGCAACTTATCAAATAGACTTAAGGAATTCTGTAAAAAGAATAATACGGAACCAATTGCTTGTAGTACATGGATTAGTTTTACAGGAATTAAGGTTGAAGAATTTGTAGAAGGAGCAGCTCGAGAAGGATTAGGAGGACTCTCAGATTTAATTGCTAGATCAGATAAAGTGATATTTTTTGGTCCTGGAGGTTGAAAGAATGGTAAGATCTGTAGTAATTATTTGTGAAGACTCTCCATTTGGAAAAAATTCAGTAGTGGAATCTATACGAATGGCGGCGGGAATTCTTGCTGTAGGTGACATTGATGAGTGTAAAGTTATTCTACTTAAAGATGCTGTCTATTTCATGAATAAAAATTTAAGGCCACATGCAATATATGTAAATAACTTTACAAATATTATAAGATTAATAGAACTTTCTGAATTAAAAATTTTTATTCATGATGATGCATTGAAAGCAGCGGGACTTGAAGTCACTGATCTTATCTTAGAGGAAAATACAAAAATTATCGGAACGCGAGAAATATCTCAACTTATTTTTGAGGCTGATATGACTTTCAAATATTAACTAAGGAGGTTGAATTAATAGTAATGAATTCTATAGTCTATTTGTATGGTTTTAGTCCAAATTCAAATGATAAATTAGAAACATTAATTGAGATTTTAAAAGAACAGACATCTTTAGATCTTGAAATAAATATTGTTTTGATACAGGATGGCGTAATTGGTACGTCAAGAAAAGGAATAACTCCTGAATCCATAAAGACTTTATTAAACCTGCCAGTTAATGTTTGTGCTATAATACCAGATATAAAAGCTCGAGGGATGGATCCTAATAATTTAATTAATCAAGTAAAAGCAATTGAATATGAAGATTTAGTAGATATTTTGGTTGAAACCCAAAAAATTGTATCTTGGATGTAATCCTTTTCAATTTTTGCCATTAACTAAACTTTTTTTAATTTAGAAGTACAATTGTATTAATATTAGATTCAAAAATTTTATTTAAAAAATGTCAAAAGTTAAAAATGCATATAAAGAAATCGAAAACGTTGTAGGCTCAGATTTTATAACAGATAAAGATTTCATAAAGGCAGCATATTCACGAAATGTTGATCCTGCTTTCCCAGATCGATGGGCTGATATGATAGTAAGGCCTGAAAGTACTGAAGAAGTATCTGAAATTGTTAAAATTGCAAATAAACATAAGATTCATATGGTTCCAAGAGGGGGAGGGGCTGATCTAGTAGGAGGTTCAGTTTCAGAAGGCGGGATTTTAATAGATTTAACCCGCATGAATAAGATTATTGAAGTAAATGGATCAGATTTTTATTGTATAGTAGAATGTGGTATAACTTGGGGGCAATTATTATCAGAGTTACATAAAAAAGGATTAAGTACAGGCGTTCTTGGTCCAGGTAGTGGTTTCTCCGCAACGATTGGAGGAGGTCTTTCAAATAATACTGCTGGTTTTGGCTCAACTAAATATGGACTTGTCCCAGATATTTGTTTAGGTGTTGAGGTTGTATTACCAAATCCTCAGGGAACAATTATAAAAACAGGAGCAGCAGCAAATAAATATGCCAAACCATTTTGCAGATATGGCGTGGCACCAGATTTTACAGGGTTATTTATGGGAGATGTTGGAACAATGGGTATAAAAACTAAAGCCTATTTACGATTATATCCAGAAACGCCATTTAAAATTCAACGCTATTATATGCTTCATAAAAATGATTATAATAAAGTTTTTGAACTAATGAATAAATTGAGAACACAAATTCGCGATGGACTACATGATGTCCTTGTTATACCTCTTATTGTCGTCCAGTTGCTTGCAAATATGGTAGAAAATCAACCTCAAAAAAGACCAAGATTAAAAGGGCCTGTATTTTCAATTTTAATAGAAGCTATGGATGAACGTATTCTTGATTTGTATCTTGAAAAAACTAATGAGATTATGAAGGATGATGCTCGACCTTTTGAATGGCAAGAAATTGACTTGAATGCAACTTTGTCTAAAGATTGGAAATTTAATTTAAAATACGCCTATAACTATTTTAATAAATATATATCAATAGCTCCACCAAAAGTGTCTTGTACAACATGCCATAAAATTCCAATTTCAGATATACCTAGGATAGCACAGCTTAGTGCTGAATTTGATAATCAGTATAAGGATCAATTCCCTCTTGGAAGTATATCCTTATTTGCCACAGTTATTTTCCTTCTACCTAATGGAAATTGTGTAATCGTAGGAGGATTCAATGCAGATAATGTAGATACACAGCGTGATACTTCCATGAAAATGTGGCATAAAAAACTAAAGCATCAAGTTCGCTATGGAGGAGTACATTATTGGCTTGGAGAAGCAATTTCTCAATCTATAGTTGAAGCTGATGCTTATACACCAGAATTTTTAGAATTCTTTAAAGATATAAAAAAAACAGTTGACCCGAATTATTTACTTAGCCCGAAAAAATTCCATATGTATAGTTATGGATATGATACTAAAAGCCATATTTCGGATGATTAACAATAGAAACTACTATTAAAGAAAAATATATGTATAATTTTTTATTATAATACAATCTATATAATTAATCTAAAAAAGTAAATAAAAAAGTGAAATTATTGAGTTTTTTAAGAAATTCAGGAGGATTTATTTCTAATAGAGAATCTTTTGATTTCTATGATGCTGAAATTTTAACAGTATGGTGGGAAACAAAACCTGACATTATTGAAAAATTACTTCCACCACCTCTTAAACCTTTGGATAGATCAATTGTCTTTGCTATTGTTGCAGATTATCCAAAAACAAATTTTGGTCTCATATATAAAGAAGGTGCATTATTTTTAGCATGCGAATTTGAAGGTGTAGAAGGTTTTTATTGCTTAGCAATGCCTGTGACAAATGATATGGCGCTTGCAGCTGGTCGAGAAATATTTGGTTATCCGAAAAAGATAGCTAGTATTCATTTACAACGCGAAAAAAGAAACCTAGAAGGATGGATAGAACGCCATGGAATACGTTTTTTTAAAGTTAAGGCAAAGATAAATGGTAGACCTAATTCTTCAGATTTTATTCAATTAGCGATTGACCGAACTGGTGGTGACCCCGGAAAAGATTTTTCTTTTTACTTCTATAATTATAAACACTTTCCAGCTCCGGATGGCAAGTTTTTTGATTATCATCCTCGTCTAGTCAGAGAGGAAATCGTGTTTCGACCCACTGAATTAAAATTAGGAAATGCTGAAATAACATTAAATTCCTCCAATAATGATCCTTGGAGCGAACTAGCAGTTGATAAAATTTTAGGAGCAGTTTACATAAAAGGAAATAATTCTATGCTTAGAGGTTCTGTGGTTGCAGAATTAGAACCAGAAAAATTCGTACAATATTCATTCTTAAAATGGGATATTGAAATCTAATAAAATTTAGAAATAAAATTCTTTTTTCTATTTTACATATAATCCTCTATATTTACACCTATTTTTAAGAATGTTTCTTTCATTGAGTTGAAATAATTCTCATGCAAATTCTTTAAAAAGTCCTGATATTTTTGAGGAGAAGTTCCCTTTAAGGCCATAATAGGGAGAGGCCAATTCGTATCAAAAATAAATAATTGGTTCTCTTTAATTCCCTTGATATATTTTTTAACTACACGATCGGGAGATGAAGCTGTACGACTATAGCCATGCACCATTAAGTTTCTAAATTCTTCTAATTTTTGTTCACCAATGTCATCTATAAGTTTTTTCGGATATCTCACTTTTGCTTTATCATAAATATTAGTCCTTACGTATGAAGGTAGTATTACTGAAACATTTATACCTCGATTAATAAGCTGACCATAGAGCGCTTCTGAAAGACCTATAACTGCAAATTTTGATGTGATATAAGTAATGGGATCTGGGGAACCAATTATTCCGTCGATTGAAGATACATTAGTAATATGACCAGAACCTCTCTCAATCATACGTTGTAAAAATACTTTTAATGAATGAATAACACTCCATAAATTTACATTAAGTACTTTTTTCCAATCTTCTAACTCTAAGTTATTTACAGCACCAGCTATTGAAATTCCTGCATTATTTATCAAAAGATCCACATCTCCTAATTTGGAATAGAACTCACGAGCAATATTTGCGAAATCTTCAAATTTAGACACATCACACTTACCTGCATATACTTCCACTCCCACATCTTCGATCTCATTTTTTACTTTTTCCAAATTTTCTAGATCAACATCTGTGATGAAAAGGTTCATCCCTTCTTTCGCCAAAGCTAATGCAAAAGCGCGCCCTATCCCCTTAGCAGCTCCAGTTATAAAACAATTTTTATTCTTTAATTCTTTCATAATTCTTCTCCATTTATTTAATGTAACGATTAAAATTCATATTTTTTATACATTAATTTATATATTAACCTTTTACTTTTTGTATCTGCGTCTCTTTTTTAAGTAAAGATTTTTAAATATTTAGATTGATTCTTTTTATAAGAATTAATTTAAATTAAGATAAAAGATACATCAATCATAATTAAGGGTAATTATTATGAAAGATTATTCAGAGTGGGAAGCAATCCCCGATTATGAGAATGAGTCTCCTTACATTGAAAATCCAAATCGTCCATGGTTAAAGCTTAGACCAGATTATATTCCAAAAACGGTAAAATTCGATCCTATTCCTGTTCATGAATTTATTAAAAAATCAGCATCTAAGTATCCAAATAATGTATGTGTTTATTATAAACCAGCAGATAAAAAATATACATACCGTGAAATGATTTATATATCAAATAAAATAGCTAATGCTTTATACGAAGAAGGCATAAAAAAGGGGGAAGCTGTTGGTATTATGACAGCTAATTGCCCTGAATTTTTATTTTGTTGTATGGGAATCATGGAGACAGGTGCAGCTGTTGTTCCAATAAACTCTCTTCTCAAAGAGAATGACGTCGCCCACATTATTAGAGATGCTGGAAATATTAATACGATTTTTGTCCATAAAAATAATTTCAGAACCATGAAAAAGGTAAGGAATGAAATTGCGTTAAAAAATGTGATTTTACTTCAATCTGAAACAGCTAAAGAGGGTACTATTACTTTGGAAGAATTTATTAATGGGAAGGCATCAAAACAACCTGATGTGGATATAGATCCCATGAATGATATCGCAGCATTATTATACACTGGAGGTACTACAGGTTTACCTAAAGGAGTGATGTTGACTCATCATAATTTAGTTTCAAATGCAGTCTGTGCTATGCAAAATATGAGAGAATCCAGAGAAGACGATCCAGACATTTATGGTACCCGCGTAAGCTTAACAGTTCTCCCTATTTGTCATAGTTTTGGGTTTCAAGTGTTAATTATCACGTCGTTCATTGCCTCAATGTTAGTTATGTTTCAATCTTTTAATGCTTCAGAAGTTCTCGAAGCAATAGAATATTATAAATGCAATACTTTTACGGGTGTGCCTGTTATGTTTCAGATGTTAGTTAATTCTCCCGAATTTACGGAGCTGGACCTTTCAAGTCTGGAAACTGCTACTTCCGGTTCAGCAACATTAGCTACTGAAATAAATAGAAAATGGGAGAGCCAATTGGGTTTTAAAGTAGGTCAAGGATTTGGATTAACTGAAACATCCCCAATCACTCATGCTCAACCAAAATGGTTACCAGAAACAATACCTGAAAGCATAGGTGTTCCGATTGTTGATACAGATGCAAAAATCGTAGATCCAGAAACATTAGCAGAACTCCCTCCTGGAGGAGTAGGAGAATTGTTTTTAAAAGGACCTCAAGTTATGAAGGGATATTGGAAGAATCCAGAAGCTACAGCTGCTACTTTTGTCGGTCATTGGCTTAGAACCGGTGATTTAGCTCGAATGGACGAGCGAGGCTATTTTTATATCGAAGGCCGAACCAAAGATATGATAAAATATAAAGGATATAAAGTCATGCCAAAAGAAATTGAAGAAAAATTATATGAACATCCCGCAATCTTAGAAGTAGGAGTAGTTTCTGCCCCAGACCCAAATATTGGAGAAACTATCAAAGCCTATATAGCTCTTAAACCAGAATATCAAGGAAAAATTACAGAGCGAGATATTATCGAATGGTCAAAAGAAAAAATGGCAACTTATAAGTATCCACGTTTGGTAGAATTCGTAACAGTATTACCAAGAACCACTGTTGGTAAAATTTTCCGTAGAAAATTAAGAGAACGAGCAGAAAAAGAAACTGAATAGACTTTTATTAGTTCAATATTAAATCTGCTTTACTTTTTTTCCTAAAGATAATCGCTTTTAGATCTAGTGAAAATTGTAAGAAATAAAATTAAAGCTCCTGTCATGATAAAAACACTAAAAACACTCCATTCTACGAGGAGTCCAACAATTGGATAAATTAATGCTCTTATTAAACTCCCAAACATGTTAATAGTGCTAAGTACTGTAGCTCTGTTTTCAGATTCAATCTGTATGTTAATTCCATCCACAAAAATAAGATATCTTGTGTAACCAAATGCTACAATTGTTAAAAGGATAGCAATACCTAATGGAATAATAGTAGTTACACCTAAAAACAGATACGCAATCCCATTTATTATATTAATCGAGATCAAAAATTTCTTTTTGTTTTTGGATGATTTTAGTAATAGTGGTATTGTAATTGAAAAAAGAGCATTAACTATATTCATACCAGCTAAAATGAATCCAAACCACAATTGTGGAATGTTAATCGCATCCAAATAAACTTGATACGTCCAAAATAGAAAAAATATCAGTACATTAATAGGTATCCAATCAAGCGCCAAAATTCTTAATATTTTATTTTTGCGTAATTCCTTAAAACCTGAAATAATTATTTTCCAATAACTTTCTTGTTTATAATTATTAATCGCTAATTTTGGCTCTCTAAAAGTTAATGCAACTAAGAATGCCCCTATATAAATAAAAGCCAATGAAATCATTGTAAATTGTAAAGAGATAAAATGTGCGATAATAGATCCTATTGGTGCCGATATCGTTAGTGCAATTAACCTCAAAGTATTAGATTTTCCAAGAGTATTTGAGAGCTTCTTTTCATTACCATAAGATTTTAATGAAAAGTATACAAAAGCATCGCTTGTTCCAGACGTTAGAGCTACCCCAAAAGCCCATAAAGTTTCTGCTAGCATGAATAAGAAAAAATTTGGAACAATACTATATGTAAGTGCCGCACAAGCAACTGAAAACGCAGAGAGTAATAGTGCTGTTTTACGTCCTAAAAAGTCTGCTATTGCTCCAGAAGGAATTTCAAGAAGAACTATCATTCCAGTAAAATAACTTTGTAGAATCATTATCTGAAAAAAGGATATCCCGCCCCAGATCGTCATAAAGGGTATATAAACGCCTCTAACCGTATGAATCCCTAAAATAAATGAAAAGATATAGATTTTGAGTATATTAGATTTATAATTTCTTTCCATAATTTGCTTTTACTTCTACTTTTAAATATCAAAAAGTAGCTAATATAAAAAAGTCAATTATAATTCAACTTATTAGTTAGATTATTCAAAAAAGAAAAAAAGAAAAATAATTTTTATAATTCTATGTTTTTTTCTCCTAAATAGAATAGGATTGCAGTTAATAATCCGCCTATTACTCCAGCATAAAATCCTGCATCAAGCCACCACCACCAATCTTCACCTTCTGCTACAGCAGCAAAAATAATTCCATTAATTAATGTAAGAACGAATGAAATGATAGCTAAATAAAAACCATAATGTACATATTTTTTATCTGGGATTTTGTCAGGAAACCTCAATACTAAAATCGATATGACAGTACAATAAATAAGTAAAAATGCAGTTAACAGAATAGGTAAACCATACACCCCTGACCATGCACCTATACCACCCCATAAATATACTCCAAGATAGTAATTTGATCCATCAAAACCACCAAGATCGGTTGCTAAGAGTAAAATCCAACCCAATGCACTAGTAATTAAAGCACCAACAAAATACGATGAAATTTGATTTTCAGGCATAATAATCAGATTTGAAATTTGTGTTAATAATTTAGGTGTATTGTGGTATATAAAGGTTTATTTTATACTTATAAAACATATGAGTTTAAATACTACATGTTTCTACTTTATCTTCGGAGATAATTTGAATTGTTGATTCAATAATGTTATAATTCTTGGATAAAAATTCATTGATTTTTACTATCACATTCTCTTGATTACTTTTTACAATATCATTATTTAGGAGAATGTGGGCAGAATAAATTAGCATATTTGGAATTATTGTCCAGAGATGGGCATCATATAATTCGACAATTTCGGGAAAGCTTTTCTTTAATTCCTCAGCGATAGTATCCACATTTATTCCTTTTGGAGCCATTTCAAGTAAAATACGAACAGATTCTTTTAAAATCCCCCATGCCCAATAAAGTATAACAGCTGAAATACCTAAACTTACGATAGGATCAAGTAAAACAAATCCTGTAAACATTATTATAACTGCAGCTACCACTATTCCGATAGAAGAAGCTGCATCAGCAATCATATGATAGAAAACACTCCTAACATTTAAACTGGAATTCTGGCTACCTTGAAGAATTAAAATGCTTGTTATATTAACAATTAACCCTATAAATGCTACGATTAACATATAAAATCCAAAGATCTCCTGTGGATGTAAAAACCTATAAATCGCTTCATAAATAATAAATCCTACAATAGGGATAAGAAAGAGACCGTTGATAAATGCTGCTAAAACTTCCGCTCGATATAAACCAAATGTTTTATGATGACAAGGTGGTTTTCGAGCAATAAATATCGCAAATAAGCTAATTGATATTGCGAACGCATGGGTAAACATATGGCCAGCATCGCTTATTAAAGCAATACTATTTGTTATTATCCCACCTAAAATTTCTAAGCACATTACGATTACTGTGATTGTTAATGAAATTATGAGCTTCCTTTTTTCTACTGATCGGAATTGAAATAAGTGATCAGAATAAGTACTTTTACTAGGTTTTGGAGTCATTTTTCTTTCTTTCTTCTCTTCTTTTCTTAGTTACACAATATACAGGGCCTTGCATCATACTCATATAGCAACCATTACAACTAATACATTTTGCGGGTGAAATATCACCACTTTGCCAACGCTTCGGAAGATCAGGTTCATAAATTAAGGGTCTACATAATGATATAAAATCGGCAATGCTCTCTTTAAGAATTTTTTCAGCAGCAATAGGATTTTTAATTCCCCCCATCGCAATTAATTTACATTTATTTAGAAATGGTTTGATCTTTTTAATGTGAGGCAAGAAATAATTTTCTTCTTCGGATGTTTTGATTCTCAGACTAGGATATTGTTTTTTAGCTAAGATTTGAGTTTCTTGTCCACCTCCACTTGGTTCAATAGCATCAAATCCAATTTTAGAGAGTAATTTAGCGAATTCTACACCTTCTTCTAAGGTTAATCCATTTGGAACGAAATCCTCAATCTGCAATTTAATTGTGACAGGAAACTTTCTTCCTAAATTCTCTCTTAAACCTGTATAGATATCAATTAAGATCTTTGCTCGACCCTCAATACTTCCACCATATTCATCTGTTCTTAAATTAGTGCGTGGTGAAATGAAATTACATAAAAAATAACCATGAGCTGCATGGAGCTGTACCATATCATATCCACATTCATATGCTCTTATCCCTGAAGTTATAAATTTCTGAATTAATCCTTTTATTTCTTCAGTTTTTAGTTCTCGAGGCGTTAATCCTGTATATTTAAAAGGTACTGCAGATGGCGCTACTGGATGGTATTTTGAATGTTTACCTTGCCGACCAGTATGTGCTATTTGAATAGCTATTTTAGTTTCATCATACTCATGAACTTGCTTTACTAGTTTCTTTTGTCCGGGTATAAATGAATCATCATATAAACATGCTTGATATGGATTAGCAGTACCTCCTGGATCTACAGCTGTAAACCCAGATATTATTAATCCAGTACCTCCATTCGCTAATTCCCTATAAATTTCAATAAGCTTATCACCAACATACCCATATTTCTCTGTACTTCGCATATGAGTAGCCGAACGCACTATTCTATTTTTAATTTGAACATTTCCTATTTTTTCTGGACTGAAAAGGGTTTCAAGTTCCAAGTTAATCACTATTATGAATTATATACTGAACCTATTTATTTTTTTGATTATAATTTATTTAATAGTATCTTTCTTAGCAATTAACATTAAAAATTATTTTTTTATGACAAATATAAAAAGATGGGAAGAAAATAATCACTGGGTAGAAATAGATTTGGATCTTTGTATGGGATCGGGAGATTGTGTAAATGTATGTCCCGCTGAAGTCTATGAGGTTATAAATGGCAAAGTTAATGCTGAAAATATTGGTGAATGTATTGAGTGTGGTGCATGCCAAGATACTTGTCCATTTAAAGCTATATTACAACATGCTGCCTGGAGATAAGAAAAAACGAGTTTAAGATTTTTCTAATTCTTTTAATCGTTCTGAAAAAATTTTTTCTGTTGAATCCATTTCTGATATCACATTTTTAAGAATAGTTATCCAGAAAAACGGAAGAAATATCCAAGCAATAATTGATGTCATCATACCATACACAGAACCGAAAGCATCTCTTATAAATGAACCAATTAAAGGACCCAATGATCTACCAATTATGTCGAAAAAATTTGCTGTCGCAAGTGTAGTTCCTCTATGTTCTGGAAGATTTAAGTCAACTACTGTGGCATACCAGCTCCCACTTACCGCTCCATTAGCGAACATGCCAATACTCATTAAAATTATCATAATTACAGCTTCAGGAATGGCAAAAAGTTCTCCAGTAGATATATTGTTTGGAGCATAATAAGGAATTATTAAAGCAATGAATATAAAGGGTATGGGTATTACATTTCCCATTAGAGCGAGTAATACTCGAGCATTTTTCATACCTTTTTGAAATAATTTATCACCAATAAATCCAAATACAATTGTACCAATAAGAAGGCTTATAAGAATAGTTCCTAAGAATATTAAAGATATATCTTCAGGTACGTTATGAAAATCACTCATATAATAAAAGATCAAAAACAAGATAATTCCAGTAGGAATCGTATCAACGAAATTTATAACGAGCCATATATTACTCTTTTTTTTAAAAATTTCTTTTAAATCAGATTTTTTTATTCTATATGTGTATTCTATTGCATCTTTTTCCATTAACATTATATAATCTTTACCAATACGAGATGGCTCCTGAATAAAAAGAATCATGATTCCAATAATGAACCCTAAAATCCCTATTACAAAATAAGATAATCTCCAATCGATTGGTCCTACTATTGTAGCGATTATCAGTCCTAAAGCCATCCCTAGAAGAGAGGCAATAGAGAAAAAGGAGAATCCCTTAGATCTATTATCTTGAGATATTAAATCACCCATTAAAGAAAAGATACTTGGAATTATGGCACCAAAACCAATTCCGTTCACTGAAGTAAGGAAAAAGAATAAGTAATATCCACTTAAGCTTGGTGTAACTAAAATAATAAAGATTGAAAAAATTGAATAACACAAAGTACCACTAAAGACGATCCATTTTCTCATGATTTTATCTGCTAAATAACCAAAAATAACAATAGCAATACCTGATAAAATAGTAAATATAGATGTTAAAATGCCCAATTGGGCCGTTGCTCCACCAAATCCAAAATAATATGAAATTATTTCTAGATTTGGAGAAATCATATTTTGAATAGAATAAACAAGAGAAAGGATTACGATAAATAAAACGATCGATATTAGCGTTAATTTATGAGAGTTATTTTTCATAATAGTATTTGATTAAAATCCTATAAAAAGATTCAAATAAATAAATTATTAAACGTAAACTATCTTTTTCTGAATCTTAAGTAGAATGTATTCTTTTCATCCCTCTTTTCAAGCAACTTAAAACCTATCTTTCCAGCTAAATCTGAAATATATTTCATGTTTAGTTCCTTATTCCATGAAACTCCATAACCCGTCTCAACTTTTTTATCACCTATATTAACTTCAAGACTAATAAAAAACATAGATCTATTATCAGTCCCTCTATTAGGGATTATAGCGTCCCAAACGACATACTCTCCATCTTTTTTTAGCACTCTATATATTTCTTGAAAAACTGTTCTATGGTCTTCTCTAGGTATATACATCAAGGTGAAAAAGGAAGTTGCTGTATCAAATGTGTTATCTAGAAATTTTAAATCCTTTGCGTCCATAACTATTTTTAAATCATCTTTACTTGGAGACTCCTCAAGTTCCTTCCTATTAGGATCTATAGCGATAACATTCTCTCCTTTCAACTGACCTATAATTCCCTCCCCTCCCCCTCCAATATCTAAAATTTTCCCTTTTAAGACAACATTAGATAAGTCGAGTTTATGAAGACCTACATTAAAAGCTTTTTCCTTCAGATATATGTTTTTTACAAAATCATTAATAGCTCCTTCATTCGCATACCACTCTTTTTCTATTTTTTCACCTTTTAGTTTCCCAGTTTCAAAATATTCAAGAATTTCTTCCTGTTTTATTCTTTTATGAAAAACATTTTCAAAAATTTCAGCAACACTATAATATTCCAAATTACCTATTACTTTCATATTAATTTAGTATACTTCAAACTATTAAAGCACTTTTCATAATAATAAAATATGTTAAGGAAGGTGAGTAATTTTGAATGAAAAGAAGAATTATGTATTAAATGTAATAAATAACAGATGTTCCGTGAGAGTGTATGACCCAAAACCATTGTCTCAAACGGAAATCGATACAATTATTCATGGGGCTATGCGTGCTCCAACTGCTGGAAACATGATGTTCTATTCTATTCTTGAGGTAAAAAGTCAAGAAATGAAAGAAAAATTGGTCAAAACCTGCGATAATCAACCTCATATTGCAAAAGCTCCTCTAGTCCTTATATTTTTAGCAGATATGCAACGATGGTATGATTATTATGCCGTTTCAAAAGTACCAGTGAAATGCAAAACTTTAAATCAAAGATATCGAACTCCAGACGAGTCTGATTTGTTGCTCGCTTGCTGTGATGCGCTAATTGCTGCTCAGAATGCCGTAATCACTGCAGAGTCAATGGGAATTGGTTCTTGTTATATAGCAGATATTATGGAAAATATTGAAATTCATCGTGAGATGTTCAATCTCCCAAAGTGGGTATTTCCTATAGGTATGCTCTGTTTTGGATACCCCAAACAAGATCCTTCTAAGAGAATCCTTACTTCACGATTCCCAAAGAAGTTTATACATTTTACTGACACATATAAAAGGTTTAATAGAGAAGAGTTCTCAGAAATGTTTCAACACATAGAACGGGAAACATTTATTAAAAATGCAGAAAATCTTGGACAAGATTACTATTTAAGAAAAACAGGAGCTGCTTTTTCTCATGAAATGAGCCGTTCAGTTAAGGTTGCAATTAGAGATTGGACACATAAAGTTTGATGTTTTTTTATCGATTTCAAATTTGGAGAGGTATAATATTATAAATGGATTTTAGAATATTGAAATAATCATGAAGATTCATGTTATTACAAAAGATAAATTAGATTTAATTTGTGCTATTTGTCTTGATCCGAGTGTTGATCAGGAGACAAGATATCTTATGGAGGATGGTATGGATAATAGAATTTCCTGGATTAAAAACATGATGCCCAAAGGTCTCGAAATATTAGTGGCACTCGAAAATCCTCGACATGAAAAGATCCATTATAAATGGGTTGGAAAAATGCTCCATTCAGACTTAGCTATTCAAGGGCATGTACCAATGGGATTGCTTGAATATCTCCCTATAGAATACGCATTAGAGTCAGTAGAAGGTAAAGATTCCCTTTTTATTAATTGTATGTGGGTTTTACCTCCTTTTTGGAATAAAGGGGTTGGAAAAGCGTTAATTGAGTCATTTATTGAAAGAGCAAAGAAATATAGCGGCGCTTGTGTTATAACTTATAAGGGAGATTCATGGTTTGGAACCTCAATAAAATATATGCCCTCATCTTTCTTTGAGAAATTTGGATTTATAGAGGTCGATAGAGAAGGGAGTCGAGGCCTTCTATTCCTTGATTTAGGTTCTAAATCACAGCCAAAACTTATTCATCCAAAAATAATGGAGCAAAAAATCAATAAAAAAATGAATTTTGAAATTTTTTCAAATAATCAATGTCCATGGTCAAGGTATATGATCAATACTTTTAAAAAGGAATTAGCTAAATACTCAAACATAAATATTACTATCATTAACACAAATAAAAGGGAAACCGTTCAAAAATTAGGGATATCTAGAGGCGCTTCTATAAATGGGATCCCCCTTATTAAACGAATGGCATCGTGGGAAGAAATAAAGCAAGACTTTGAAAAATACAGACTTGAGTCATCATAGGTTTATGTTATTATAGACTCCATCAAAAACACTTAAAAGACTGTATTTCTATAATTTAACTTATAGCATATTTAAGGTTTTAATCTCAATGAAGATTCATTCACTCTTTATTTTAAAAAGAACTGGAGTATGTATTTTTCATAAAAATTTCACAAAAGACTTTGATAATATAGAGGTTAATTTAATTACTCCTTTCTTTTCAGCAATATTTTCTTTTTCTGAGAATGTTATTTCAAGAAAAACTCCAGAAGTTCTAGAAATGAGAGAATTGAGATTTGTATTTAAAGTTCATCAAGATTTGATTTTTTCTATTCTATCAGATTCAACTGCTAGCATTTTATTTGTTACTACACGTTTAGAAAAAATAGCTGATGTTTTTTTAGAGGAATACCCCGATACCACTAAAATTAAAGATTATCAGCAGATTGAAAATCCAAAATTCGATAAGATGGTGGATTCTATAGTCGCGGGAGAAGATGAAATATATATGAGCAAAACCTTTTATGAGAAAGTAATTGATGTTTTTGAAGAACTAATGATTGAAAATGAAATTCTTGGTGCTGCACTTCTAACTACTAAGGGAAATACTATTTATACTTCTCTCCCAAATGAGATATTAGTAAATTCTTTAAAAGAACTAGAAATTAGATATATGGTCGGTGCTTTAAACCTTCCAGAAATGTATTATGGTTTAGAAAATGGCCAAAAAGTTTTTTCTCGAATTATCGATATTCCTTGGAAATTAGATCCTCTTTTAGCTGTGGTTCTATATGATAGTACTGTACCCTTAGGTATGGCAGAAATAAACCTAACTAAAGTAGCACATAGGATTACTAATATCATTTAACTCAATAAAAAAAAGAAAAGATATAAAAAAATCAAATTTAATATTTTAAACTTGGAAATAGAAATACATACAAGCTAGACCTAGGATAAATGCTAAAGCTGCCCAGAAATACCTAAATGCCTTGGAATAATTCCGATGTCTACTTCCTGACTCGGACCATATTGTATCTACTTGAATATATGGAAGTGGACCTCTTCGATACCAACCTTTAATTCTCACCCTTTGACCTATTAGACGATTAACAGATCTTAGGGAGAATATTAGATCTACAATGCCAATTCCAAATCTATAATCTACATACATCAAGCCAGTATCGTCTTGGAAGTACATATCCTCGCTAAAATAATATCCTGGTATACCTTTCCCAACAATCTTTCCCTCAATATAGGCTGGGATAGTACGTATAGGGCTGACCTTCACATTTGTAACAAGGTCTAACACTTTTTTATCTTCAAAACCACCTTTATACATGTAACCAGTCTTTAATATAGACATAAAACCTATAACATAAAATCCAATAGCCCATACAAGCCACATATTTGAGAAAATAGGTGCGAGAAGAGCAATATCGTAAAAACCAACAAGATCAAATATCCATATAATAGTTAATCCTAATAGGGCAATAAAAACAAGTGTAGGGAGTGCCTTCATAAAAATATCCCATAAAAATTCATCCCACATTGATTTACCTGCTTGTTCTTCTTTCAATCTTTTTGCATCCGAGAAATCAATTTCTGGTTTGATTCCATAGATATCACATAACATATTCAAGCGCATAATTCTTTTTGCTGGCAGTGGATGTGTTGAGAACATCTGGTAATATTTAGCCCATGGATTGTATAAATCCCATGCTGCAGCTTTTTGAATTGCTTCCATCGAGAAAGTTTGTGTAGTTCCAACGCTAATAATACCTAAACCTTTTGCACCACTAGGATCAAAGATACCTAATCCTCTCAGTGCTCGCACTCGTGATTTCTTTCTTTCTTCGATATTACCATCAACAAGTAATCCGTACGCTATTTTAACAAGTCCAGTTGCAAGCGCATTTGGATCTTCCAAGACTTCCGCACTATGTTCATCAGCATAATATTCACGTATTCTGCTAATTATGAGAGATATTAAATAACTCAAATAATAACTTACATAGGATAACACAGCAATGGCAATTAACGCAAGTCGAAGATAAGATGCCTCATCACTATCACTTCTACCACTTCTTGAAAAATAGCTAGCATAATACGCCCATCGAGCAACTGTTAATAGAAGCAATGGAATTGCAAACACTATGGTCATTAGTATAAAATCTGAGTGAACAACATGCCCTAACTCATGGGAAAATACGGCATTTTGTTCTTTCTTATTTAAATATTTTAGTATTCCATCGGTAAGTATAACTCTTGCTGAATTTTTACTCCATCCATAAGTAAAGGCATTAGGGTTGAGATCGTGAATTATACCTAGCCTTGGCATTCTTATACCACGAAATGAAACTACTTTATTAAGAGAATCTGCTAGATGGGGGAATTCCGCAACGAATTGTTCATAAGGGATCCAATCTATTTTATAAAGCCAACCGATAATGAGAGGAGAAATCCCATATTGAAGCAGTACCATGCCTACAGTGAATCCAATCATAATAATTAAGCCCCAAATGTTCGAAGGTAAAAACCAAACACCTATTACAAAAACAACGGCATACATTAAAGCAAATAAGGCAGTTATAGCAAGCCCCGAAGCCAATCTTAATCCTATAATTTACCACCTTTAAATTTATTTATTCATTTTTTTTTTAGATTTAAAAAAAATTATTATTCATGTTATTGTAGAAAGACACACTTATAAAAACTTTCCAACTAAAAATTAAAAATAATAGGAAGATTATAACAAATAATTTAAAACCATTCAAGGGATTTGTCTACCTATGTATGATGTTATTACCATTGGTGCGGGAATTGCCGGTACAACATTTGCTTCCAAAATTTCAAAATATGCTAAAACATTATTAATTGAAGCCCAAGATTATAAAAAAGAAATTCCTATAAGAACAAATGTATTTCCCGAACATAATCGCCCTTTTATCAATGAAGAAATCGATTGGAATGACAAAAACATCTTTCCTAGCCTTCATACTAAATCTAATTATATGAGTGATGAGTTTAACGGTGTTATTGATTCTACAGAATTTGGAATACCTTTAGGAAATATATCTTATACTGAGAACTTGTTAAAAAAGCTTATTAATCAGCTTGAAGAACAGGGAGGCGTATTCAACTCAAATGAAAAAGTTTCAAAAATAATTAGGCATAATGATTCTTTAGAAATAATTAATAATAAAGGAGAATCATATAGTACTAAATTATTGGCACTGGCAACTGGTTCGCGTGGCTTTGAATTACAACGTTCCTTAGGATTTAATCTACCTGATCATTACACAGGTGCATTAATCCATTTATTTGGAAATGAAGATAAAGTAAATGAAAATTTAGAATATAATTATGTATTTCACATAAATCCTAAGATCTCGATTAATGGACCCTTCTATTTTAATAAAGGAAAAGAAAGAATCGCAACCGGATTTCTAGGTGGAAAAAATGAATCGAAGGAAGCAATCATTGATAAACTTGATCGGATTTTAAAGAATTATAAACCTATTCAACCTTTTGTAGATGGGTTGAAATATGATTTAAAAACTGCAGTTGTTGGAGAAATATCTAAACATCCTATTAAACACTTCTCAGCTGACCGAGTTCTTGTGCTTGGTGAAGCTGCGGGAATTGTAACTGCTTTCTTTTATGAAGGAATGTTACCCGGAGTAGCATGTGGTGATATTGCCACCAAGACATTAAAACCTCTATTGGAAAAACATAGTAAATTTACTCGTTTAGAATTAAGTAAATATGATCAGGAAATTAAACGCGTTCTTTTTCCATACTTCAAAAATGGTAATGCTCTTGAGTATCTTATATATAACGAGGGCTCTTATGTAAAATCTTTATGGCGCCTATACACGGAACTCCTTAACGAAAATAAATTAGCTAGAAAATATATTTATGAGGCATATATAAACCACGACCTTTCTAAGCATAATACAAGTAATGACAGATATGTTGGAGAAAAATGGTTTGGAAAACTTCCTGCTCTTTCAAAAATAACATTAAGTCCCAAATTCTTTAAAGCTATGTTATTATGATGTTTTAACCTTTAATTTTTTAGCTTCAATCTTTTTTATTAAGACTAATGATATCCTCCCGATTTGTGCCTTTAATGAAGCTTTTATACTAAATTTCTTATAAACAAATCTAATTAGCAAAGTTAATAAGACATATGTCCCTACTACAGCAAACCAGATGGTAACTGCATTTAATCGATCTAAAAAGATAAAATATATGATATTATGGGAAAAATATATTGTTAAGGAATAATAAGAGTAAAAATAGAAAAATCTATAGCTTTTTTTTACTTTAATAACTTCGAATTCTTCAATTATTAGTAATATTGAAAATGAAGTTAATAGAACTCCCAAGGAATAAGCTATTGATGAAAAAGATCCATGAGTTAAGAAGTAGGGAAAGAATAATAAAACTCCAAATAATATTAGAATTGGACCCATTATTAATGAGGGGAACCACAATTTGTTTTTAAATCCCGATAATTTTTCATTTTGATCATTTCTGAGAGATATTTCAAACATAATATCACCTATTACCGTTCCGATTAAAAAAAAACTGAAATAGTTTAGAATAGGATGTAAACCTACCTCATTGTATAAAATAAAAAATATTACTCCAAATATGTTATATTGACCTTGATAAGGCAAGAGAAATGAAAGGATAAAATAATGTGCGATCCAAATAATAAAAGCAAATGTTAATCTGAACAATTTTGGAGTTTTAAAAAATGGATAGGCCAAAAATAATGATATTGCTATAGTAAGTGGAACATACCATTTCCAAATATTTGATGGATCTAATGTCCCTATTGCCGTAGCACTATTATAAATTAAAGCTGCGACAAATATAAGCATAGCTCGAACTAAATACTCAACTTTTGCTTGTTCTATATTATAATCTTCAGAAACCTCAATTTTCTTAAATCTACTCCTATAAGAGATTATCGCGCTTAATCCCGATACAAATAAAAATCCACCAGCTGCTATATCACCTAAAAATGAATGAAGAATTGAAGTTAACCAATAATCTTCAGGTCTAACCCACCAGGAAAGCATATGTGCTAAAACCATTAAAAAAATACAGCATCCGCGAATTGTATCTATGGTCTTTACCCGTTTCATTTTGTAATCCTCAGACATCATCCATTATTAGATTGTAGACAGATATATACAAAAATATATTGGTAGTTTTTATGTGATATTATAATTTAGAAACACAATGAATTTAAATATTTTTAGAAGTACTTGAGACAATAGCGAATTCCATCTAATATTTTAGATCCTATCCCAAATATATGAGGAGATAAAACCACTTTTGGCTCAGAATAAATTTCATATTCATGCTCAATATTCAATTCTAAAAGTGTTTCATGGAGTCGTTCTGAAGCCCTTGTTAACCCAAATTCATCTATACTCTCACAATTAAATAATATATTGAGTCCTCTAAGATTGTCAGGTTTTTCTCTAATTAACTTATTTATATCAAACTTACTCCAATTAATTTCGGCTTCTTTATTATAATCTATTACATTTCCATCATTATCTCGTTTAATTGATGGTATTAAGGGATTGTTTTTTGATAGAACTAAATCATGAGTATCCAAAATATCTGCCCATGCCATATCTCCTATTTTGTTGCCCATTTCAGTTCCAAAAATCTCTTCATACAAAGGAATTCTTAATTTCCAATCAATTGATTCAATACTTCTTATATTAGCTGGACTTAATGCTACTAAAGTATTAAATTTATCAGGATGATGTAAACTCACGTAAAGTGCCCCATATCCTCCCATAGATCCCCCTATTAAAGCTCTATAGGCTTTTTTAGGGATCGTCCGATAATTATTGTCGATATAATCAATAACATCATAAATAATATAGTCCATATAATTACCAGATGTAGGAGAATTCACATAGTAACTCCCCTTTTTAAACGGGATACCTCTTAAATCCTTTCGACCACTTATTTGAGGTAAATGAAGACTTGAATCTGGTTGGACTAATATAAAAGGTTCTAAATCACCATTTTCGATTAAATCATCAAATTTTTCGAAATTTACCATATTTTCTATATCCAATTTCTCTAAAACATTTGGTGGCAAAACATTGAAATTCAAAAATTTGTTTTCATCATCCTGCCATGTGATTGACCACATTCTATTATTAAGGGAATAACCATGAAGATAATAAATAACAGGATATCTTTTCTCCGCATCTTCAAAATATCTTGGTGGTAAGTAAATATTAATATCTCTATCCACAGGACTGTTCAATGGATTGTTTTCCAATGATTTCG
>JBHLLP010000033.1:0-36069 GCA_048885525.1 Candidatus Hermodarchaeota archaeon | reverse complement strand
AATTCTTCTATAGCTTCAAATGCAGCAACAATGTTTTGAGGTGGTACATCTGGTAAAATATTATGAATAGTACTCCAAACATATCCTCCTCCGAGAAAGAAAACATCAAGTAATTCTAATACATGTTTTTTAACTTCTTCAGGTTTTTTTCTATTAATAACATTACGTATATCAACAACTCCTCCCCAAAATGCTATTTCATCCCCAAAATTCTCTTTTAAAAATTTAGGATCCATATCTCTTGCGTTTATTTGTACTGGATTGAGAATATCTATACCTGTATCGATCAAATCAGGTATTAATGGTACTATAGAGCCATCAGCATGATACAAAATTTTCATTGAACTATTTTTTTTAATGTAATTACAAACTTCCGTAATTCTAGGCTTAAATATTTCTCGAAAAATTTTGGGACTAATAGAAGGACCTTTATTTTCACCAAGATTCATATTGTCCTACTTTAAATGGTTAATTGATGCCTTTAGTACACTTTCAAATTTATCACAAATGAAGTCAGCATCTTGTTCAGTTATATTAAGTGGTGGCTTAATTTTTATCAGATTTCGCATTTTAAATTTGCCAGTTCCAGTAAAATATGGCATACTAGGTCCAAAAAATACATTCTGCCTTACTCCTTCATGAAGCATGCTTTCCATAAGTTCAGTATAAGGTTCTCTTGATTTCTGATCTTTAACTAACTCAATCCCTATGAACAAACCTGGTCCTCGAATATCACCAATAACTTCATATTTTTCTTGGAGTTCTCTTAAACGTTTAGTTATCTGTTTACCTCTATCTTCACAATTTTCTCCAATTTTTGCTTTTTCTATAACCATAAAAGAAGCAAGTCCCGCTGTACATCCAATTGGTGTATTACAAAAGGTTGTATGGTCTTCTGCTGCTGTAAATTGATTCCTAATTTTAGTAGATGCAACCATTGCACCTAATGGGAAACCTCCCCCTAATGCTTTAGTGAAGCACATCATATCAGGAGATACATCTAGCCCATTTTCTTTCTCATATTTTTCTGTTAAAGTAAAATATTTACCAGTTCTCCAGACAGCTGTCTGAGATTCATCATATATTATAAATATCTTCTCTTCTTCGCAAATCCTCCTTAATTTATCCAAAAATTCTGGTTGGAATGGAATATGACCTCCTGCTGCTTGACAAGGCTCCAAGATCACTCCAGCAAGCTTTCTTGTAGTTAATCCTGTTAAATATTCTTTTACTAAATCAAAACACTCCATATTACATTGAGGATCCTTCTTACCATATAAGCCATTCTCATATTTCCATAAACATCGATAACAATAGGGTTGAGGGATTCGAGTAAAAAAGTCTATTCCAAAGGTCCTGAACCTTACCATTGGGTGAAATGGTTGAGATGCTGTTAACATGGCCAACGTATTTCCATGATATCCTCCTCGAAAAGTTAAGAAGTGATCTCCATTTCTTGATGCTATTAAAGCAAGTTTTACAGCAGCTTCAATTGCTAAACTGCCTCCTTCGTTATTTATATGAACTCTTCCTCCCTTTAATCTTCCGGGGGATAGATCAGATAATTTATTTATAAACTTAGCTCGTGATGGAGATACTGCGTCAGATTTAATATGAGTTAATCTTTTCATTTGTTCTGCAACAGCAAAATTAACATCCGGATTAGCAAATCCTAACGCTAATGTCCAATTCTGGGATGTACAATCAAGAATTTCCGATTGTTCTCCTGTTTTAAAATCTTTTACAACAACCCAGGGAGAACCTGGTTCTTTTGCTTCAATCAGTATTTTCTGTTCATAATAGACATTTATGCAATGTTTATCAAACAAAAGTAATTCTTCTTCATTTATACCGGCAGATATTGCACGTAATTCCTCTTTACTCAAAAATTTTGGATTGAATTCAATCATAATATTTCACAATTATTTTATTTTGATTTAAATCTTTATAATAAACAGAAAGATTAAAAGGTTAAAGAAAGACTAAAAGATTAAAGATTCAATGTCCTAGAAATATTTTAATATAAAAGTATATATATTTTTATAAGAATGAATTCAAATAACACTGCATTAAAGATGAACCTAAAGGAAAAAACACCCTTAGTTGATTTACTCGCAGTTTTATTATTATTGTAAGCGAAACAAATCCTTATAACCTTTTTCTTTTACATTTCACAAGGATTTTTTTCGCTTGGCTTGGAAATTTAATTGAAAGAGATTATAGGTGGTTGATTGCTTAAATAAGAATTCAGACAAAAGTAAGGTTTAGAAAAATTAATAATGAGTTCAAAAAAAATGTATAATCCACAAGAAATTGAGAAGAAATGGCAAGATAAGTGGGAAGAAGCAAAAATATTCGAAGCAAATCCAGTCAGGACAAAAAAGAAAATTTTTATTACTTCTCCTTACCCTTACGCTTCAGGTCCTACTCATATCGGTCATGGGAGGAGCTTTGTTAATGGAGATGTATTTGCGCGATATTATCGGGCCAGAGGCTACAATGTACTATATCCTATGGCATTTCACATTACAGGTACTCCTGTTTTAGCGATATCCTCTTCAATAGAAAGGAGGGATCAAATACAGATAACTAGGATGAAAGAATACGTATCATTACATACAAAAGATAAAAAAAAAATAAGTGAAATTGTAAAGAATTTTGTAGATCCTTGGAATATTGTGAGATACTTTTCTAACACTATAAAATGGGATTTCAAGTCAATAGGAATGAGTTTGGATTGGCGGAGAGAGTTTACCACAGGAGACAAAATTTACAATAAATTCATTGAATGGCAATTCTTTCATTTAAAAGAAGAAGGTTATATTGAAAAAGGAGAATATCCAATTTTATATTGCCCAAGAGATAAAAATGCTGTAGGAGAAGACGATATTGCTAGTGGAGATGAACTAGATCTTAATATTAATGAATTTATTTGTATAAAATTTCCTTTTGAAGATGGATTCCTTGTAGCTTCTACTTTAAGACCAGAAACAATATATGGAGTTACAAATATTTGGATAAAACCAAATGGAGATTATATTAAGGCTATTATAAATGATGAAATATGGTTTATTTCTAATGAGGCAACCCAGTTGTTAGGAAATCAAAACAAAGAGATTAAAATATTAGATAAATTTAAAGGAAATAAAATCATTGGTAAAAAAGCTAGAGATGTATATGGAATTAAAGAAATTCCGATTTTACCTGGAGATTTTGTTGAGACAGCTACAGCTACAGGTGTGGTTTATTCAGTTCCTGCTCATGCTCCTTATGATTATATTGCATTGATTGATTTACAAAAAAATACAGAATTAATTGAAGAATTTAATTTAGATAAAAGAGAAATCGAATTAATCTATCCTATTCAGATTATAGAATTAAAAGGATTCAAGGATTTTCCTGCAAAAATATACTGTGAGAAATTTGATGTTAAATCTCAAATAGATAATGAAAAACTAGATTTAGCAACGAGTGAGAATTATAAAAATGAATTTTATAATGGATTTCTTAATGATAAATGTGGCAAATACCAAGGAATGAAAGTTAGTGACGCAGCCAAACAAGTTTCAGAAGATTTAATAGAAGAGAATAAAGCAGATATATTGTATATACCAACTACTAAAAATCTTAGATGTAAGTGTGGAGCAGAGGTTATAGTTTCTATTCTAAAGGATCAGTGGTTTCTTAATTTTAATGCAGGAGATTGGAAAAAAAATGCTTTCGAATGCCTTAATAACATGAAAATTATACCTAGCAAGTATCGATTAAATTTTGAAAATATTTTCAATTGGCTTGAAAAAAGACCCTGTGCTAGAAAAAGAGGGTTAGGGACGAAATTACCTTTCAATAAAGAATGGATAATAGAATCTCTTAGTGATTCAACAATCTATATGGCACTTTATACCATTTCACATAAAATTAGAGAATATGAAATTAAACCAGAACAGTTAATCCCAGAACTTTTTGATTTTGTATTCTTAGGGAAAGGAGATTTAACTAATCTCTCAAAAAAAATTAATATTAAAGAGAAAATCCTTAAAGAGATGCAACAGGAGTTCCAATATTGGTACCCAGTCGACCATCGTCATACTGCAATTATGCATATCTCAAACCATTTGAGCTTTTATATATTCCATCATGTTGCTATTTTCCCAGAGAAACATTGGCCAAAGTTAATTAGTTTAATCGAACCAGTCATTGTAGAGGGACAGAAAATGGGTAAATCAAAAGGAAATCTTATTCCTATGGCAGATATTCAAAAAAGTTATTCTGGCGATTTATTTAGATTTTACATATCTCATGGTGCTGATTTTAGTGTCGATATGGATTTTCGAGAAAAAGAAATAGAGACAGTGAAAAATCATATATTCAAATTTTATAGCTTTGTTTCTGATAAAATTAATCAATCAAAAGGTATTGAAGCCATATTCGAAAATATTAACTCTAAATATTCACAAGTGATGCTCTCTAAAATTATTAAAAAATTTATTGAAGCTAAGGAGGCAATAGAAGAATATAATATAAGAAGATATCTTCAAACTGCATTTTATGAGGTTTTTAATCAAATGCAGGAATTTTCAAGGGATGTAGATAACACGAATGACTTTCTTATTGTATTTAAATTGATTTATAAGGATTGGTTAAAGATTCTTTCCTTGACACTACCTCATTTATGTGAAGAATTATGGGAAATTGCCGGAAATGAAGGATTTATCTCAAAGGAAGTCTGGGGAGACTTTAATAAACAGTATATTGATACTAACCTTGAACTTGAATTTGAATATATCTCAAATGTTATTGAAGATATCTTCAATATAAAGAAAATAGTAAAATCGGAAAAATCTAATGAAATTTATTTATATCTTTCTCCCGAATGGAAATACGAAATCATGGATCTAATTCTATTAAAAAAAGATAATTTTAATGAAATTATGTCTGAACTAAAAAAGGAAAAAGAGCTAATGACAAATAAAGAGCTTATCCCTTTTATAAAAAGTCAATTAAAAGACAGAATATGGGAAAAAAAGCTACCAAAGACAGATGAAATCAAGTTGCTTGAACAGTATAAATCTTATATAGAAAAGCGAACAAAATCAATGATTATAATAAATTCTGAATTCGATCCTAAGCAAAGATCTATTAAAGCAAAACCTTTCAAACCTGCTCTCTATATAGACTTATGATATGATTCAAGAATCTACTATAACTTATTTTTTTCTATAGCTTTTAAATATCAAAATATTTTATAATCTCTTTTATATCACTTTTTCCGATACAAAAATCCAATTTTTTTATGAAATTCTATAGTATAATCTTCAAGAATATTTTACAATACATTCAAATTAAAAAAGAATTTTTATTCACTTAAACCATATACTTGCCTAGGTGCTAAATATTTTGGAAATTTATCAATTAAATTTAATCTAGCAAGATAACAGAGGTGACATTCATCAACATATTTATCTTCGTGCTCAATATTATATTCCTTTACTAATCGAGCAGGACCACCTTGAATCAATGGGCGACATATAGGATGATCCTCTGGTTTATAATTTTTAATCAATTTAGCTAGAGGTGTTTCCCAGAAATTACCAATGCTTAGACCTTGACAGATATGAGCATTGCCAAATGGATCAACGTGAATTCTTCCAAGTCCCCTAAAATCTTCATAAGGACATTCATTTAATTCTTCCCATGGTCTCTTTGGCAATCCTTCAATCAATTTTTCAACTGCTCTTCCTTTAAACATAGCTCCACCACTAATAACAGGTTCTCCTTTTTCCTGTTCCTTTTTGACTGTTGGTTCTTCAATGCATATAGTCATAGTTGATAATTTCAGATTCTCAGAAGCTTTCTTTGCTACTTTTGATAGATTTTCTTGCTCATCTTCATAATGAAAAGCATCATCACTTATACTAAAATCATCTACACCCAATTCTGAAAACGGTTCGAGCCAAATTTCTGCATCATGGATGCTTGTAGCCCAATATGAGTTTGTTACTATTCCAACTTTGAATCCCATCTTTTTTGCTAATTTTACACCTTCTACCATTATTGGATAATAGAGAAAAGGTTCTCCTCCTTCAAAATAAATCCATTCTACAGATGTTAATTTGTGTGCTTCACCTAGAACCTCTTTAATTTGTGCTAATGTAAAGGTTCCTTTTGAATTGGGACTACAATATAAGAAACAGTGATCACATGTATAATTACAATTATAGGTCAAAAGAAAATGAATACCTTTTAGCAATATATTCTACCTCTTTAATTTCTTATCCTCAAAATTTGTAAAAACACAATTATATACTTATTAAAATTCTAAATAAAATTAATTAGTCAAAATGTATTTGAATTTATAATTTAATAAATAAAGTGATATTTTATGGTACAACCAATAAGTATGTATGAAAAATATTTCAAAGATCCAAAAAGGGAGCCTGTATTAGTAGATTACGTAAGAACTCCAATAGGTAAGAGGAGAGGAACCATAGGACGCCACCGAGGAGATGATTTGGTGGTACATTGTTATCAAACATTATTAAAACGCAATGATTTTGATCCTAAATTAATAGGAGATTCCATTGTATCTTGCAATAGTCAAATAGGTGATTGTGCTCTTGATATTGGGAGAACCGCCGCTTTAGCAGCACATTTACCTATTACTGTGCCTGGAATGTCTATAAATCGTCAATGTGCAAGTGGCGCTCAATCAGTATTATCTACTTGGCAAGCAATTGCTTCAGGAATACATGATTGTGTAATTTGTGGAGGTGTTGAGGTTCAGAATCGATATGATATCATGTCAGATACTAATATTTTTGATAAAGAGCAGAATAAGATGGTAATGATACCTCCAAATGGAAAAATTGTGACACACCCATTTGTTGCAGAGCAATTAAAAGCTCATAAAACATCTTTTGCTGGTCAAATTAATTCTGCTCATGTTATGGGACAATATTGGATGAAAAAAGCTGGAATAAGTTTAGAAGATTTTAGAAATGAAATGGACAGCCTATCTTTACATTCACATGAAAAGGCATGCTCAACTTGGGATGAAAGAGGTGGAGAAATAGAACCAATTTGGTGCCCAAAACTTGATGAGAATGGAAAACCTCTTTTAGATGAAAATAATCAAGTTACTAAAGATCCAAGTTTATCAGAATTAACGGAAAAAGATGAAACACCACGTCCAGGAACTTCATTAGAGAAATTAGCGACCTTGAGAACGATAATTGGAAGAAAGAGTCAAGCATTTCTTACAGCAGGGAATAGTTGTCCCGTAAGTGATGGGGCTGCTGCGCAATTATGGATGACTCGAGGCCTAGCTGAAGAATTAGGACTTAAACCAAGAGCAACAATTGTAAATTTTGCTGTAGTTGGTACTGATCCTGTTTTGATGCTCACAGGTCCAATTGATTCAATACCAGAAGTTTTGAAAAGAGCAAATATGACATTAGATGATATGGCTTTTATAGAAATTAATGAGGCATTTAGTCCAGTAGTATATGCTAGCTGTTATGAACTCGGATTAGATTGGAAAGACGAACGATTTAATAAATGGGGAGGTGCAATTGCATTAGGACATCCAACTGGAATGACAGGATGTAGACTCATTGGAACTAATGTCCACCAACTAGAAAAATCTGGTAAAAAATTCGCAATTTCATCAATGTGTGTAGGTTTGGGGATGGGTGCCGCGACGATCGTAAGGAATGAAAATCCTAAATAATATTTTCTTTTTTTTAATAAAATTAAAAATTATATTTATTATGAATAAAGTAGCAATAGTAGGAATCGGGCACACTAAATTCGGAAGATTACCAGATAAGGGATTAATGGATTTATTATGTGAGGCATCTTTAGATGCAATTGAAGATTCCAACACAAGTAATAAAGATTTTGATTCTGTTTATGTTGGAGCAATGAGCCCTGGAGCTTTTAATCAGCTTTCAGGTATTGCTAGTGCCCTTGTTGATAAAATAAGTTTAATTCCTGCAGCAGCAGATCATATAAAGAACGGACCAGCTTCTGGAGGTTCAGCAGTTAAAGCAGGATTTCAAGCAATTGCCTCTGGTATGAGTGATTTAGTATTAGTAGTAGGTGGTGAAAAAATGACTCAAATCACAACTCCAGGGTATGTCACCTCAAATGTTGCTACTTTAACTCATCCGGAGGCAGAAAGACGTCATGGAGTCTCTCTTCCTTCATTCGCGGGTATGTTAACCCGAATATATCTCGAAAAATATAACGCAGAGCTTGATTGGATTTCAGATATTGCGATTAAAAATCATAGGAATGGAGCATTAAATCCAATGGCACATTTCCAAAGAACAATTGAAGATTTTATGAACAATGCCATTCAAAAAGGAAAGGGCAGTTGGGATAATATTCATGATTTTCTAAATGATGATAATACAAATCCTGTAATTGCAGATCCTTTACGACTTTTTCATATCTGTCCTATTTCAGATGGTGCTGCTGCTTTAGTTCTATGTAATGCTGATAAAGCAAAAGAATATTGCGATCCACCAATTCTAATTTCTGGTATTGGACAAGCTACAGATACACATATAATATATGAACGTGAAGATATTACCACACTTAAAGCTTTAAAAATATGCTCAGACAAAGCATATAAAATGGCTAATAAAAGACCAGAAGATATAGATGTAGCAGAACTACATGATGCCTTTGAGATTCTTGAAGCAGTTCAATCAGAGGATATTGGCTTTTTTAAGAAAGGAGAAGGTGCAAAAGCTGCGTATGAGGGCTTAACTGAAATTGGTGGAAAAATCCCAATAAATCCATCTGGTGGATTGAAGGCTCGTGGACATCCACTAGGAGCTACTGGTGTTGCTCAAGTTGTAGAACTAGTTTGGCAACTACGAGGAGAAGCAGGGAAAAGACAAATTGAAAATGCAGAAACAGGAATCACCTGTAATTTTGGAGGATTTGGGAATAATATCATATCAATTTTAGTTGAAAGAATATAATTCTTGAGGCAAAAAGTTGGTTGCAAAGATAATAGATATTAATAGCGAGATTATTAAAAAATATGGTTTATTTTGTAAGAAATCACAAAAGAAAGAAGTAGGATATCAAAACAAAGTTAAGTGGATTACTGAAAGATTTAAGGAAGGATTAAAATACAAGTTACTTATAGTAAAAGAAGGAGAGAAAGAAACTTCTCGAGGCTTTATAGAATATATTCCTGGTGAATATAACTGGAGAGGGATCAAAGCAGATGGTTGGATGGTTATCCATTGCATTTGGGTTATAGGTAAACATAAAAATAAAGGCTATGCTTCTAAGCTTTTAGAAGAATGCATTAAGGATGCAAAAGAAGCTAATATGTACGGAGTTGTTGCCATGACTGCTGAGAAAGGAGGGTGGTTACCAAATAAGAAATTGTTTATTAAAAATGGATTTGAAAAGGTAGATGAGCTTGAGCCTTACTATGGATTATTTGCTAAAGCTTTTTCAGAGAATGTACCTAAACCTCAATTTTATCCTCTCTCTCAAATTAAATTGAAAGAGTATGGAGAGGGCGTAACCATATTATACACTCAACAGTGCCCCTATCTTCCAATTCTCGTGAATGATCTAGAAGAAATATCAAGAACAAAAAATGTAAATTTTCAGGCTATATTAATTAAAGATAGTAAAAAAGCTCAACAAAACGAAATTCATCCCTATGGTACATTTTGTGCTATTTTTGATGGTAAAATATTACCTTATAAACCAGGAATTAAGAAGGAATTGATAACATTATTAAATAAAAAATTGAATTAAAGCATTTGTTCTATTTCTAATAGAAAAAGGTCAGCGATTGTAAGCCATTTTTGTCTAGTCTCTGCATCTCCTGAGCTTTTGTTTGTTAACTCTTTACCTTTTTTAAGATTTTGAAGCGCTAAATCGAAGTTTTTAAGTTCTTTATAGCAGATTCCTAGCTTAATATATGTTTGATTAATATACCACTCATCACCAGCTATTTCAATTGCTTTTAAGAATCTTTCTGTAGCTTGTTTATATTCTTCATAATACATTAGGAGTTCTCCATATGTATCATGATACGTTCCATTATCAGGAACGTTAGCAATGAGATCTTCAATTATTTTCAATGCTTCTTCTCTTCTATTTAAATATTGTAACCAATAGACTTTAAAATTAAGTAGATCATTATTTTCAGGATATTTCTTGATTAATTCATTGATAATATCTAAACCACTCTGTACATCTCGCATTCTTCTAAGAACTGATGCTTTTTTCATCTTAATACCAATTTCATTCTCTTCGAATTTCTCTAGCATTTCATTTAATAATTTCAATACATCTTCTAATTGTTCATAGTAGAGTAAAATTGAGATTTTTGAATTGTATAAATCGATATTATCCGGATCAGATTTGATTTCCTTATCTATCTCTTTAATCTGTTCTTCAAATTGGTCTTTCAAATCCCCAGTACTCAGTGATTGAAATAATTCCATCATATCCTGCCAGATTATTCCTTCTAGTTTATCTAATGTTTCTTTTAATTCTTCTTTCGCTTCAATCTTATATGCTAAGTAACTAATATAATCATGTAGAAACTCACTTAAAGACTCTTTAAAACATTCATTAAATAATAACCCACAAATATCATCTAATATATTATCAATGGTAGTACGTAAATCTAATGATCTTGAAAATAACTTACTTAAGTAAGTAAATTTAGTTATATGATCTTCTGTTATAGCCCGAAGCATAATCTCTACTCTTTCATTTTCCTGGAAGTAATATACTTCATTCGGAGGAAGCTTTAATTTGAAAAATTTTATTGGATATATCTGATTCTCAACGATCTCATCAATATAATACTCCAATTTTGACTCCTTTATTCTATAGGTCTTTGAAAAATCTTCCATAGAAATATAGTTTGGATATTGGTTTGGATGATTCATTGAAAGAAAAAGTAAGATTTTTTCAAAATCCTCCTCTTCTGTTAACATAGCTTTAACTCTGGCATAATCTAACCTTATAACGTTATTGAGATACCTAAATTGAATATCTTCATCCCTAATATCGTAAGTGTCAAAGAATTCTATGGTTTTTTTGGTAATCTCTTCAATTCTCTTACTCTCCTCATCTAAAATTGATTGTCTATCTAAGTCATAATTCTGTAGCATTCTTGAATACTCTATTTTGCCTGAACGGGTAATTCGGTACTCTTTATTCTCTTTTAGTACATACTCCTTATTTATCAAAAGATTCATATTCTTTGATAGGGATGATTGGTTAATGCTAAGAGGTTCAGCAAGAAAATCAGACCATTTCAAAAATGTATTATTATAAACCATCCATAGAATCCAATCATCATAATTTCTCCTCCTTAAAATTACTTCAGGAGGATAGCTTAATCTTCTTTTCTCACCACGGGTTCTAGATAAATCATTAAATCTCTTTTCCCCTTCAAGTGTTATCTTATAATAACCTCGAGAATAATTATCAACATATCCCCTACTCTTTAATAAATTGAAATATTTAGATAGAGTTGAAGTACTAAATCCTAAAGGATCCTGTGTAAAGTCTGACCATTGACATTCATCATTATTTGCTAGCATCCAAAGAATTATATGCTCAAAATTCTTCTTTCCATATTTAGGTGCTTTATAAATCTCTTTAGGAGGATAATTTACAATACTCATAATTTTTTTTATGCTTAATTTATCCTTATTTATAAGTAGTTTCTTATTCTATATAAACTTTTTTTTAAGTTCGAACTTCGTATGAAGTTTCATATTTAAAACTATATAATGAACTTATCTTATAATATAATTATAAAAAAAACAAACAAAATAAAAAAAAGTGAAAATAAAATGGCAAGTATAATGTTTGAATTATTGGCTGATATAGATTTCTCTGGATATTTAATAAGAGATTTAAATGGTGAAGTTACACAAGAAGATATTGAGGATGTTGTTGAAAAGATAAGGAATCTTCCTATACATTTCGCAACAATTGATTTGGGTAGTATAAATCTAAGAGACTTCAATAATACTTATTTGGCAGAAGTGTTGAAACAATTTGAGATCCCTTATTTCACAGTTGAATCACCTCATTATGTAAAGGATTACTTCTCAAGTCAAATAACTGAACTTCAGGAGAGACTTTCTGAGTTAAAAGCTACATATAATTCATTAGAAGATAAAAATTCTCCAACTGCTAAAGAGCTAGGTTATTTAATTTATGATTACTCAGATGAATTAAAAGATTTAAAGCATTACATCAATAATCGTGTACGAACGGATGCTATTACTAAAAGAATTCTAGAGATTTTAAAAGGTCGCGAAGATAAAGGAATAACTTTTGTTCATTTTGGTGAAGAAAATACTTTTGTTGAGATATCGAAGAAATTGAAAGAATCTAACGTTAAATCCAATATTTTATTTATCCAGAAATCAAAGTTTTTAAATTAATTTATGAACATCCCAACTATTTATGTATAAATAGTTTCTTTTCTTATTCTTTTTTTAATTTTTATCTTATTCTTTTTTAAACAGTCTTTTATTCTTTTTTGAGAGTTTAATTCTTAAATTTTTTTACTAGTTTTCTTATCTTGATAAATGTTCGAACTTCGAATAGAGTTCTGCGGTAAAAACTATATAACGAAGTATTTCAATATTAAAATTAAGAAAAAAACAAAATAATAAAACAAAAAAAAGTGATAAAAAAAATGAAAAGAAAAGCAAGCAAGGCAATATTCGTAAAAAGTGCTGGATTTCCTATTATCCCAACAATTACTAAATAATATAACTTATTTTTTTTATTTTTTTATTTTTTATTCTTTTTCTCTCTGAATTTTAATATCTTAAAATACATCACGTTTTAATTATATTTAAAATGGCAAATATCTTATTATATAACTTGTATCTGAAAAGTTATAATCCAAGTATTTAAACCGATAATTTATGGAAAAACATATGGTTTATTCAGAACCTAAGGAGCTTATTCAGGCAGAAAAACTTATTAATGAAGGTAAAATCGAAAATGCACTCCAATTAGTGAATACTTTTGGAGAGAAAAAAGATCTTCCTTACTTTGAGCGAATATATTATTATACACTTAAAAGTAGACTCGCCAATTATTTTTTTGATAGAAATGAAATGGCAAAATATGCCGAAAAGGCTTATCATGAAAGTCAAAAGCTTGAAAATTCCCTACTCTTGCTAGATGTTTATCTTCTAATGGCAATTAATTTATTCTTACATTCTAAGAGAAAGAAAGCATTTGAATTTATTAAAAATAGTGAAAACCTATTGAAGAAACTCCCTCAAGAATTATCTACAGAACTCACTAGAAGAAAGGCATATATATTATGGTTAAAAGGCGAGGACCTTCGACAAACAGGAGAACTGGAAAGAGCTATAGAATTTTGGAAAGAAACTCTTGTATTACTAGAAGAACTTAATATTAAAACAGATATAGCTTTAATTCTTTATCAACTGGGATGGTTTTCATGGATAACTGGAGACTTAAATGCCTTAGAATATTCTGAATCATCAAAAACTCTTGCTAATAATCTTAACTTAAAACATCTACTTCACCGTTGTTATAATCAAATTGGGTGTATTTACTCTATGAAAGGTGAATTAGATCGGGCTCTTAGTTATTTTGAAAAAGCATTACCATTTGCAAAAAAAGAAAATAATATGACCTTTATTTCAAGTATTTATAACAATATTGGAATGATCTATCAAGAAAAAGGAGACTTTAACTGTGCATTAGAAAATTTAGAAAAAAGTATAGCTATTAAACAAGAATATGGTACGAATTATGAAATATTTACTGTTTCGGATACAATATTTCATTTAACTATTGATATGAACGATCTTGAACAAGCCCAGCGATACTTAAATCAAATGAGGCAAATTGCAGATCAAGAGAAGTATCAAACAAATTATTATAATCTACCATATAGCATTGATAGAGCCATTTATCTGAAAACTAGTTCTCGAGCTCTTAATCGGGGTAAAGCTGAAGAGATCTTAAAACAATTAATTGAAGAGGGAATTTCTGACTACGAATCTTCAAAAATTGCTCTCCTTAACTTATGCGATTTGCTCCTTTATGAATTACATGCTTCTAATGATCCAGAAGTATTAGATGAACTACAAATTTATATTTCCCAATTATTTAACACTGTTAAAAGTTCTCGTTCTTATTCTTTACTAGCTGAAACATATTTACTCCAAGCGAGATTATCATTAATCACGTTGGATATGAAAAAAACTCGGCAGTTGTTAATTAAGGCTCAGGAAATAGCAGATAGATATGGCCTTAATCGTTTAGCAATAAAAATATCGAATGAGCACGATGATTTACTTAAACAATTAGATGTATGGAACAAATTAAAAGAATCTAAAGCATCTTTATCTGAACGTATGAAGTTAGCGCGCCCAAATGAACAGATGGAAAGGATGATCCGAAAACGAGAAATTATTGTTCCTGAGCTTACGGATGAGGAGCCTATCGTATTATTAATTATTTCAGAAGGTGGAAGGCCTATATTCTCTGAATCATTTGCAGAAGAATGGGCGTTCGAAGATCATCTTTTTAGTGGTTTTTTAACCGCGATAAATTCCTTTAGCGATGAGATGTTCTCTGAGGGGCTCAACAGAGCTAATTTTGGGGAGTATACTATCATAATGAATTCGCTCCATCCTTTCCTTGTGTGTTATTTATTTAAGGGACAATCATATCTCGCACAGCAAAGAGTAGCAAAGTTCATTGAGAATGTTAAAGAGGATGCAATCATATGGAAGACGTTTAATGAATACAACCAAACAAGCCGATTAGTACAATTAGAAGATATCCCTTCGCTCGAACCATTAATAACAAAAATCTTTGTAGATAAAAGTATCCCCCTAATTGCGTAGGTTCGAATTTAGATTGTTAGAAAATTACATTTAAAATGGTAATTTTCTTAATATATTCTTTGTATCTGAAAAGTTATAATCCAAATTTTTAACCGATAATTTATGGAAAAACATATGGTTTATTCAGAACCTAAGGAGCTTATTCAGGCAGAAAAGCTTATTAATGAAGGTAAAATCGAAAATGCACTCCAATTAGTGAATACTTTTGGAGAGAAAAAAGATCTTCCTTACTTTGAGCGAATTTATTATTATACACTTAAAAGTAGCCTCGCCAATTATTTTTTTGATAGAAATGAAATAGCAAAATATGCCGAAAAGGCTTATCGTGAAAGTCAAAAGCTTGAAAATTCCCTTCTATTGCTTGATGTCTATCTTCAAATGGCAAATAATTTACTCTGGCATTATAAGACGAATGAAGCATATGAATTTATCAAAAAGTGTGAAGACATACTAAAGATACTCCCTCAAGAATTATCCACAGAACTGACAAAAAAAAAAGCTTTTCTATTGTGGCTAAAAGGCTTTAAATGCCAGCTGAAAGGAGAATTGGAAAAAGCAAAAGAATGTGCGGAGGAATCTCTAGTAATACGAGAAAAACTCAATCATAAAGCGGACATTGCTCTGACTCTTTTTCAACTTGGGCGGGTTTTTTGGCTTATTGGAGACTTAAACCATGCTCTAGAAATTATTGAATCCTGTAAAATTCTTGCTAATAATCTCAACTTAATAAACCTTATTCACAGTTGTTATAATCAATTTGGAATTATTTACAGTATGAAGGGTGAACTAGATCGAGCTCTTAGTTATTATGAAAAAGCACTAGCATTTGCAGAAAAAGAAAATGATTTAGTATTAATTACAACGATGTACAATAATATTGGAATGATTTATCAAGAAAAAGGAGATTTCAGCCGAGCATTAGAAAATCTGGAAAAAAGTATAACTATTAAGGAAGAGTATCATACAATTTACAGATCTGATAGTTTGTTTCACTTAGCTCTTGATATGAACGATCTTGAAAAAGCACAAAAATACTTGAATCGAATTAAGCAAATCGCTGATCGAGAAAATTCAAGAGGACTTAATATAGTATATAACGTAGATAGAGCAATTTTCCAGAAATATAGCCCTCGAGCTCTCAATCGGGGTAAGGCTGAAGAGATGTTGAAACAATTAATTGAAGAAGGAATTTCCGATTATGAATTATTAAAAATAGCTCTCCTTAACTTATGTGATTTGCTCTTATTTGAATTACATGCGACTGGGCAACCAGAAATACTAGATGAATTGCAAGTTTATATTTCTCAATTGTTTGACACCGTCAAAAACTCCCGTTCTTATTCCCTATTAGCTGAAACATATTTACTCCAAGCAAGATTATCCTTAATTACCTTGGATATGAAAAAAGCTCGGCAGTTGTTAATTAAGGCTCAGGAAATAGCAGATAAATATGGTCTCAATCGGTTAGCAATAAAGATATCAAATGAGCACGATGAATTACTTAAACAATTAGATGTGTGGAACAAATTAAAAGAATCTAAAGCACCATTATCTGAACGCTTGGAGTTAGCAAGTCCAAATGAACAGATGGAAAGGATGATCCGAAAACGAGAAATTATTGTTCCTGAGCTTACTGATGAGGAACCTATCGTATTATTGATTATTTCACAGGGTGGTAGACCCGTATTCTCTAAATCCTTTGCGGAAGAATGGGCGTTCGAAGATCATCTTTTTGGTGGTTTTTTAACTGCCATCAATTCCTTTAGTGGTGAGATGTTCTCTGAGGGGCTCAACAGGGCGAATTTTGGTGAATATACCATTATTATGAATTCTCTCGAACCATTCCTCGCATGTTATTTATTTAAGGGACAATCATATCTCGCACAGCAAAGAGTAGCAAAATTCATTGATAAGGTTAAAGAGGATGCTGTCATATGGAAGACATTTAATGATTTTAATCTAGCAAGCCGATTAGTACAATTAAAAGATATTCCTTCTCTTGAACCATTGATAAATGAGATTTTTATTGATAAAAGCGTCCCCCTTATTGCTTAGTTTTTTAGTTGAGAGTTTAATTACATTTAAAATTTCAATTTTCTTAATAATATAATTGTATTCAAACCGTTATAATCCATATTCTTAAACTGATAATCTATGGAAAATCATATTACTTATTTAGAACCGAAGGAATTAATTCTTGTAAAACAACTCATAGACAAGGGAAAGAGCGAAAAAGCGATCCAATTAATGAATAAATTTGAGGAAACAGGTGAACGCAATCTTCATGAGATTGTGTCATGTCATCTCCTCAAATGCGAGCTTTTATTCCAACAAGGGCAATATGAAGATCTTGTCAAATTTACTGAACAAACGTATGGAGAGAGTTTAGTATTAGGTAAACATCTTCTGTCTATTGATGCTTTATGTTTTAAGGCTTTAGGTTTAGTATTTCTTTATAGAAAAGAGGAAGTTTCTGATACAATTAAGCAGGCAGAAAAACTACTGAAAACCCTAACTAAAGAATTACCAAAAGATTACAAGAAAAGAAAGGCACGAATAATTTATGTTAAAGCATTTTCTAATAATAAATACTTTAATCGAAATGGGGATGTAAATTTTGTTTTAGATCAACTTTATCAGAGTTTAGCATTGCAAGAAGAGGTTGGGGATAAAGAGGAAATCGCTATATCACTTATGGAAATAATTTATAACTTAGGTCGTATAAAGGGTGAAACAAATGATGCTTTAAAGTATATCGAGCGATTTCTGGCTCTAGTTAAGAAAAAAGAGCTTAAAAATAAATATATAATTGCATTTGGTTTAACCTATATCTATGCAGTGTATTTCCTTAGGGGTGAACTTGATCTGAGTATTAAATATTATGAACAAAGTTTAGCGATTTTCAAGGAGCTCAATAATAAATCCGAAATAGCAGTAGGGTGCTGCTCTCTAGGAAATACGTATAGAATGAAAGGAGAATATAATCGCGCGTTAGACTACGCTGAGCGAGGATTAGCATTATATTCTGAGTTGGAAATGTTAAAAGATAGTGCTAAAGCCCGCGGGGTTTTAATTCAAATTTTAATTGATAAGGGCGATCTTGAGTCAGCACAGAAACATCTTGATCAAATTGAGCGTTTAAACAATCAATTGAGGGACGAATATGTTAATATGATGCATCTTTATTATAAAGCTTTGATTTTGAAGGCCAGCCCTCGAGCTAAAAATCGAGTCCAAGCAGAAGAAATCTTAAAAGAGCTTTTAGACGAAGGAAATATTTATTCGGCGGCCCCAATGCTAGAATTATGTGATTTATTATTAGTCGAATTACGTATAACCAATGATTTAGAAGTTTTAGAAGAGATCGAATCTATTATCGCTCGTTTATTAGACGAATCTGAACGGATGAATTCCTATTTTTTATTAGCTGAAACATACTTTTTAAAAGCTAAATTGGCGTTATTAACGTTGGATTTGATAAAAGCTCGATATTTTCTAACTAAGGCTCAAGAAATAGCAGAAAAATATGGTCTTAATCGATTAGCAATCAAAATTTCGAATGAACACGATGAATTACTTAAGCGATTAGATGAATGGAACAAAATTAAAGAATCAGAATCATCTTTGTCAGAACGCATGAAGCTAGCACATCTAAATGAACAGATGGAAAGAATGATCCGAAAACAAGAAATAGATGTTCCTGAGCTTACTGATGAAGAACCTATCGTTCTTCTGATTATCTCCGAGGGTGGAAGACCTGTATTCTCTGAATCGTTTGCTGAGGAATGGGCTTTTGAGGATCATCTTTTTGGTGGATTTTTAACTGCTATCAATTCTTTTAGTGATCAGATGTTCTCTGAGGGGCTAAACAGGGCTAATTTTGGGGAGTATACCATTATTATGAATTCTCTCCATCCCTTCCTCGTATGTTATTTATTTAAGGGACAATCATATCTCGCGCAGCAAAGAGTAGCACAATTCATAGATAAGGTTAAAGAGGATGCAGAAATTTGGAATATTTTTAATAAATTTAATCAAGCAAGCCGATTGGTACAATTAAAGGATATTCCTTCCCTCAAACCCTTGATAAATGAAATCTTTATAGATAAAAGCGTCCCCCTGATTGCGTAGACTCGAATTTTTATTGATAATTTAAGTACATTTAAAATGATAAATAACTTAATATATAACTTGTATATTGAAAATTAGAATCCAATTTTTTCTAAAAATATGGATGAAAATATGTCCAGTGATGAATCTAAGGAGCTTGTTCAAGCAAAAAAACTCATTGATGAAGGCAAGTATGATGAAGCCCTCCAACTCATTGACAGTTTCGAGCAAATGAAGGGCCTCATGCTTCAGGATAAAGTATCATTTCGGCTCCTCAAGTGCAACCTTTTATATTGGCAATGGAAATTTGAGGAAATGCTTAAAATAGCAGATCAAACATATAAAGAGAGTTTAGAGTTGGGAAAAAATCTCCAATCAGTTGACGCCTTAATACTCAGCGCGAAGGCTTTAAAATTTCTTGATAGAGAAGAGGAAGCTATTAATGTAATTAACCAAGCCGAAGAATTATTAAAAAAATTTACCCGAGAATTACCAGAAGACATCATGAAACGAGAAGCTCACATTTTTTTAGTTAAAGGTATATTCATTCAAATAATGGATAATCAACTAAAGTTCTTAGAACAGAGTTTAGAATTGGGAGAGAAATTAGACAATAAAGTTATGATTGCTGAATCCCTTTATTGGATCGCTCATATTCTTTTTGGACAAAAAGGTGAATTGAATCATGCCATTAAATATCTAAAGCGAAGTTTATTATTAGCAGAGGAAAGTAATAGCAAGTATTTTATAGCTCAAAACTTGCTATGGTTAATGCTTGTTCATTTGAATAAAGGTGAATTAGATCGAAGTCTCATATATGCAGAGCAAGGTTTAAAATTACACGAAAAGATTAATAATAAACAGATGATCGCAGCTGCACATACCCAAATTGGGAATATCTATAGAGGAAAGGGTGACTTTATTCGTGCTTTAGGGCATCTAGAGCGAGGTCTAACAATAAGAGAGGAACTCGGGATTAATTTACACACATCTACAACTCTTACTAATTTGATTGGTGCAGCAGTCGAAATGGGCGATCTTGAATTAGCTCAAAAACACTTTAACCGCTTAAAGCAGCTCAACGAACAAGAGGAAAGTAAATGGATTAATTCATGTTTTCGTTTGAGTAGCGCCATCCTACTGAAAACAAGCACAAGAGCTAAAAACCGGGTCAAAGCAGAAGAAATATTGAGAGAAATTATTGAAGAAGAAGGAGTTATTTCAAAAATTGAAGCATTAATAGAGCTTTGTGATTTATTATTGGTTGAATTACGCATAACTAACGATGCTGAAGTGCTAGAAGAGATTAAAACCAATCTAAATCGTTTATTAGAATTAACTGAGAAAACAAACTCGTTTTGGTATCTCGCTGAAACCTACCTATTACAAGCCAAAGTAGCATTAATAACTTTTGATACGAACGAAGCTCGGCGGTTTTTGACACAAGCTCAGGAAGTTGCCGAAAAATACGGTCTTAATTTAATAGCCATGAAAATTTCGAATGAGCACGATGAATTACTTAAACAATTAGATGTGTGGGACAAATTAAAAGAATCAGAAGCATCTTTAGCTGAACGCTTGAAGTTAGCACAACTTAATGAACAGATGGAGAAAATGATCCGAAAACGAGAAATAGTTGTTCCTGAGCTTACTGATGAAGATCCTATAGTACTTTTAATTATTTCGGAGGGTGGAAGGCCTCTATTCTCTAAATCATTTGCAGAAGAATGGGCTTTCGAAGATCATCTTTTTGGAGGTTTTTTAACCGCTATAAATTCCTTTAGTGATCAGATGTTCTCTGAGGGGCTCAATAGGGCTAATTTTGGAGAGTATACTATTATTATGAATCCTCTCGAACCATTCCTCGTATGTTATTTATTTAAGGGTCAATCATATCTTGCACAGCAAAGAGTGGCAAAATTCATTGATCATGTTAAAGAGGATGCTAACATATGGAAGATGTTTAATGATTATAATAAAACAAGCCGATTAGTTCAATTAAAAGATGTTCCTTCCCTTGAACCATTGATAACTAAAATCTTTATAGATAAAAGTGTCCCCCTGATTGCGTAAATTCGATTTTTTATTGGTATTGTAATTACATTTAAAATGGTAATTTTCTTACTATATAACTTGTATCTGAAAAGTTATAATCCAAGCTATTCAAACCTATAATATCTGAGAAAATTATGGCTCATTTAATACATAAGGAATTAGGTCAAGCAGAAAAGCTTATTGAAGCAGGTAAAATCGAAGAAGCTCTTCAAATACTCAATGATTTTAAAAACAAAAAAGATCTCTCTTATCGTGAGCGGATAGCTTATTATTGTCTAAAAGGTTTTGTCGCCTTTTATTTTCAAGATAGAAATGAATGTACAAAATATACCGAAAAAGCTTATCGTGAAAGCCAAAAGCTTGAAAATTCCATTTTATTGCTTGATGTCTATATTCTTATGGGAGCTATATCAAATTGGTCTTATAAGACAAATGAAGCAGCTGGCTTTATCAAAAAGAGTGAAGATCTACTGAAGATACTCCCTCAAGAATTATCCACAGAACTCAAAAAAAGAAAAGCATATATATTATGGAACAAAGGCGCTTATCATGAGCAGAAAGGAGATCTGGAAAAAGCTAAAGAATTTAGGGAGGAATCTCTAGTAATCCTAGAAGATCTCAATCTAAAAGTAGATATTGCTCTTATGCATTACCAACTTGGAGTGATTTCCTGGAAAATTGGAAACTTAAACTGTGCTTTAGAATATATTAAATCATGTAAAAATCATTGCAATAAACTTGACTTAATAGATATTTTTCACTATTGCAATTTGCAATTTGGAATGATTTATACGCTCAAAGGTGAATTAGATAAGGCTCTTAGTTATTACGAACAAATCCTATCATTTACAGAGAAAGAAAACAAATTAGAATTATTATCACCAATATATAATAGCATTGGAATGACATACCATGAAAAAGGCGATTACGACAATGCCTTAAAGTTTTTGAAAAAAAGTATAACTATTGCAGAAGAATATGGTACAATTATTCAGAAATTTGCCTTTACTGATAGTTTGTTTCAATTAGCTCTTGATATGAACGATCTTGAACAGGCACAGCGATGGTTAAATCGAATGAAGCAAATTTCTGATCAAGAAAAGAATCAATCCAATTATTATAATATACTATATAACATTGATAGAGCTATATACCTGAAATCTAGCCCCCGCGCTGTTAATCGTGGGAAAGCTGAAGAGATGTTAAAACAGTTGATTGAAGAAGAAATCTCTGACTTTGAAAGTTTAAAAATGGCTCTCCTGAACTTGTGCGATTTGCTCCTATTTGAGTTATATGCAACTAACGAACCTGAAATACTGGATGAATTGCAAGTTTATATTTCTCAATTATTTGACACCGTTAAAAATTCGCGTTCTTATTCTCTATTAGCTGAAACATATTTGCTCCAAGCAAGATTATCCTTAATTACGTTGGATATAAAAAAAGCTCGGCAGTTATTAATTAAGGCTCAAGAAATAGCAGATAATTATGGTCTCAATCGGTTAGCAATAAAGATATCGAATGAGCATGATGAATTACTTAAACAATTAGATGTGTGGAACAAATTAAAAGAATCTAAAGCACCATTATATGAACGCTTGGAGTTAGCAAGTCCAAATGAACAGATGGAAAGGATGATCCGAAAACGAGAAATTATTGTTCCTGAGCTTACTGATGAGGAACCTATCGTACTATTGATTATTTCAGAGGGTGGTAGGCCCCTATTCTCTAATTCCTTTGCGGAAGAATGGGCTTTCGAGGATCATCTTTTTGGAGGTTTTCTAACAGCTATAAATTCCTTTAGTGATCAAATGTTCTCTGAGGGTCTCAACAGGGCGAATTTTGGGGAGTATACAATTATTATGAATTCTTTGCATCCTTTCCTTGTATGCTATTTATTCAAGGGACAATCATATCTCGCGCAGCAAAGAGTAGCAAAATTCATTGATAATGTTAAACAGGATGCAACCATATGGAAGACGTTCAATGAATACAACCAAACAAGCCGATTAGTACAATTAAAAGATATCCCTTCCCTAGAACCATTGATAAATGAAATATTTGCTGAAAAAACAATTCGGTTAAATTAAACGAAATATAACTGAGAATTATAATTGATGTAATTTCTAATCCTAATCTGTTTTTTCACCTTAATTTTGGTTTTGTTCATAAACCTTTTCTCATATTCGAACTTCGCGAAAAGTTCCGCAATAAAAACTATATAACGAAGCTTATCCATATTAAAATTAAGAAAAAAATAAAAAACAATACAAAATGGAGGTGATAAAAAAAATGAAAAAAATGGACGTTGCTGAAAAACAACGAGTAAAAGTCTATAACAATGGATATTGTCAAGTTTATCAAAATTATTAAAAATTTTTTTTCTTTTTTTTCCCTTATATTTTAAATAAGTATTTTATTAATTTTTCAAGATTCACAGAGACTAAAATTTTAAATTAGTATAATTCTAATCTTAATTTAATAATTGGAAATCTACTTGAAAATTAAATGAATGATTCTCAAAAATTCGGATTTAAGGTTATTGTTATAGGGGATGGTAGCGTAGGAAAGACTTCCTTGATTAAAAAGTTCACGCAAGGCACGTTTCAAAAAGAATATATTAAGACCATTGGTGCCCAATTTTCTGAGTTCTTTGCAGAAATTAGTGGAGATAAGATTAGATTATTATTTTGGGATATAGCAGGGCAAGATGATTTCCTTTTTTTACGTCCTTCTTTTTATAGAGAAAGTAGAGCAGCTATTATCGTATATAGTCTCGAAGAAAACGATTTGGGTACACGGAGCTTTGAACATATAACAAATTGGCATGATGATATAAAACAATACTGTGGAGATATTCCTATTGTTGTTTTTGCCAATAAAGTTGATTTAATTGAGGAAGACAATTTGGATAAAACCAAAATTCAAGAACTTATAAAAGAACGAAATTTTCTCGGATATTATATAACATCAGCAAAAACAGGAGAAGGAGTTTATAAAGCTTTTAATACTCTTATCGAAAAATTATATAATAAGTTTAAAGCTCTTTCCAATGAATTGTAAGATTTTTGAGATTGTACCAAAAACAAATAAAGAATTTTGTTTTAGAATATACTTAGAAGAGAATTTAACTTTTAAAACTAAATAAATCCAAAAGAATTTAGAGGTTTAAAGTAACTTAGATGTCTGATTCTGAGATTATTGAGCTGAATAAAGTAAAACAGCTTACATATGAAGGGAGAATTAAAGAAGCGTTGCAAATTATTTTGGATATTGAGGAGAGGAGTAATTTATCTAATCAGAATTTAATCTCTTTTATGTTATTGAAATTAAGGTTATTATATAGGTCATCAAAATATTCAAAAACTCTTAGCCTTGTTATCCAATTTTTACAAGAAACTCAAAAACAAGGAGATTTACCCTCATATTTTGAAGGTTTGTTAATTCAAGCATATTCACTTTTAATGATGGGAGATTTAAGTAAAAGTAGTATTGCGCTTAAAAAAGCTGAGGAGATATTTGAAAATCTCAAAGGAGTATCAAAGACAGATCTTAGAGAAAAAGAATCTTATATGATCAGAATTAAAGCTATTAATGCAGGACTTACAGGAAATTCTCAACTTAGCCTTATGTTAAATGAAAAAGCTTTCGAGCTCGCAAAATATAGTGAAGATAAAGAGCGAAAATCATCACCTCTATTAAATCTTGCGGAATCTTATCATTTCCTTGGAGATTATGATAAAGCTATAAATTATGCAAAACGTGCTCTAGAAGTCGGTTACCCCCCTCGGTTATTAAATTCTTTTGGACTTCTGATTGATAGTTATCTAGGGAAGGGTGATACTATTAATGCAAAATATTATTTCCAACTGATGAGTGATTTAATAGAAAAAGATAAACAAAGTTATTCTGAATTATTGTATCATTACTATAAAGCTTTAATATTGAAAACGAGTTTGCGAGCAAGAGATAGAATTGAAGCAGAAGATTTATTTAAGCAAGTTGCTGAGGAAAAAGAAAATTTCCAGTTCGTTATTAAAGCAATAATAAATATTTGTGACCTACTTCTTATTGAATTAAGAATAACTAACGATTCAGATATAATAAACGAAATAAACCCATATATTAAAAAATTATTAAAAATTGCAGAACATCAAAAATCCTATTATTTTGCTGCTGAGACATTTCTCTTACAAGGAAAAATAAGTCTACTAATTTTTAATTTTAAAGAAGCTAAACGATTCTTTACCCAAGCTCAGCAAATTGCAGAAAGATTTGACCATATTCAATTAGCCCAACAAATTTCTAAAGAGAAAGAGGATTTAAACGAAAAATCAGTTTTATGGCATAAACTTAAGGAAGTGGGAGCACCAATGATAGAACGTTTAGAACTAGCTCGCATAGATGAATTAATTGAAAAAATGAATCTAAAGCCTATTATATTAAGGACGCAAGTTAAAGAAGAGGAAGTAATAATTTCTAAAGAGAAGAAAATGTGCTTGGTATGTAAAGGTGAAGTATTGGGTTTCTCGTATATATGTAAATGTGGGGCTATCTATTGCGAAAACTGCGCTCGAGCTTTAACCAATTTGGAAAATCTATGTTGGGTGTGTGACATTCCGATTGATTCTTTGAAGCCAACAATATCATATAAGGAAGAAGAAAGTATAGATTTAGAAATAAAAGGAAAAAATTAATTGAATGATAAAAATTAGATCAATAGATAAAAAACCTTCTTATAATAAGTTTAAAGCTCTATCCAATGAATTGTAAAACTTAGAGAATAAGATTTAGATTTTTTTAATGATCTACTTCTATGGCTTAAGTTCTGAAAGAAAAAGATTAGCAATGGAAAGCCATTTTTCTTTTGTTTCAGAATCTTTTACTTTTTTCTCTGTAAGTTCTATTCCTTTATTGAGATTTTCAACTGCTAAATCAATATTTCCAATAGCTTTATAACAAATTCCTAATTTGATATAAGTCTGAAAAATATACCATTCATGGGCTCCTAAAACCATTGACTTTACAAATTTTTTAGCAGCTTCTTCATAATCTTCAAAATACATTAAAATCTCACCATATGTGTCATAATAAATTCCCGCCTCAGGTTCAATTTCTATAAGATTTTGAATTATTTCTAATGCTTGCTGTTTTTTATCCAAAAACTGTAGCCAATAGGCTTTATAACTAAGGAGATCATGGACTTTAGGGTACTTTTCAATTAAAGACTCAATGATTTCTAATCCTGCTTCAACATTTTGCATTCTTCTAAGAACGGCTGCTTTTAATACCTTAATATCCTTCTCACTTTCAGGAAAAATTTCTAACATTTCCTCTAAAAAATTTATTGTATCTTTGTATTGGTTAAAGTAAATCAGAACTCTAATCTTCGAATAATATAAGTTGAGATTCTTAGGTTTTATTTCAATTTCTTTTTCAATCTCTTTTATTTGTTCTTCATATTTATCAACTAAATTTTCAGAGATTTTTGATTGAAAAGCATCTGTTATATTCTGCCAAATAACTCCCTCTAATTTATCATAAGTCTCTTTTAATTTCTTCTTAGTCTCAATTTTATAAGCTAAATATTTAATATATTCCGGCAAAAACTCTCTGAGAGATTCTTTCAATTTTTTATTAAATAAGAATTTACAACTCTTGTTAGCAATATCATTTATTGTGGATTCCATATCTAACATAACTTTTTTAGAAAAAAGCTTATTTAAATAAGAAACTTTAGTGATTTTATTCTCGGTGATTATTCGAAGCATTTTTTCTAGCGTTCCATCTGATTGAAAGTAATATTGTTCGCCTGATGGTTGCCTTAACTTAAAAAATCTTAATGGATATATTTTACCATCTGAGATCTCATCAATGTAATAATCAAGCGTAGTTTTCTTAATTTTATAAATTTTAGAAAAATCTTCAGAGGATATAAGGTTTGGATATTGATCCGGATGATTAATCGAAAGGAAAAGTATGATTTTATGAAAGATTTCCTCATCTTTTAATATAGGTTTTACTTTTTCATAGTCTAATCTTAGTATATTATTTAGAAACCTATATTGTATATTTTCATCTTTAATATTATAAATCTCAAAAAATTGAAGTGTTTTTTTAGTAATCTCTTCAATTCGTTTACTTTCCTCTTCCAAAATAGTTTGCCTATCCAAATCATAGTTTTTTAACATCCTTGAGTATTCAGATTTCCCTGCTTGGGTAATTAGATATTTTCCATCTTCTTTTGATGCAAATCCCTTTTCAATTAATAAGTTCAAATTTTTTGATAATGAAGTTTGATTTATAGACAATGGTTTTTTAAGGAAATCAGTTCTTTTACAGTAATTATTATTATAAATCATCCACAGAATCCAGTGAGAGTAATTCCTTCCACTTCTTAATATTATTTCGGGAGGATAGTTTAGTCTGCGTTTTTTCTTTTTAGATGATGATAACTCATGAAATTTCTTTTTTCCCTCTGAAGTAATTCTGTAATGCCCTCTAGTAAAATTTTCTACAAAACCCTTACGTTTTAATGTGTCTAAATGTCTAGATAATGTACCCGTAGGAATTTCAATTGGTTCTCGATGAAAATCCGCCCATTTGCATGTATTATTATTATTCAACATCCAGAGAATAATATGGTCATAATCCGGTCTCTTCAACTTGGAAGGGCTATAAATCTTTTCTGGGGGATAATTTATGATACCCATGATGATTTGAAAACTAAATTTTTTTTCTAAATTATAGATCGGTTTCTTTTCTATTTATATTTATTTCATAGAACTTCCATATTATATTGGAACTATCACGGAACTATCGGAAGCCCAATTATAAAGGAAACTGAGTCTCAAGATATAATTGATCACTAAATTGGTGATAAAACCGATCTTTAAAAAAAAGAGTTGATAAAAAAATGACTGAATTAAAAAAGTTAACCAAAATTTGGCTTGTAGCTTATACAATAGTTACCTTGTTATATGGAATTATGTACCTTACTATACCAGAACTTCTAATAGGTGCAGTTGGTTGGTATGATCCGATGGATCCGAGAGTATTTGGAGGAATATGCCTGATTTGTTCAATTTATGCGATAATAATTCTGCGTAGAAAAGAGTGGGAAAGTGTTAAATTAATATACTCATATTTATTCGTGATATTTATCCCAACTATAATCATAAATATTTCGCTTTTAATCTTACTTTTCCCAACACTTTCAGCTTTTGCTCTCTCTCAATTTTTTATGGGATTAATCTTTATGAGTATACTTTTTGTGCTAGGTGTTTCCTCTTATATCAAACAGAAATGATAAATTTTATAATTAAAAATATTCTTAATTAATTTTTTTTTCTTTTTAGAGAATGAAGACCAGGGTGTAGTCAGGAATTATTCCATTATTTATTCCGATCCTATAGAAATTTCATTAAAAAAAGGATGTTCCATGGATTTATCGGAACCTTAATCATAAATATAATAAAATCTCAAGATTTTATCGATCACCGTGTCCGGTGATAAGTTTAAAATTAAAAATAAAAAAAAAAAGAGTTGATAAATATTAAAAGAACAAAATTAGTGCCTAAATTGATGACATTCGCAACAATCGGAATTGTCCTGCTTTTATTTTCTACATCAGTTCAAGCTACTACAACGATTAGACCAATAGAGGATTGGGCAGGAGAAAATATTGTAGGTTGGGCTGATCCAGTGTCTGGTTTTGCTATTTATCCTCATGCCGTTGAATGGTGTTTTTTTGGACCAAATTGGCCATTTAATTTCCTAGATTGGGAGCATAAGTTGGTTTGGGAGTGTCAATATGAAGGATTTATTCAGGAACGAGTTATTGATGAAGAACATACATTAATCACAATAAATATACATGTCAAAGAAGTACCCTTTATGATTTTCTACCCCAATTCTCCAGGGTATATATATTATCCTCCAATATATAATGGCACGATGGAGTACTATTTCCAATGTAGGATTCTTTTCAATACAGAGTCTTTATATAATATATTAGAAGTAGGAAAAATCCCATCCCTTTTTGAGATACTTGGTGCGGGATTTGGCTTTTGGCCTTATCCAGATGAACCAGTTCCAGAGTTGACGTATACACATTTCGTAGGGGAGGGATATATAACTGAAGGGGGAGAAGGGACAGTTGAAGTTAACCAGGTTGGATTTTTAAATCCAGCTACGGGAGAATTTATATGGCCAGTTGAATCTGTGATCATTGAGTAAAATTGTTTTAATTTAAAATTAAAATATAGAAAATGGAGGAGTTAGGTTGTTAGAGTAAATACTTCCAGATGAAATGCAACAATAAACCAATATTCCTCCATTCTATACTTCTTTTTTTTTCTATATAAACCTTAATAATTATTTCAAAGAAAATCTCTCAATAATAGAATAAGGAAACTCAGAAGAAATATGGCGCTTCTTTAGAGCCTCTCAAAAAAGAGATTTTTATTAAGAAAACGATTCATTAAGCATTAGGTTTAATATTGTAATTAGCTTATTATATTCATAAAGTTATAATCCAAATCAAATGAGTATATGTCTCATCCAGAGCAAAATCAGTTAACTAGAGCGGAACAACTTTTTGATGCTGGGAAACTGGATAAAGCTCTTGAAATATTAAATGATATAAGTCAATATGAGGGGCTTAATCTTCAACAGAAAAGTTATTTTCAGTTTCTTAAAGGCTTAATTCTTGTATATATGAACAACGGTGAAGAAGTTATTAAGTTGGGTGAAGAAATATGTAAAGAAGGTCAACAAGTTAATAATAATCTTCAATCATTTGATGGATTAATTTTTATTATATTTGGATTAACACAAGTAAATAAACTTGAAGAAGCGGTAAAACAAATTGAAAAAGCTGAAGATCTATTAAGACTTGTCTCTAATGTATCGAAAACAATTCTACTCCAAAGAAAAATACGTTTAAATGTGTTAAAAGCTTGGACCCATTTTTATGTTGGCAATATGAACTTAGCAGAGAAATGCATTAAATGGATCTTAGATTCACAAGAAGAACTTGATGTATCATTCGAAATTGTTTGGGCTAATCTGCTTATGGCTGGAATAATGCTTCAAGTAAAAGCTAGATATAATATTGCTATGGAATACGCCAAGAAAGCATTGTCACTAGCAAAGGAAATTAAATTCAGCCACTTTTGGATTGGTTATTGTCAAATCGGTATTGGGGTGATTTATTCATCTATAGGTGAGTTTGACATTAGTCTGAACCTTCATTTGAAGTGTTTAAAGTTATTTAAAACAATGAAAAGTAATTATTGGATTGCTATAGTATTAAACAATATTGGAAGTAGTTACTATTATAAGGGTAATTATGATCTTGCTTTGGAATATTTGGAACAAAGTGTACAACTTTATGAGGATATTCCTTTTAGTATTTCTAATATATCCGCCCCTATTGATGGTTTGATAGCATTAGCTCTCGAAAAGGATGATACTGAACTTGCCAAAAAATATTTTCAACGCCTAGAAAATTTGTATAATCAACAAAACGATCATCGTCTTGACTTGCTTTACCAATATAATAAAGCTTTAATGCTAAAGAGAAGTTCTCGAATCCGAGATAAAGCTAAATCAGAAGAGTTGTTGAAAGAAATCATTGGAAAAGAAATAATAAATGAAACGACTATATATGCATCTATCAATCTCTGTGACTTACTTCTTACCGAGTTTCGTATAAATAATAATAATGAAGTACTTGATGAACTTAATCACTATATTGCTAAATTATTAACATTAGCAGAGAATTCACATTCTTATCTAGTGTTTTGCGAAACTTTCATATTACAAGCCAAATTAGCTTTACTAAATTTTAATATGAAAGCAGCTCAACGATTTTTAACTCAAGCTCAAAAGATTGCGGAATTACACGGTATAAAACGATTAGCAATGAAAATTTCACACGAGCATGATGAGTTACTTACACAATTAAAGATCTGGGAGAATCTAAAAGAATCAGAATCATCCTTATCTGAACGCTGGAAGCTCGCAGGTTTGAATGAGCAAATGGAGAATATGGTAAGAAAACGAATGACTAAACTCCCACAGATCTCAGAAGAAGAACCTGTCTCAATTTTTATCATAACAGAAGGTGGCACACTTATATTCTCCCATTCATTTATCGATCAAAAATCTTTTGAATCGCACCTTTTTAGCGGGTTTTTAACAACTATTGATTATTTTATTAGGGAAATGTTTTCAGAAGGATTAGACCGCGCAATTTTCGGAGAACATACTCTTCTTCTAAAATCCATTCCACCTTTTTTTATTTCTTATATTTATAAAGGTGATTCCTATTATGCTCTTCAAAAACTAAATTACTTTATTGATCACATTCAAGTGGAAGATATTTGGCACAGTTTACTTAAATCCTTTAAAGTAAATCAGTCTATTCATTTGAAGGATATCCCGTCACTTGAATCCTTAATAACAAAGACATTTATCACAAAAAGTGTAATATTTAGTGAAATATAGCTTGAGAATTAATGAATAATTTTTAATCCTAAAATTTTATATTAGACAATATCTAATTTTACATTGAAAATATAATATAATTTGAGATTATCGGATTTAATGACTAATTCTAAAGAGTTTGGATTTAAGATCTCCATAATAGGAGATGGAGGAGTTGGTAAAACATCATTAATTAAAAAATTTACAAAAGGTACTTTTGAAAAAGATTATGTTAAGACTATGGGTGCTCAATTTTCAAGATATGATAAAGAAATTGAGGGAAATATAATTAATTTAATATTTTGGGATATAGCGGGTCAAGATGATTTTAATTTTCTACACCCTTTATTTTATAAAGAAAGTAGAGCCGCTATTATTGTATTTAGCCTTGAAGTAAACGAATTAGGAAAAGATAGTTTTCTTCATATAAAGAATTGGCATGATGAATTGAGAAAATATTGTAGTGATATTCCTGTAGTTTTATTTGCCAATAAAGTTGATTTAATCATAGAAGATAATTTAGATAAATCTTCAATTCAAGAACTTGTAAAGGAGCGAAATTTTCTCGGATACTACATAACTTCAGCGAAAACGGGGCAAGGAGTTCATGATGCTTTCGATGCTATCATTAATAAACTCTATTCTAAATATAAAGCTTTATCTTCAGCATTATAGGACTTTAATTTTTATTTTAAATGGATAATTGTATTTTACATCACATTTAAAATACAAATTAGCTTTAATAGAAAATATATCTAAATAAGATTTAGTGTAACAAGTTTTTTGAATAAATGTCTAATTTTGAAAATAAAAAATTGATACAAGTAAAACAACTTATGGAAGAGGGCAAAGTTAAGGAACCCTTCCAAATAGTTTTGGAAATAGAAAAACGAAATGTTCTATCTCCTCAAGAATTGCTTTCGTGCAAATTATTAAAAGTTAAGCTTTTATATAAGTTAGGAAACTACTTCGATGCTATTAAAAATGCTGAAGAAATTTTTCAAGAAAGTCAGAAGCAAGGAGCTTTACTCTTTTCTTTTGATTCTTTGCTTAATCAAGCATTTGGACATATTATAATGGGAAACATAAGTCAAAGTGAAGATTTAATTAAGCAAGCAGAGGATCTCTTTAAAGTGATTAAACAAACATATACAATAGACTTAAGAGAAAGAGAATCGTCATTAGTAAGGATAAAAGCTAATATTTATAGCTGGAAAGGAGAAATTCTACGTTCTTTAGAATTTAATAAAGAGGCTTACGAACTTGCAAAAGCTACAAGTAATAAAGAACTAATTTCTATTAGTCTTAATAATATTGCTGATAACTACATTTGGATAAAAGAATATGATAAGGCAATATTCTATGCTAAAGAAGCTGTTAAGATTAATTATAAACCTGTATTATCAATCGCATTGGGAACATTAATTGATATCTTTATCAGTAAGGGAGATATTGATGAAGCAAAGGTTTACCTTGAACAATCACGGCAGCTTACAGAGAGTATTGATACTGAGATTAACAAAATCCGTTATCGTCATTCAAAAGCTATGGTATTAAAATCAAGTCTACGAGCAAGAGACCGTGTTAAGGCAGAAGGTTTATTAATAGAATTAGCTATGGATAAAACTATAATTGTTGAAACACGGATTAAAGCGATAATAGATCTGTGTGATTTATTTTTAATTGAACTTCGAATAACTAATGACCCAGAAATAATAGGTGAGATACAACCATTTATACAAGAGTTATTAGAAATTGCTGAAAAACAACATGTGTATTTAATTTTAGCTCAAACTTACTTTCTACAGGGAAAACTCTCTTTATTAACAGCTGAATTAAAGAAAGCTAAACGTTTTCTAACTCAAGCTCAGAAAATAGCTGAAAGGTTTGGGTACACAGAAGTAGCAGAGAAGATTGCAGACGAACAAACTAAATTATTAAAACAAACAGAAGTATGGGAAAAGTTAAAGGAAATGGGAGCCCCAATGGATGAACGTATAAAATTAGCTCGATTAAATGAACAAATTGAAGAAATTATTGAGAAACGGGCGCTGTTACCAGTGTTCATTTCAGAAGAGAAAGTGGTAGTATCTAAAGAAACCAAAATTTGCTTAGTGTGTAGAGGACAAGTTTCAAGATTCACATATATATGTGATTGTGGTGCAATTTATTGCGAAGATTGTGCTCGAGCAATTACGGATTTGGAAAATGTGTGCTGGGCATGCGAATTTCCAATTGACTATTTAAAGCCAGTCAAATCATATAAAGAATTTGTGGAAGAAAAAAAATTTGATAAAGGTAAGAAATGAGAAAGTTAGAAAAATTAAGATTTAAATAAAAAATAATTTCACCAACAACAAGGATCAAACTATTGTTTATATTTTTTCAACCAGAAACAGAGGGTTTTATGATATAAAACAGTATTGTGGAGATATTCCCATTGTTATGTTTGCCAATAAAGTTGATTTAATCAAAGAAGATAATTTTGATAAATCTCCAATTCAAGAAGTTCTAAAAAGGCGAAATTTTCTCGGATATTATATAACTTCAGCAAAAACAGGAAAAGGAGTTTATGATGCATTTAAGGCTATTATCGAGAAATTATATTCTAAATATAAAACCTTATCTTCAGAATTATAGGAATTTATTTTTATAGTATATATTGAGTTATATAGTGTTTCACCAACAGCTAGGATCAAAAAAATCTTTATATTTTTGAAGCCACGAACAAAAATCATATTTAGAATAATCCTCTGTAATTTCTTCACCTGGTTGAATATCCCTTAAAGTAATTGAGCAAAAACCATTATTATCTTCAGTTGCTCCCGAATTGGCATCAAATGAATGATTTACGAATCTTGAATCATCCAAACAAAAAACTAAAGAATCAGTTTCTCTTTCATAATAGGAATAAGTGAGAATATAATGTAAAAAATCTTTCATTTGAGATGTTTTTTGAGAAGAATCAAGCGTTAAAAATTGATCTTTTGATATAATCAATACGTCATGTGGTCGTGCATGCCACCAGATTGTCCCTTTCGGAATTAATTTCTTTGCAAATAATCCTAATCCATGAATTTTGCTTGGCTTTACTTGAGCATACTCTTTAATGGGATTATTTTTTTTTCCATTAAATGGTATTTCATAATTCTTCATTAATTGTATTAATAGTAAAGATACTATTTTTATTTTAGAGAATTGATAATAATATTGAGACAATAGATTCTTAAAATTACAAATCCAATATTCAATCCTAGTAAACTTCATATAATACTAGTTTACTTTCTCTTTTATGACTCAAGAAATCATCAAATGGGATTTAAGTGATTTCTATACAGATATCAATGATCCCTTAATTGAAACAGATATTCAAGAGATACAAACATTGGCTGAAAAATTTTATCAAAAGGTTAAAGGCAAGCTTGAAGATCCGTCACTTACACCTAATCAATTTATGGAATGGTTTAAGGAGTATGAAAAAATATCTGAAAAAGTTTTTTATTTCGATCTATATGCCGAATTACTATTAAGTATAAATAATCTTAACGATGAAATAAAAACATTCTTTTCTAAAATTGATGAATTTAAAGTGCAGATTCAGCAAAAACTCTTATTTTTTAATCTGGAGTTGAATAAAATCTCTGATAATAAATTTGACGAATTAATAAAAGCTCCAGAGTTAGAAAATTATACTCATGCTCTTAAATTCAATAGGCTGAAAAAAATGCATCAACTTTCGGAAAAAGAGGAGCAAATCATCTTAATGAAGGATATGACTGGTGTAAAAGGTTTTATCAAACTTTATAGTGAATTCAAGAGCAATTTTACTTTTGATTTTGAAGTAGATGGTGAAGTTAAAAAATTAACTGAAGCAGAACTTTTTGCTTTTATGTATCAGGGGGATAAGGATCTTCGATACAAAGCTCTACAAAAAATTGTAGCAGAATACAAGAAAAATGAAATGATTTTCACCCATATTTACAACAATATCTTAAGAGATTGGGATTTAGAATGTGCAAAAAGAAATTTTGATAAACCTATATCAAGACGAAATCTGGAAAATGAAGTAAGTGATGAAAGTGTAGAAGTATGTGGAAAAGTTACTACAGAAAGTTATTCTATAGTCGAAAAATACTACAATCTAAAAAGGGAACTTCTAAATCTTCCAGAATTACATATGTCTGATCTATATGCTCCAGTTGGAAAAATAACAAGAAAATATTCCTATGAAGAAGCTTTAGAATTAATTAAGAATGCAGATAAAAAATTTCATCCTAAATTTAAAGACATTATCTCGAAGATGGTTGAAATAAATCATATCGATGCGACTACAAGGAAAGGAAAAAATAGAGGTGCTTTTTGTGCGCATGGAAAACAAAAAAAATATGGTTTCGTTTTTGTTAACTTTGTAGATACCATTGTTTCGGTACGTTCTTTAGCTCATGAACTTGGTCACGCTTTCCAAGCATATTATATACAACAAGTTCAAAATTTTGTA
>JBHLLP010000032.1:0-41744 GCA_048885525.1 Candidatus Hermodarchaeota archaeon | reverse complement strand
AGTTTCTAGTATGCGAGGAGGGAGAAGTCGTAACAAGGTAGCCGTAGGGGAACCTGCGGCTGGATCACCTCCTATTAATATTAAATTTGAAATAAATCTTTTCTTAGGTGAGTTCTTAATTAACTTTTACCTTAATTTTCTATTATATTACTATATTTTCATAAAATTTTTTTTTTTTGAGAAAATACTAATTATTCACTTTGAAAAAGCAAAAGATTTTAACTATTAATGTTTTTAATAGAAATAAAAAATGTAAAAAAGCGGGGCCTGTAGATCAGTGGAAGATTGTTGGGTTCGTTGTTGTACCTACCTACAACGCTTGACTTGCATTCAAGAGGTCACGGGTTCAATTCCCGTCAGGTCCATTTTTCATTAAATTTGAAAATATTAAAAATATCTGAATCTAACATTAACAGAATGATTAAAAATAATATCTAGAGTTTGAAAAGTAATGGCTTAGCTATATTTGCTTTTTAAGATTAACTTTTCACTCTTAACAAAAATAAGAAATTTTTTAATTATTAATTAAATATTCATTATAAGTATGAAGTATTTTGGAACATTATTATTAATCATTCTTTTTTTATTTCAAGTTATTACCGAAGCTGCTGAAATGTATAATTTCATCCTTGTCTTTTTCGGTATTATCTTACTAATTATTATACTTATTTATATACTCTTAACTTCCAAACAAGATTAGGTTTAATTATTTACTTTTTGATGTTACAATTTTTATAATATCTCCATCATTCAATTCATAGTTTTCTCCTAACCTTCTTTTTGACCTAGCATCGATACCAAACATAAAATTTTCAGCTAATTCACTATGTATTTTTTCCCTAACAAAATCTTTCAGCAGTGTTCCTTTTTCTATAAGAAATGCATCTGGTAAAACATTATTTTTGTTATCTGAATATGAATTAATGTCTGATACCGGATAAACACAAATTTGATTTGCAATACTAAACGACGCATAATCTAATGCATTTTGAATTCCCGTACCTCCGTATTTATTTAAAATTTTCACTTTTATCTTTTTTAGCATTTCTAGCTCTTCAGATTTCAATTTATTTTGGTCAATAATATCAAAGTTAATTGATCCCGGTATATAATTAATTAATTTTTCTTCATGATATTTTCTTAAGAAATGCTCTGCTAATGCACTACATGGGATAATAGTACCCTGATATTTCTTCTTTAACTCTTTTAAATTATCATCACTAATTTCTTTATCAATTTTATTTGCTAAAATTAAAATTGGTTTAGATCTCCTTCTTAAAATTTTTATAAACTCTAAAAGCTCAATTTCCGACCATGTAGAGGGATTTTTACCTTCTAAATCGGCATCTTTTAATGAGAGAATTATCTGTTTTTTAGTAATTTTTACACCTGACAACCTATCATATAGTGCCTCAGCAACTTTTCTCTTCTCTGTTGTTATTGTCTTAGTAAATTTCGTCCAATCTTGTCTTTCAAGGATTTCTTTAAACCATAAATTAATTTCATCTTCTAGAAACATTATATCCTCATATGGATCGTTTTCTCCCATAGATACTAGTTGTCCAGATTTATCAAGGGATCCAGTAATATCCACAATATGGAGTAAAACATCAGCTTTGATCAAGTCATTTAAAAATTTATTCCCTAAACCTTTTCCCTTATGGGCATCTGGAACTAAACCCGCAACATCAATTAAATTTATTGGGATAAAACGAGTACCATCAATACATATTGAATTTTGTGGATTATCTGTGACATTTAATTCTTTACAAACACATTCACTTTTTACATAAGCTACTCCTTTATTAGGATCAATTGTAGTAAATGGTATTTCACTAACCTTAGCATGAGTTAAACAAGCCGCATTTAAAAATGTTGTTTTTCCACTGCTAGGCTTTCCAATAATTCCTATTGTTAATGTCATATGTATAATGAATCATGATTTCTTAAAATTATTCCTTTTTCTTTTGCAACTTGTAAAGGTGATTAAGATATTTTTCTAACTCATTATAAGAATCTATTGGAGAAATAGCATCTGAGGATATAATCTTACTTTTAGAATTATTTATAATTGATGAAAATTTTTGAGAAACAATCTCTTTAGTTTGATTATTACTCTCAATCATATTTTCAGATTTATTTAGAATTGGGTTCTTAATTTCAATTCCATTTTTTTTAACATTATGGTCTATAATATTAATTCTCGATTCAGATTTCAAATTAAGACTACTTTTTGGTTTATTTAGGATTTTGTTATTATTTTTTTGGATTTCTGAAATTGATATTGAACTATGTTTTATTAAGGGAACGTTCAACAAAAAAGATTCTTTAATTGAGTTTACTCTTATAATACATTGACCCTCCTCTAAAATTGACAAGAAATTCTTATTTTCAATATCTATATTTAATAGTTCACACATGATATCCTTCTCCATATGATTTTTAAACGTTAATACAACTCCATTGTTCGCCAAGATTTCTTTACTTATATCTGGACGAGTGGCTAACGTAATCAAGCATTCACCTGTCCCTCTTTGTAATAAAGCAATATCTTCCAAATAGGTTGTTAATTTGCTTTTTTTCATTAAGTCTTGTGGAGCGAAATACTGAGCATCTTCAATAATGGTGATATGCTGGATTCCATTGAAATCATGTGAGCCTTTTGTTAAATTTATATCCCATAAATATTTTAGAATCATGTTTAGAAAGAACAAAGCATCCTCTTTTTCACCGCCTAAACGAATAATCGAGCTTAAATCCATGATTACGTTCTTTTTAAACAAATCATACATGTTTATTTCATGCTTATTTTCGAATAACACCCTTAATGGCCCCACTGAAAACCTCCTGATTCGATTTTTAATACTAATGAGCGTTTGAGCTAGCATTGGGATTATATTTTTATTATTTTTTAAATACTCTTTACAAAGATGCTCAAACCCTTTCCAGTTTTGAAAGTCTTTGTTTCCACAGACTTTGACTAATATTTCAACTAGAACCTTTTCCATTTGTGGAGAAAACTCAGAATTTTCATCCAAAAACTTCCCACTTTTTAAAATGTCAAATATTCTTTCAGCATGAATAATAGGGCTCACATTTTCTGGATTAAAAATATTTATAGAGAAATTTTCACCAGGCCATAATATAAGAACTTCATCAACAGATTTTTGAAGAAAGTGATATTCTCCTTTAAATTCAACCAAGAAAAAAGGAATGTTATAGATTTTTTTAAAATTGATAAGGAAATTTTGTAAAAAGTTACTTTTTCCCGTTCCTGTTGCTCCACATATAAACATATGCTTCTCAAGATCCTTTAGGGCTAGATAAAACCTCTGCTTTTTAGCTTTCCCTTTTAATATTCTTCCAATAGGTATATTACCTTTTTTATTACTTAAATGTGTAGGGATTTCAAGATCTACAACATTCTCATCACTTTGCATAAAACTTAATAGAAAAAGAATAACTGAACTACTATATAAAATATTAGATAGATTGAATATAACTGTTGGAATAAAAAATCCTTGTATCGTATCTATAAATGAAACAGAATTATTATTGACAAAATTTGGCAAATTTATAATAAGAAAGACAGTAGTGCATATTAGAATCCCTAAAATCAACATTTTAATTCGGCTTAAGTAATATTTTTTCTTTTTATATATATAGAATACAACATTCATACAAAATGAGATTAAACTTAAACCCATAAAAATAGAAATTGTTATCATAATTAGAAGTTTTATTTCTTTATTATTCTTCAATTTTAAAAACATCACGAAATATTAAAAAACCCAAAAATTAAGCTTTTAATTATTTTTCGTAAACTTTTTTAATTTTATGACTTAGAGATCTATATAAATAAAATTTTTATACGAATAATTAAAAAAGTGGAAAAAAAGATGGCACAATTATCTGGAGTTCCAATTCTTATATTAAAAGAGGGAACTGAGAGAAAACGAGGGAAAGATGCTCAAAAAAACAACATTGCTGCCGCAAAAGCCGTTGCTGAATCTGTAAGAACTACACTGGGACCAAAGGGCATGGATAAAATGGTCATTGATTCTCTTGGAGACGTTAAAATAACTAATGATGGAGCTACCATTTTAGATGAGATGGATATTGAACATCCTGCAGCTAAAATGATAGTAGAGGTTGCCAAGACTCAAGACGATAAAGTTGGAGATGGTACTACTACGAGTGTAATCATAGCAGGTGAATTATTAAATCTTGCTGAGGAATTAATAGAACAGGGTGTACACCCTACAATTGTCTTCAGAGGGTATAGAAAAGCATTATTAAAAAGTAAAGATATCTTGAAAGAACTCTCAACAAAAATAGAGATTAATGATACCGCTACTCTAATGAAAGTTGCAGAAACTTCAATGAATAGTAAATTAATTACAGGTGTAAAAAGTCATTTTGCAGATATTTCTGTGAAAGCAGTAAGCCAAGTTAAAGAACAACGCGGAAGTTATGTTATGATAGATTTGGATCAAATTCAAATTATAAAAAAAGAGGGTAAAAGTCTTTTAGATACTACTATCATTGATGGAATTATCGTTGATAAAGAAGTGGTCCATCCAATGATGCCAAAGTCAATCAAAAACGCAAAGGTCGCATTAATCAGCGCCTCTTTAGAAGTAGAAAAAACGGAATTTGATGCTGAAATAAGAGTTCAAACTCCTGATCAAATCAATAAATTTCTTGAAGAAGAAGCAAATATGTTAAAAAATCGTGTAGCAAAATTAAAAGAAATTGGCACTAATGTTGTTTTTTGTCAAAAAGGTGTTGATGATAAAGCACAAAATTATCTTGCTCAAGAAAATATTATAACAGTACGAAGAGTAAAAAGATCAGATATGGAGAAATTAGCTAGAGCAACAAATGCAAAAATTATTAATAACATTTTTGAAATCAGTGAAAATGATCTAGGCGAAGCGGGAAAAGTAGAAGAAAAGAAAATAGGAGATGACAACATGATATTTGTTTCTGAATGCGCAGATCCAAAAGCAGTGAGTATATTAATAAGAGCTGGAATTGAACATGTTGTTGATGAGGCAGAAAGAATGCTTCACGATGCGTTATCAGTTGTCAAAGCAGCGATAGAATTGCCTTTTATCTTGCCTGGTGGCGGTGCTTCTGAAATAGAACTTGCTAAAAGACTTAGATTATATGCCAGATCAATTGGAGGTAGAGAACAGTTAGCGATTGAAGTATATGCTAATGCATTAGAAATAATTCCTAAGACTTTGGTCGAAAATGCAGGGTATAACCCTGTAGACTTAATTGTAGAATTAAGATCAGAGCATGAAACTGAAGAAGGGAAATCAAAAGGCATTAATATCGAGACAGGAAAACCAGACGATATGGTAAAGTTAGGAGTTCTAGAACCTTTATCTGTTTTAACTCAGGCAGTTCAGTCTGCAACTGAAGTCTCTGCTATGATCCTTAAGATTGATGATGTGATAGCTGCTTCTGGTCTATCAAAAGGTCCCGAAGAATAATTCCCTCAAAACTTTTTATTTTTATTATCTTTTTTTTAAAAATTGTTTAATTCTTTAAATTGGATTCCCCAAGAAAATTTAGATAAAACTAAATCCCCACAATCAGAGAATTTTATAATAAATAGTGCTGCTGCTAGTGCTTCTGCTGAGCTTAATTTTTCCCATTTACCATAATTTGTTGGATTCGCTGCAATTAAAGGAGGCAATTTACGACTGTTTTTATTAGTTAATTTTTTTAAATTCAAAATATTATTCCAAGAACAGTCAATTACAATTAAACCATTTCTAAGAATGGCATTTCTATCAAGATAAGTTAACTCTTGGTTAGCAAATGGATTTAAAATGATACATTTATTGAAGATGCCTTTGATTTTACTTATGGATTTTACAAGATTGAGTTTTATTAATTTAGATGCGGTACATTTTTTTGGGTCACATTCTTTATAATTCAAACAAAATAACTTAATTGTATCTTTTATTGAATTGGAAATAGTCATTATAAGATCTAAAGATATAATGGTTAAATTATTCAAATAAATAATTGCTATACCTTACTATTCATACTTGAAACTTGTAAGAACATTAACAGATTTTATAAAGTTCATGGTTGTTTGTTCTTCACCTAATATTTGCATTATTGAACTTATTATATTTCTTGATTCACAAATAACAGGGATCCCACCATACGTTAATGTGAATAAACCAATAAACGAAATATCCTCAATATTCGAAGTTTCTTCTAAAACGGAGAATTTTAATTTACCTGATGGACAAGTGATAAGCCCATAAAAATTTTCAGCATCTTTACCAGAAATTGCAATATAACATAATAAATCTCCTATAGAACTTCCCCCCGATTCTTCCTTCATTTTTTGAAAAGCTACATTAGCATTTGCAGAGAATGCTTCAATGGTAATTGGTAATTCTTGACCGCTTACTTCTCTCGCATCTAAAGTTAAACCAGAAGGGGTAACTAAACCATACCTTATAAAAATAGGATTTTGAATTGAATCTAATACTGTACTTATAGAAGGTAATAAATTTGATTGTTCGAAACTTTCAGGTTTATAAGATACAAAGGGAACTTCAGAGCCCATTCCAAAAAGGTAAATGGCACTACGAACTTTATCGCAAAAAATTTCAATTTCTCTTTCTGACTCATCTCCACTTCCAAAAAATTCACCTAATTTTTGTTTCAAATAATACATAGCTGTAGCTAAATTATCTGCATCTAAGGGCCATTCCTTATGGTAATCATGTACTATAGTTAGAAGTGTTTCATTAATTCTGATTGTTATCAAACAAACTTTATCAAAATAAGAAAATGAGATAACTTGGTCCTTAATATTTAAATCTTCCCAATTTTCTTCACTAGCAGAAAAAGCTGCTGATGCTAAACTAGTGATCTGATTAGGATTTAAATCAATTTCACTTTTTCTACCTATTTTTGCTATTGAAAGACCATTCTGATCGCATAGAACAACTAAAAATGTACCTTCTGATGCTCGTAGAATAGATGTTAAATGTTTAATTAGAGATTCTCTTACACTCATTAGAGAAATCAAATCATATATTTTTTTTGCTAAGTCTAAATAATATATTTTTAGTATTATGTATAATAATAAATTTTTATCTTTTAATTCAATCGTATTTAAGTCTTAATTCTATCCTAAAAAATTTATTTATTTCTTAGTCTTTTAATTAAATAATAATAATATTTTAATACAATATTTCGCGGGAATTGCCAAGTCTGGTCAAAAGCCTTAAGGGGTTTGATCGAAGGTTGACTATAGGCGGTGGACTTAGAATCCATTCTCGTAGGAGTTCGGGAGTTCAAATCTCCCTTCCCGCATTATTATGACCTTCATTCATAAAATTTTTAACCCAAAATTAATTACATCATTAATAATTAAATAAAATTTTTGATGAAATAAATTCTGCTCCTGTAGTGTAGCACGGCCAAGTCATAATTGGTAGCAACCCTAATGTGGAAACATAGCGGGCCTTCACCCCGCCGACTTTCTCATGTCATCATCGACATGAAACGGCAACCGGGTTCGAATCCCGGCAGGAGCACAAAAATTTATAATTTAGGGTCACATTAAAGGCACTTTGTTCATTTTTAAACGTAAATTTCTCAATATCCTTAAGGTAAAAACTCATCAAAATCCTATAAAATTACATGTAATGAAAAAAAAATTTAAAAAAATGGCGAATTCAATTCTTTAGGAAGCGATTTCTCAAAATTGGAATCTATCAGTAACAGAATTGCTAAACTCCAAAAAAGAAAGGATCTCGCGAACAAATTTATTCTCTCATCGTCATAATTGGGGGAATTTCTGGCAAAAGCATAACATGATTACCAAACAAATTTCAAATTATTATAGAATATGGTGAAATTAAATTAAAATTTCCACAAAAAAATGATCAGTTTAATAAGAATTCATTAATATTAAAAAAAGTGAAGAATTATTTAGCGCCCCGGGCATGGTTTCCGATCCACCTATTATTTAGATGGAAAATCGAACATGCGACCGCCCGGTTAACTTCCGGAGGTAAATCAAAATTACCTTAGCCGGGTGCTTTAGGCACACCGAAGCGGTACTCTACCTTGCTGAGCTACCGAGGCGCTTCTTTGATATTTTTATTGATATATATTTTTATTAAATATAATATTTAGCTTTTTCTCTAATATTCAATTGTTATTTAAATTATATAATAACATTTAAAAATCCATTCTGAGTCAATCTGCTAGAGCTGCGTAATAAATTAACCATTTTGCCATAGCTTGAAAGGATTCATTTATATTTATATCATCTTTAGAGGAACAAAAGACACATTGATTACATTTTGCTTTATTCGCATATTCATTTGCTACTTCAAAATTAACTTCATGATCTGGAAGATCCCATTTCATTCCCATGAGAATTATTGGGATAAAACCAGCTTTTTGACGAATTATTTTTAACCATTCAGGTATTTCCCTAAATGTATCATAATCACTAATATCAAAACAAATAAAAGCACCGCTTGCACCTTTACAATAGTCAGGGAGGAGTTCACGGAAACGTTTTTCACCTGCAAAATCCCAAAGTTGCATCTTAACGGCTTCTCCAGTATCGAGGGTTTCAGATTTTGTATGAAATCCTGCTCCAATCGTCATTTTATACCCTTCCTCGAACTTTCCCGTACAATACCTTGTAATCATTGCTGTTTTTCCTACACCGCCCGCACCCGCGACAATTACTTTAAAAATCCATGAGCTCTGCATTTTAATGTATCACATAAATATTCTAACATTAAGAATAAGCATATTGATAAATAATAAAAATTTTTCTTTAAATACTTTTTTACTTAAGAGGGTTAATTATAAAAGCTAGAAAATAATGAGTTAAAACTAAATTGAAGTTGAAAAGAATAATTAATTAATTACTATTATTCTTTAATTCGTTAAATTTCTAATACACTCTATTTAAAATTTAGAATTATGAGATTTTTGTATTCAAGAAACTAATAAATTGAATAATAATTACTATTATAAAAGGTCCATTCCAAAATAAAAAAGATTTTTATAAGATTTTATTCTATTATTTTTTAGAATTAAATTTTAAAAAGTTTTAACAATAAAGGTTGTGATAAGACAGCATTAAAGATGATGAAATTTGTCCTATATGTAGTTTTCCAAAAGAACTATGTATTTGCGATAGCTTAAGCGCCGATGAACAACAAATAATAATCTCTAACGATAGAAGAAAATGGGGGCGAGTTGTTACTGTTATCACTTTCATTGGAAATTTCGATGTAAATCTTAAAAATATATTAACAAAAGCAAAAAAGAAATGTGCTTCTGGAGGAACTGTAAGAGATAACGAAGTTGAACTCCAAGGAGATCATCGGTTTAAAATGAAAAAATTCTTGATTGATCTGGGATTTCCTGAGGATAATATTCTTATTCAAGGATAATAGAAGAAAAAAAACGCCATAATTTGGAAGACTTTAGTATTAGATGAATTAATTAATAAAATGGATTAAAATATTTTGTATGGATTCTATTATTTATAAAGTAATCTTTAGAGCACATCAACAATTTGAACATAAAAATCTAACTTTAAGTTTTAAACAACTTGAGTTTAAAAAGCCAATATCTATTCCCGCTAAATTTACTTTAGAGTTGAAAAAGTTAAGTGAAACAAATCAACATATAATCAATTTTCAAAATATTGAAGAAGTTCTTATTATTGGAAATCCTATAGTTGACCATACATATAATTATTATCTTGTTATATTATATTCAAAAAAATTAAATGGAAAGAAAACAGGATATTTGATTGGTAATGTGAAGAATTTAGGGGACATTATTATAGGAGTATGGCCTTTTAATATTCATTTAAAAGATCTTTCAGAAGAGAAAATTTTAGATGTTTATAATGAAATGATGCAGTATCCAACTAATTATAAAAGCATTTGTTTAATCTCTCAATAAATAATTACTATATTTGAATTTAGTTAAAGAAATATTTATCATTATTTTTTAGAAATTGTACCAAATCTACCTCATTAGGCATTCCTGTCCTTGCGCCTAACTTCTGGATCTTCAAACAGGCAGCAGCATTTGCGTACCTAATTGATTTATCCAAATTCCAATTCTTAATAAAATAAGCAACCGAAAAAGCTCCATTAAAAGCATCGCCCGCGCCAGTAGTATCAATGATGTTATCTGTTTTGTAAGCAGGTATTTGGATTTGGAGTTCTTTAGTTGTAAGTAATGCTCCTTTAGCACCTAATGTTATAATTACAATGGGAATCCCTTTTTCGATTAATCTTTTAGCAGCATCCCTAGGTGTTTTGCATTTTGTTATCATTTTTGCTCCTTCTTGATTAGGAATTAATATATCTGCCTTTAACAACATTTTTTTTAAACGCATCCAACCTTGTTGAGCTATCTGAGATTCTAAATCAATACTAATTCTTACATCATTTTGATTTGCTAAATTAATAACTTTTTCTGATAATTCGGGGTGAATCAAGGTTGTATGCAAGACTTTTGATTCAGCTATATAATTTTCATCCAAATCAGAGATTTCTAGCTTAGTTGTTAACATATGAGGGGATTGAATTATTGTTTTTTCTCCTTTAACTACAAAAATAAAATTTAGTGGAGTTTTCATGCCCTTTTTCATAATAGTTAATTTAGTATCAACTTTTTCTTTAATAAAATCTTCAATTAAAAAATTTCCGTAGGAATCTTCACCAACGGCACCAATAAATCCACATGAGACCCCAAGCCGTGCTACAGCAACTAAGAAATTAGCGGTTACACCACCTGAAAAATAATCTTCAGATATAGCATTAATTTTTTCATCTGGTTTAGGAAATTGAGGAATTATTGCCACCCAATCAACAACCACCTCACCTAAACCTATAACATCTATTTTTCCCATTTTTTCATTCAAGCTTTTTAAAGCAATAGCAATCTTAAATTTATATTATTAAAAAGAGGCAATTAAAAAAATTATACTTTAACTTTCAATTTTTCTCATTACTCTTTCTAATTCCTCATCAATATTGATATCTTTGAAATCATATACAGATATCTCATATTGATTAGAGAAATCACTGAATTTAGCTCTGCCTCTTATAATAATATCTTTTCCTAGTAGCTCGGATGATTTTTTTTCTAGAAATTTATCAAATTCAGGCGTTTCTTTTAGTTGCACAATATTCGATGTTTCTATGCCTATTAACTTTTCTGCTTGCTCTCCTATAAAAGTGGTTCTTATTGTACCGGTACCATCATCAATAATGAGATTAATGATCATCCTAAATTCAGTAATTTCGCCTTCATCGCAAGTACAATTCTCTACTTTCTTAAAACAATTTTTACATCCTTCATATATAGTTATATTACTTAAATCTTTAACAATGAATCCTTTTACTTCGAATGTACCGGAGGAATTGATTGTATTAATTTTTGTATAATTTCCAGAAAAATTAGAGGGTCTTTCAATTTTCTCTATATTAATACTTTTTAGATTCTTTATCTCCAAATCTTTTAACTCTATAATTGACTCGTTAATTAAAGAAATTTCATTTCTATTTGTAAAGTTACTATATTTAACTAAAACATTTTTGAAGGCTAATCCTTGTCCAATGCTTAATAATTTTGAAAATTCCTCTGCTTTTTCACGCCATAATGTGACTCTAATCCCATCAGTATCATCACTAACAATAAAACCTAATAAAGGAACATCTTCTCCAGATTTTAAAGAAACAGTTTTTAAATTATCAGCTGAAGTTATAATTCCATTAAATGATACAACTCCAATTCTATTCTGAAGCTCTTCTATGCTTTTTATAGATTCTCCTTTAATCTCCAACTCTTTTGTGCTTTTTATAATGTTTGTGTTTCTATTCGCCGTTAATTCTATAGTTTTTGAATCAAGAGTGCTTAGTCGAGGGTTTAAATTAGTAATTGATATAACATCATTAACTTCTAATGTTTCTAGTTTTTCAGTATCTTCATTCCAAAAGGTAATCCTTATTGAACCCGTAGAATCTAATAATGTTAAAGATTGTACTTTTCCAAATTCACCATCCTTTCTAGTAAATTCTCTTTTTGGTAATATTTGGATTACTTTACCTTCTATTGATACAGAATTAAGATTTAAATTAATATTTTTTATATCAATTGATTTGTACGTAATTTTAGGATATTTTTTATAATCCACATCATCAGGAGATAAGATTACTTTTCCATAACGTCCCACATGAATTTCAATACTTCCAAACTTGCCTTTTTTTGCTGTACCGTTAATAATTTTAATTAGTTCATTTTTTTCAAAATTCGATTCCGTAAAAATATTAACTTGATTATCCCATAGTACTATTCTAGCATCTCCAGTCTTATCATGCAATAAAAAAGATCCGACATATCCTTTACTTCCATCACTTCTTTCAAAGCTATTAACCTTATATATTTCTTTTATTCTCCCAAACAACGTTATGTTTTTCATATTTTGAGTAATATCGGAGATATAAATTTCAATTTCTTTTAACAGATCTTTATTTTCATTTTTTATGTCGACTCCTAACTCTTTAGCTATAATAAATAAAGCTCCTTCATCAGAAATTAAACCCTTTAATTCATTTTTTTTATCTTCAACTAAGTTCTGGATCTCCTTTCTTGTTAAACCCGTATCCTCTATTATTTTATTTACATAAACCTCAGTTTTCATATAAATCACAATCGTATAAAAATTGCTCTCGTTTTAAAATTTATTTAGTAGGGATTATTTAAAAAAAAAATTATTTATTTGTAATTAAAAAAACATCTTCTTTTAAAATTAAAGAGTATTAGATAAAGGTAATTTATTCAAATATTTTAATTGAGTCCTTTAAATTGAGATAATTAATATTCAAATTCACCATAAGAGTTCAGTTAATTATGTTTCGATGGTGTCTATGTCAAAGTTTAAAATTATACCCGTAATAGATATTTTGAATTCTATAGCAGTTCACGCCATTAAGGGGGAAAGAACAGAATATAAACCTCTAAGATCTTATTTATTTCAATCACCTAACCCTGTAGAAATTATTCAAATTATTAAAAATAAATTCGAGATTCAAGAGTTTTATGTGGCAGATTTAGATTCTATCATAAAAAAAACTCCAAATTTCCAAATTTTAAAACAAATTTTAGACATTTCAGATATAGAAATACTATTGGATCCAGGAATAATGGATCTTGAAGATATTTATCATTTTTCAAGATTTAAGATTAAAAACCTAATTATTGGATTAGAAACTGTAAAAAATTTTGAAGTAATAAATCAAAGTTTAGAAATCTTAAATAAAAATAATATTATTATAAGTTTAGATATGTATAATGGACAGATCTTATCAAGTGCTAAGGATATAAAGGATCAAGAACCTTTAAAACTTATAAAAAAAATTGAATCACTAGGTATTAAAAATCTAATTCTTTTAGATTTATTTAGGGTAGGTCAGAAAATTGGAGGAATTCCTTCACTATATTTGGATATCTTGCACAATTTCATGGGAAATGTCTTTGTTGGTGGAGGGATAAAAAATTATACTGATATTTTAGATTATAAAGTACATAAATTCTCTGGAGTATTAATTGCAACAGCTTTATATGATGGAACAATAGATATTAAAAAATTAAGAAATTTACATTAAAGGAATTTAGTCTATAAATATTACACCAGTACTCGAAACATTTAAAGATTTTTTGCAAACGGGACACGTATGTTTCATTCTAACCCAATCTGTTAGATGCTCTTTATGTGCTTTTGCTTCACAAATCGGACAGCCAGTTACTTCATCAAAAATTTCTATGTTTTTTCCACATACAGAACATTTTGTTTTTGAAGCAGTAGATACCTTTATTAAGTCTTTTTTTATATCTAATGTTACATTTTCAGTATTTTCTGCAGTAGGAGTAATTTGTTTCAATTCGTCTCTCGTATCAACACAAAATACGGACCCCTCTGTATCATCCTTCTTATTGCCAATCCAGACAACTTTACCTTTGAAGTAACTAGAACCTTGATCCTCCAATGATAAATTCAACTTTCGATCTTCCATAACATAAGTTTGTATTACTTTAGTGTATTTTAGGTCTAAGTTTGCTGATAACTGTTTAATTACTTCTATTGGTTCTTTAAATACTTCATTAGTAATATCCACTTTTGTAATTTCTTTAGGTGACATAATAAACTCGTTATTAATTTTTATATTTAATAAGGTTGAATTAATTTAAATTTTTATATAAAATTTTACAAAAATAAATATTTTGGATCTCTCTATTCTTTTTATAAAATCTTAAATTTATAAAATTTTTAACCCTACACTAATATTATTAAGTAATAATTGAGAATAAACGGGTAACCTCCTTATTTAATTAAAATGAAATTATTTTCTTATTTTCCAACGCTAAATAAATTTTTTAATTTTTTTACATTATATATGATACAAAATGCCCCATAAAGTCAAACTTTTAATCAGTCCAAAAACGATTGAAGAAGCAAAAATCGTTATTGCTAATCAAATAGAGTATATTGACTGTAAAAATCCTGAGGAGGGATCTTTAGGGGCAAATTTTCCTTGGATTATTAAGGAAATGAAAGACCTAATTCCTCACCAAAGTCATCAACTATTAAGTGCTACTATCGGAGATTTTCCTAATTTACCGGGTTCAGCTTCATTAGCAGCTTTAGGAGCAGCAGTATCTGGAGCAGATATAATTAAAGTTGGATTAAAAGGGCCTAAGAACGAAGAACATGCAATAAAATTGATGAAAAACGTTGTTAAAGCAGTAAAAGGATATAATGATAATATTAAAATTGTAGCAGCAGGATATGCTGATCGTTTACGCATGGAATCCTCACCAGAATTTATGAGTATTCCCACTATTGCATCAGAATCTGGCTCTGATATTGCCATGCTTGATACTTACATTAAGGATGACAAGGGACTTTTTGATTTTCTGAATTACAATCAATTAATTGAATTTACCAAAAGAGCAAAGGAATATAATCTTAAAGTAGCATTAGCAGGAAATTTAAGAAAGAAAGATATTTCTCTTATAAATGATATCTCACCTGATATTATAGGGATAAGATCTGTAGTATGTGAAGGTTATGATAGAAACAATGGATCGATTAAAACGGAACTTATTGAGGAGTTTAAAAGAGAGTTATATAGAAAATAACTCAATGATTGTTATACCAGAATATACACAAAAAAATCTTATTAATATTAGTAAGTTCTATTTTTTTTTTGAAAAAATTATGTTTGGTAATAGGTAGTTTAATTAATTGTATCTTCGTTATGCTTTAAAATAATTGACGATTTTTCATGAATAGAGGTATTAAAGATTTTAATTTCTGGTTTATAGCACTCAAAAATACCTAAAATCTCCTTTTCCTTATCTTTTCTACATATTGCATAGACAGAACGCCCTAACTGATTCATACTTGCTCCAATAATGTCTAATTTGTTCAAATCGTCCATTAACTCTTTTATTTTTGGCAATTCTAAAATATCAAGCATTTCAGTATTCTTCACAAACTCAATCGATGCTTCCATAAATGTTTTAATATTTGGGTCTATAATCAACTTCTCCAGAGCTTTTTTACCAGCTTCAATAATTTTTACATTTAAGGTAGGATCCGTTAATATCGATTTTGTATGAATCACTCCAAATGATCCGCAGATAATTTTTAAATTCTGTGGTACTTTAATCCTCTCATATACACATGGGAATCCCGGTTCTTTCAAGATCCCCATTCCTCCATTTAATTGACCACAGACAGTTCCTAAACCTGTTCGGTTTACAACCTCAGCAATATGAGCAATCATTCCCTTGTCTTGATAAGTTAAGTTCAAATTAAACAAATAATCTAAACCAAATATAGTACCTAGTGCCCCAGAACCACTAGCTCCATAACCACATCCAACTGGTAGGTCAAAAGAGTGATTAATCCTAATATTATAGGGTTTATTAATATATTTTTGTATATAATTGACTATAAAATGTGTTGTTTCTGCCTTCTGATTAAAATTTTTTCCATTAATATAAATCTCTATGCTAGGTTCGATTCTTTCTTCAATTATCTGAACTAAAATCTCTGTTTTTCCTACTGCATTAACGCAAAAACCTGCTCCTCGAGATCCTATTCTAGTGGGATCCTTGATTTTAACTCCATTAATTTTATCAACGATCTCAAAAAATCCGGATATTCTATGTGGTACTTCGAATGCAATTTTTTTTGTTCTTTTTGACATCAACTAAAATAACTTAATTTATCTGAACCACTTATATTAATACAAAGAAGATCTTAATGAAAATATTATGAAAAATAGAAATACTGTAATAAAAATCGGGGGATCATTATTATTTACTGAAGATGAAGTCCTTGATATAGAAAAGATTCAAAATTTCTGTCGAATCTTCAAAAATATGAAATATTCTGGAATGCATGTTATTGTTTGTGGTGGTGGTACCATTGCAAGAGAATATATTAGTGCAGTAAGATTTTTTCAAGAGAATGAAGCATTGTGCGATACATTTGGTATTGACCTGTCTCGAATAAATGCTAAATTACTCATATCTGCATTTAAAGATTTTGCTTATCCATTAGTACCAAAATCATTAGAAGAACTCTCTACAGCATTGCTTTTTGAAAAAATGGTAGTTATGGGGGGCTTACAACCAGGACAATCCACTACCTCAGTAGCCCTAGAAGTAGCTGAGTTTATAGGAGCTGAAGAGTTGGTGATTCTTACAGATGTGGAAGGAATTTATGATAAAGACCCAAAAAAATTTAAAGATGCTAAACTGTTGAAAATCTTGACTTATGCTGAATTACAAGAAATTATACTTAATTCAACGGAAAATAAACAAGCGGCAGCAGGAGAATATCGCATATTTGACACAGTTTCTTTACAAATTTTGAAAAGAAGTAAAATTAACATAAGAGTTATGTCTGGTAAAGATCTAAAAATATTTGAAAAATATTGGCGAGATGAAAAAGATATTATTTGCACTATTATTTCTGAATAAAAATATTTAATAAATTATTTTAATCCTCTAATTTTATTTATCCTATATTAACCCTTTTAAAATTGAGGTAAAAATGTCTCAATCTTCGTGGAAAGATCAAATTAAAAAAAAATGGGGGCCTCATAGCCATTGTCCTATTTGTGGCAAGGCAATGCCCCCAGATAAAAAATTCTGTAGTCAAGCTTGCAGAGATAACTATCTGAACCAAGAGAGAAAACAGAAAAAAAGGAGTAGATTGCAGTGTATTTTTTTAATAGTGATGCTAGTAGTGATGATGTCTATAATGATAATACCTGGATTTTTTGGTTAATTTCGATTTAGACAAGACTTTTAGCATTATCTTTTTTGGTATTTTTTAAAAATTTTAAAAAAATTAAAATAATAAATTTGTATAATGAATATATAAAATATTTAAAAACTTTTCAAGCAGGGATAACCAAGTTGGTCAACGGTGCCGGACTTTTTTGGATATTAATCCTAAATAACCGGACTCAAGATCTGATTATTATATTATCCGTTGATTAACATAATAATTTATGAGATATCCGGTGAGATAGCTCTTCGTGGGTTCGAATCCCACTCCCTGCATTATTTTAATTTTTCAAGAGTTTCCTCTAAAGTTATATTCAGAAAATTTACTAATGGTTTTAATATTTCCTCCTCCTTCTTTTTATTCTTTAAAAATAAAAGGAGTAATACAGGAGCTTTAAGTATATTTGAAGCTCTTTCAGCTATAATAGTACTTATCAATTTTTTATTTACACCAAACAAACTATAAGATGCTGTTAATGGTTTTAATCCTTCAATTGTAGGAGGACTCCCTAAAGTTACGTTCCCTATCCCCATATTTGGGTGATCAGAAATTAATAACAAAAAACTCTTATATAATTTAAAAAGATTTAAATAAATTGTGATCTCTTCAATTTTCATATTCTTTTCAGCTAAGAGCTTCATTTTTTTAAGAGTTGAGTTTTTAGATTCTAGTTATCTAATTAAAAATTGATGTTTTATTATAAAAATGCTTATATTATTTAATTATATTTAAAAATTATATTAATGTAGCCACTAAAAGTTATTATATCAAGAATTTAATCTAAAAGAAACTCTAAAGTGTTAAAAATCGAGGGAAAAAAAAATAAAAAACTCAGTAATGACTTAAAAAGTTGTTATAATTGTGGAGTAAAGATTATTGATCGAAAACAAAAATATTGTCCAAATTGTCAAGTAATCTTAAATCCTAATGCATATATTAATTGGAAGAAAAGTTGGTATGGATTTTTATGCTGTTTATGTATTATTCCCTTTTTAATTGCTCTTTTCATCATTTTTTTCTTATGAAAGTATAAAATGTGTTAATCAGAAGATAAAACTACATCAGATAACCTCTGCCTTCGAATATCAAAATCATGATCGAGATGGACTGTTAAACAATGTTGATCTTCTTTTTGCAGATTTTTATGCACAAAACTTATAGGAACTATGGGCAACTCTGAATCCAATACTGCTTTTTTTGGAATCGGAATGGGGATAACCGCTTTACAACGCTCACAATTTACTAATACTACTTTTATATCAGGGGACTCAATTTTTTTTATTCTTTCTAAAACATCACTAGATAAATTAGAAGTTTGTAAAATTAATTTTTTAGTTTTCTTAGGTGCTTCTGGAACAATTGGAACATCTAATTCTAGATCTGCTTTTGATGAGTATTCAATTTTTAAATCTTCTTCTTTTTTTAGTGGTTTTTTAGTGGGTTTTTTCTTTTTCATTTCCTCCCGCATAGCCTTACTTTTAGTTTTTTTTAATTTTGTCGTTTTATTCTTCTTTACTATTTTCTTTTTGGCCAAAAATCTCACTAGTTGAAATTATGAGTAGTTTAATTATTAAGATCACCTATAATATTAAAAAATTTTTATCTTTTGAATTCTAGATTATTATTTCTATTTATGTTATAAAAATCGCGATGAAAATTCAGCTATATAATTATATATTGAATATTTAATAAAAATTCATTAGAATTTCTATTGCAGATTAAATCTGTTTATACACCAAAAATCTGTCTTAATTCATTATAGATTTTTGATAACTCAGAAATTATTTGAGTATTATTTTGTTGAAGATAATAATTAATATACCCTGCTAACCCTTCACTATCTTTTATCCAGGCTAAGAACGATTGGATTTCACCTTGTAATTGAGGATCTACTCTGGAAACAGTACCTGCTGAACTTGAAACTCCCGTAGAAGCAGTTTCACCCAATTCAGCACCAGCTTCTATATATGGAGTTTTTGTACTCATATTTCCTACTGCTCTTTGAACATCCATTATAGCACCACGGGCATCTCCATCTGGTTGAAGATAACAAATAAGTTTATGTTCCTCATCTTTAGCCGCGCAAATACTCCCTTCACCTTTTAATGATATTGCAACTAACCGTTCAGTCTCCATCTGCAGTATTGAATATTTTACACCAGAAACCATTATAAATTGAGCATTTTGGCCAACCCAACTAGATATTACTCTGTCAACATCTCCACTAATATCCCAATTATCTGTTGTATAAATAATATCCTTCCCTTTAATTACTGCTGCTGCTATTATGTTAGGATCTGATTGCATCAAATAATAAACTGCAGTTGCGGGATCTTCTGGCATCTTTTATTTCCTCTTTCTTTAGGTAATTTTAAAAAAAAATAATATCTAAAGTCATTAAGTTTTGTTATAAAATAATTATATACTAATTTATTAAAAATTTATCTATAAGATAATTTTAATCAATTTTTCTCTCTTTTTTTAAATTAATTTTACCAAATTTTGGTCGATCATGGAATTTGATGTAACCCAAATCTTTTTGATTATTTGTTTTATATTCATTTACAAAAGAAATTCTATTCTCAGAGAAAAGTTTATGATAAATATCATTTTTCTTTGTATTATCTAAGTGATTTTCTAAACTAATCTTATTTTTAAATAATTTCCCACAGATAGGACAACTTGGAGATTGATTTTCTAAAAGTCCTTTTGGTTTTTTAACAATAACCTGAATCCTTTTTCTTACTTTTAATTTTTCTATATTATACCGACAAAAATGTCTCACCAATTTTCCATAAGGAGGATATTCAAAAAAAACTTTACTTCCATGAGTGCATTCCCAATATAACACATTAGCACCACACTTTGGACATTTTGATTGAAATGAACGAAGATAACAATGTTTTCCATGAGACTTATAATAATGTCGCATTATGTTAAGACAAAGAATGAACTTATTAAAATTTTTCGATTTAATCTAAATTTCAAATGTGATAAATTATGTTTCTTATTAATGGATAAATCCTCAAAACGCAAACATTTAAATGTGTAAGACAAATTATGAAAGTTAAAGAAGAGAATTTTTAAAGGGTTGGCATTATTGGATCTCTCATTCCCTCCAAAAAATCTTAATTTATGCCCAGAATGTGGTAATAAAAATGTAATCTCAGATGATTCGCGTGGTGAGATTGTATGTGGTATGTGCGGTTTAGTAATAAGCCAAAGACAAATAGATACTGGTCCTGAATGGCGAGCTTTCACATCAGAAGAGGCAAATAAAAAGGTGAGAGTAGGTGCCCCTACAACACTTACTCTTCATGATAAGGGATTAAGCACAATGATCAGTTGGAAAAATAAAGATGCATTTGGAAAAGCTATAACTCCTAAAATGAAAGCTGAAGTATATCGGTTAAGGAAATGGCATGTTAGAACACGTACTAATAAATCGATTGATAGAAATTTAGCGTATGCAATGAATGAATTAGATCGATTTTCTTCTCAATTGAATCTTTCTAAAGATTTGAAAGAGTCTGCTGCACATATTTATCGAAAAATGGCTAATAAAAACTTAATTAGAGGTAGATCAATAGAAGCAATGTTAATAGCATCTATTTACTTATCCTGTAGATTAAACAGCATCCCAAAAACTTTGGATGATTTCATAGAATTTGCTTCAGTAGATAAAAAGAAAGTTGCTCGATGTTATAGATTAATTTTAAAGGAGCTTAAATTGAACATACAAGTATCTTCTCCAATATTTTTTATTCCCCGGTTTTGTGCAGAGTTAAAGCTCTCAGGAAAAACTCAAAATAGAGCAGCATCTATCTTAAATCTTGCTAAAAAATATCGAATTACAGCAGGAAAAGCACCAACGGGATTAGCAGGTGCAGCATTATATGTCGCTGCAATACAGGAAGGAGAACGACGTACCCAGAAAGAAATTTCAATAGCAGCAGGAGTTACTGAAGCAACAATCCGAAATCGATATAAGGAATTAGTCAATCATCTGAAGTTTGAGATACAGCTTTAATAAAATTCTCTTCTTTTAGATTTTATGAGGAGTTAAATAAAAACAATTTTAATAGAGAAAAAAATCTAACGAACTTTAATTCGTTTTATAACATCTGGTCTCTTTTTATATAAAATTCGAAATCCACAGTGGGAACATTTTATACCGGGAAGTGCACTTAATTCCTTTTTACTAACTTCCTTTCCACAATTTTTCCGAGCACATACATAACTCATAGTTATTCTAAATTCCCCATGATTAAAATAGTTTTTGCTTCTATTTTAGACAAGAATTCATATAAAAGCAAGAAGAATTCATTAAAAAAGAAAAAGCTTAGATATATAATGATTTTCGTTTATCATCTGCATCAACAAGTTGGAGTGAATCGAGATCTTTTTCTAACTGATCTCTCTTAATCTGAAGGTTTTTGGTTATTTCTTTTATATTTTCTAAGGAATATTTCTTTTTAATTGGCAATGTGAAGGATTTTTTAAGCATCTCTAAAAGAGTAATTGATGCTTTCAAATCTGTAACATCTTCATTGATCATTGCAATATTATCTGTTTCTGCTAGAAACACTAATCCATCAATGTTGAATCGTGCTTTTGCTAGTGTTGGGATCAAACCATTCGCACCAATAATTACTCCCTTTTGAATCTTTTGACAATTATTTTCTAATAAATAATGATCTAATAATTCTTGACTTGTTGAACTAAGATAGATTTTAGGTATATTACTAGTAATGTTTCTACTGTTAACTGGATATGCTCCTAGGGCAACTATTAATTTTATTCCATACTGATGAATAATTTCTGTTAGAAAATTCGATATTTTATATATACCTTTTGGAGTGAGACTTTGGGCATCAGCGGTAATTAATACTATATCTCTTAGTTCATTTGGGTCTTTCCAATATAGAATTTCAGCTTTAGGAGCAGATAATAGACTATCATCTACAATAGCTCCAGCAGGATAATCATCGAAAATAATATCAAGTAAATTTTTTGCATTAAGCTGCCCAATAAGAGAATCTAAAGCAAATTTGCCAACATCTGCTATTCCTGGCATTCCTAAAATACAAAGAGGTCTTATAAAATCTTTTTCTACAAAATTATTATGTTTTATTACTCTTATTCCTTCCATAACCTTATCCCTTTTATTAAAAAAAGTCCCTAATAATATCGTGATTTTATCAATTTAAAAACGATGTATTATCCTAGTAGACACAAGATTTATTGTAAAAGTAATATAAACATATTATCGAAAATTAATTTTAGATATAACGATTATACTTATAGCTAAACATTATCAGTACTTAAAATGACTATAAAATATACATGTAGAATGTGTGGCACATGTTGTTTCGAGGTTCCTGGGAATCATATGAAACGAATTCCTATATATCCTGAAGAGGCAGACAAGTTAATTGAGATTGCAAAGAAACGTGGTGTTGATTTTAAAATTATTGAAGATTTAGTATTTCCAGATATAAAGAATAATAAAATATTAATATTAACTTATCGAATAAGATTAGATAATGAAAATAAAGGGTGTCCATTTTACAAAGAACCACATGGATGTACAGTACACGAAATAAAACCATTAGCTTGTCAAGCGTATCCATTAGCATTGAAACGTATTGATGCCTTTAATTTTGAGATATCCATAGATTCACTTTGTAATTTTGTTATTCAAAATTATAGTGAATTAGAGAATTTGGATATAGAAAAATTAAAAGAAATTTTTATGGAAGAATATCCAAAAGCAGAGAGATTTTATCGAAAAAATAAGAAATTAATCTTTAAAATAAGGAAATTAGAAGCAATAAAACAGATAGAAATACCACGTCAGATTAGTTTGAAAGAATTTAATAGATTTTTACAAAATTGGGAAAGAATTGAGATTTCTGTGAAATGATTTAAAAATGTTTTCTTATATTTTAAGCTTTAAATCTCTAATTAACTCTTTAAATTTATAATTATCTAAAATAACATCTGTAAATTTATTTAAAGCTTCACTAATTATTTGAGCAAGAATATGCTTACAAAATTTATGTTTCTTCTTAACAACAACATTTTTGTAGAAATCTTGACAAGAACAATACAATTTTGGATATATCAAATGTTCTTGATTTTCTCCTTGAGCAACCCACACGATTCTATTTGAAGGATTATAAGTATATTTCTTAATTCCTCTTTTTAAAACCTCAATTACTTTCATAGATTTGCCAGGAAAAATCGTTTCTAAGAAAGAAATGAATTCTTCATCAATTATTTGTTTTTTCTTGGCTTGGTTAAAAACTTCAATTAATAAATCTTTTGACATTTGTATCTTATATATTATTATCTATTATAATTAAAAAGGATCTTTGCTAAATTGAACAATATTTTATATCTTCCAACTAGATACTTTCCTTCAATCTCAGGTGCTGAGTTATATTTTCAGCGGATGGCAGAGATATTAACAACCAAATACAACTATAATGTAGATATTTACACTTCAAATGCCATAGATTTTAAAGCTTTACGAAATTCGGATGGAAAAACTCTTTCCCAAGAAAATAAATATTTTGATAAAGTGAATAATTTAAAGATCAATAGATACCGGGTCAATTATAATCTCTCTACTAAGGAAATTCTGCATAAATTGAAAAAAATCCCTGTATTAAAAAGACTAACTCTTCACGATGAAGTTTTAATAAAGTTTATAAAAAACGGTCCCTATATGGGAGATTTATTAGATTATTTATTAAAAAAACCAAATTTAAATTATGATTTAATTCATACTACTTTTTATCCATATTTTAATTGTATTATAAGTTTAATAATTGGAGCATTTATTAACAAACCAAAAATATGTACACCATTTTTTCATTTTTCCAATCCTAGATATTCGGATTTAAGTTTAATAGAAGTACTAAAGAAATTTGATTTATTAATTGCTTGCACACATCTAGAGAAGGAATTCTTAATCCATGAATGCAAAATTCCGCCTGAAAAAATTAAAGTTATCCCAATGGGAGTAGATTATGAGAAGTTTAAAAACGGTCATAAACATTCAGTAGAAGATTTTAAGCGGAAATTTTTTGATAAAAAAGAGAAAAACTACAAATTAATTCTATTTTGTGGTTACAAGAATTATGAAAAAGGAGCATTATCAATTCTCAAATCAATACCATACATTCTTCAAAAGATAAAAAAAGTATATTTTGTTTTTATTGGCCCCTCAACGATCGCCTTTAATCAAGAATTATCTAAAATCCATAAACTTGAAAAAAGTGCACGTATCATCAATTTCAGTCCATATAATTTAACGGGTTATTTCGACAAAAAAAAAATATCGGCTTTTAAAGAAGCAGACATCTATTTAATGCCAAGTCGCAGTGATGCATTTGGAATTTCATTTCTTGAAGCATGGGCCTCTGGAAAACCAGTTATAGGGGCTAGGATTGGAGCAACGCCTGAAGTAATTAGAGAAGATATCGATGGACTATTAGTTGAATTTGATAATCCTGAAGATATCGCTGAGAAAGTTATTAATTTACTAAAATCTAAAAGATTACGAAAAAATTTAGGATTGGCTGGGCAGTTAAAAGTATCTCAAAATTATACGTGGGAACATATTGCTAAAAAAACACATGATACATATAAAAATTTAATAAAAAACTTTTAATGATTAAATTATGAAAAATATTTCTGGAAATCCATTTATAAAAAAAGATAATGGTAATATCATTATTGATTCAATCAATTTTAATGAAATTCTTAAAAAATTTAAAACACCATTATTAATATTCTTAGAAAATCGAATTAGAGATAATATAAAAACTTTTATTAATGTTTTTAGCTCTGAATTCAAAGATTTTCAATGTTTTTATTCATTCAAAGCTAATTTTCTTTCAGAAATTTGTAAAATTGTCCTTTCTGAAGGAATTGGGGCAGAAATTGTAGGATTACCCGAATTGAAGTTAGCGCTTAAACTTGGATTTCCTCCTGATAAAATCATAGTAGGTGGGCCTTATTTATCAAAAGAATTGATAGAATTAAGTATCCAAAATCATTTAAAAGAAATAATAATTTACGATATCAGCCTCTTGAAAAAAGTTAATGAAATTGCTCAGAAATTTAACCATATTCAAGATATTTGCATTAGGATTAATTCTCATAAATTCGATAGTAAGCTAGGTATAAAATTTGATGAAAGAAAACTAATTTTGTTTAAAAAAGCAATAAATGATTTAAATAATATCAAAATAAAATCAATAATGTCTCACTATAGCACTCAAATGAATCATATTAATCAATACAGAAAAAATGTTAATGCTATAATATCTAATCTAAAACTATTAAAAGAACATGGAATTTTTATCAATGCTATAAATCTTGGAGGTGGTTTTCCAGAAGCCACTGTTATGCCTCAAGATCAATTGAAGTGTATCGCTAAGGAAATTAAAATAGCTTTAGAGAAATTTGAATTGGATTATGAAAAAGTTTATTTTGAACCTGGGAGGTATTTTATAGGAGATGCTGGCTTGTTCATTTCAAAAATTGTAAAGGTTATTGAAAATAGATGGATATTTTTAAATATTGGCACTAATATTTGCCCTAAATTTGCTCGGTGTTCTTTAAGGTTTTATAATGCCTCTCAGATCAATGAACCTCATAAATATAAAACATCAATTGCGGGGATTATCCCTACTGATCAAGATGTATTAGCAAAAGATTATTTCTTTACTGAAGATTTAATCAAGGGGGATAAAGTTTTAATTACTAACACAGGTGCATATTGTCTTACTTTTTCAAACAGGTTTCCTTTTTCATTACCAACGATAATTCTCATTAATGATAAAGGTATAAATCTAATATTTGATCCTAAAATTGATAAAGACATTTCAATAAATTGAATTGAAATATCATACTTTACAGTCTAATTAAATAATATATCGATATTACATTAATTCTAATCTTTTGATTATAATAATTTTTGTAAATTAAATTAAATTTGATTAATTATGGAATCATTTATAAAAGACGCACGTAAAAGAGAAATAATTCGACCACAGATAGAAAACTTTGGGTATGCTAATATTAAAATAATTGGATGTGGTGGTGCCGGAAATAATACAATTAATAGATTAATGAAGATAGGTATAAGGGGTGCTAAATGTATAGCTGTTAACACAGACTGTCAACACTTAGATAGTATTGAATCTCATATAAAACTGTTGATTGGAAAGAATTTAACTAAAGGACTTGGTGCCGGAGGAAATCCAGAGATCGGTAGAGCTGCAGCTGAAGAATCTAGAGAAGATTTAACAAAAATATTAAGAGAATCTAATTTGGTATTTATTACCTGTGGAGAAGGAGGAGGAACAGGAACTGGTAGTGCTCCTATTATTGCAGAAATTGCAAAATTGGAGGGTGCTATCGTAGTTGGGGTAGTAACATTACCATTTGATACTGAAATAGGACGTATAGATAAAGCTAAAATGGGATTAAATTTATTGAAACGTTATGTGGATACATTAGTAGTAATCGATAATAATAGATTACTAGAAATCGCTCCAAATCTACCTATTATTGAAGCTTTCAGTGTAGCAGATGAAGTTTTAGCAACGATGGTTAAAGGTATTACGGAAACCATTTCTCTACCTTCTTTAATTAACTTGGATTTTGCTGATGTAAAAACTATTTTAAGTACTGGAGGGGTCGCTATCGTGGGAGTCGGTGAATCTAGTGGAAAAGAGAACCGCGTTGAAGATGCTATTAATGACGCACTTAATACTCCCTTATTAGATGTAAGTATTGATGGTGCAAAAGGTGCGCTAATTCATATCTGTGGGGGAAATGATATGACGTTAGCAGAAGCAAATTCAGTGGCAAAAAAAATATCAGAAAAAATGGATGTAAATGATTCAATGGTAATTTGGGGGGCTCGTGTTTCAGATGAATTTGATGGGCTCTTAAGAGTTATGCTCTTAATAACTGGTATTAAGTCTCCTCAAATTTTTGGCAGTGGCTATTCTTTCAATAATTCTATGTATAATTCAAGCATCAAAAAGACTTCAAAATTAGGATTATCTGATGATATTTTTAACATAGGCGAAATTGCCTTTGATTAAAAAAATTTTTGCTCTCCCTTTTTATAATTGTTTTTAAAGATTTTTACATGAAAGATAAGTTTTCACCAGATATTCAAGTAGAATTAAATGATATTTTAGCTAAAATTGAGAAATGGAAGAACTATTTTGAATTTAATATTGAATTTTATTTTGATGGTTGGGCCATTTTTTTAAGAGAGAAGAATGTTTTTCCTCGTTGTATAACAATCTTTAAATCCTTTTCTACAAACACATATTCAATTAAAAGTTTCGAAGTTCATCTTAAAAATTATTTTAAAGAAGAATATAAAGAATTATATTTTGTTAATAATATCAAAAATAGAAATCTTATGTTAGAGGAATTAAAAGATATTATTTATGGAAAAGATTTAGCAACAAATATCTCAAAAATTTATCATAATTCTCTTTTAAAACAATAACTAGAATTCGGGTTTATACAATTGTTTAAATTGTTCCTTTTTCTTTTCATTAAATTTATTTTCTAAAAATTTTAAAACCACATGATGAGGCATTCCATTAATTAACATGCTTACTGCTTTTCTAGCGTTCTGTAAATTATCATAATCTGCAATAATTGAAATTGTTTTCCCATAAACTGATAAAAAGCTCTCAGCATATCTTTCAATAGCTTTACGCATTTCTCCATTCCTCCCAATTACTCGACCTTTTATCCGCTTTATTCTCTTGTCAGATTTTCCTAGAATTGATAAAAGATTAAAAGTCTCAAGTTCATAGTTTTCTTCCAGTAGTTTCATAGCTTTAATTGGATTAAACCCTCGATTAATCGCCTTTACTATTTTTTCGGCAGTGTAAATATTTAATGGCATATAATTAGGATCGTCTGGTTTCGGTAAAATCTCACAATCTCCCGATTTACTATCCAAATTAATATTAACTCCTAATTTAAACTCAATCTCTCTTTTTGTTTCTCCCTCTCTTCCTATTAGAACTGCAATACGATTTTTTCCAATCCTCATTTTATTGGTTTAATATTATAAATTCGCTATATTTTTTGTTTTATTAATTATCAATATCTATAACTTCATAATAAAATACATTAGGATCTGGTGTGTCTATTCCTAATTTTTCAAAATATTTAAAAATATTTTTAATATCTCTTACTAAATAAATTTCTGCCTTAGGATGGTGAATAGATACAGCTTGAGAAATATCTATTATTATAGGTTTTTGATTATGATACAAAATATTAAATTCACTAAGATCTCCATGGACTAAATTAGCTTTTTGATATAATTCTTTTATAAATAATAATAATTCATTCATAAGATTAATAGGTTCTTTAGGTGCTTTGATATCCTTTAAAAGCGGGGCAGGAATTGATTCAAACCCAATATATTCCATTATCAATATATTGTTTTTGATAAATATTGGTTGTGGGACATTTAAGCCGACTTTATATGCTCTTTTAAGATTTTTGAATTCTTTACTTGCCCATAAAAAAATAACCTTTGATACATTACGCGGAATTTTCTTAAACCTAGGATCTCCGACAATATAGTTTCTCATCCATTTTGAAGTGTTATTATCGATTTTATAAATTTTCAGAGCAACCTCTTTTCCAGTTAAATCGTACGCTAAGTAAATATTTGCTTCTTTTCCTGCTGATATTATCCCTTCTACTCTTTTTAATGGTCCATTTACTAATAATTTATTTAATGTAAAAACAGTCCTTTCATCAAAAACAGATTCTATTGTTGCTCTTTTTTTTGAATAATCTATCTTCTTTATTCTTTTAGTATCGATTTTAGTTTTTTGTAATTCATCTATACTTAAATCAAACTCTTTATCTCTCTCATTTTCATTCAAATCATTAAATTCGTCGTCATTAATCCTGTTATTTTCTTCCAAAAGGTCCTCATCTATGGATTCTTTTTAACTATTTTCTCATTAAAGAAAAAAGAATAGTCTTTTATCAACTTAGTGTTATTTTCTCCTCTAAGAATAACTTTATTTTTAGTAATATTTTCTACACCGTACTCTTGATCTGCAATAATAATTATGTCCTTATTCTTTACTGGTAAGAATTTTATTAGCGCTTTAAGTCTATAAAGATTCTTACCTTTCTGAGAGTCTCTTCCCACTAATCTTTTTGATCTTTTTAATAGAAAGTGGTATCTTGACTTTAATAACTTAATTATATAATTCATTAGTTCATTTGAACTAAGATATAAATCCACCCCTAGTTTTTGATCCTCTATTTTTGAAATATATTGCTTTTGGTCTTTTTCAAAAAGGTTCTCTACATACTCATGGATTTCATCCAAAACCTCTATTATTAAACTGTATTGTTCCTCTTCTTTTATTCTTAATTGAATAATTGATAAAAAGTAAGTTCCTCCTCTTAAATTAGTACAATTCTTACATAGTATATAATTTAAGTTTAGTGTTATTACTTGTTTATGTTTAATATTTGAATTCTTTTTTAAAACACCAAAAATTTCCACTTCAAGTGAAGTTAATAAATCCTTTGAACTATAAATAAAACTGGTTTCATTAAAGGATATAGCGAACTCAATATTATTTCTTTTTAAAAAAGATTTTAATAAGAATCTTCGAACAACTTCTTCTATAACTGAAAATAATTCATTATTTGAGGATTCAATCCATTCATCTTTCTTAGAATAACTTCCACAGTCAAGGCAAATATTTACCATTAAGCGATCTGGTAATTCAAATAATGGATGTTCTTTCAAAAAACATGCAAGGCACATTCCAAAATGAGGATCTTCTTGTCCTAAATTCTTCCCGCATATAGCACAAAATCTTTTGGGCATTAAAACATCATCTTTAAAGCCATGGGTACTCCATTAATAAATCTAACTCCCTCTTTAGGTAAAATATTACAATCAATTGCTTTATTTATTATCTTTTCTCCAACGATATTAAAAAATGAAGCATTTTTTAAAATAGAAATGGCATCTTCAAGATTTATTAGTCTCCCCCCAAAAAATTGGTTAGAAATTTCAATTCTTAAATTTCCTTCTTTAAAAACTTGATTAAGTAATTCCTCATCACAACATGCTATTGTTTCAAGATCATCCTTAATATGAACTTTCAAATATACCTTTATCAATGTTGTATTTTCAACTTTTTCTTTATTTTTCTTTTATTTCTTCTCTTGCACCACAAGCAGTGCATTTTAAATACAGTTTTTTGCCTTCTCTTTGAAATTGGGTATCTGGTTTGTTACAAATACTGCACAACACATAAGTTTTTGTATAATTTTCAATTAAACGATTTAACACTTGATCTTTATATTGCCCTTTTAAAAATAATTGTTGACCTCTAATCTCACCCATAGTACCTGCTTTTTTAAGAAAAATTCCTAAAAAATGTTTCTTATCTCTATTAAGGGTACTAATTATTTTGTTAAAATTTGTTATAAATGTATTTCTACTCTCAATACGAATTTCTACTTTTGGGATTTCAAATCTTGATAAACTTTTTACATTCTCTGGTATTTTTTCATAGGCTTTATCCAATAATTGGTCGTAATTCTTAATATCCATAATTATATTCTGAATTTAATTAGTTTATATATATGAAATCAACCATAAGAAAAATAATTTTCTATTATCGATGAAAAAATTAGAAATATAGGTTAAAATTAAAAAGCCTCAAAAATATCATTGTCAGATTCATAAATACGTGATTCTAATATTAAGTCGTTTATATATGTTCTCAAATCATTTTCAGGGATTTTAACTACTTGCTTTAATTTTTCAAAATTTATTCCATTCCCCTTTGATGAATACTCCTCAACTATTGAATATATTTTTTCTTTTATCTCATCAAGCTTAAAAGAATCATCTTCGCTTTCAAATAGAGATGTAACATCTATTTCATCTGAAAATTCTTCAATGTCATTAATTGAATTAATAAATTCTGGAATCTCTTGAATGTCTCCATGCTTTATCCTATTAATTATTTCAGCATTTCTCAATAAAACAAGATTAGGTTCATCTACTTTTCTCACAAACTCTATCCATAAAGATACAAAATCTTTAAATTTACTTACGCGACCCGTGACTTCCACAATATCACCTCTATTCAATGCTTTAAACTTATCTGGATTTATATTCCTTATAGTTGCTCTTATCATGCCAGTACCATCATCTAAATCAAAATCAAGTCTTATGTTTGAATCACCCATTTCTTCTAATCCTATCTCTGTTTCATCCATATCAATTAAAATCTCTTTTTTATCTATAATTGTAGCAATTATTCGAATGCGCTTAACATTTCCAAAAATAGTATAGAAAAATTTTTGGGTTTCATCATATTGACCTTCTAAAAGATGTCTTATCCAACATTGAACTGCGGGATTTCTTTTAAAACTCATTATTTAACTCCACTCAAACCTTACTCTTATTTTAATATTTTATAAATAAATCTTTCTTTAATATAGGAATAATTATTAAACCAGAAATATTAAAGGACACTTCTTCTTAAAACATCCTTATTCGTAGATTATTTGCAGATCAAAGAATATATAAATAATGGTAGCGGGGGTTCGATTTGAACGAACGATCTCAGGGTATCTCAATGAGATGGGTATAAGCTCTACGACTTATGAGCCCTGCGGCATAAACCAGGCTAGCCCACCCCGCTTTGAAAGCATTAATGGGTTTAATTCGTATATGATTTAATACAATTATATATATATAACATTATAAACTAATAATTTAATCTTTTTCTATTTTTAAGAGCATTTATCCTTCTAATGTCAAAAAGTCTAATATTATAACCAATAACTTTAACTTTTTATGTAAATTAGATATAAAAAAGAAAACGTTTTGATGGAAACTTATGTCTGTAATTGATGTAATTTTAGATTTTATTTTAAATCCATGGTTCTTTTTATCATTAATATTTTGGGTTTTTGTTTTACTTTTAGTTCGTTTATTAAGAAACAGAAAAGAGGCATATTATCTCTGGTTTCCGTTACTCGCAATGTTTAAAACAAAGAAATTAAATAGATTAATAACTAAAATCTCAAGAAAAGCTCCAAAATTTTGGAAAGTTTTTTGGACTATAGGTATATTTGTGTCATTTAGTTTTACAATCTATGCATTATACTTCTTTTTTACAAACTTTATTAATTTGATTATTAGTCCCCGTATTGAACAAGCTGTGCTTCTTCTTATTCCCGGTGTGACAATCGAATTACCTATGTTGTTTTATTTAATCCTTCCATTATTATTTATTATAACTACACATGAATTTGCTCATGGAATTGCGGCGAGCGCTGAGGGAGTAGATATTAAATCTACTGGAGTTCTTGGAGCAGGACTTTTTTTTATTATAGGATTTGGTGCTTTTGTTGAAGTTGATGAAAGAGCAGTAAGCTCCAGAAAATTTCGCAGGAATACTAGATTACGTATCGCAGCTGCTGGGACATATATAAATGCTATAACAACAGGAGTCGCTTTCATCCTATTATTAAGTTTTCCGCTAATTATAGCACCCTTTTATACACATGTCACTCAAGTGCACAGTGTAATCTCAGAAGCAGACGGAGGAATTAATTATGGAAATCTAACTAATAAAGATGTTATACTAGCGATTAAAAAAGAGGGAACTGGAGATGAAGAATATGTCTTTCTGGATAATTATGCTGGAAAAACTCTTGACAATATCTTAAATAATAGAACTAGCTTACAATGTTCCATCGGGGATAATTTAACATTCAAAATCTATAGTCCTTCTACAGATAGCTTTTCAGAGAAAAATGTAACCGTAGGACCTCGATATTATATTGGGATCCTCTATGAATATATCTCTGATACAGAACTACAAATTACTAGAATCTATTCAGCAAGTGAAGGAGGAAATAATTATGATAAAGGCTTGACTATTGGATTAAATATTACAAAAATAAATAATATTTCAATAAATAGAATTAGCGGAGATACATTAGAAAAAGCATTAACTGAATTTAATCTAAATACTATTAATTTAAGTACTGTATCTGATAACTATATATTGGAAGTTGAAGTAATAGGTGTGAAAATTGGAATATACAGTAATTCATACTTTATGCATAAAAATAACTTTGCAAAATTTTTTACACCTTTTTGGCCAGAATTTTGGTTAAGAGAAATAATATGGCTTTATTTTATTGCTTTCAGTATTACTCTTTTTAATATGCTTCCTTTACCAGTGTTTGATGGAGATAGAATGGTTAAAGAATTAATTAATTGGGGCTTTGGAGAGGATTTTCAAACTACAAAGAAAAAAACAGAGAAAGTTCAATTCAAAAAAGATGAGAAAGATCTCAATTTATCAGAATATAGAGTCGAAAGAGTAGATTCTGTCAAAATTTTAATAGAGGAACAATTTGGAATAAGGGAACAAAGCGAAATAACTTTAGCTGAAGATATGTATTCTTTAATTGATAACATTGGTGATGGATTTAAAGATGCTGTGGCTTTAAATCTTCCTGAAACAACAAAAATAAAAGATGGTTCTCTTATTGAGATCTCTTATGAATATTGGTATGATGAAAAACGAAAAATTAAAACTACACTTTTAAATCTTCTACGATACTTCACATTGTTTATAGTTGCAGGTAATATTATCTTATCTTTTATAAAATTTGGCGATTTTCTATTTTGGATTTAATTTTTAACAATTTTTTTTTAAATGACTTTAATGTTTAATTATAATATTTTTTTGAAAAAAGGAAAATGTTCACACTGCAGTAATACTATTGTAATACAAAGAAAATATTCTGGAGAAAATCTTTGTACCGAATGCTTTCAAAAAAGTATTGAAAAATTAATTTATAAAACAATCTCGAAATATCAAATGCTAAAACCTGAAGATAGAATTGTAGTTGCTTTATCAGGAGGTAAAGATTCAACTACACTTTTATATAATTTGAATAATATTCAAAATCAAACACACCAATCTAAATCAGTTATAGCTTTAATCATAGATGAAGGAATTAAAGGATATAGAGAAAATGGTATTAAAAAAGCAAGAGAATTTTGCAAGAAATATGATATCGATCACAAGATCATCTCATTTAAAGAAAAAATTGGATATACTTTAGATGAGATTATTGAATTCAAAAAAAAAACTCCAGATTATAAATATGCTTGTAATTATTGTGCAACAATAAGAAGAAGATTATTGAATGATGGTGCTAAAGAATTAGGTGGTACCATTTTAGCAATGGGACATAATCTTACCGATTTCGCAGAAACTTACCTTATGAATATTCTCTATAAACGTTTGGATATTATTTCTAATCAATATTTATTTAAAAAAGAAAATGAAAAGTTAAATCATTATTATATAAAGAAAATTTCACCATTAATGAGAATCCCTGAAGAAGAAATCTTTTTATATTCAAATATTAAAAAATTTGATTATTACCGTTCCCATTGCCCTTACAGAGAAAAAGATCCAATAATTAGAAAAAGAGTATTAGATTTTATCCAAACGTGTAAAAAATATAGCCCAGAAATTGAATTCAATTTATTAAATGGATTTTTAGAATTATCTGAAACTCTCTATAATCATAAAGAACAAAAAAAGTATAATTCATGTCAAATATGTGGTTATCCATGTGGAAGTAAAAACATATGTACTTATTGTAATTTATTGCAAGAACTTTCTTAATTATGTTCCCTTATTAAATATTTCCCTAATTCCTTTAATTTATCATATTCTCTTACTTCTTCCTTGAATAATGGGACTTCAATTACAATTTTATTCAACTTCTTATTAAATACCTCTTTTATCTTACTAAGGTTTTTTTGTTGCATTTCTCTTCTGGTTTTACAAAAATCGCATAATTCTGTATTATCTTGGTATAACTGATTTACAACGATATTAGAAACGGGAATATCATACTTAACTAATTCATTAAGTAAACGTCCAGTTTCTAATATTGCCATTTCTTCTGGAATCATTACTATTACAAAAGAATTCTTAATTGGATTGGTAAGATCATCTTTTGCATTTATAATCGATTGATTTAGCCTTTCTAATACATCTAAAGATTTATCTTTTTTCTTTTCTTCACGAGTAAACATCCTTTTTAATGCACCAAACATATTCCCTAATCTTATTCTCATTTTTATAAGCTTACCAATCCAACCAGAAAGTGTTTCAGGGAGACTTAAGAATCTTAATGTATGACCTGTAGGAGCAGTATCAAAGATAACTAAATCATAATCATGTTCAGTTTCTATAAATTCTAATATCTTACCAAATGCTAAAGCCTCATCAATTCCAGGGGGATTCATTGAAGTCAAGTCTTCTAGATCACCAATCAACGGCATCTCTCCCATCATATCTCCCATGCCCATTTCTTCTAAGGGATTCATGTCGGTTAATCCTCTGAATTCTGCCATGTTTGCTTTTGGATTAATCTCTAAGGCAGTCAGATTTTCAATGTCTTCAAGAGGAGTAGGAATCCCGGGTTGTAATTCAATCCCTAAACTATCACCTAAAGAATGTGCAGGGTCAGTACTTATAATTAATGTATTTCTTCCATGTTCCGCTGCCCATATTGCTGAACTTGCAGCACAACTAGTTTTTCCAACGCCCCCTTTCCCCCCAAACATTATAATTTTTAAATTTATTAACAAATCTCTTAATTCCATTTTGTATTTTAAACCCTTTTTTAATTAGTTCCTCTATAAATTGCTGGATTTTTTCCTCTAATAATCAATTTTATATCGAAGAATTGCCGCGATTCCCCCAAAAGTACTATATAACATTTCACCTTCTTCAGTTTCGGTTGATAAGATAATAACATCTGTTCCAGTTGATTCGGCAATTTCTCCTAGTTCTTCTATAATTGACCTCTTTTCAGTTATATTAAATGTATTTGATGAGCATTTAGGGCAAATTTCATCTTGAATATCTCCCTTAGATATTTCAAGTTCATTTTCTTTAATATTTCTATATTCAATAAACTCACAATTAGAACATTCTAATTTAACCTTATAGATATTTAATTTTTCTGAAAGTATTAATGTGCCCACAGCACCATAATTTAATGCTCTTTGTATTTCTTCCAATCCATAGGATGCTAAACCTGAATCAATTGAAATCTCTTTCATAAATTGTTGCATTACTTGTTTTTCTTGAATATATTTCACATCTTCTATTTTATCCTTCACTTTTTCTATTAAAGCTCGAATCCCTTCTGCGCCTCCATAGCCAAGATCAACCACATCTAAAATTTTTTCTCGTAATCTATAGTCTAAACTCTCATCATTAACAAATTTTTCTTTTGATTGGCCAGGACCCCCTATAAAAATACCTTTTAAATCCTCCATAGGTAAGAAAAGTTCATTCACGGTTTCTGAAATTCGCCGATAAAATTGTTTCTCTCCTTCCTCAATTAACCTTTCAAATCTTCTTTGAGATTGACCACCGGCTCTATGCTTCCCATGGATACCTGATGTAAATTCTCTAACTACTTCAACTGTATTACCTTTAATATAACCTAAGGCAGATTCTGCTCGTCCTATAACTAATAATCCATAGGTATCTCTAGGCATTAACATATCTTCTAAAGGCCATAAAAGAAACTCGTTAGCACAATGATATCTAAAAGTTACCACTCTATCAGGAGGTACTAAAATATACATTTCATTTTTTTCTGTTCCAGGTGTATTATTCTGGGGAATTGCTCCCGAAAACATGACCAATCCATTTTCAGGAACATCGTTTATGTTTTTCAATTGACCCAGAAGACTAGATATGCCATCTAATACATTTTTTCTTGTTAATTTAGATTTTATATTTTGACTTTCACTTATTTCATTTTTTAGGTGATTTGTTACATCTGAAATCTTCCTATCGTGAGGTATATATACTGAAATTAATTCTGTATGAAATCCTTTTTTACTTTTCAGATCTTCTAATAGCTTTTTTGTTTTATAAATCCTTAAATCATTAGGCTTTTTTTTCGCTACTGAACTCATTTATATCTACATAATTGAAAAATTATACAAAAGATTAATAGTTTTTCTTTATATCAATCTATATAAAGAACAATATTAATGGTTTTAAAATCTCATGACTTCGAACGAAAATCAAGATCATACAGTTCCTAAGTCTCACCCCCGCTATAAAAGTTTAAAATATCGTCATAAAATAATCGAAGGTATGAAAAATTTAGTGGTTGCTGAAGCCGGATTGATCGCACACGGAAGAGGAGAGTGTTTTGATTATATTATAGGCGAAAGAACCAATAAATCTGCCAAAAAAGCCATTGAAGCAGCTGTAGCCTCTCTATTATTAGCTAATAGACCTATCATCAGTGTAAATGGAAATGTTGCCGCATTAATTCCAAAAGACATCGTAATATTATCAAATATTTTAAATGCTCCTCTTGAGATTAACTTATTTTATCAAAAAGAAGGTAGAATAGAGGCAATTAAAAAAGTATTACAAAAAGCAGGAGCCAAAGAGATATATGGAACTGATCCGAAAAAGATGATTGAACTTGAGGGTTTTGAAAGCAATAGAAGAAAGGTAGAATTAATAGCACAAGCCGATGTAGTGATGGTCCCATTAGAAGATGGAGATAGAACTGAAAACTTGAAAAAATTAAATAAAACCGTTATCGCAGTGGATTTAAATCCTTTAAGTAGAACAGCTTTATGGGCCGATATCACTATTGTTGACAATATTGTAAGAGTCATACCCAAAATGATAAAAACCGCAAAGAAATTAAAGAAATTAGACAAAACAGGTTTAAAAGAAATTGTCAGCAACTTTAATAATAAATTAAATATTCAAGACACTTTAAATCTCATCCTTGATTATATTGAAAAACAAAAAAAAACTGCATTTGATATCGTAAAATTTTAAAAACTTCCGCATTCACCAATTCATAAAAACTTAAAAGCTTTTATTATTATATTCCATATAGTACCAAGGCTATTTTTTATTTTAAAACACATCAACATCGATGACAATGACTACTAATAAGGAAATTAAGATAGACACATTCAATGGAACCAATACTGACCCAGAATTCTTTATTAGAAGATGTAGATTAGAGGATTTAGACGATGTTATAGATATAAATGAGAGAGAATTACCAGAAGATTATCCATACTTTTTTTATAAAAGCATACTTGATAATTTTCCGGATTGTTTCTTAGTGGCTCAAAATAAAAATGGAAAAATAGTAGCTTATATAATGTGGAGAGTTGAAAAAGCTCCATCTGTTAATAGCTTAAAATACATTAATAAAGGACATCTTGTCTCAATCGCAGTCATTGAAGAATATCGAAGAAAAGGAGTAGCTAAAGCATTATTGGTACAAAGTATGGCTGCAATAAAGAAATACAAAATTCATGAATGCGTTTTAGAAGTAAGAGTCTCGAATTATACAGCAATTAGATTGTATGAAAAATTCAATTACAAAATTGAATCTATTAAAAAAAATTATTATCGAGATGGAGAAAGCGCATATTTTATGACTCTAAACGCGAAGTATTTTTAAATTGTTGAATTTTCTAAACTTTTTATTAAACATGTTAAAAATTCATTATATGGCACCCTAAAATCTAAATTTGCAGCCATCTTTAAAATTCTTCCATTTAGGAAGTCTATTTCAGTCTTCTTTCGATTTAATATATCTTGTAGCATAGAATTCATATTATTCGATGTTTTTTTAAGAACATCGTATGCTACTGCTATAAAATTCTTTTTAGAAAGTTCAATATTATTCTTCTCTGCGACCATAATAGCTTCACTAATCGCTTGTTCAATAAAATATTTCAATTCTGCATTTTTTAATACTTCTCCATTAGTTAAACGAGTTAAAGCACCAATTGCGTTGATCCCAATATTAACTAATGTCTTCTCCCAAGATTCCTTAATAATATCTTCAACTATAATCGTCTCCAAACCAGCTGAATTTAATATATCCTCTAATAATGTTAAAACTGATTTGGCCTGCTCAACTTCGGTTACTTTTAAATTATTGTCCTTAAGAAATGGAAATCCAATCTTAGTCATGCCCTTCCCAGTATGAATTAAATGCCCTGGTTTATCTAATAGAGCGCCATTTGTTGTTACAGCCCTAATAATCTTTGTCTTTTTGCAATATTTGACTGCTAGATCTTCATTTCCAATTCCATTCTGTAAAATCACCATACACTTACTCGCGTTAAGTATTTTCTTATATTGAAATATCGCTGATTCTATATCATATGCTTTTGTTGTAAGAAAAACAAAATCAAATTTAAAATTTGAATCATGATCTATTTTTTCTTCAATTAGTTTTTCGTTTTCATATGCTTTGATGTTTTTAACCGTTCTTATTTCCTGATTTCTGTATAATTTTAACCCTTCCTTATTAATCACATTAGCATGATTTTCCATACAAAAAAAAATAATTTCTATTGAATAAATATCGGATTTATTATCTGCTAAATATCCACCAAATAAACTTCCTATAGAACCAGCTCCAATAAAACCAATTCTTACTCTTCTTTTATTCAAAAGCTATTGTAACCAAACAGTTTTATTTTATAAATTTATCTAAACCAACTTGCCCCTTTGAATATTCTCCTGTCTTTTTCTTAATATCTAATACTCTTACCCTTTCTGGTGAATTTTTAGGTTGAACACCTAATTCTTTCATTAACATCAAAGAGTTTTTAGCCGCATATCCCGAGAAATGATTGTTAAAATATATGCCAATTTTATCAACTTTTGGAATTACATTTTTAATTGAATAGGCCCAATCTCTAACTTCTTCTTCACTAAAACAATAATCAAACCAAATTTTCTTACCATAACCATGAAATCTAATATATGCAAAAGCTGGATTTGTAATATCCATCCTTGGAGGTAAAAGAGGCTCAATAACTGCACAATATGTCAATGATTCATCCCTCAAATAATTAAATACCTCATTATCCATCCAAGACTTATCTCTAAACTCAACAACTAAATAATAATCATCATTTTCAAGAGATCTTGGCCAATTGTTAATAAATTCCTTTAGATTACTAAAATGTTCCTCCTTCTTAAAATAAGGCGGTAGCTGAATCAAAAACGCCAATAGTTTTCTCGACTCAATTAGTGGCTCCATTGCTTTTAGGAAATAATCCAGATCATCCAAACATACATTTATATCTAATTTATGTTCGTGGGTAATAGATTGAGGGAGTTTAGCTGAAAATAAAAAATTGCGCGGAGTTTTATTAACCCAGCCTTCAACAACCCATCTAGAGGGAATATTATAAAATGTTGTATTGATCTCATTCGTATAAAAGATCTCTGAATAAAACAACAAATAATCCTCCTTCCTTAAATTTCTTGGATAAAATGGGCCAACCCACTCATCATAACCCCACCCCGATGTACCTATTAATATCTTTTTATCATTCATTGCATCCAATTTCTAATAAACTCTCGAATATCCCTTCGAAATCGTATGGATCTATTAATAATAATTTAAGGTATTCATAATTAAACTATAAAAGTTACTATATTTTCTAATTTGTACTCTCTGTTAATTCACCTATTTTTTTAATACTCGCTTTATTAACCATTTAATTAATACTCCTCAAACCATGTGATTTCCCTTTGAAACTTATAAAAATTAGACCATAAAATTTTTAATCAAGGATTTATTCTAATATTTTGCCGATGATATTTATTGAGTTCCAAAAAAAACTCCTAAGATATCGTTGACAAGTTATTGGTTATAAAAATATCTCATCTATTAACGATGATATATGACTAATAGCTGGCATAGGCCTCATTGAAGTATATCAGTAAAAACTTATCAATAAAAACTGGTACTACAGGATATGAGTGCTTGAATTGACCACCACCTTGGTTGATTCAAGTAAACCAGTGTCAAGCATGAAAAATCATGCTCATAAGAACATACTCCCTATTTAATTTATGTCTTCTTATAATCGTCTCAAATCGTCATTAACAATATTGAGTAGTCTCTAAATTTGCTCAATTGAGTTATTGTCTCCGAATACGCATACCCTTATACAAGTAATCTGAATCTTTCCTCAACTAGACGCCAATACGCCTCCGCTATTTGGTGGATATCTTGGCTTGGGCACCGATGAAGAGCGCGACAAGCTGCGATATGCTCGGGTTAGTCGCATGAAGACGTTGACCCCGAGATTCTCGAATAGGACATCCGCTTGCGGCCCAATAATCCGCAAGATTCCCGG
>JBHLLP010000031.1:0-42010 GCA_048885525.1 Candidatus Hermodarchaeota archaeon | reverse complement strand
TCTCAGCGGTATCGGGAAAAATTCACATAATCGATAATTCAGTGTGGCTTGATTTTAAAAATGTTGGAAAATGTACGGGGAGTGGCACTTACTCCGATCCATATGTTATAGAAGATTTGATAATAGATGGTGGAGATTCCGGAATTTGTATTTTAATTGAAAACTCCGACGTATTCTTTAAGATTGAAAATTGTACGTTCTATAAGTCAGGGGAATTCTGGGGTGATGCAGGTATTAGGTTGCTAGGAGTCAGTAATGGAGCATTAATTAATAATAACGCAAGTTACAACCGTCGTGGGATATGGTTAGAAGATAGTAATAATAACACCATCTCGGGAAACACGGTAAATAACAACGGTGATGAGGGGATATCTTTATATTTTAATAATAATTATAACACCATTTCGGGAAACACCGCAAATAACAATAGAGGAGCCGGGATATTGTTAGAATATGATAATAATAATAATACCATTTCGGGAAACACCGCAAATAACAATACTATTGGGATAGGATTATTGTTTAGTAATAATAATAACATTTCGGGAAACACTGCAAATTTCAACAGTGGAGCCGGGATAACGGTATCCTCTTGTAATAACAGCACAGTTTCGGAAAATCTCATAATTGGAGCCGGGATATCTTTAGAGTTTAGTAATAACAGTACAGTTTCGGGAAATATAATGATTAAATGTGGCCTACGTGTATATGGGTCGCTTGCAACTTTAATTTCATGCGATATAGATACTACTAATCTTGTGAATGGAAAACCCCTATATTATTATACCCATGAAGTATATTTAGGACCAAGCGATTTTATGAATACCGGTCAATTTATATTGGTCAATTGTAATGATTCAGTAATATCAAACTTGAACATTTCTATTGCTTCTGGAGGAATTTCATTATATTATTGTAATAACAACACAATCTCGGGAAATACCATAAATAACAATGATATTGGGATAAGATTATATAATTGTAATAACAACACCATTTCGGGAAACACGGCAAATAACAATGGCGGCGGGATATCTTCACAGGGTAACAATAATATTATTTCGGGAAACATCGCAAATAACAACACCTTTAATGGGATTCATTTAGAAACTAGTGACGATAACATTATTTCAGGAAACACCGTAAATAGCAACGGTAGATATGGGATAGCGTTTAATGACTTTTTCTGTGGGGATTGTAGGACGATATGTCATTACAATACAATTTCGGAAAACACCGCAAATAACAACCTTGTAGGGATATCTTTAACGGAAAATGAAAAAAGCACAGTTTCGAGAAACTCCGCAAATAACAACAAATATGGGATAAGATTATCTGGTAGTTATTATAACAACGTTTCGGGAAACACTGCAAATAACAACCTTATAGGTATATTTTTGGAATATAGTATTAATAACACTGTTTCGGGGAATCGATTAATAGGAAATCGATTATGCATCTTAGAAGAATATTGCGAAGGAAATGTAATTCAAGATAATGTTTGTACACTTCTGCCATCATTAAATTACTTTCCAATTATTCTCATTATTTCTATCACAATAATCGGAGTTGCCGTTTTTATAATATATCAAAATCGTGAAAAATTTAGAAAACCTCAAGAGGACTTAGAGTTCTTATGACACCAAGAAGAAGAAAGTATAAAAACGAAAGCCTCGCAATAAAACCTATATCCTCGAAATCAAAAAATGAAACCTTACTTGCAATGTCAGATCATGATGTAGAAGCAGCAGATCTCAAGAAAAATGATAAAAAAGTATTGCAAGGGAAGACTCTCCAAGTCTATTGGTACATTTTGACTCATCATCAGGCGGGAGTACGGGAAATTCAAAAGGCATTAAAAATGGTGTCTTCTGGAACGGTAGCCTATCAATTAGATAAATTAATGAAAGCAGGGATTATTTCAAAAAACGACGAAAATGGTAAATACTACGTAAAAGAAGGTATAAAAAAGGGTGTATTAGGGTTTTATTTTCGCATAGGGCCTTTAATGATTCCCCGATATTCTTTATACTTAGTTGTTAATATTCTGGGTGTTTTATTATATGTATTTCTTGCAGGAATATATGGTGACACCTTTATTACCAATCCTGCGAGCCTGCTTTTTCTATTTTTTATAATTTTTTGCACTTCTGTATTTATATATGAATCGATAAAAATTTGGAAAAGAAAACCTACCTAATTTACATAAAAATTAATAGTTGATAACAATATTTGAGTATCAAATTTTCAACCTATTAAGTAGTATCGTCCATCAGTTAGTTCAAAATTAAGTAATCATGAGACAAATTCATAATATAAAAGAGATAAAAAGAATTTATTCGATTTAAGACAGTAAAATTAGAGGTTCTATGGGTCTTATTGAAAAACTCCGCAACCTTCCTGGAGTTTAGAAGGTCAAGACTGAGATTGTGTTAGAGAGAATTAAAGGGGATCATTCAATAATTATCCCCGAAGATATTGAGAAAGCAAAATAAATTGAATGAAGTTTTAACAGTAACGTGTTAAACAATTGACTACTTTTTATGCAAATTTGGAATTTAATTAATTAACTTGAGATTTTGTTTATAGTACTCCTAATAGAAATTATTATATTGCTACCTAGTTATTTAAAATTGAAAGGATATATTTAATATAGAACAACTTTTTAAAAAATAAAATTGCTTTCATGAATGAACGAACTGCCAATTGGCTTGAGGAAGCAAACTGGGATCTAGAAAACGCAAAGATTTTATTTGAGAATGATAGATTCAATACTGTAGTTTTTCATTGTCAACAAGCAGCAGAAAAAGCAGTGAAAGCTTTACTTTATCATAATAAAGTTAATGGTTGGGGGCATTCTATTCACTCTCTTTTAGTAAAATATAAAGATTTAAAAAATGAGAATTTTGATGATATTGAAAGATTAGCACTAAGCCTTGATAAACATTATATTACAACACGTTATCCAGATGCACTTCCAGATATTGCACCACATAAAGCTTATAATAAACAAGAAGCAGAAATTGCTTTAATCCAAGCGAAAGATATAATTAATTTTGTTAATAAAGAAATTAAAGGAGACTAACGATATGCTAGAGACTGATTTGAACGATTATCTAATTAAATTTTCAGGAAATATCAATAAAAAAATATCATTAGAATGCGTAATTCTATTTGGATCAAGAGCAAGAAGTGATTTTATGGAAAATAGCGACCTAGATATAATATTTGTTGGAGACTTTAAAGAACCTTTTATTCATAGACCTAGCATTATTTATGAGCATTATAAATTATCTTTAGGGTTGGATGCATTTTGTTATAGAGCAGATGAATTTGATAAAATGTTTCATGAAGGTGTTGTATCAATTTTAGATGCTATTGATCATGGTATTTGTATCTTTGGACATGATTTTTATAATCATTATAAAAATAAGATGCAAAAACTTAAAGAAAAAGGTCTTAAAAGAGATCCCCCTGTTTGGATACTTCCTGAAAGCATGTTTTCAGATTAAATTATTTTAAAAAAAAAAGTAATTATTTTATTTTGTTTAATTAATCATCTATCATTCTCTTATGCCCTTTAGGGCATTCTCCATAAGTACAATCATAAAAACCCTCATCCCATTCTTCTTCTAATTTGTAATGGTTCCAACAATAGATTTTATCACATTGTGGGCAGTATGCATCTAAACCTTCATATGAATGGTACTTCCTCATAAATTCATGAACTCCAGCAATATTTTCGTTTTCCAATATCTCAAATAATTCATTTGCTAATCCTTTATTAAGTGAGGTACCACAAATAATCCCTCTATAAAGGAGTTTTTCTTCTTTATCAAATTGTCCAACACCTATTTTATAATCGACAGCGATTTCACCACAAATAGAACATGGGAGTTGGTATTCGTGCTTTGATATTTTTATTACTCTTGGAACAGGCTTCATTATTTTTATCTCTGGTTCCAATAACTTATATTCGCTTTGAAAAGCATTCCAACATTTTTCAAAAGCCACTTTTGCTTTCTTTATCAATTTCATTAGGTTTTTTTCTTCTTCAAATATTTTTAATTCACTTATAGATTGAGCTAGTGAACTTTTAGCACGATATAAAAAGCCTTTTGAATCATTCAGATGGCTCTTTATCCCTCTCACAGTAAAGTGAAGCATTTCCCATGCGGTCACTGTGCCAAAATAGAATTCTTTTGCATCTGAAACCCAAATATTTTTTGTACTATTGTCTATATCATCATCAGAGCTTATAAATTCAATAATTTCGTCCTTTACATCCTCAAGTTCCTGGATATAATCACGAATTTTCCAAATTCTTTGTAAACTTTCACTATCTTTCTTATTTAATTTGGTTTGATTCAACTTAATACACCCCCTTTTCCAATATAATAAAGAAAATAATAGTATTTAAGTGAATCATTAAATTCATTAGAAAAAGAATTCAAAAAAATTGCAGGAAAAGACTACGAGATCTATACTGTTATATACATCTTTATCTTACCTAATCATATCATAACAAATTTAGGAATAAGAATATGAAAATAAAAACAAAAAATTTAGCGATCTTATTTGTACTATTACTCATTTTTCCTTTAATTCTTAGTGGTAATTTGGATTTCAGAAATAATTATAAACTTAATGTTGATAACCTAAAGACTTCAGCTATGGTTGATTTTATAATAATCGATGATTTAGCGACTACTAATACAACCTTTTATGGTAATTGGACGTGGGCAAGAGCTCAACCATGGTGTACTGCAGGAAATGGTACAAAAGAATACCCTTTTATAATAGAAAATATAACTATTATCTATCCCCCAGCTATAGATTGTCTAACGATTCGAAATTCAAGAAAGCATTTTACTGTTAAGAATTGTACGCTAAAAGATATTCCTATTGCTAGTTTTGCAGGAATCAGATTAGAGAATGTTACTAATGCTAATATAGTAAACAACAAATTATATAACAACACTTTTGGAATTTATTGCACGAATGTAAATAATTCAAAGATCATCAATAACAATGCGAGTAATAATTATTATGGAATAAGCTTAACGGATAGTCATGATAATGTAATCAAGGGAAACATCGCTGATGATAATTTCCCTCCAGTTCCCGATTCTTTCTATGGTATTAAATTAACTTCTAGTGATAATAATACAATTTCGGAAAATTCTGCTTGTAATAATGGACAATATGGAATTTCTTTATACAATAGTGATGGTAATACGATTTCAGAAAATATTGCGGGCAATAATGGCACTACTATCCAACTTACGGGGATATTTTTAAGTAGTAGCAATAATAACAATATCTCTGGAAACACCGCAAATAACAATACACAGCATGGCATATATTTATACCAAAGTGATTATAATAATATTACGGAAAGTACCGCAAATAATAATGGAGATTCAGGGATAAGTTTGAATGACGGTTGCGATCAGAATGAAATTGTTAACAATACTGCAAACAACAATAAATGGGGAATTTTATTGAATCGGATGACTTTAGATTGCACTAATAATAAAATTATAAACAATAAAGTAAATGATAACTCGGATGATGGAATATATAATAAAGGGTGTGATTATAACAATTTCACGGGAAATATAGTAAATGATAACCGATATTATGGGATTTTCATAGAGGGTGGCGCTTTTTTTAATAATATTATAAATAATACCGCTAGACGTAATGGGGTTGCGGGAATATCTCCATACAATGGAGCTGATCATAATACTCTTATCAATAATATCGCAACTGAAAATACAAAATATGGAATAGAATTATATCATTCGGATAATACTAAAATCATCAATAACACGGTTAATCATAATGGTGCCATTGGTATATATATACATTTTGCCAATGCTGATTATAATAATATCACAGGAAACACTATAAATGATAACGTACAGATCGGAATATACCTTTATGGAGAAGGCGCTCTAGATGACGGATGTGAAAACAACGCAATCAAAAACAATACGATAAATAGAAACAATTTAGGAATAGGGCTTAAAGAAAATTGCAATAACAACACAATCTCAGATAATATATTATTAGATAATGGAATGTGTATTTTTGAACTTGGGTGTACAGGTAATATTATAGATAATAATACATGTTCTGAGTCATATAAAGAGCTACCAATCTTTATTAATGGCTCTGCTACTGGTGTTGGAGCACAAAATTGGACATGGGCAGAAAGCCAACCATGGTGTTCCGGATCAGGAACAGAAAGCCAACCATATATCATAGAAAATATTACCAGAGACGGTTTTGCAATGACAAACGCTATGGAAATAATTAACTCAAACGTTCATTTCATTGTTACTAATTGCATTTTCTACAATTCAGAAGCGGGAATCAAGTTAGAAACTGTTAGTAATGGGACTTTAATAGAAAATAATTGTTCCTTAAATTTCAGGGGGATTTATCTAGGTAGTAATTGTGATTTTAATAACATTACAAGAAATGTGGTAACTTTTAATGAACATACTGGGATCGTCCTTGGAAACGATTGCGATTTTAATATACTCATTGAAAATACCGTAAATAACAATACAAATAATGGAATATTTCTTCAAGATCTATGCGATAATAATACTATTTCACACAATATAGCATTATATAACGGTGTTACAGGGATATTTCTATCTGGTGGTGACCGTGATAGTAGTTATAATAATACATTTTTAGCAAACACTATAGATAATAACGAATATGGAATTCAATTTGAAGGTGACTGCCATTTCAATGTAATCTCTGGAAACATTATTAAAAACAATGATTTCGGATTAAAATTTGATTCATATTGTAGCAACAACACAGTTTATAATAATCTCTTTCTTAAAAATGGAAGACATGCAATTGATGACGGAACTGATAACTATTGGAACAGTACGACAATTGGAAATTACTGGGATAATTGGACTCGTCCAGATGATGAATCGCCTTTTGGAATCGTAGACATCCCTTATAATATAAGTGGATCTGCGGGGAATAAAGACTATCTGCCTATAGCTGATGATACTCCTCCCACTGTAATTGTTAATTCTCCTGTTGATGATGATTTATTTGGAACCAATGCCCCTGCTTACAATGTAACAATAACTGATGATTATTTGGATGAGATGTGGTATACTCTTGATGGCGGTTTACATAATTATACATTTACTGAATTTACTGGAACTATAGATCAGTCAGCGTGGGATGCTATGTCTGATGATACTATTACGCTCACATTTTATGCTTCAGATCTAGGAGGAATTATTGGATTTGCTGATATAAATATAGAAAAAGATACAACAGGGCCAAATATCGTTATCAATACACCATCTCCTGGAGCTGAGTTTGGAGTTACTGCCCCCTCTTTCATAATTACAATAACAGATGACCACTTGGACTCAGTGTGGTATTCTCTTGATGGAGGATTAACCACTTTTGTCATTACTACGAATGATACTATTAACCAAGCAGCATGGGCAGATTTATCGGAAGGTTCAATCACTATAACCTTCTATGCTAATGATACTTTAGGAAATCTCTCTTTTGAAGACGTAACGATAACGAAAAGGATTCCACCCGCTGGAGTAGATCCAACTATTATCATAATTATAGTTGTTGTTTCTGTAGTCGGAGGAGTCGCAGTAATCGCTGGTGTCTACATTTTTATGAAAAAACGAGCAACACCAGAATAGGTTTTAAAATATTTTTTTTTTTCAATAATTAGTCAATTAAGATTGTTTTAGCTCGCATAAAAAAAAATCATTGAAAAATGTGTCATTCTTTTTATATTATAAAAATCAAATTGGATTAGCTTTCAACTAATTAAAATTGGATTTATTGATTAAAATGGAATGCAAACTTGAGAATATAACAGTTTACTATGAAATTCATGGTGAAGGGTATCCCGTATTAATGATCCATGGATGGCCTGTAGATCATCGAATTATGAAGGGATGTATGGAACCTATATTTGAAAATAGACCTAACTATAAAAGGATTTATTTTGATCTACCCGGAATGGGGAAAACTAAGGGAGAGGATTGGATTAAAGGTACTGATGATTATCTTAAAATTATCATTGAATTCGTGGAATCTGTTATTCCCGATGAGAATTTCATTATTGTGGGGGAATCATATGGGGGATATTTAGCAAGAGGATTGATCAAGAAAAAACAAAGTATGATAGATGGCGTTTTATATCTAGTACCTGCTATCTTACCTTATGAGGAACAGCGAGATTTGCCAGAACATATTATCTTAGTAAAAGATGAGGAATTAATTTCTAAATTAAGTCCTTTTGAGAGAGAAATTTTTGAAGATGTGTCAACAATTATTAACCATAAAGTATTGGAAAGAGGTAAAGAAGAAGGAATATCAGGTATTACAATTGCCGACATGCAATTCTTAGAAAAAGTAAGGGAGAATCATGCATTTTCTTTTGATGTAAATTTAAATAAATCTTTTGATAAACCAGCTTTATTCCTGCTAGGGAGACAAGATTCTGTCGTTGGGTATCGAGATGCATGGAACATTATAGAAAATTATCCAAGAGCTACGTTTGCTATATTAGATCACGCAGGACATATACCTCAAATTGAGCAAGAAGAACTTTTTAATGCTTTAACAAATGATTGGTTGGATAGAGTTGAATATTCTCTGAAATAAATCTCCATATCATCCCTAGATATAATAATAATTAGACCATATTCAGGGGAGATTTCTTGAAATAAAGTAATTTTATGAGAATTTCATAAATTAAATGGGATATGAAGAAATTTTAAGATTTAATGGGGTGTACTTAGAGGTTCAATTTCTCAAAACAAGTTTGGCAGTAGTATTTCTCATCTACCCTCCAAGCTTCAGCAAGGTCAATTTCTGCTCCACATTCACTACAATTTCCCATTTCTGAAATAACTTCTGTCATAATTATAGTAAAATATTTTTATTTTAATTTGTTTTTTTTTTACAAATTCAAGAATTAGCAAGCTTATTTTATGATTTTTATGCCATAATTTAGACGTACATACCTTCAGGAGGAGGTTTGTAATAAGGAGTTCTGTTTCTATAAATTTCCCTCAATATTTCCCTAAAAAAACTAAAATCTGTTGTTCTATAAAGATCACTCCAATCGAATGTTTGAGGATTATTCTTTAGCTGATCATAGGTCTTACGTTTTATGGGATCTATTAACGTGTCGTAAGCTTCCTTTATTTCAATAAATTTCTCTTTTGCTTGAGGATCAGTTTTATTGAGATCAGGATGATATTTTTTAGCTAATTTTCTATATGCTATTTTGATGTCCTCTTCTGTTGAATCTTTATCAATCCCTAAAAGCTCATAATAATCCTTAATCTCATTCATTATCTTTGGAATATAAAAAAACAAGAATATAAAAACATGTAGTTGATGATTTATTAAAATTTAAAAGTGATTTTTTTAAAATAATTGTAATTCACTAAGTTCTTTTTTCAGATATAAGACAATATTTAAAAAAAGATCTAAAGAAAATAATCGAAATTAGTTGTTTTCATTCTTAAATTGTTTTTCTCGTTTAATTCTTAGATTTTTAAGGTTAACAAGAGTTATTCCCAAAATAACAAGTGATAAAGAAATGGGGAAAATTAGAATATCAAAATTTTCTTGAAGGAATATCGCGGAAAAAAGTACACCAAATAAAGGAACCAATGCTTGAAAAATTGCAGCTCTACTCGCATCTAAACGTTTTACTCCTTCCAAGTAGAACGTATATGCCCCCACTGTTGATAAAAATGCTAAATAAGCAATTCCTATCCATACTCTGGGAGGTATTAAAATGTACTCAAATGGATTAAGAAATTCAGGACTGATAATAAACGCTATTGGAGTAGTCGCTAAAAATCCAAAAAAGGATACCCATGTCATTATCCATATAGAGCTTGGTTGATATGATTCTGCCTTTCTTTTCGTCTTATTCAAAAAATAGCGTAAAGTAACAGTATATGTAGCATAAGCAAATGCCGCTATTAATATTAAGACATCTCCAAGAATCCGATTCGGGACATCTACATTCGGAGAAAACCCTACAATCATAATAACTGCTAAGAATGATAGTATAGTTCCAGCCGCTTTTTTCCAGGTAAAAAATTCTGTTTTTAAAAATATACTGGAAAGAATTACTACCCAAATAGCATTTGTTGCAACCATTATACTAGCATCACTTGCTGCAGTGAATATTTCACCTATCAGATAACCTGCTTGATAAATAGTTACAGAAAATAAACCCATTAATACTAATAATTTCCAATTTTCTTTAGCAAATTGCCAATTTATCTTTCCTTCTTTAAATCTAAGAATTATAAAAAAGCAAATTATTGCTAAAAAATAACGAATCGCGGCTATCATGAATGGTGGGATTGTTTCACCGCCTACTTCTTCTGATACTAACCATCGACCTAATGGCCATGTACCGCCCCAAATGACCATAGTTAAGATTAACAACGGATAGGCAATGATTTCTTGCTTTCTATTAATATTTAACTTTTTTTTCACTTGTACCACATGTCTTTAAAATATTGAATAACCTAAAATATTTTAGAAAAAGAAGAGCAAAAGAGATTTATCAGAAAGCAAGGATGAGTATAAATTATATAAATTAGTTATACCTCTGTGCTTTTTGATATTATAACACTTATAAATATCATATAAAAATAGAATATTCTATCTTAGGTATTCGAGTAGAACATCTAAATCGGCTAATTTGTCGATAGGTTTGATTATAAGATCATCTGCACCAGTTAATGTTAATATTTCTTTTTTTTCGTTTTCAGTAACAACAGCAGATATTAATATTATTGGAATTGAACGATACTGAGTTTTAGATTTTAATAACTGACAAAATTTATCTCCATTAATATTACTAGTTTTTAAATCTATATCTAATAAAAATACTCGAGGAGTAAAAATTTTCAAAATTTCGAGTCCTTCTTCAGAAGTTTCTATAGCTTTAATATCCATCCCCTTTCTCTTGAAATAAACTTCGACTGTTTTTCGTTCTAATTCATTATCTTCAATGTATAAAATATCAATTTTTTTCACATGACTGATCAGTTTTGGTTCTTCAAAACGTCTTTTTATGAACTCTTCTAATTCTTTTAATGCATTTTCTATATTTCCAATACTTTCGGTTAATTTATTTGGATCGTTTAAAGAATTACTCAACATAAGAATTGAAACTTTCAGAGGTGAAAGTCTCTGTTTTAGATCTTCAAAAAGAGTCTTGTTTATATCATAAAGGTCAATAGCTTCTATAATATATTTATTGATGTATATCTCATCATATTCTCTTTTTTCAAAAGGTTTTTGTAAAACATGTTTTACATAATCTATATAGGAATTTACACAATCTCTTATTATTTGTGCTTGCTTTTTAATGTTATGTTCGTCCATGAAATTTTTTAGTTTATTATCGAGTTCTGAATCTACATAAGTATACCATTTTAATTCCTTCTTCGATTTATCTCTTTTAGGAACTTTTTCATTCATTTTTGAATATATTATTAAATTTTTGATTTATTAATTATTCAGGTTTTGGTCTATTAAAATTTATGAATTTTATTTTGATTTTAAAATTATCCTGCTTCTGGTATTAGAAGAACAAAATTAGTTCCTTGAGTATAATCACCTTTAATTCTATCTTCAACCCAGATTTTACCGTCGCATAGATCTAAAAGTTTTGCTACAAGAGAAAGTCCAAGCCCCATACCTTTAGATCCTAATAATTTCTTATTATTTTTTTTAAATATTAGTTTTTTTCTATTGTCATCAATACCAATTCCATTATCTTTAAATTCTATTTTGATGTAAACCTTATCATTTTCTTCAACTCTTGAAATACTAATTTCAATCTCAATACATTCATTATTGTTATAACGAGCTGAGTTAATAAGAATATTTTCAAATACATCAAGTAATAAATCATTTGCTATTACATGAATCTTATTTTTATCACTTTTTAGATTAATTTTAATTTCTCGATCTTGAAAATTTACCCTAACAAATTGGATTGCATTATTTAATTTCTCAAAGATTTCCGTAGAGACTAAAGGCATCTCAGATTCTTCAATTTCAGAAAGATTTCTTACATTAGCTATTAGATTTTTCCCTCGTTTAATTTGTTTGTTAACTATTTCATAATATTCAAGCATTTCGTTTTTATTAAAATCTTCCTCTAAAAGAAGTTGACTTAATTCCATGGAATTTCCAATTGTTTGAAAAATGTTAGAAATATCGTGGGTAAATAATCCTTTATAACAGTCTGCTCTACTGTATGCTTCACGATACTTTTTTTCTGAATTTTCCAATTTGATAGTTCTCTCTCTAACTCTATCTTCTAAATCCTTCCTTAAACCATCTAATTCAATTTCCGCTAATTTTCTCTTTGTAATATCCTTTATAAATAGTTGAATTAGTTTTTCCTTACCAATCGTTACGAAAGAGCTTTCTAAAGTTATCCAAAATGTTTTTCCATCGCCTCTTGATATCTCAAATTCTATAGGTTCTAAATATCCATTTTTAATTAAAATCTTAAATCGCTCTTTAAAAACTTGTGTTAAATTTTCAAACCTAGGATCCCCTTTGCGTGAAAACATTTTAAGCACATCCCTGAATGGTTTTCCAATTAAATCAGTATGTGTAAATACTGACATGAATTTATCCATCGTTTCATTACAATCAACAATTTTACCTTGTAAATTTACAAGCCAAATTGCATAGGGGGTATTATTAAATAAATCTCTATACATTTTTTCGGATTCTTCTAATCTTTTTTCTGCTATTTTTCGTTTGGTAATATCTTCATGCATCATAATATAATTCTTAATTCTGCCCCATCTGTCAAAAATTGGAAAAGCAACAGCTTTATGACATATTAATGAACTGGGAACATCTTTTAAATTAAGACCAGCTTCAATTGCGGAATCACGAGGATCATACCAATGTTCTCCCATTCTTATTACCTTTCCTTCCCTTAATTTTAAAATTTTATCAAGTAATCCTCTTTTTTTAATATGAGGATCTGTAAAGATAGAATATTCGGGTGGAGCAACTGATTTAAACATATCTATAAATGCTTTATTCGCACTAACATGTCGTCCTTCTATGTCCTTTATTTCGATAGCATAAGGATTTAATTCAATTATATTTTTTAATGTGTTTCTCTCTTCAGCTAAATCAAACTCAATTTTCTTTTGATCATCAGTATTCAGAAAATTAATGAGTTTTTGGTCATTAGCTAAATTAAAAATAAAAATATTATAGTATCCTTCTCGATCATTTACATTTATATTAAACTCAAATAATTGAGCTTCATTTTCTAAAATTCTTTGTTTTAATTCTTTAATACTCTTTTGTTGATTATAGGATCTTAATAAATTCAAAAAATCTTCACCTTGAAGTCTTTCCTTACCGAAATAAATATTAAGAAGTTCATCTTTGATCCTATAACCCAAAACAGTATTTTCTTTTGAGAGTAAAAAATAAGCGTCGAAAATTGATTCAATACTATTTATACATTCTTCTTCAAAATTTTCTAATTTAACATTTAAAGAAGTCAAAAACATACACCCCTCCAATTAAAACGATTTTCTTCTCAATTAGAAAAGAATTCATAACTAATATACTAAATCATTAAAATTCTTTATATATATTTACTTTTTTTTTACCATTATTAACACTTTTATAAAATAAAGTGAAATTTGTTAAAACTGCTGCTTATAACTGCTAAAAACTAATCAATATTTCTTATGAATCAAGTAGAATAAAAGTAGTTAGCTCTTTAAATTTTGCTGGTAATTCATAAATTTTTACCACTAAAATTTACATTTTACTACTATTTTTACAGAGATTACTGACTATCTTCTACTTCACTTTTATAATCTAATATGAAATACTCAAATTTTGATCATTATCGATCGAAAATTAAAAATAATTTTTTTTTTTAAATTCTTATTGTTGAATTTACTTATAATTCACATATAAAAAATGTTGAAATAAAGTAAATTTATCACTTAAAAAAAAGAAGGTTATAATTTTTCTATTTTCCTATTAAGTATATAAGCCCATCAGCTATTGAACCTCGCCAACAGATAAAATCATGCCCTCCTAGAAACTCTACATAGAAAACGGGATAACCTTTAGTTCCTAAAATTTTATTGAAATGACGGTTAGAAATAAATAATTGATTCGGATCATGTTCCTCAAGTATACCAACATCTAGGTAAAATTTTAATGGCAATTTTTCAGTTTGAGCAAATTTTTTTACAAGCCATTCTTCTTCCCTTTCTTCTTCTTCCGCCCACCAATGCTCTAATTCTTTAATATCCTTTACATATTGCATCCAATTTTCTGCTCCAGGATACCAAGAATAAGCTCCTGACATAGACAAAACATTACGAAAGATCTCTGGATTTTTGAAAGCTATAAAGCTAGCTGCAAGACCACCATAACTAGCTCCAGCAATAACTGATTGAGTTGGATCTGATGTTATATTATAATTTTCTCGTATCCATGGTATTAATTCTTTAATAATATATTCTAAAAATTTTGGATTAGGAGGTAATTCGTAAGATCTTTGAGCAATACTTGTAGGCAAGAAATTTTCTATCATAACAGCGACTAAAGGAGGAATTTTATCTTCTACGATGAGATTATCGATAGTGGAAGATACTTTAGCATGTTCTTCAAATATTAATCCATCAAATAATAAAAGAAAGTAATAAGGAGAATGATCCTTAGAGTAATTTGGGGGAGTATAAACTAAGATATTTCTATTAATGTCTAAAATTTTACTGCTAGATATAAATTGTCGAACTTTCCCGTGGTCTATATTCCTTCTCTCACCGTAATAAGGTTGTGGAGCAGCATCTGGAGATTCAAATTCACTGAGAGGAAGTAGAAATCCACCTACTCTGAATTGTTGGATTTTAGAGTTAAAAGGATCAGTAAAAACCAAGTTTCCAAATTTAAAAAGGTTTTCAGAGGGATTTTTAGGAATAAGTGGATTATTTTTACAAAAATTATAAGTATCCCTTATCCCTTTTAATACTTTATATGTTTTAAAATATACATTAGTATTTTCAATTCTCTCAAGTACACCTTCTTTTATATCCCCAGCTAAAAATGCATTGTAGCAAATAATATTCTGTACCTCTTCATCCTCTCGTACAATAAAAGTAATAAGACTATATTTATCATCCCCTTGAATCTCTTCAAAAATGGGGGTTCCTGATCTTTCAATTTGTCCCCAAAATTCTGATATCGCTTTATCTTTATTAATTTTAATGCTTTCTTGAAGTTTTAATATGACGGGGCTTATTAATCCTGAATTATTGCTTCTATCAGACATAATTTTTCACAAATTTATACATTTAAAAAATTAAAAAGGTTCTTTTTAAAAACTCTTTTTCTATAAATATTTTAACAAATCAAGATATTAGAGAGATTTAATAAATATTTCGATTGATGAATGTATTGAATTTTAACCTATTCGTACCATTTGTTAATTAAATTACGTTTTTTAATATATCTCAGTAGGTAAAGAGAAATAATTAATGTAAATAATGTTTCAATGGTCCATATGAGTTGATAAATTGTTAAATCACGTTCAATTTGTATTGAACCAATAGTAACAGGACCAAAATCTACTATTGAATATAATAAAAAATCTGGATTTTGAAAAATTATTGGAAAAAACAATTCTACATATTCATGTGCAGGAAGATCAAGTATTAGATGTGTTAAACCTCCAATAAGTGCAGAATAAAATGCAACAATAAAATATCTGCTATTATACTTTTTTTTCTTTAAATTATCCCATTCATCTACACCAAAATATTTCAAAGGTTTATATATCAAATTATCTCTTTTCGCAATGTTAGCTATAAATGGACAAATATTTCTACAAAAAATAATTGTTAATATTATTGTTAAAGGTATAGAATAAATCAGTAATCCTAATAAGCTATGAGTAAAATTTCGGAATGAAAATAGTAAAAAGGGGTCAACTAATACATTTAAATCAGGAACTAATGTACTTATACATAAAGCTGTCCCATCAAACTTACTCGGATATTTTATCTTTAATATCAATCCAGGTGCTTGATGACTAATTACTCCGCTGGGCATTTAACTAAAAATTGGTTAATAAAAGTAATAATATTAAATAGAGTTTTAACTTTTTGAAAATCCTCCATGGTGAAATTCAATTGAATAATTAAGATTTTTAACTTCACAGTAATCCTTAATCTCATCCTCGAGAATATCCCAATAACTTCGATCTTTTTGAATGATTTTATATTTTGAAATTAGCTTTGGATAAAATTGTTTAATTATTTTCATTATTCTGGGAACATTATGAGGCCTGAAATTTAAATTCTCAAAGCTGAAACGAGTAGAATATTCTCTAAACTCTTCAATAATTGCTTTATAATCAGTAATTTCTGGAAAAAAGGGGGATATAAATGTATATGTTTCAATACCTGCTTCATAAATTTGCTTAATAGCATCTAATCGTTCTAAAGGTTTTGATGCCGCTCGTTCAATAATTCTTGCGAAATCTTCATTCAAGGTACTAATAGAGATACCAACTCTAATCTTTTTAAACTTTTTAAATAGATCAATATCTCTAACAACCAATTTAGACTTAGTGAGAATTGAGATTTCAGCATCAGTTCCAACTAACCTTTGTAATATTTTTCTCGTATTTTGATATTTCTTTTCCAAGGGTAAATATGGATCCGTTACTGAACTTAATAGAATTATTTTTCCACTATACTTTTGAGGTTTTATTTTATTGATATCAAAAGTTTTTATATCTAAAAACTGTCCCCATTTATCACCCTTATGACCTGTAAATCTTATCATAAATTCAGCATAGCAATAAATACAACCATGCTGGCAACCTGTATATGGATTAATTACATAATCAACTGAGGGGATATTACTCTTTGTTATAATGCTTTTAGCTTCTCGAAATTCAATTTTCATAATAAAATCATGTTTATTTGGATTATTCCAGATCTGAGGGTAAGATGGGATGAGTTAGAAGCATTTTAAAATCTTTTGGAGAAGGGCGAGTGCCAAATTTTTGTTTAATTAGAGTTTCTCCATAAGAATAATTAAAAATGTATGTAGACCACAGAGGATGTCTAATAAATTTTAATGTTTGCCTTATTTCTTTTTCCATTATCAATTCAAAATCTAAAGCATATTTTATTAGTTTATCGTCGGACCATCCATTTACGTAAGCTAAAATTGCTAGATTATTTAATAGTTTATTTATTTTGCCTTGAGTTGGATAATGACTTATAAAAATTTCTAAATCATTGTTTGATGGATCATGGCACAATTCCTCCAAAATTATCTGCCCCTTCTCTTCATCTGAAAAAAGAAAATCTGCTGCTGTATTTCCAATGCCTTCAGAGATAACGGATTCAGGGGTGGGAATCAAAAGAATACAGTGCTCAAATCTTTTCTTATCAATAAAAAGGTGTTTTTCTTTAATAACATGTTCAGTATGATGTCCTGGATATGCCTCATGGGTAATAAGCTTTAAAACACCCATACAATAAAATGGTATATCAGTATTGATTTCTATTCTAGATTTCGTTTGACCTAAATACCAATTATATGCACGCCATGGCTTATTTTTAACTAATTTAATTGAAATCTCTTCGTTTTCAGGCATTATATCTTGAAATAATTCATAAGTTTTATCTCGTATTAATTTGAGAGTGTGAGTAAACTTTTTTTCCAATTGTTTTTTTGATAGTTCATGTTTTTTCCAAAATGCATTAAACCGATCCAGAAACGGTCCTGATCCTTTATAAACTGAATCTAATTTCTCCTTGAGTTTATAAAATATTGAATCTTCAATTAATTCAGGTTTAATATCATATAATCTCTCCACTTTATCTAGAAAATGTAAATCTTCTCCAATATTAATATTTAAAGAGGTCTCTATAGCCCCAAGTGTTTTTTCTAAAAATCTAACACGTTCTTCTGTAAATCCCTGATTGTAAAGTTGTTTTTGGAGGTTTTTACATGATGTTAAAAGATTTTTAGGGGAGAGTGGTTTTTCACTCTCAACAAGGGCTTTCAATTCTGATGGACCGTAATACGCATCAACAAATCCATCAATTAATTTATCCATGCGGAGTCCAAGAAGTAAATATTCCTTACCAAAATCAAATGATGGCATTGTTTATTTATGATAGAATTTAACTATATTTTAAGTCTTTTATGGTAATTTAATCAAGTTTAACAGATTAAGAAATTGTCTCATAAATTCGGGCAATGCATCCCAAGATGGAGCTGTTACAAGTTTGTCTTGTGTATAAGCAATATTGGGAGGGTATTCATCATCTATTATTGCTCCTTGTAAGGAACACTCTAATGCGACAGAGGGATATGGATAAATTTTCTTATCTTTCAAAAAATTTATTTTTTTAAAAGCAGCATCAGAATAAGCTAAAACTTGAACCCCATGGCAAATTGCTCCTATGGGTTTATTATTATCTATAAAGTGTGAAACTAGTTTTTGTACCTCAGGAACTAATGACAAATATTCTGGAGCCCTCCCACCAGGAATAATAAGCCCATCATAATTCGCAACTTCTTCCTCTACATTTTCCCAATCGAAATCTTCATTTAATCTGTAAGGATGGCCAAGTGATTCTGAATATGTTATGGGCTTTCTCTGTAATGCTAATTCCCAATCTTCTATAGAAATGTAATGAATTGCAGTTTTTATAAATTCACCCTTTCCTCTTCCGGGACATATAATTTTAACTTCGCAACCAAACATAGTAAGGACACAATAAGGCACCATTAATTCATAATCATCAACAAAGTCTCCCGTCAAAATTAGAATTTTTTGAGTCATAATCTTACTTTTAAATAAGCATTTTAAAAGTTTGCTAACTTAATCAAACAATAGTCATATTATTAAGATTATTTTTGATTTAATTATTTCCATATGATTTTTAAAGTATATAGTTTAGAAACTTAATAAATAACATTCTTTACTTGGTAATGTAATACTCTAAGTGATTTTTAGCTAAAGAATGGCTCTTTAGTTCTTTACTTCAACGTTAGCATTCTTTCTAAACGCTTGGTAATAAAATAATAAAACAAAAAGATTAGTCGCAAGGTGGAATATCCAAGGATATAATAATCCTAAATAAATCAGAGCAAGCGAGTATACTATGGAGGATATAAGGGTTGAAATTACATGACTCCAATTTTTTGTAGTAGAGTAATGAACTAATCCAAAAATAACTGAGATAAGAATTATACTTAAAATAAAACTCCAATTAAAATAGTAAACAAAAATGCTAAGAAGGAAACTTCGATATATCAATTCCTCCACAAATGCAGCAAGCGAAAAGAAAAATATTAGAAGTAAAACCCTTTTATATGTCAAATCTCGTGTAAAATACTTAAAAATCTCATCTCCGCTTCCGTTTTTAATAGTTTTTACATTTTTTGAGAAGTAAATTTTAATCCCAATTATTTTTAACAGAATTACTGAGAAATAGAGAAGAAATAAAAGGATATTGTGATTATGTCGTATTCCAACTAAACTATAAAATGGAATGAAAAACGCAGGTAAATCGTTAATAAATAAGATAATATTGATATATAAATAGAATGGGATCAAAAATAGTAGAACATAAACTAATATTTCTTTTTCAGTAAATCCATATTTTCGATCTATCATGAATTTGGTAAGAATTACTAAAAAAGTCACTAAACTTAATAATATTAGAATAGAAACTTCTTCAAACGTAGAATAAGAAAACCAAAATAGAAAAACCAAAAAAATGATGGAATTATATATATTTCTGTTTCTAATTTTTTCATTTGTAGGGTTATAATTGTAGTTCATAAAAATTATCAGAGTAGACTATAATTAATTTGAAATTATATATATTTATACAACCTTAAGAATTTAATAACATATACCTTATATAACTAAAGTAAATCATGGATGTTCCTTCTCTATTAGAATCTAAAAGACTCATACTTAGACCAATTACTCACGATACTATTGATGTTTTTTCACATATTATTAATGATGCTCATGTATCCAAAAACTTAAAGTTTGTTTTAAAAAATGAAATCAGGGAAAATTTTGATGATCTATTTCACTCTATAATCAACTCTTATACCAGTTCAAAGCAAATCATTGCTTTAGAGATCATAATTAAAGAGAGTGAAAAGAGTATTGGACTCTGTGGGTTAATATCTTTAAAGAATGATAAAATAGTAGAATGCTTCTATGCATTATTACCAAGATTTAGAGGTTATGGATTTGCTATAGAGGCGATGAAGAAACTAATAGATTATGCCTTTTCTAGGTTAAATATTTCTAAAGTAATTGCCTATCTAAATCCTGAAAGCTCACAGTTATGGAAAGTTGCTGAAAGAATAGGAATGAAATACATGGGACAGAAACAATTAAAAAAGATTTCTTCTAAAGCAATGTATTTCTCTATAGAAAAAGCAGAGTTTGAAGCACAAAAGTTCTAATAATTAGATTAATTGAAATATTTTTAGACATTTAAACGAATCATTTACTCCTCTTATCTAGGATATCCAATAGGTATGATATAAAGGGGTTCAATCTTTTTAGGAAGGTTAAGGACTTTTTTTACTTGATCATCTTCAAAAGCGCCAATCGGTACTGATGCTAAACCTAAGGCTACAGCCTCTAAGTGAATATTTTGCGCACAATGTCCCACTTCAATAAATACGTATCTTACGCCTCTTTGTCCATATCTCCAAGTGGTTCTTGAGAATTCAGCACAAATTATAATATTCATATATGCTTCAGCAATAAAATCTTGGTCCAAGGAAGCTCTAGCAAGTTTAATACTCAAATCTTCTTCGGAAATTAATTCTAATGAATGTTTCCTAACCTTATAATTAAAAAATCCCCTATCCTTGAGAGTTACATAAATTTCTAATGGATAAGTTGCTCCCGCAGAAGGAACAGTTCTTTTATCTCCTTTTTTCCCTTGGGTTGCCCATAATATTTGTGAAACCTTTTCAATTTCAATGCTTTTGTTTTTATAACTTCTAACACTCTCTCGGTCATAAATACATCTTTCAATACTTTTACTTCCTTCTAATAAGGGTTTTGGTAGTTGGAGTTCCATTATCTCACCTAATGTATATTGAATAATTCCAATATAGTAGTAAAAAGTTACTTATTATTTATTTCTGTGACAATAAGAAATTTTATTTTAAATACTATTAATGATTATTTATGGCTTCAATACCTAAATTGAAAGAAATGTTTCAGGAGTGGAATGAGTTAAACTCTAAAGCTCAAGAATCAATGGGACAATTTGATTTCTCAAATATTAAAAAAATTAGAGCAAGTCAGAAAAAACTTGAAGATGCTATCTATGAGATCTTGAAAGAAAATGCTCCTAAAAATATTAAAGAGATAATACCAGATGATTGTGGTGAAATGGAAGTTGGATATGACACGGAGGGGAATACATTTTATTTTGTTATGATGGATCCAGAAACAGAAGATGAAGAAGAAGTAAATCTTATTGCCATTACTATTGATACTGACAAAAAAGTTTCAATGATTAAAGATTTCACCATAGAATAGTTAATTTTTTATGACCTAAATTGACTTCATAAGCTCATAATTCTAAATGGATAAAAATAAATAATTTAAACCAATTTATTCTTTTATATAAAAATTTACTAGCTGAATTTGATATATTTTAGCTTTAAAATAAGATAAATTAAAGTGATTTTAGAATTTCAATTCCATCATCATTAAGAGTTGGACCAAGAACTACAAATGTTCTTGCTAAAAAACGATATCTGATATTTTATTTTTTGATTATTATTTTAAGTGCTCAACCATCTTTGTTATGGCTATGGTATTTCTGGCAATTCTTTCCTATTCTTAATTTAATATTTTTTATACTTTTTCCATTCGCTTTTTTCTTAGCTGAAATATTTTTGATAATAAGTGCTACTCTTATCGCAAAGATCTTCTTGGTATTTATTAATATCATGCATAAACCTAAGGAAGGGATCTTCCTAAGAAATAAAATTGATAAAGACTATTGTTATTGGAGTCTAAGAGCAGTTGTAAGAAAATGGCCAATTTGGTTGGCACGACAATTGTCATTACCTTTTCTTGAAGTTTTAATCTTGAAATTACTAGGTGTAAAAACTTCATTCTCCAATTCATTGCATGAGGGATGGATTGATTGCGAATTTATTGAATTAGGAAAAAATGTTAAAATTGGTCAAGGTAGTTTTGTTATTTCTAATATTATCATCAAAGACAAATTGATTATGAAAAAAGTATCAATAAGAGACCATGTTATTGTAGGCGCTCATTCAATCGTCTTACCAGGTACAATTATAGAGTCTAATACAGTACTAGATGCAATTGCTATGACAAAAATTAATCAACGATTGGAACCAAATTCTATTTACAGGGGTGCTCCTGCAATAAAGATAGAGGAAACAGAAATAATTAAAAAGAAAAATCAACTCGAAGGTCATATCTTTAATATGGATCTAATCAGTGTATGCAATAAAGAAGATTTAAGTGCACATGCAAAAGAATTATCTGTTCCTTTTCACTTCTATTTAGTCGCTGGAATAATTATAATTGGATTTTCTTTTATTTTACCGGGTTTTTTATTTTTTATCTTTTTATTTGGAATTTTAGTCCCAAATTTGCTCTCAACTACTTTTTCTTTAAATTTACTCTTAGATCCAAACGTAATTACAATTCTATTCCTTACCCCTTTAATCTTTATTAGTCTATACCTAATACATTTATTTTTTGTGGCTCTCTTTACTAGATGGTTTTACAAAATGACAGAAAAAAGAGGACATGTTCAAGGAGTATTTGATCGGAATTTAGACGAAACATCTAAGGCTTTGGATTATTATCATTTTAGATCTTTCTTATTTAAATATCCAATTTTTGCATTTATTCGTTCTCCCTTTCCTTGGCTTATTAATTGGGAATTACGATTTATAGGTTCGAACAAAATTGGAAAAGGGACTGTATTTGAAGATACATTTTTTCATAGTCATATTAATTTAGGTAGAGATTGCTACGTTGGAACTTTTTCACATATATCCAACCATTTAGTTGATGGGGTTTACGGAGAAGAAAATCTAACTTTTTTTGGAGCAGATATTGGGAATAGTTGTGTTTTTAGTTTATCAAATGGGGCGTTACCTGGACTCAAGATGGAAGATAATTCTACAATATTACCAATGTGTGCCACAATAAAATATGATCAATTAGGAAAAAATGGTATATATGGACGATTTCCTGCAAAGAAACTGAGTCAAGAAGAAATTATGAAATTTACTGGAGGTGAATATGACGGAGAATAGTGAAATTTCAGTCAATAAGATTGATAATTATTCTATTGATATTACAAAAATCCCTCTAACAACAAATGCATTTAAATGGACTTTTTCTGCTTCTTTACTTTATTTAATATTACATATTCTTTCAATAGTAATGCCTACAGTAATGATACTAACTTTTTTTAGTTTTGCCATGGATTCAAATCTCTTTAATTGGAGAATATTGTTGTTCTTTATAGATATTTTAGCATGGTGGGGATCCTATATTCTTATTAGTTTGCTATTAGGTAAATTATGTTTAGTTATACTAAAATTAATTCATAAACCAAAGGAGGGTCTCTTCAAAATTGACCAAAAGAATAACGACTATTCCTATTTCTGCCTGAGAGTAGTTGTGAAAAAATTCATTTTCTTAATATGGAATAATTTCTGTTTTCCATGGGTTAACAATTTTGCTTTTAAGATGTGTGACATTAACGCAGATTTTAAAAGTACTATGTTTGATGGCTGGAGCGATGTTGAATTTATTGAATATGGGAATAATATTATGATTGGACAAGGCGCTCAAATTTTTTCGAGTACTATTATTAGAATAGAGAATATTGATTACTTTTTATTAAAAAAAGTTATAGTCGGTGATCATGTAGTTTTAGGAGCAAATTCGATTGTTTCCCCTGGTACAATAATTGGAAAGGGAGCAACTTTAGGAGTATGGACGGTTACCCATATTAATCAAATTTTAGACCCAAACTGGATTTATATTGGAAATCCTGCTGAAAGATATCAGCCTACTCAAAATGCGATTGAAGAAACTAAGAAACAGCCAATGAGAAGGTTGGTAGATACAGGTGAGAGAATTAAATTTGATGTAAATCAATTTTCAAACAATAATAATAAAGAAAAAAATTAAAAGTTGAATTAAAATTTAAGTATTTTCTAGCTTTGCATGTTTATCAGCATGCATTTCTAAAACTTTTCTTTGAACTTCTTCTAAATAATCTCCTGTAAGGGGGTACCATAAAAGAATCATAACACCTATTAGCATTGCGACACCTGGTATTAACCCTATAATAATTTTTATCATGATCTGAACCCGAAGGCTCTGAGAAACTTGCTCTGTTAAAAATCCAGCTATAGCTAATAACCAGGGACCTATTGCAATAGCAACAGATTGAGCAGGTTTAGTGAGCATTGCATTTGTGCCAAAAAATGCTGCCTCTCTTCGAACTCCAGATTTTATTTCATCCTCATCAGCAATTTGACCGTAAAGAACGTTGGTTAATACTAATGGTCCTGCTAATCCCATTCCTCCGATAAATAAGCATAGATAAATTAAAAATTCTGGTACAAACGGTAGAAGTATCAGAAATATCGCTCCAAAACCTAAATGGATTTGATTTGCGTGAACAACTCCAAATTTTTTAGAAAGTGTATTCGTAAAAAATACGCCAACTATTAGTCCAAGAATTAAAGCAGCTAATAAAATAAGAGTTGATACTTCCATTACATAATCAGCTAAATAGAACATATAGCTTAAAAGAATTTGTTGAAATAAGATAGACATAAAATTGGCTGCTGTCACTATCAAAAATGCTTTACTTTTAAAGGTGTATTTAATTGAGGCTTTGAGCCCTAAAGGTTTGTCTACAACGGTGAATTCTGGACGTTCCTTAAATCTATATGTTGTTATAACTATACATGCTGCTCCAATAATACCAACTAATACCATACCAACATAAAAGGTAGTTAGATTGGTCTCCCCAACTTCAGGTCTAACAATCTCAGGAATGAAAAACCCGAAAATTACTCCTATTAAGTAAAATAAAGATGAGAATTGTTGTAATTGTCCTCTAACTTGATCTTCTTCTGAAAGTTCTGGCAATAAAGCTGCATATACTAACCCAATAATTGTAAAACATGTGTCATACAATGACATTAAAATTAACATCCATAAAAAGGTGGAAAAATCAGGCAAATTTATAGGTACTAGCCAAAATATAATAAATGTTATAGCAAGAAAAGGAGCAGTAAACCTCATAAAAGGAATTCGACGTCCTAGCTTTGATCGCGTTCTATCAGAGATATACCCAAAAATCGGATCATTTAATGCATTCCAAATAGCATATATGGTAGCTGCAATACCGATATAAAAAGGATCCAATGCTAAATAGACATGATAAAATATAACTGTAGTAGTAGCGAATACCCCTTGAATTATTGAAGTACCAAATTGTGCTATACCCCAAATCAACTTATCTTTTAAAGAATAGGTTCGAATTCTATTATTTTCGGACATAATTTAACTTACCTAATTATAATCTATAAAATTAGATATGTGTAATTTAATATTTTTTAAAGATTTATTTATACCTTCCTCTACAACCAATAGAAATTGCATAAATTTATGAGTCAAAAAGTAAAGAGATATATATTAAGTTTTAAAATAATTACATAACACTTTCATTATTTATTGAGAAGACGATTTGGAATGTATAAAGTAGTGCTTCTAAGGCATGGAGAAAGTACATGGAATAAGGAAAATAAGTTCACAGGTTGGACTGATGTTGATCTTTCAGAGAAAGGGGTTCAAGAGGCGATTGAGTCAGCTAAATTATTGAAAGAGGGAGGATATAGTTTTGATATAGCATATACTTCTGTACTTAAAAGGGGAATTCGAACTCTTTGGATTGTTTTAGACAAGATGGACTTAATGTGGATTCCAGTTTATCGTTCTTGGCGGTTAAATGAAAGACATTATGGTGCGTTACAAGGCTATTCAAAATCTGAAATGGCTAGAGAAGTTGGAGAAGAACAAGTTCTTATTTGGAGAAGGAGTTACGATGTGCCGCCCCCTCCTCTTAAAACAAGTGATCCACGATATCCTGGAAATGAGGAAAAATATAAGAGCTTAACAGCTGATGAGCTTCCTTTGACCGAATGTTTGAAAGATACAGTTGCAAGAGTATTACCATACTGGCATGAAATAATTGTTCCTACTATAAAATCTGGTAAAAGAGTCTTGATTTCAGCTCATGGAAATAGTCTAAGAGCACTTGTTAAATATCTTGATAATATGCCTGATGAGGAGGTAGTTCGTTTGAATATCCCCACTGGTGTACCTCTAATATACGAGTTAGATGATGATTTAAAGCCAATTACTCATTATTATCTAGGGGACCAAGAAGCAATTGAGAAAGCAATAGCAGCTGTTGCGAGTCAAGGAAAAGCAAAATAATTGTACCAGATTTAATAATTTTTATCATTAAAATGAAGTTATTAAAAAGAATTAGATCAATAGGTTTTATAATCCAATTTATGCTTCTATTTATTACATTGTTGTTTTCATTTCAAAACTTTGTAATTTTCACGAGAGGAAATTCGTATACCAACATTCTTCCTGATGAAGCTTTTAATATGATGAGCAATTCTACTTTTTATCCTGACTTAATCATATTAGATGTTAGAACTCAAGAGGAATATAATTCCAATCATATATGTAATGCTACTCTAATACCACTAGGAGACCTTGAATCGAGAATAAGTGAACTTCAGCCTTTTAAAGACACTGAGATAATTGTTTACTGTAGAAGTGGAAGTAGAAGCGCAGAAGCAAGTGTTATCCTCGTATCTTACAATTTTACGAAAGTTTTTAATATGCTTGGAGGTATTCTAGCTTGGATTTCTCAGGGTTATGATGTCTGTACTAATCAAAATGGAGAATTACAATCTACAATTAGCTCTTCACTCAATTTATTTCTTATATCATTTTTGATAAATAATGTAATTCTAATAACATTATATAAGAAAAGGATATCTAAAAAATAGATTTTGTTTAATTCTTCAAAAAAAAAAAATATTAATAATTGAATTTGATTACCATTTCATCCCAAGCATTTTATAGGTATCGGATACTCCTACTAGACTCTCAACCTGCCAGCGGAATCCTTCAATTTCATTAGAAAATGGCATAAAATATTTTAAAATCCCCTCTCCCGCTTCTTCGGCTTTTCCCCTTTCTGTATAAAATATATGATATTGTTTAGCACCATCTAATCCTCCTGTTGTATTAAAAACGCGCCATTTTGTCACAAAAGGTATTTCTCTTGGTTGTTTCAAATATAATTTTGCCATTTCAACTCCTTTATGGTTAGGAACCCAAATAGTTACCATAAAAATTCCCATAATTAATTATTACCTCTTTACATTTCTTTTAAAATTGGATTTTAAGGTAATTAGATCCTTATGTTAATTTTATTTAAAATTTATCATTTTTGTTAAAAAAAAAAATTCAATAAAAAATAAAAGCATTAGACCAATTTTTTAAAGATAAAAAAGAAATTTTCTAATATGGTAAAAAAATCCTTTATCGATAATCCAGCAGTTTCTAATATTGTTTTTTATCCTCGAAAAATTCCTGAACCAACTCTCTTAGATCCAAATATTAAAGTATTAAAATTTAAAATTAATGAAAATATCTTGATTGGAGGGTTTTTCTATTTAAACGATTCAAGTCTTCCAACAATATTATTATTTCATGGAAATGGTGAAATTGCTGCTGATTATCAATACTTTTTAGACTTTTATTTTGATTGTGGAGTAAATTTAGCTGTCATTGATTTTCGCGGCTATGGATTCAGTTCTGGAACACCAATATATAGCAGTTTGATCTCTGATGCTCTACCAGTTTACAATGAATTTTATAATTGGATGAATGAAAATCATTTAAAGGACTCTTTATTTCTTTTGGGACGTTCACTTGGTAGTGTTTGTGCTTCAGAAATCGGATCACATAATCCAAATAGCTTACGAGGTATCATTTTTGAAAGTGGATTTGCAAGTATGTATAATATGATGACAACGCTCTTTAGAGTAAGAGGACCTGGAATTACCCCAGAAGAATTGAGTAAATATTCAAATGATACAAGAATTAGAAAACTTCAAAAACCGGTTTTGATTATTCATGGTACTCAAGATTGGATCATTCCTTGTGATGAAGGAAAACTGATCTTTGACAATATTCCAGAAGGAGTTGAAAAAAAGTTAATACTTATTGAAGGTGCTGGTCATAATAATATATTCTCTTTTAGAGAAGAATACACAAATCCATTGAAAGAATTTATAAAGAAACACAAATAATAACTCAACAATCCTGTTAAAATTTAAGCAAGATCTAATTACTATTAATTTATATTTTCTTCTTAAAAAATCCAATTCAAACCAAAAAATTTAAATATTTAAGATGTGCTAATATGTATAGTGATTAAATATGGATTAAGTCATTAGCAATTATCATTTTTGAATTAAACTTTTTTTCTAAGTACTAATTTTAGCCATTATAATTATAGATTATTGCTATGACCATTGTTATACATTCTATACATATACTTACTTCAAAAATATATGATAATTTGCTATAAGTCGAATTTCCAGAAGTAGAGAAGTAAGAATTTCAGTATAAGTAGCCAGGGTAGTTAGGCTCTATTAGATCAATTTTGGGAGAATCAAAGTAAGAATTTAAAATTATTATTAAGAAAAATTTGGTGAATCACGTGAAAATTCATGATGAACCAGAAAGGATTATTAAAGTTCCGAATGTAGTTAAAGATATTCAAGAAAAAGAAAAATTAATGCATAGGAATCTCTGGGCTTTATTTTTTATAGCAGTAATCTATGGTTTTAGTTCAAGTCCATTTTTTCTAGTTTATCAACCGTTCTTATTGGCAGTTACAGGATCGCTCTTTATTACAGGAATTCTAATAACCATCGGAGGGATAATAATGTTTTTTCCCAGACCATGGGTTGGAAAATTGTCTGATCACTTCAATCGTAAAAAGATATGGTTATTAGATGTACCTTTAGCAACTTTAGGCCTATTTCTTCTAATTTTTGCCAACAATCTTACATCTTTAGTTATGGGAATTTGTTTTTATTATATAAGCGCAATTATAGGAGAGATTAGTTATGTAATATTTATTTCTGAAAGTAGTAGGATATCAAGAAAGGGTTTAATGTTTGGCTTAATGTTTTTTGGTATAAATGTTGGAAACGTTTGTGGCCATTTTTTTGTAATGCTTGATATAGTAAAAGAAATTCGTATCTATTTCGTGATTTATATAATTTTTAGTTTAATTAATTTCCTCATTACAATTTTTTGTATCTCTAATCCATTGAATAATGAAAAAACAAATCCAACTCATAGAAATCCTCATAATAGAAAAAAATTGTGGCATAATATTTTTTTGAATCCTAAAAATAGAGCAGTGATTATTTTTTTCACATTAGATGTATTAGTATATAACATTTCCCTATCAATTTATAATGCGGGATTAAGATCTCAATACAATTTAACATATGAACAGTTAGCTCTCGTATCAATTAGCTTTAGCATTTCTAGTATTGTCTTTCAAATTCCTGGAGGACATCTTGCAGATAAAATTGGGAAAAAGCGAACTCTAATTATAAGTGAACTTTTTGGTTTAAGCTTCTTCTCAATTCTCATTTTAGCTTTTATACTCTGGTCAAATGGAATTGGAATATTTTTAATCCCCTTCCTCAGTATCGGTGCTATTTTGCGTGGTTTATGTACTTCCACATTCATAGGTGCTCAGCAGATGATCATAACTGATTTGGATGAAACCAGAAAAGCAGAATCTTATGGGATCTTGGGCTTTCTTCAAGGAATTGGATATTTACCTACAGGCATTATTGGAGCAATTCTCATTGAAAGTTTTAGTTATTTAACTCCTTTTATTATTACGTTCATAGGGATTTTATTTGAAATCTGGATCTTAACAAAATATTTTCATGAATAAAAGAAAGATGGTTTAAAAAATGGACTAAAGATCATTTTATTATGGTTTTTTATTTTAGGTTATTAGAAATTATAAGTCTAATCATAGTGAAAAAATTATGTCTGAAAAAATCATCAATTTTTGTCCTTATTGTGGGAAGAGATTACCCAAATATAGTAAGATTACAACAAATTTTTGTTGCTTTTGTGGTAGAAATTTAAAAAATAAGAAAGAAAGACTGACACATGAAGTTCAATGCACAATATGTCATAAAATTGTTGATCTAAATAGACATAAAACAATTAAATGCTCTTTTTGTGAAAGTGTCTATCACTCAAGTTGTGTATCATCTTGGCTTTTAAAATATAATGCATGCCCTATGTGTCAAAATGTCTTTATAATCCCAAATATGACTATACCTTTAAGAAAGTATTAAAAAAAAGTAAAAAAAAATGATTCTTATTTCTTCTTTAAGATAAAAGCACCTGTTTCTACAAACCAGAATAGATTTGCGAAAAGAAATAACCACTCAGCAACGGCTTTAGCTTCAATAAATAAAGTTTCTTCAACCCTGTTAATAATAAAGAGTACCAAGTATAATATAAAGAAAAATGCTACAATGACATTAAATAAAGCTTGCCAAAGTGGAAATTCTTCAAGTTTATGTTCAAGATAGGCGTAACTAAATAAATATAATATACCAGGAAAGAAGAATACATATTGGGCAATATCGTGTAAAGCATCAAAATCCCTCGTATTGAATAATGCTAGCATTAAGATTCCAATAGCCGAGATAACACCTAAAAGACCTGCAATATTTGTACTTTTTGTAGAAGCTCCCTTCTCTTGTAAATATCGAGTAAATCCCAATATAAACAGTATCATAAAAAGCCCTGTTATAAACCAACAAACGCTAAAAAAAATAGCAAGTTCATTCCATGCTGGTACAGCTAGATCACTTATATAAGTAGTAGTTAAATTAAAATTACTATGAACTACCATTGCTGGGATGATTCCAACAAGAAAAATCGCAATCCCTATAAACCCAAAATAACTTGTATGAAATTTTTCAAATAATTTATCTAATTTCTCCATGATTATCCATTTTTTTTATTAACTAAATTTTAGAGATATATGGATTTATGTTATATTAATTAATATATAAAATTTGAATTTCTTATTAAAATTAAATAAAAAAATTTTCTTGATATGTAGATTATTTATTTAGTTCTAATAATCCATTAAAAACTCAGATATCAGAATTTGCTTAAACTCTGGATTTTTTTCCTCAAATGGTATACGTTCCTCCCCAGAATAAATATCTGATGGAGTATCTGATTTAAATATAATTGAAAAAGGTATAATTAAATTTGAAATATTTGATAAATCTTCATAAACTATTATTTCACTCATAATTTCATGAGTTTCTCTATTTAATACTTCTAACCCCACTTTTCATCTCACATTGATTTCTCTTTAATCACCCTATAAAAATTAAATAATTTAAACTAAAAGACCCGACAAATTTAGTGATAAAACAAAGAATTCCATCTAACCATTTAGAAAATCTTCTTTCAAAATTTGTTTATAATCTGAATTAAATCGATTTAGAGCGTTTTTTTCCTTTTTTGAATACTTATCTAATGGAAATTTTTCATTATAAATATTTAAGATTAAGATTATCAAACTCGAAATATTTTTAAAACAAACACGTGAATTTTTACTTTTAAATAAATCTGCTACGAGTTTTGAAAGTAAAAAAACCTCTTTTTTGTAGTATTTCCTTGTTAAATGAAGATTTCGGTTTGAAAACATATTTCAGAAAACTTTCATCTTTTTTTTCAATAAATCGTGAATCTAAAAACAATTCAAATTAAATCTCTTTTATGAATAATCTTTATTCAAATATAAAAAGAAGTTGAATTTTAGTGGAGTAAATAAGGAACTCTTTAACGTTAATGTTAAAAAAAAAAGAGATTTTCAAAATTAATTTAAATTCTTACAATCTCTATGCTACTGTTTTTGTCAGTTCTTTTTTAATGAAATATTTTTCGAAAAATTCAGCATTTTCTTGAAGAATCTTTTTTGAGCAGATTTTTCCATGTCCTGGAATATAGACATCAATTTCTTTCTCCATATATTCAATTAGAGTATCATGAAGTCGTTGAGGATTAGCAGGAACAGGAGCAGGATCAGTTGTAGTAGCCCAATTAGGATCTGTTTCTTCGAATAATAAATCTCCCATAAAACAAATTTTTTCTTTTTCAAAGTAAGCAATAATATCTCCGGTTGTATGAGCATCTCCTATATAGATTATCTGAACTTTGTTATTGGTTCCTACTATTGTAAAAGAATCATTTATAATGAAATCTGGAGGTCTTAACGTAAAGTTAAGATCTAGAATATCATTATATGTATTAATATCATTGTTCATTTCAAGGATCTTATCGGGATTAGTTTCTTTCTTAATATCTTCTCTTATCCTTTTCAATTCTTCAGTCGCAATTCCTTTAAAACGTTTAAGCGTCTCATCCAAATTATTCCAATAAGTAGACAAGGTTTCTGGACTACTAATGATAGGTATTTCTATTGGAAACTTACGATTACCAAATAAATGATCCATATGATAATGGCTATTTATAATGAATGAAGGATTTTTACCTGTAAATTGCTTAGAAGCTTTAATGAGGTCATCTGTTGCATAAGGATCCATAATTGTATCAAAAATGACTAAGTAATTACCAAGATCAAAAAAACCCGCATTTGATGATGGTAATTTCTCAGCGCTTATAGCTGTATAAATTCCGGGGCTTAGTTCATACAGATCAAAATAAATCGATTTAAAATCTAATTTTTTAATATCCATATTTTTTCACTTTTTCTTACTTAACTTTCGCATTTTTTTATGAATTTATTCAAATTCTCTCAACTTTAAAACATACTGGGCGGAGACCATCAGGACAGGCAGTGTATATCATTTTTTCTCCCGTCCAATCGGGGAATCCCCCTCCCCATCTTAAAACTTGAATACTATTATATAATCCAAACCAAGCATGGTGGCAAAATCCTTCAGGCATATTTCCTGATTCGTCAACTACGAATTCAAGACCTTCCTTCATGCCACATTTTGTAATTGGATTTCCATCGGGTTTAATAAATTCATGTCCAAGCACATCTTCCGGACTAAATTGCTTTATAACAGTAAGTTTTACATTATACAATTTACTACCTCCTAATTTTTTTTTGAATTTCTACTCATTTCAGTAATCTTAACTTTTAACAATAGCCAACTTTATTCCTCAATTCGTTCTAATTTGAAACAAACGGGTCTTACTCCATCAGAACAGGCATTATACATTATGCCTTCCTCTGCCCAATCTTTGAATGTACCACCAAAACGTAAAACTTGCATACTACGAGCGATATCTATCCACGCCCAACTACAAAAATCTTCTGGCATTGCTCCATTCTCGCTTATCCATTCTTGTCCTTCTTTAAGCGAGCATTTATCTACTATATTACCATTTGGAGTTTTATATTCATGTCCGAAAACATCTTCTGGGCTAAATCGTTTAATAACTGTAATTTTTATTTTTGACATTCTTTTTCTCCTATTTAGAAACTTTTGAATTTTACAAATAGCTATTTTATTCTTTTAAGGTTGATATTAAAACTGAGCTTAATTTGCCTTAAATTAATTAATGTAATGAAATTTGATAATTTATAGTTTAAAGTATTGAACTTCACTCGAAGTTAGAATACATGGCGAACTTTAAAAAAATATAAAAAAAAGAATATAATTTGTAATCTTAATTGAAAAATCATAGTTTTAATACCTTTATGAATAATTTGAAGAATTTTGTCACTACTCAAATATAGAAATGGATAAGCTATGAAAATTCTATCTGAATTTTTCAAAATATCGTATTATTGAGACTCAATTTTTTTTTGATAATAAATTATTTAAGCGTCTTTATTATAAGTATTAAAGGTTAAACACTACGGTAAAGAAAAACTGAACTTATTATGAGTGATAATAACTATTTGGATCTGTTAGAAAGGAGTACATTCCGATATGTTTTAATAACATTTTCATTCTCATGGTTATTATGGCTTCCTAGTGTTCTTTCCTCATTTGGACTTTTTGAACATATACCTTTGTATAATTTTTTAATGTTTATTGGATCTTTTGGACCATTTATAGCTGGATTTATTCTTACATTTATTGATGGAGGATCTGAGGGTGTTAAAGTACTATGGAGAAGGGGGTGGCGCTGCGAAAATAAACCATTTTTGGTAATATCTTTCACTTTAATCCCATTATTATGTTTCGTTTCATTAATATTAGCAAGTATTATTGATGGGATGAGTTTGAATAATTACGTAAATTATTATCGTTATGGACAACTTTTTTCAGAAATCTTGGTTATGTTTTTTTTTGGTGGACCTTTCCAAGAAGAATTTGGATGGAGGGGATATGCACTTAATTCTCTTCAATCCAAAATGAATGCTTTTGAATCAAGTTTAATTCTTGGAGGAATTTGGAGTATTTGGCATTATCCCCTATTTTTTATAACAGACTCAATCTATGCAAATCAATCTTTTTTTAACTTTACAATTTCATTACTTAGTTTATCAATCATTTTCACGTGGTTGCATAATAATACAAATGGAAGTATCTTGGCAGCAATGCTATTTCATACTTCAATCAATACTACGTATGTATTATTTCTACAAAATATTACGCCCATAGGAAGTTTAAGTTTTATAATTCTCTTAGACATAGTGATGGTTGCTATTCTAGTAATTTTTGGACAAGAGAAATTACAATTAACTAAGGAAAAAAGAGACTTCTACATGAATATCTTTAAACATAAACATAAAATTTAGTTTTCAAAAATTTTAGATTTGTTTTAAACTTTTTAAGGTATATATAAATTGAGTGCTTTTGAATCTGGCCTTATTCTTGGAGGTATTTGGAGTATCTATCATTATCCATTGTTCTTTATAAGGAACACTACTTATACTAATCAATCTTTTTATAGTTTTACAATTTCCATACTAGCTTTATTGATCATTTTCACATGGCTCCATAATAATACCTACGGTAGCATCTTAATAACAATGCTTTTTCACACTTCAATAAATATAACATATGCTTTATTCCTTTACAGAATAACCCATCTTGGAAGTATAAATTTTATGATTCTTTTGGATATTGCCATGGTAACCATCTTAACAATCTTCGGTCAGGAGAAATTAAAATGGACTAAACAGAAGAATAAATTCTTGATGAAACCACTTAAAAAGAGTTTTTAATATTCACTTTCGAAACGAAATAAAATTTTGAATATTGATTTTTGTGTATCAAAACAAAAATAAAAAAAACATTAGTTAAAATTAATTATCTCTTTCTTAATTTTTTACTTAAAGTTGCTATGGTTATCACAGTTGTTATTAAAATTATACAAGTGACTAATAACATAGGATATCCAGGTATAGGTGGAGTAAATGTTTGTATTGGATATACATTCATAAAAACAGAATCTTTTATACTATTATTATTGTAATCGCAAACCACTAGAGAATGGTTTCCATCGAGAGTATGAGACACAGGCATACTCCATTCATATGTACCAAGATTTGGAGTATTTTCTATAACAGTATATTTTATAGTTGTCATTGTTACATCATACAAATAGATTGATACACTGGATATATTGCCACTATAATTCCAATCTACAGAATAACTATTTTCTTCCATACTACAAGAACTACATCCATAACTCGTAATTGTTATGCTTTCACCTATTGCTACAGTTTGAGGTGTAATTGAAGAGAAATATAAAAATAAAGCAATAAGTATCAATATATTTATTTTTGTCATTATTTTCTTTTTCATTTTTCTACACTTTTGTAAGTTTGGGAATTTAAATTTAGTTATTGAAATATGTATTAATTGAATATTTAACACTTATGTAAGTATTTATCATGTTTTTATAAGCCACGAATTACACTTATTTATCAATAATTATTTCTTGAAAGATATTGCGATCTTGTTGGTAATTAATCGCGAATAGAAAAGGATATCAATAACTGAATTTTATTCATTTCTTTATATGCACTTCAAATCTCTTAATATTTAATTTAGATTTAAATTAGATTTTTATTGTTATATCTCAGAGATTTAAAGTTCAAAATATTTATATAAGAAAAATTCTCATTTACCTTAGGTGGATGATAATTGACATCAAATCAAAGTTAAAAAGTAAGTACAAAATATTTTGATAATACTATAGCAATTTTGAATGTTAAATATAAGGTCTTATATTGCATTCATTGTGCTCAATCTTTATTTGATTTAAATATACCAAAATATGATCTGTTTCTGAATTTGTTTTTTTTTAAGAGACGACTCTTACTTAATTATTTATTCAATTCTCTCTTCTTCTTCTTGTTTCTTATTATTATGATGCACATAATAATACCGACCATAAACAAAGTTATAATAGTTATCCACCAATAGACTATAGAAAATAATATCATTATAAGCAATAAGAAAATTATCGAACATAAATCAAACACCATAGATACCTTCTTTGCTTTTCTCCATTTCTTTTCCTGAGGTTTTCTTTCTGCTTCTGTTTTATCTTCAATTGAAATTTGATTATAATTCTAAATTAGATTAGATTATTTTTTTTCTTGTTAAAATAGTATAGAATTTTATAAAAAAAATATACAATTAACAATTTAACACTTACTTTAAGAATATTACCTCAATTACTTTAAAGAATAGTTAAAAAGAAGGGCAGATATTAAAAAGAAGGAAATTTTACAACTGATTTAAAAATTTTAAATTCAGCATTGAAATTATTGACAAACTCTTGCCTTAATATCTTTTTATACTCAGGATCTCTTTCTCTAAACGGAATTTTCTCTCTTCCTGAATAAACATCAGGAATTTTATAATTTCTATTGAGTTTTGAGAAAGGAATAACGAGCTGTGAAATATCGATGTTTTCTTCTGAGATCTTTTCATAAGAATTCTTTATTATTTCTGGATTTGTTTTTTCTAATTTTTTTGAACTCGTTAGTATAACACCTTCCTATTCTTTTACAATTAGCTTCCCTCTTATTCTTAGTTTAATCCCAAATTTTTCTAATTTGTTTTTATGTTCAAAAATAATATCTCTTAGTATTTTTTTGCTAATTTCAAGTTGTTCTGCTAATATATCAAATTCTATTTCATTGAACAATTCTGAATACTTTAATAATTTCTGAATTGAATCTTGGATAACTTGGTCATAATCTGTTATCTCGATTTCTCTTGTTATATCATTTAAATCAATATCATAATTACTTTTTAATAGATTTGGGTTACTTTCAATCCAGTTGTGTATAAGATTTCGAACTGTTTCTGAGCGAGATTGCTTTCTTTTTTTTGCCATCATAGTTATTACTCTCTCATCGAAAGCATCTAAACTGAATGTAATTCTAGATAGTTCTGATGATTTTTTAGGTTCTGATGGCATTTTTAATTAAATCCCGACAAAATTTTTTTGCTTATAATGATCATTTTTTTTCCTATATTTAAATATTCGTCTTTGGTGATCATTCAATGCATCACTGAAGATGCATAGATTTATAAATGAAGAGGATCATATAATATTCATATATTATTCAAATGCTATATGAATATTACAAGGTCATGTGTGTAAAATGTTAGAACTTTATACCCTTGATTGTGAAGTAATCAACACTAAAGAACGCATTACTATTGATTTAATAAAAGATGGTCAAGATTTTTTGCAGCAATTTGATATTAAAGAGGAATTTCTACTAGATACAGTTTCAGTAGTATATAAATATCTAAGAAATAATGGAAAAATACCGCATAACTTGTATAAATTTTTTATTGCAGCCTATTATATAATCTCAAGGCATCCGTTTGCATTTCCTGCTCATGAGACTAAAAAAGATTTTTGTCAAAAATTCGGACTTCCAGAAAGCTCTTTAGATTATTGTGTGGAAAAAATAGCGAATACCTTAAACTATATCAAAATCTTAGATGATATGAATTTTCCTTATTTTATTGACCCAAAACGAGATATTAGTTTAAAATTCATAAAAAATCTCATTAAATCTAAAGTGGATAAGGCAATGATGACTTTTTTGGTATATAATCAGCCGATTAATTCTCAAATTATAACCGAAGAATTGGTTAATGAAGCTATTTTTGAACAAAAAGCTTTTCCTGAGGAGCTCTTTAGGCAACTATTTGAAATTGCTTTCGAATATGTTGAAGAGGAGTTTTTGGATTATAAGGAGTATGTGAGATTACAAAAAAAAGTTTTTATTTAAAGATATCACTACAAAATCTCCTAGTTTTTCCTATTTAATCTGGTTCTTATTCTTTCCATGTTTAAGTAGGATTACAACATTCATCTCCTCGCATCAAAGTTTTCGTACGAGTCAATTCAAGCTTGGGATTGGAAATTTTAGCCATAGCAAAATCTGGTTTACAACACATAATATAACCTAAATCCGTCGCATTCATTTCTTTAAATGTTTTTGCAAATAAACATTCTGTAATGGTTGCTGATAATTTTTTAGATGTTTCCTCTACAATACTTACATTTGTTGCATGTGAGTTTATTGGCATCTTTATGATTTCTTTAAAAGTAGTTTTATATTCTTCAAAATTATTAATCGGCTTTTCCTCAACCTTTTTTTTTGCTCCATCAGTAGCTATTCTCTCATATACCTTTTCCACAGTTTCGTGTGCTTTCTCCTTTCCCATTATCCGCTCTAACTATCTCGCTAATTCCACAGCTCCATTATGTGGTATGTAAAATGGTGCCCGAAAATAATCTTCGTAAGTAATATCTACCTTGTCTTGCCATTTCTTTGGAATTTTTTCTTTTTCATTTATTTTTAATTCGCTCATTCTTTATATCACTTTATAAATCTTATTTAAGGTACATTTTTGGATAAATTCAGTCGTCCTAATTCATGATTATCTACTATTATTTAACATTTTTGTAGTTTTTATTTACTTAAGTAAGTTAAAATTAAACAATAGTATAGCAAAAAAGCTTTTCCTGGAGAACTCTTTAGGCAATTATTTGAAATTGCTTATGATTATGTCGAAAACGAGTTCTTGGATTATAATCAATATTTAAAATTACAGAAAAGATATTTAATATAATTGTTCATCAAGAATTATACTACTATATCTTCAGTACTTTCTAATTCATTCTTTATTACAAAATAATAACATCCAAGGATGATAAAAACAAGACCTAGAATTGCAATTGCAATTGTATACCCGCCAATTTCGTTGAACCACATCTCAAAAATATTTAGTTGCTCTAATGGAACACAATAGACACCATTAGGAGTAGGCATACAAGGTATTTTGACATCATAGAATAGAATTGATAAAATAGTATTTCCAAAAAATATATAAAATCCAACAATCAATAATGTCCATGCTATAACTTTCTCTTTCAAAAGAATCACATTCTTGCTTTATACATTTTTGTAAATTACTAATAAAGATAATGACTAAATATTTAACAATTTTCAAAGAGAATTTTTTAATTCATTTAATTTTGACATAAACTTCTTTTTTCATATCATGGTTTATGTTTAGAAAATAATCTTAATCACAAAAATAAGAATTTTAAATACATGAAAATGTAGAATGAAAATTTATAATGTAAAGTATTCTTCAAAATAATCGATCCTATACATTCTACATAATTGTTAAATAATATCGATAATTTTGAACCATTTAGTTATCGTTAATTTCTTGAGTGAAATAAATGAAAATTTCCAAATCTAATCTATTCTTTTTCGTAGTCATTGTTGGAACTTATATTGTTTGGTTTGTATTTTTTCAAGATGTTATCCAAATTTATTGAATAATGCAATAGACACAGATACAGGAGAAAGAGATATAGTAACTGGCTAGATAGGCGTTTTTGTTCTACCTTTACTTATCGCTTTTTGCCTAATGGGAATTATTGCTGGGATTTACATATTAATAAAAAGAATGAAGAAAAAGGATTCATGAAAAATTGTTATTAAGGATCACTTGATATAAATTCATTGAGGATTATTATTCTAAAAGAAAAGCTTAAAACTCAAAAGAAATCCTAGAAAAATCTAAAAAGACTCGATATTATCATGAATAGCGAAAAATTAACCGAAAATGAAAAACCAAAAGAATTAGAACATGCTGAGCATCTTATCAAGGAGAGTAAGTTTGCTGAAGCTTTTCAAATTCTTAAAGAAGTCGGGCAAAATGAGAGAGTTCCACTTTATCACAGAATTTCATGTTATCGCCTTCAATGTCGAGTTCTAATGTGGCAAGGGAAGTACAGTGATTGTTATAAAATAGCAAAGTTAGCTTATAAAGATAGTTTAGGATTAGAAAAAGATTTGAGCACTATTGATGCTTTAAATATTATGGCTCTTTCAAAAATCATTTTAAGAGAACCAAATAAAGGAATTAAACTGGTACAACAAGCAGAAAATCTTCTGAAAACATACCCTAAAGATAATTCACCAAGATATAATATGGTGAAAGCGTTAATTGCTCAAAATAAAGGATATTATTATGTTTGGTCATATAAAGATATTAATAGAGGATTGAAGTTTCTAGAAGAAAACCTGTTATTGCGAAAACAATTTGGTAGTAAGGTTGAAATTGCTATGGGTTTCTTTGGTGTTGGTAGTGTTCTATCTGGATATAAAGGTGAATTAGATCGTGCTATTGAATATCTTAAACAAGGATTAACCTTTGCCAACGAAAGCGGGAATAAGTGGCCAATTATAATGATATTAAATGCATTAGGTTATTCATATTATTTAAAAGGCGAATTGGATCATGCGATTGAATATTTCCAAAATGGATTAGAAGTTGCTCGAGAAATTAACAATAATAGTTTGATAATGCATACTCTTATGGATATTGGGAATATCTATATTGAAAAAGGTGAATTTGGTCTAGTTTTTGATTACTTAGAACAGAGTTTGGCAATATGCGAAGAATTTGGGGGTCACTTGGATAAGTTCTCTCTACTCTCGATGTATTTTCAACTATATATTGCTAAAGGTGATCTTGAGCAAGCACAAAAATACTTTCAACGCTTAGAACACCTCAATAAACAAATTAACAATAGAGTTTCGAATTTATCCTGTCTTTTTAATAATGCCTTGTTATTGAAAGCTAGCCATAGATTCAGAAATAAAATTGAAGCAGAAGAGATCCTAAAACAAATCCTCGAGGAAGAGAACCTACCTATTGATAACGAAGTATATACTCTAATTCAGCTCTGTGATTTATTCTTCACTGAATTACGAGTAACAAATGAACCAGAAATATTGGAAGAGATTAAACCTGTAATCACTCGATTAATAGAAGTTGCCGAAAAATCAAACTCCTCCTGGATATTATGTGAAACTTACTTATTACAAGCAAAAATAACTTTATTGGAATTAGATTTAAAAAAAGCTCAACGATTTTTAACTCAAGCTCAACAAATAGCTCAAAGGTATGGTCTTAACCAGTTAACGATGAAGATTAATTATGAAAACGATGAGTTAATCAAAAAATTAGATTTATGGAAAGATTTAAAGAGGAGAGAAGCTCCTATGAATGAGCGTCTGGGTTTAGCTCGTTTAGATGATCAAATTGAAGGAATAATTAAGAAACGTCTTAGTCTAACTTCTCACATTCGAGAAGAGAAAATAGCAATTCATAAAGAGAAGAAAATTTGCCT
>JBHLLP010000030.1:0-42554 GCA_048885525.1 Candidatus Hermodarchaeota archaeon | reverse complement strand
TCCTGTGATCTTAGCAGCTCTACTATCATATGCAGGAAGTTCTAAACCTTTAACCTGCATTGCAAATTTAATAGAATCTTTTCCTAATTTTTCTGCCATTATTCTTGTTCCTTCCGCGAGTAAATCACCAACACCTTCTCTTCTACTTATTTTAGGAATAAGATCAATAATTAGATCAGCATCACCAAAATTAAGCTCGAGTCCTTCAGTATGTTCTTTAGTTAATATCTCTTTTTCAAAGCATTCCATTGCAAATCCCATTGTATTTCCAGCTGAAATTGTATCAAGCCCATATTCATTGCAAAGGAAATGGGCTAAAGTAATAGCCTCCAAATTATCAACTCCACACATAGTACCAAGAGATCCAATTGATTCATATTCTGGTCCTTCTCCTTCGCTTTTATATTTACCTTCTTTAATTTCAGCAAGACGTCCACAAGCAATTGGACATGCAAAGCAAGCTTTTCTGCCAGTAAGAATAGTTTCGTTAATTGCGGTTCCACTTATTTTTTCTGCGCCCTCAAAAATTCCAGTTTGCCAATTTCTGGTTGGTAAACCACCTTTTACCTGCACTAAATCTACCAAAGTTGCTGTACCGAACACTTCAAGTGTCATTTTCAATAAGCTTTCATTAACCCAATCATATCTCTGTTTTGCTTCAGCCTTATATTCCTCTGGATTTGCGACTTCAATCTTAGCATTTCCTTTAGAAGCTATAGCTTTTACTTTCTTAGAACCCATTACAGCACCCATACCACATCTCCCCGCGGCTCTACCATAATTTGGTTTGTCACAATCATTCATAACTGCAGCATATTTTACTAGGTTTTCGCCTGCAATACCTATACAAGAAACATTAAATTTATCACCTAGATCTTCTTTAATAATCCTAGTTGTTTCTGAAGTATTCTTACCCCAAAGATGTGAAGCATCTTTAAGTTCAGCTTTTCCATCTTCTGTAACAAGATAAACCGGTTTTGGAGATACTCCTTCGAAAATTACTCCATCAAATCCTGATCTTTTAAGATCTCGCCCCCAAAAACCAGCTGAATTTGCTTCGCCCCAAATACCCGTAAGTGGAGATTTTGCTACAACACAATATCTCCCTGTGCTAGGTGATGGAGTTCCTGTTAATGGTCCTGTCATAAAAATTAATTTATTTTTGGGTCCTAAAGGATCTATTCCTTTTGGTACCTCTTCAATTAAATATTTTGTAGCTAGTCCCGCTCCACCTAAGTACAGTTTTAATGTTTCTTCATCAGGAAATTCTTCACTAATTTTTCCATTTGTTAGATCCACTCTTAGAATCTTTCCCATATAACCGTAAATAATCTTTACACCTCAATTATAATTTTAACTTAATTGTCTATTTTAAGGTTCATTTAATTAAATAAATTAATTAATTAATTGTATTCCCTTAATTATAAAATCATTTCTATTTTTCTTATGAACTAATTTTTGCTATTTGCTTTCATGTTTAAAGATCATAAAAAAAAATAATTAAAATGATTTGAAAAGATAAGAAAATTCGTTAAAAAAACTGTAGAATTTAAACACCAATTCCAATCGTATTTCCAATCCCTGCTATAATAATTTTTGCGCCTTTCTCTGTTCGTGTTCTGATAGCCAATTTTATTTTTTCAACAAAATTTGCAACAGATTGAGTAATCGGACGTTTCATTGTTGTTATAGCATCTTCTAATGATTCTTTGCAAATAAGTGCATCAATAGGAATTGATTTACCAGTTGTTGATTCTTCTATATAATATTTTTCAATTCCTGGGCCCCCTATTGCGGCTCCAACTCCAATTGCTATTGAACCAGTTTTATCGCCAGTAAGCTTCATACCTGCATCAATCATAATTATTCTTGTTATTGAATCTCCATATTGTTCAATTAATTTCTTAATGGCCTTACCTGGTTTTCCAACAGTTCCTCCTGGACCTTTAGCTCGTACAACATAAATTGTTCGATCTTCAAACTCAACTTCTTGTACTATTGTGTCTTTTGCGATTTCATTAGCAAAAATGTCTCCATTTGATACAGATCTTATAAAACTTGCTGCAACTAAGGGTCCTAATCCATCTCCAATAGGACTACCCTCTGAAAAAGCTTTAGCAGCATGATAATAAGCTTTAGCCATACTCATAATTAGCCCTAATTGATATGAAATTTGTAGCAATAATATCATTGATTTTGATTTTTTTCCTAATATAAGGTAGTGTCTTATTAATCTGTAAATGAAATCTATTGCCATTGTTGCTTCTACTAAAATTTCCAAATTAGATCTTTGAACACTATCCGCATTTGGAGCTAATATTTCTACTTCTTCTTTAAATCTATTTTCTCTTACATCAAGAATATGGTCAAATTTGGGAATAATTCCATAAGGATCAAGAGAGACAGGAGTAATTGTCATGAATGTAATGAAATCTTCAAGTTGAATAAGTAAATCCTTCTGAGTTTTCTTTTTATCAGCAAATTCTTTAAAGTTGCTGACTAAAATTTCTTTACATTCATCATTCCACTTTTTTAATTTTTCTAAAGCTGTTTGAATTTCTTTAGAAGCTTTCCATGCTTGTATTTTTTGTCCATAAAACATTGAAACAAATATTAGCAATAACCACAATAATGATATAATAAGAGAAACGGGATCTGTGCTCTGGGCTGCTTGATAAATTATCTTCATCTCTTTTTTAAATTAGGTTATGTGTTAAAATTTTACTCTACTAAATTTTAATAATAAAAAAATTTATTTATTCTTTTCTATTATAAAGCATAGGAAAGAAGATATTTGGACAATCCCTATGATTGAAGAAGAAGACGATGAGGAAATATTAAAAAAAAGAATAACTTTTAAAAGCATTTTAAAAAACATTTTGTTTATTATATTAATAGTTGTTGGAGTTCTATTCATTTATCTTGATTTTGGACCCGATCAAATCTCAAGTTGGTCAATTGGTTTTATATTAATTTGTTTTGGGGCTACATTAATTCAATTCCAAAAAAGTCCTGCTGAACCCATAAGACAAACTCTAACAATTCTAATCTGTAAATTATGTGGACTTACAAAGGTTAGAAATTATGAAAAAGGAGATTTTGTCTTTAAGAGGAAAGATAAGTGCGAAAAGTGTGAGGACTTAATGGAGATAAAGCAAATATACTCTGTAAGATTGAAAAGTCCTACCGAAAAGAATAAGGAACAGGAAAGTAAGAAAGAAAGTGTAAAAGTCAAAGGTTAAATTAGATTAATATTAATTTTTGCAAGGTAGGTGTTTTTCAAATTCTCAAAAAAATTGGATTAGGGGGTACTTTTGATCATCTTCATGAAGGACATAAATTTTTATTGAGAACAGCTTTATCTATTTCTGAATTTGTAGAGATAGGACTAACCTCTCAAGATTTACTGAAAAGTAAACAATATCCCTTAAAGTTAGAGGATTATAAAACTAGAGAAGAGAATTTGAAAAATTTTCTTAGCTCCTTAGCCGATTTAAAACGCATTAACATTGTTGAAATAAAAGATTGGTCGGATATGGATAAATACGCTCAAGATCCTGAATATGAAGGATTAGTGGTAAGTCAGGAGACCTATGAAAATGCCTTGAAATTAAATGAAAATCGAGAGAAAATAGGATTGAAACCCCTTATTTTAATTGTCATTCCACTTATAAAGGATAAAAGACAAAATAAAATTAGCTCTACTTCTATTCGAGAAGCACTTTAATAGTAAAGTTTTTTAGAGAATTAAGTCTTATTAAATTATATTAAAAATGAACTCTTCAGGTAAAATAAATGATTCTTAATAACGTTAGGACTCATTTTAAAGAATTATTTTATCAAGATTCATTTTTCTTTGAGTTTTTTATTTTGCCAAGGGAATAAAACATTATAACATAAGTTATTCTCTTGGCTGAGGATTGAATTAGTTTTATTTGTTATAATAACCTAAATATATTTGATTAAGATATAGAATAATCGTTCTAATTCATGATCCAGCAATTTTAAACGATTTAATTCACGAAACATTTAAATAACTTAGAGATTTTAAAAAATATAACGAAGAAAATAAATTATTGGCTAGTATAAATGGTTATAAAACTTAAAAAACAAGTAATTGAAATTCTAAAAGTTTTAAAAAAGAAGCAGTCTGAAGTGAATGCAATAGATCTAGCAAAAGAATTAGATATTGATTATATTGTGCTTATGTCAGCTGTTAATGACTTAATTGAACATAATTTAGGGGGTTTTAGAGAGGAAGAGATATTCAAAATTTCTTTAAACGATGAAGGTATGAGTTATTTAAAAAATGGACTTCCCGAACGTCAATTAATAAATATATTATTAAAAAATGATATTAAAGAAATAAGTTTGGATGATTTGTTAAAAAGATCCAATTTTGAAAAGAATTTATTTTATATAGGGCTTTCAAATTTAAAGAAAAACCGTTGGGTTGCTCAAAGTAATGCTTCAGGAGTAAATAAAATATTTCTTATTGCTGAGGAGTTGCCTCAAACTGAGCTCGAAAAATTTTTAGAGAAATTTGAAAAAGATCGTGCTATTGATCATTCTGCTTTAACTAAGAATGACTTAAAATTATTAGATATTTTAAATAAAAGGAAATTAATAGATAAAATTCGTAAAACTAAACGTTCAATATATTTATCAGAAGTGGGCAAAAAAATCTCAATTTCAGAGATTGAAGAAGTGAGACAAGTTAGCAAAATTACATCTGAGATGTTAAGTTCAGGAACATGGAAAAAATACGATTTAAAGTCTTTTGATGTTACTAAACCAGGACCAATATTAAAGGGAGGAAAAATTCATCCATTGATTAATTTAATTAATGAAATAAGAGAAATCTTTTTATCAATGGGATTTACAGAAATAAGAGGTCCGATTATTGAAAGTGCTTTTTATAATTTCGATGCATTATTTCAACCACAAGACCATCCTGCTAGAGAATTACAAGACACATTTTATTTGACTAATCCAAAAGTCGCTCGATTACCAGAAAGAGATAGGGTACTAGCTGTTAAAGCAGCACATGAAAATGGGGGAGATTCTGGATCTATTGGATGGGGTTATGATTGGGATGAAAATATTGCTAAGAAGACTCTATTAAGGCCTCATACAACTGCAACAACGATGAGAAGGTTGGCTCAATTTTATAGAAACAATGAAAAAGTACCAGTAAAAGTATTTTGTGTTGATAGGGTATTTAGAAATGAGCGAGTTGATAAATCCCATTTAGCAGAATTCACTCAAGTGGAAGGTATTGTTATTGATGACAATGCAACTTTATGTGATTTAATTGGTCTATTAGTAGAATTTTACAAAAAAATGGGTTTCGAAAAAATAATCACAAAACCAGGATTCTTTCCTTATACAGAACCGAGCATGGAAGTTGCTGTGTATTATGATAAATTAGGAGAATGGCTAGAAATGGGAGGATCTGGAATATTTAGACCAGAAGTCACCTATCCTTGGGGAATTAAAGAACCCACTCGTGTATTAGCATGGGGTCAAGGTCTCGAAAGAATTGCGATGCTTTATTATGGACGTAAGGATATGCGAGATTTCTATATTAATCCAATAAAATGGTTAAGAGAACAATCATATCTTAAATGAGGTATAAAAATGCCAACAATAGAATTAAAAATTGAAAGATTAGAAAGATTGGTTGGAAGGAAATTAGAATTAAAAGAATTAGAATATGATGTGCAATGGATTGGTTTGGATTTAGAAGATATTAATGAAGAAGAACAAACGATAAAAGTTGAGTATAATCCGAATAGACCCGATTTTTCTAGTCCAGAAGGTATCGCTAGAGCTCTTAAAGGATATTATGAACTTGAATTAGGCGTTCCACCTTATGAAATTACTCCAAGTACTATTACTTTGAATGTAGATCCTAGCGTAAAAAAAGTACGACCATATATAGTATGTGGAGTTATTCGAGATATCGATTTAGATGAAGATGAGGTCGCTACACTAATGAATATTCAAGAACATTTACATTGGGCGATTGGAAGAGATAGAAGAAAAGTAGCAATTGGAGTTCATGATTTAGATAATATTGTTCCTCCTTATAGATATACAGCGGTAAAGTCAGATTCAGTTAGCTTTGTTCCCTTACATGGTGATGGATATCCAATGAATTTGGAGGAAATTTTATTAATTCATGAAAAAGGTATTGAATATGCTCACATTTTAGAAGGAAAGGAGGTTTATCCAATTATTTTTGATAATAATAACGAAGTATTATCTTTTCCACCGATAATAAATGGAGAACTTACAACTGTTACTGATGATACAAAGAATTTATTTTTAGATTTAACTGGTACTGATTTTAAAGCAGTAAATATGGCATTAAACATTTTATCTACTACTCTAGCTGACATGGGTGCAAAAATTGAGAGTGTTAAAGTGAATTATGAAGGGGGGAAAGAAATAATTACTCCTAATTTAGAAGCAAAGAAATGGCAGGTAAATGTTAGCTATATAAACAATGTAATTGGATTAAATTTATCAATTTCTGAAATGATTAAATGTTTTAAAAAAGTAAGAATGGGTGCAGAAAGGTCTAAAAAGAAAGATTATTTAGATATTCAGGTACCTGCATATAGGGGAGATATAATGCATCAAATAGATTTTACCGAGGAATGTGCAATTGGTTATGGTTACTCTAAATTACCACTCACTATTAAAGTAGGAGGGATAGGTAAATATCATCCAAAACAAGATTTTTCTAATAGAATAAGAAAAATTATGATAGGAGCAGGATATTTAGAAGTTCTTAATTTCATTTTAGCAAGTTCAGAAAAACAATTTGATTACATGAAACACAAGGCTAAACCCGAAGAAAAAGTAGAAATTTTAAATCCTGTCTCGAAAGAATATAACACAACTAGAACAAAAATACTTCCAAAATTGATAGATACATTACTTTTCAATAGATCTGAAGAGAAGCCTATTAGAATCTTCGAAGTTGGAGATGTGATTTTATTATCAAAACAAGAAGAGACTGGAGCTAAGAGAGAAGTACATTTATCTGCAGTCTCTTATCATGAAGACGCAAATTATACAGAGGTAAAGTCTACATTAGACTATATAATGACGACACTAGGGTATAATCATGATTATGAAGTTAAGCCTGGAAAAAATCCAAGCTACATTGATGGTCGATATGGCGAAATATATTTAAATGGATCTGTTATGGGAGAAATTGGTGAAATACATCCAGATGTTTTATTAAATTTCAAATTAGTATTCCCTGTTGCCGCAATGGAATTAAATTTAGAAATATTTTTTTAAACGAGATATAAATTTTACTTATTTCTAATTATGTATGGAGTTATTTTTGTATGAAAGAAAATGATAATTTTGAAAAAGAACTCGAGAAACTTAGAAAAGATATTGATAAAATAGATAACAAGATTATTGAACTATTAGGTAAAAGAGGAATAATTGCACAAAAAATTGGAACCCTTAAAAGAAGATTAAATAAGGATATATTTCAACCGCAAAGAGAGAAGGAGATAATAGAAGGAATAAAAAGAAAATCTACAGTGTTAAAAGCTATAAGTGTGGAAGCAATTTGGAGGGAAATTATTGATGCATGTAAACTTATCCAATGATGCAAAATTGTCAAAAATCCGAGATTGAGAAACTTTTTTACATAACAAAAAATATAATTATATACTCTTTTGAGTTTAAATTACAGATTATAACAATCTATAATTAATACATTCTAAGAATTAATTTAAAGAAAATTTGGTTCATTTTTGATGCTAGGGAAAAAAAGATTTGATGGACGAAATTTTGATGAAATAAGGAAAACCACCATAAAGAGGAATTTCCTTAAATATCCTGAGGGATCTGTTTTAATTACTCAGGGAAGTACTAAAGTTATAGTTACAGCATCAGTTGTAGAGTCTGTTCCGCGTTTCTTAGTAGATAGTGGAACAGGATGGATCACTGCAGAATATTCAATGTTACCAAGGGCAACACAGATAAGAAATCAAAGAGAACCCTATAGAGGTAGATCTTATGAGATTCAAAGAATGATTGGACGTTGTATAAGAGCCGCTTTTAATTATGAAAAACTTGGAGAACGTACGATAAAAATTGATTGTGATGTAATACAAGCTGATGGAGGAACGAGATGTGCATCTATAACTGGAGCATTTGTCGCAGTTTTTGATGCATTGAATTATCTTTATAACCAACAATTAATTTATGAGTTTCCCGATTATAAAGTAGTAGCTGCAATCTCTTTAGGTATAAAAAATAGTCAAGTTTTACTAGATTTAGATTATAGTGAAGATTCAAAAGTTGATGTAGATGTTAATCTAGTTATGAATGAGTTTTCAGAAATTATTGAAATTCAAGGAACAGCAGAAGGTGCAACTTTCTCTAAAAAACAATTAAATGAAATTACAGAGTTAGGAGAAAGAGGAATTTTAGAACTAATCGATATTCAGAAAAAGGAATTAAATATTTAATTGTATTATTGATAGGTTTTTTAAATTGAGATATAATTAATGGGCTTCAATTCCTAATTGTTCTGGGTGATTTTGAAAGTATTTAACACCGTCATTAATTATATCAACAATAGATCTCACGGGACACCATCCCGTTTCATTAACAATCTTCTCATTTCTACCAATTAATAATGGAACTTCACTAGGACGTAATCTTTTTGGATCTATATATACCTTAGCTGAAATATTATAAATCATTTTTGCTAATTTCACATAATCTGCTATTGTGATTCCTTTTCCAGAGCACACATTATAAGGTTCACCATAATTCTTCTTTTCACTAACTAAAATGTAAGCATTAATTGTGTCCTTGACATGGGTATAATCTCTAATGGCATTAGGATTTCCTATGATAATTTTATCTTTTTGATTATTTAAAATCTCTACAATTTGTCGATGTATTACACTAGTCACAAATTGAATACCTCTTCTTGGACCTTCGTGATTGAAACCTCGGGTTATTATACTAGGAACACCATAGGAATTGTGGTACAACCAAGCTATATGTTCTGTAGCAACTTTAGTTATCCCATAAATACTCCTTGGACGAAATGGATTGGTTTTTAAGTCCTCCACAACTGGAACTTCATTTGGATCAACTAATCCATATTGTTCACTACTACAAGCAACATGAACACATTCTAAATTCTTATCCATTCTTCGTGCTGCTTCAAATAGTTTAATAGTCCCTTCAATGTTATTGTGACTAACTCGTGCAGGTTCTCTGAAAGATGTTGGGATAAATGATTCAGCAGCAAGATGAAATACTGCATTCGGTTCAATCTGTTCAAAAATTCCAAGAATTCTTTCTGCACTTGTTATATCTGCTTCGTGTAGAATAATGTTTCCCCTTAAATGCTCTATATTTTCATGCATTGGAACAGCATGTCGTCGTATAGTTCCATGAACTTCACACCCTAGATCTATTAATTGTTCTGCTAAATGACTTCCTGCAAAACCACTAATTCCTGTTATAAGAATTCTTTTTCCATTCCAAAAGCTTTTCTTTGGTAAAGCAGAAGTTCGATCCTTGAATTCCATTAAATAATCATCTAAATTATCTGGTTTTATGATGTATCCTTGTTTCTCAAGTTCTCTGACTCTTACATTTTCTTCCAAAAGTTGTTCAATAGGTATTAGATCATCCATAATCATAAATTAATTTTATTTTTAATTTAATTTTAAATTAATTATTAAAAATTTACAACATCTTTAATAAATGATAAGCTTTTTCCATGGATTAGTGAACTCTTCGATTTTCTATAATTTTTCTTTAACTATCATAAAGCTTCGCAATATTTTTGATAAATTAATTTATTTTTTTTTTTATATTACTTTATTTTTGAAAAAGGTTTTAGGATATTTAATTCTATAAAGTTATTTTATTAAATATCCTAATAATGCCTTGTTTAAGATAAATTATATATGATCCTTTTTTATTACATATAATTGGAACTATTTTTTAAATCTTAGAAATTAATTAGATAATTAACCAAGCAAGAAAAAAATGATAAATGTTCTTATATTTTCTCCACTAAGTTTAGATTATGGCCGAGGCGGAGAATTATCTATACTTGAATTAACATCTTCGCTAAAAAAATATTTTAATATAAGTCTAATAGATACAAATAAAAATCTAGGTAAAAGCACCAAATTATTATCCAAAAAATTAATTGATGATAAATTAGTAGGGGTAAAGCGAGATCAATTAAAATTAGCAATTTTTTCAATTTATAATAAATATTTTTCAATTCCATACCCTATCGGGTTCTTGAAATTATTAAATTTAATTAGAAATAGTGATATTATAATCTCTAACATTAGTGGTATTGGAACAAATTTAGTCTTTATCATTTTTCGTCTTTTAACTCTCCGGCCAAGATTTATTATAAGCCATAGAATGCCATTATATAGCTTTAAAAAACATTCATTTCATAATCTCCGATTAAAAATTTCTTTTATATTGTTTACAATTTTTAAAAAAAGATTTTTCCATCATACAATATCCTATAGAAGAAAAAAATTTTTAGAAGCATATTATAAACCCAATAAAGTTTATCATATCAGGCATTGTATAGAACTCGATCAATTTCTTAAGGATTATGACATCAATGACCAAGATAAGAATTTAAAGTTTATTTATATAGGAAATCTTGATAGTGTGGATAAGGGAATTGATGTTTTGATTGAAGCAATAGAGAATGTTTTGAATAAGAATAAGAAGATAGAGATTAAATTCGAGTTTTGTGGTAAAGGTCCACTTGAATCTGAAATTGAGATCTTAGAAAAAAAATTCCCTAAACAAGTGAAATTTAATGGATATATCAGTTATGATGAGATTCCTAAGTATTATAGAAAAAGTGATGTGTTCTTATTTACATCACGTAGAGAGGCTTTTGGAAGAGCCATTATTGAAGCATTAGCATCGAAATTAGTAATTATAAGTACCAGAACTATAGGATCGAATGAAATTCTAAATGGTAAGGATTTTGCATTTTTCCTAAACACATTAAATTCATCAGAAATAGAAAATAAAATTCTTAAAGTCTATGAATTATGGAAGAATAACCCTCAAAAGTTTAATGAGTTAAAGGAATCTGCAAAAAAATATGCTATCGAAAAATATAATTATTCATATGAACTGAAAGGTTTTTTACGACTAATTAATACTATTATGAAAATACATTGAAGTATTAAAAAAACAAACAAGGTAAAAGACATTTGTTTATAAAGAGACAAAAGGAAAAATTTAAAAAAGTATTGTTTGTCCTTCATAATGTTATTAATGATTATTATTTTGTACGCTTGGATGATGCACTGCGAAATTTAGGAATTATGATACTTTATTCTAAAAAAATTCCTCGCTTTTTACCTTTATTCCGTAATACTCTATTATCAAAATGTAAACTTTTACACATTCATTGGATATTTGCTTTTGCTGGATTTAATACTAAATCAAGAATAAAATTTCCTTTAAAATTCTTTCTATTTATAATTGATACGTATTTGATTAAATATTTATTAAAAACTAAAATAATTTATACTGTTCATAACTTATATGGACATGAGTCCTATTATCCCCGTATCGAAAAATTAGGGAGAAAATTTTTTTATAATAAAGTAGATGTTGTAACTTCTCATTGTCCTCAAGCCAAGAAAGAGATTCAAAAAGAATTTGGTGTTTCTCCTAATAAAATTCACGTTATCCCACATGGTAATTATTTTAATTGTTATGAAAATAAAGCTTCAAAATCCGAGGCAAGAAATTTCCTAAACTTAGATGAAAATGATTTCATATTCTTACATTTTGGGCGCATTAGGCCATATAAGGGAGTAGAGACTCTTATAAGAAGTTTTAAATCTTTAAAAATTAGTGAAAATATTAAATTACTTATAGTAGGAGAAACTCAAGACAAGCAATATGAAAAGGAAATACTTGATATTGCGAACACAAGTGATAATATAATAATTAAATTTGAATATGTCCCTGATAGTGAACTTCAATTTTATATGAATGCTTCTGATATTGTGGTAAACTGTTATAGAAGAATTCTTACTTCAGGGGAAGTTATTTTGGCAATGACTTTTGCAAAACCTATTATAGCACCACGTCTAGGTTGTATCATTGATATTTTAGATGAAAAAGGGTCTTTCCTTTACGATCCCACCGACAAAAATGGATTATCAAAAACATTAGAAGAAGCAATTAATAGGAAACATGAGCTTACGAAAATGGGTAGTTATAATTTGGATTTAGCGAAAAAGTATGATTGGAAAATAATAGGAAAAAAATTTGAGGAAATCTATAGAAATATTAAGATCAAATGAAAATTTGATTATTTCTCTTTTTTCATTAAATAAATTAACCTAAAAGCCAGGGATTTCCAAATTCTTGAAATGATGGCGGTAAATCCACCCTCCAGTTGAGGAATCATTTTTTTAATAAAAAAGTAAGGTTTAATTATTCTCATCATATCTGCGACATTAATAAATCGTATATGTTCATTAAAACTTCCACATAATTCTTTGGAAACTTTACCACTGAAATAAAATGAACGTCCTAATAGTACATTTAATCTAAATCTCCACCACCCTGCATTAGGTACTGTAACGATTAAAATCCCCTCATCTTTTAAAACTTCATGAAATAATTTAAAAACACTCTGAAAATTAAATAAATGCTCAATAACTTCGGTACAGACAATAGTATCAAAAAATTTTGGCTCAAATGGTAGTTTAGTACAGTTATCCAAATCAAGTTGTTCAGCTATTATGTTCTTCTTTCGTGCTAACTCGACAGCTGTTTCAGAAATATCAATTCCATAAACTTCTTCGTACTTTTTAAAAAAATGACGAGTAAATTCTCCATTTCCACATCCAATATCCAGAATTCTTTTTCCTATTGGCATATTTCTCAAAATAGTTAGATATCTTTGATTTAATCTAGTTATCTCTTGATCACTATACATTAATGTTACATTTTTTCGATACTTTTCTTCATATATTTTCATAAATTAAACCAATAAATTCTCTTAATTTAAGATTAGCTCTTTTAAAAGAATGTTTTATTTTATAATAATTTTGCTCTTACAATTAATTGAAGTTAAATGATATTTCTATGAGGAAAATTCACTTTAAACCTCGTTTGATTAATCTTTTTAAAGAAGTTCAACGTATTTTTTATTGAGAAGGACGGTATAAAATTTCTAATAAAAATTTAAATCATAATTATATAAAAAATGTATTAAATTCAATTTTCATAAGAGATTTCTTCTCTCCTTAAATTTCTTTCTAAAAAAGATAAAATCTATTAAAATGTAAACGTTAATTATTGCTTCAACATAAATATAAAACAAAATTTTAACATAAAAAATAAATTCTAATTTCTTTAATAATTGGGGTCGTGTTTTCTTAAAAAATAAAATTCTCCTAAGTCTTTTCAGATAAAAGCTAAGTAGAATATAAAGCCCTATTAAAAAAAATCCAAGATGTAATATTGAGAGTATTGGAAAGATAATTAAATAGAGAGAGGCTGAAAATAATCCTAAAAATTTAATGAGATTCCTTTTCTTGAATATATAGAAATATATTAGACTATTTTCAATCCATCTTATTCTCTGCTTGACAAATACCCTTAAATTGTCTGCAACATCAGAATATATTAAACTACGATAATCACTTAAAGTATATATTTTATATCCTTTTTCAAGAACATCATAACCTCTTGAAATATCTGTAGCATATAACTTCTTTTCACTAAATTTTCCTATTGCTTTAATAACTTCATATTTCATGCAAGCATTAGTCCCCGATATTCCTCCAGTATAATATCTTTTATATAGTCTCCTAAAACTAAAATTATGGTTCATTTGTAAATATCTTACAAAATGCTTATCTTCTTGATGTTTTAATGGTCTATGACCAGACATTACAACTTTTTCATTTAAATTTAACAAAGGATGTAGTAATCTAATGAGAATTTCATCTGTAATGTATATATCTGCATCAACAAAATACAAAATTCCTTCAGTAACATAAGGTAAACAATCATTTATAGCCTTTAACTTACCCTCTCCTTTTTTTTGATATATTATTTTAAAATTATCATATTGTTTAAAAGAATCTGCAATCTTAATTGTTTCTTCACTCCCTCCCGCATTAACAATTACTTTAATTTTAGGATATTTTAATTTAGTTATTGACAATAAGGCATTTCTAAAAATTTCTCCCTCATTCCAAGCAGGCATTATGAAATTTACCAATGGAATTTCTTTTAATTCATTAATTGTTATATTTTCAGGATCTTTATATTTTTTGAAGGGTTTAACATATTTCATGTCTCTGATAAAAATCAATAAAATATGATAAAAAAAAATCAATAGAACCATAATTATAATGAAATTAATTGAATTTGTAAAATCTAAAAAAATTTTGACAATTGATATAATCTGATTTATTATATCCATGTGAAAATGGAGACTATTTATTCTGATTATTTAGTTACAATATTTTATTTTTTTTTAAATTTCAGAAATAATAAAATTTCATATTCTATTCCAATAAACCTTAAATATGTTAAAAATTTGATGACAGATATCTATAATATCTCTTTTAATTATTAGCTAAAAATAATGGATAGAGTTCTAAATAAACATTCATTTTTTATCATGTCTTTAAAGCAACTGCAAAAAAGATTCATCAATGAAGTATCAAATTGGCATTATTTATAGACAGTTTAATAGGAAATTAAAAGGTTCACTGATAAAGGATAAAATACGCAGATTGCTTAAGATGATTAATCTCTATCCTATAGTCAATAGGTTTTTGCTCAAATTTTTTAGATATACTTTACCAATTCCTAATAAGAAGTTAGAATTCTTTTCTAAATTTATAAAAGAGGGATATTTATGCTATGATATTGGTGCTTGGGAAGGAGAATTTACAGAATTGTTTTTAAGATTAGGTGCTAGAGTAATAGCTGTTGAACCTCAACTAGAATGTGTGAAAAAACTCCAAATTAATTTTGGTAAGGATAATAGAGTTAAAATTATTGGAAAGGCAGCGGGAGAAAAAATTGGAAATGCAAAAATGTATCTATGTAAAAATTATACTACGATTTCAACATTATCTACGCGATGGATGAATGAAAGCAGATATGCTAGGAGATTTGAACAAAGTGAAATAAAAATCCAACCTGTTTCTATAATTACTCTAGATTCATTAATAAGTTTGTTTGGTGTACCAAAATTTTGTAAAATTGATGTAGAGGGTTTTGAAGAGTCGGTTTTAAAAGGATTAACTCAACCAATTCCTTTCATTTCCTTTGAATTCACAATAGAATTAATAGACATCGTGGAGAAAATTTGTAAACACCTTTCAACCATTGGAAAAGTATTGTTTAATTGCGTTTTACATGGCTCAGAAATGAAATTTCTATTCCAAAAATGGGTTACAGCTGAAGAATTATATCATAAATTAAATTCTTACAAGAATGAATTTTTGTGTGGTGATATCTATGTTAAATTCATTAAAAATAAAGACTTTTAATCGTCGATTATAACCCAATTAAAAATAAAATATAATTAAACGAATAATTTCAAAATAAAATTGAATTTTTTGTCTCTATTAAAAATTCAAACTCAAAAACTAATTATTCCTTAATGAAAATTTGAAATACTAAAAAATTTATCTCAAAAGATTTTACTAAAAGATTAGAAGTCTTAAATAATCAAATTTAGGAAATACCCGTTTTAATTTATTTAAAAAGATTAACTTTTTATTAATTTTAGATTTTTAGTAGATTAATAAATGGAAGAAGTAAATTTGGATTTACCACACGTTACTATATTAATATTGAATAGGAATGGTTGGAAATATACAATTGAGTGTTTAGAATCTTTATATCAGATAAATTATCCTAATTATGATGTAATAGTTATGGATAATGCCTCAACTGATGGTTCTATTCAAAAAATTAAGCAATATTGCAATGGAGAAATTAAAATACAATCTAAATATGTTCAATATGATCCATCCAACAAACCAATAGCTATTTTGGAATGTACAAAATATAATATTAATAAACAAAATTTCAGTCAAAATCTAAATTTTCTATTCAATTACCCGTCAAATAAAAAAATTCAACTAATTATAAATGAAAAAGATTATAAATATGGTCGTGGGGTTTATATTGCCCTAAATTATATCATTAAAAATATAAAAACAGATTATATATTTTTGTTAAATAATGATACTGCTGTTGAGAAAGGTTTTCTTATTGAATTAATTAAAATTTCCGAAACTAGCAATGAAATAGGAATACTTAGTCCACGAATATGTCTCTATGATAATCCAAATATGAATCAGTCAAAGAAACTTCAAAATGTTAAAAATCCTATTGAAATACATGACTTTGTCTCAGGAGCGGCATATTTATTTAAAATAGATTTACTTAAAACTATTGGATTAATCGATCCTCGTTTTATTTTTTTTACTGAAGAAAAAGACTTTTGCTATAGAGCTTTAAAAGCGGGATACAAAATTATATATGTCCCAACTAAAAGTCGAGTATTTCACAAAATTGGAGGAGATACTAAAGAAATAACGGGATTTCGTTTATATCATAAAACAAGAAGTAATTTGATTTTTAAAAGAAAACATCTTAATAATTTAAAATTTATTTTGTTTTTAATTCGTTTTTTTGTAGTTACTTTTTTGAGAGAACTAAGTAGATACCCAAAAGAAAAAATATATTTTGTGAAAGGTGTTAAGGATAGTCTCTTTTTTATTTTAAAAGATAAACCGCTATTACTTGGAAAAGTATATAATGATATTAATTCTCGCCATATATGAATTTGAATCAAATATAAAAAATATTTTAATACTCATAAAATGGTAAAAATAAAGAACTTAACTCAGAATTTTTATAATAGAGTTAAATTAGCTTCAAGAAAACTAAATGTAGATTTAACGAAATTAATTGAAGAAAATATTCGAGATTGTGATAGTATTCTTGATTTAGGGTGTGGTCCTAGTTCAAGATTAGAAAAAATAAATACAAATAATAAATATACTGTTGGTGTAGATATATTTGAAAAATATATTGAAATAAGTAGAAAAAAAAAGATTCATGATAGCTACGTCATTCTGGATATTAAACATATAGAAAAGAAATTTCCCCCTAAATCCTTTGATTGTGTAATGTTATTAGACGTTATTGAACACTTAAAAAAGTCTGAAGGAATAAATATAATAAATAAAATGGAAAAAATTGCTAAAAGAAAAATAATTGTTTCGACTCCTAATGGATATATACGTCAAGATGAATATCATAATAATATTCTCCAGATGCATAAATCTGGATGGAAATTGAAAATCTTCAAGAAATTAAATTTTAGAGTGTATGGGTTTAATGGATTAAAATTCATTAGAGGTGACCTTGGAAACATTAAGTTAAAACCTTTGCAATTATGGCAACATATATCAACATTTACGAATTTATTTGTTGTCAGTCTTCCACAATTCGCTTTTCATTTATTTTGTGTAAAGAATCTTCAATAAACTCATTATAATAACTTTTTTTGAGAATTAAGTTTAAAATTATTTTTTTCACTATCTTCCTAACTTTTTTATAATCTTTTCAATTTCTTTTCTCATATAATTATTAGATTTACCTAGACGTCCTTTGTAATTATTAGGCATATGATGAATTAAAAAATCATCAAAATGAGAAATTGGAATAACTTTTTTGAGACCCGCATACATGTAGATATCAGTTCCAGCTCTACATTTTATTGAATAATTTAAATTTAAAATATTATTTAAAAAATCGTTATTTTCAATAAATCTATTGAATAATGAAAGAATAAAATTTTTACGTGAAAAATGATAATATCGATTTAAATACTTTCTATAGAATTTTCTAAATCTATGCCAAAAAGATTCGCCTAATCTGTATTTAAGTGAGTATTTTGTTTTAAAAGTTTCATTCAAAAAATCAAAATTGTTTATTACTCTATTTAGCTGTTTTCTTGTCAGTATGAAACTTGCTTGATGAACATTAGTAAATTGAGCAAATATATAATCACCAATCTTAAATGCATTTTCAATATCCCATCTAAAATTTTTATGATAGGCAGGATAAAATGCTTTCCCATCGTGCTTTTCAAATTGAAAAAAACCAGCAATATAATTTTTTGGAAGAATCTCTGTGACTTTCAAAAAGGATTCTATGTTTTTCTGAGTAATAAGATGATCATTTTCGGAGTAAATATATAAATCATAATCATATCTTCTTTCATAGATTGTCTTTCTTGTAGTAAATGGTAAGTGTTCATAATTATCTAACTTTATTACTTTCACTTCAACATTTTCATAATCTAAGGCAATATTTGAATGTATAACAATATCTACTTCAAATTTCATTGATTGAAATTCATTAATCATCTTTTCCAGATATTTCAGTTGTTTTGTTCCATAATTTACAAGTACCACTAATAATTTCATATGAATACTCTAAGTACTTTTTTTTTATTATTGAGTTTTTATGTTTTATCTCAAAACTCTATTATTATCTCTATTACTGCAAATTTATTATTTATCTAAAATCTTACTTAAATAATTAAGCTTTTTACTGAGATGTTTAATTTATTTTAGTTTAATTAATATTGATAATTTTGATAAAAAACTTATAAGATTCCGTAATTTCATCGAAGTTAAAAGAGAATAATCAAAAAAAGTTTATTTATATTCTCTTAATATTTTTTTCAATTTTGTATTATCTCCCCAAAAAGCCATTGGAACATAATCTGGATATGGATAATAGCCCAAATTTAAATGAATGGTTTTATTTTTTTCTTTTAAATGTTTTTCAACTAATGATCGTACTGAGATAGGCTTCCCACTACAACAGTTAATAATTCCATTTATTTTATTTTGTAACGAAATTTTTACAATGTATTCTGCCACTTTTTCTACAGGTAGATAATCTCTTAATTGTTCCCCACCAGACATATTAAATATTTTCTCATTGTTATCTAAAGCAATATCTAATTGAGAAAGAAGTGATTTAGGATTTTGTCCTTTACCATATAAATAAAAAAGTCTTATCCATTTAAAGTTGAAATCATATTCTTTATTCAATTGTTCAATATATCTTCTTAAAACGTCTTTTGCTATAGGATAAGGTATAATTGGATTTGTTTCTATTTCTTCTGATAAACAACCTTCTTTAAGACCATATTCAAAGCATGTTCCAATTACACTTAAATTCTTCAGCCCATTAGTAATCATATTTTTTAAAAAAAAGTAATTTTTTGGAAGATTTTTTTCGAAATGAAATAATTTTTCATAATTTGGGAGACCTTCCCAAGCTAAATGAATCAATAAATCAGGTTCTTCAAAAAAAGTAAAAAAATTTTCTCTAGGTTGATTTAAATCACAGGAAATAAAATGAATCTCTTTAATAGATCTAGAATCGCTTAATATTTCATGTTTTATATCTGTAGCAATTATTTTATATTTTTTTAGTTTCAGTAATTCTTCAATAACATAATTACCAATAAAACCAGAAGAACCAGTTACTAAGATTTTCATAAATTAATCCCTCTTTTCCTATAATTATTTATATACCCTTAAAATTTACGTCTAATAATGGTAAATTTCTATCTTTGTCAGAAATTGTTTTTACTTCTAAAGGCCATTCAATATTAACCTTTGGATCATTATATCTAATACCACCTTCGTGTTCGGGACTATAAAACTCAGAAACAAAATAAATTATCTTAGAATTTTCTTCTAGTACTTGAAAACCATGTGCAAACCCTTCAGGAATATATAATAATTTCATATTATCAGCAGATAATATTTCACCTAGCCATTGTAAAAATGTTGAAGAATTCTTTCTTAAGTCAATTGCTACATCAAAAACTGATCCAGCAATACATGTCACTATTTTTATTTCTGATTTCGGAGGATATTGAAAATGCATACCCCTTATAGCACCTTTTTCCTTTGTTATTGATATGTTTATATTAACTATTTCTTTATTATGATTAATTTCAATAAGTTCATCCTTACAGAAAACTCGATAAAATTTTCCACGATTATCTTCAAAAGGTTCAGGCTTAATAATATACAAATCTTTCAACTTAGTTTCAAGGAATTTCATATTAATCTTTATTCTTATTAATTTTTTTAAAATAATCGTTTATAAGCTCAACATCAAAATCATAATCTATAGATTCCTCCTTATACCAATCACATAAATATTTAACCGTCTCATCTATACTTATTTCAGGCTTCCATCCTAAATATTTATAAGCTTTAGAATTATCAAGTAGTAAAAGTGTGGTTTCATGAAAATTATTCATTTCTGTAGGTGATTGCGTGTAGTATTTGCCTTTTCCATAATATTTTATAACTTTTTCAACTAGATCTTTAACTGAAAAAAAATTATGTTCATAGGGGCCAAAATTCCAAGCACCAATATACTCTTTATCTTCCTGCCACATTTTTATAGTTAAAATTAAAAATCCACGAATAGGTTCTAAAACATATTGCCAAGGTCGCACATAACTCGGATTTCTAATAAAAATTTCTTGATTATTTTTAATTGCTCTTATAGAATCCGGTATAATTCGATCTTCTTGCCAATCTCCACCTCCTATAACATTTCCGCATCTTACAGAACTAACTAATTTATGCTCTGAAATAGTTTTAGAATTAAAAAAAGAATTGCGATAAGAACTTGTGATTAATTCGGAACATGCTTTACTTGAACTATATGGATCATAACCTCCTAAACGATCGTTTTCATTATAACCTCTACTTAGTTCTTGGTTCTCATACACTTTATCAGTTGTGCAATTTATCATTAATTTACAAGAGGTAGTATTCCTAAAAGATTCAAAAACGTTAACAGTTCCTCCAATGTTAGTATCATACGTTTCTTTAGGATTCATGTATGATCTTCTAACTAGAGGTTGAGCTGCAAGATGAAAAACTATCTCTGGTTTATATTTTTTAAAAACTTTATTTAATTCCTCTAAATTTCTTATATCTCCTATAATATTAACCATTTTTTTTTCAAGATTAGCAACAACAAAATTATCCTTTTGAGTTCGAGCAGGAAGAGCATATCCAATTAAATTTGCACCTAACTCATTAAGTAAAATTGATAACCAAGACCCGATAAATCCTGTATGGCCTGTTATTAAAATTTTTTTTTCTTGGAAAAAATTTCCAAATAACTTATTTATTCCCATAACTTCCAGAATGCATTGTTTTTATTCCATAATTTATTTAAGTGTATTACATCTCTTTCATGATCCATACATTCCCAGTTTCCATCATGTATATAAACCATAACTTCACCTCGCTCAGTTAAATTCTCAAGAGGACCCCTTTCAAAATCACAATTTTCATCAGTTGTTAACTCATCTAAGAAAGAATCATTAAATACCATAAATCCCCCATTTATTAACCCCACAGAAGTTTGGGGTTTTTCTTTAAAAGAAATAACTTGCCCCTTTTTTTCAATAACTTCTCCAAAACGAGAAGGAGCATTAACTCCTGTTAGTGTTATCATTTTATTATGAGATTTATGATATTCTAGAAGTTTATTGAGATTTATATCAGCAACTCCATCTCCATATGTAAGAAAATTTATACCCGGATCCAAATATTTCTCAACTCTTTTTATTCTTCCTCCTTTTAACGTATTTAATCCTGTATCAACTAAAGTCACTTTCCAATCTGTTTCATCTTGATTAGCATAATATTTGATGTTTTTAGTAGATAAATCTATAGTGAAATCATTGTTTTTCATTTCATAATGATAGAAATAATCTTTGATAATATCTCCTTTAACACCTAGACAGATGATAAAGTCATTAAATCCATAATAAGAATAAATTTTCATTATATGCCATAAAATCGGCTTATCTCCAATTTTTATCATTGGTTTAGGGATCAATTCTGCTAAATGTCCAAGTCTAGTACCCCATCCTCCAGCTAAAATAATTACCTTCATAGTTTTGCTTTAAAATAAATCTTCCTTTTATTTTTAATCCATAATATAATATTAATTAATGCTAAAATTTTAAAATTTCATACAAATAAAACATTTTCTTAAAAATGTTTGAGTTATAATAATGATTAGTAACATTTTTCTTAATTCTATTACAAGATAATAAATATCTTCGTTTAAGAATACCTATCAAATACTAAAAAAAATAAATTTATAGAAAATACATTACAGATATATATTGTATATGAATGTGTAATTAAATTTATATAATTTTACTAATCTTTTTACAACATTAAGACAGTTATTTTTAAGGAATCATTCATTTTAGAGAGTGTTATAAAATAGTTAACTATAAATGATTTTTAAAAGAATATTTACATTTTTAATATTTGAATGAGGAAATGTTTAAACCAAAAGTATCAATAATTATTCCTGTATATAATGGATCCAATTATATGCACGAAGCTATAGACAGCGCACTTAATCAAACATATGAAAATATAGAAGTTATCGTAGTAAATGATGGTTCAAATGATAATGGAAAAACTGCCCAGATCGCTAAATCCTACGGTAATAAAATTCGCTATTTTTCTAAGGAGAATGGAGGTGTCTCAACAGCATTAAATCTAGGAATTCGTATGATGACAGGAGAATACGTTTCATGGTTAAGTCATGATGATGTATATTATCCAGAGAAAATTGAAAAGCAGATTGAATTTCTAAGAAATGAACCGGACAAAAACATTATTGTTCATTGTGATTTTGACGTAATTGATAGTAAATCAAATATCATTGGAGAGTATAGAATAAAAGATACGGATACAGATAAATTTCGTTATGCGTTAATAACTGGAGGTCCAATCCATGGATGTACTCCACTTATACCTAAATTATGTTTTGATGAAGTAGGACTTTTTAATGAAGAGTTAAGAACTGTTCAGGATAAAGATATGTGGTTTAGGATATCGGAAAAATTTAAATTTAAGCATATTCCGGATAAGTTAATAAAATCAAGATCTCATCCAGAACAAGGCATAAAGACTCTTATTGGAATGCACTCCTCTGAAAGAGAGAAGCTTTATTTATCATTTCTGGAAAAATTAACTTTTGATGAATTACTATATACTGCTATATATCAAGCTATGACCCACTATTTTAGGTATAAATTAAAACTCTCGCAAAAACTCAAGAAGCTTTTTTCTATAGTTCTACTTTATTTTGTGAAAACAATCATGCCTAAAAGTGTTTTAGAGAGACTATATTACAGAATGCAGCTTAAAAGTAGTAGATTTTATAATTGGGCAACGATTAATCATTCTGTATTTTCTATTATTTTGATTTTATTCATAAAAAGCTTTATTCCGGGAAAGATCTTGAATAAATTATATAATAAAAAATCAGTAATATAAAACCATAAAATTCGAAACGCTTAAGTTTATCTTTAGGAAAATTTAGTAATTTGTTTTAAGATTGGAAGAGTTCTTATTTAAATATCACTTTTTTATTAATAATCTTTTAATTTAAATTAACAACTTATCTTCATTACATAAGGGATCATATTTCAAACAAAATATGGTAATAGGAAAAATGACTTCAAATATACTTATTTTAGGTGGATTAGGATATATTGGTAGTGTGTTATATGATTTTGTCAAAAAAGAAAGTATGGAAGTAGAAATTTTAGACAACCATTTATATAAGGATCTTACACCCGTTAATCCATTTATCCAAGTAGATATAAGAAATAAGGATGAAATTCAAAAGATTATCCAAAAGTTTGATATAATCGTTAATTTAGCAGCAATAGTAGGTGATCCAGCTTGTTTAATCGATACAAATCTTGCTATTGAAATAAATTGCATTGGAACTAGAAATATTGCTGAAATTTGTAAAAAATATAATAAAAAAATTATTCATATTAGCACATGCAGTATATATGGAAGTGAACCTAATGTAGTTGTAAAAGAAGAAGATGAGGGATTTCCTATTGATTTTTATGGGCAAACTAAATATACTCAAGAACGTATTATTAGAGAAGTATGCAAAGATAATTATTGTATTTTACGTTTAGGAACTGCTTATGGATTAAGTCCAAGAATGCGATATGATTTAGTTGTAAATGCATTTGCAGGGAGAGCTGTAAAATTTAAAAAAATTACAATATTTGGAGGTCAACAAGAACGCCCTTTTGTTCATGTTAAAGATATCTCAAGAACAATTGTTCATGTGATTAAAAATGATTTAAAAGGTATTTTTAACGTAAAAGGGGAAAATTTAAGCCTTTTAAAATTGGGAGAAATTGTAAAAGATATTACTAAATGCGAAGTAGAAATTGATAAAAATATAGTAGATAAACGAAGTTATATGGTTGATAGTTCAAAATTAGTTAATTCTGGGTATGAATTTAAATATAATATTGAAGATGCTGTAATTGAAATTATGAAATCTCCAACAGTTTTCGAAATGCATAAAGGTATATATTCAAATTTAAAATTAGCTGAAAGAGTTAAGATCGCAGAAACAATTGGAAAAAGAGAAATTCTTTTAATTCCAGGGGGAATTGCTATCGATGATCGGGGTACAGTTTCGTTTGCAAATGATTTTAATTTTTTTGGTGTTAAAAGGTTTTATCAAGTTAAGAATTTCTCTACATCTACAATTCGAGCTTTTCATGGTCATCTTAATGAAGCCAAGTATGTATATGTTGCTAAGGGTTCAGCTATAATAGCTGCTGTAAAATTAGATAATATAAAATCTCCCTCAAAACACCAAGAAGTTCACCGATATGTTATTTCTGATAAGAATCCTCAGATCCTCTTTATACCACCGAAATATGCTAATGGATTTAGACCATTAGAAGAAGATACAAGAATAGTTTTCTTTTCAACTAGTTCTTTGGAAGAGAGTAAAGGAGATGATTATAGGTACCCTGCAGATTATTGGGGTGAAAAAATTTGGGAAGTTGAAAATCGTTAAGAAGAGGTGAGATAAATAACTAATATACTTGTTCTTGGAGTTAGTGGAATGCTTGGCGCCATGGTTTTTGATTATCTTTCAAAAAACAAAAGTTTTAATGTATATGGAACTGTGAGGAATTCGAAATATTTAAACAAAAACATATTCATTTTTGATGCTTATGATATATCTCAATTAGAAAATAAAAAATTTCATGATTTATCTATTGAATATATTATTAATTGCATTGGAATTACAAAACCATTCTCTAAAGACGATGATCCAGAAGGTGTTATTCGTGCTATTAAAATAAATGCTGACTTCCCATGGGAATTGGCAAAGTATGCAAATAAACACCATATTAAAGTAATCCAAATAGGTACTGATTGTGTTTATTCAGGAAAAAGTGGAGGATATACTGAAAATGATGCTCATGATCCATTAGATGTCTATGGAAAGTCAAAAAGTTTAGGAGAGGTATTTGATAATACTACATTGATTATTAGATCTTCAATTATAGGCCCTGAGTTTAAAAAGGAAGTTACTTTTTTACTTGAATGGTTCCTAAATCAGCCTAATGGGGGCACTATTAATGGTTTTGATCATCATCTTTGGAACGGAGTAACAACTCTTCAGTTTGCTCAGCTATGTGAAAAAATTATTGAAACAAATAGTTTTGAGAAATTAATTAAAATCTCTCATGTCCATCATTTTTTACCTAATAATACGGTGACAAAATTTAATTTAATGAACATTTTTAATGAAGTCTTTGAGAAAAACCTCAAAATTAATCGGATTTATGAAGAGGATAACAAGTTGGATCGTACATTAACCACAATATATAAAGAACTCGAGAATTTGTATGGAAGGAAAAATATTAAAACAGCTCTAATTGAATTAAAAAATTACGTTAAAAATAGTCTTTTTAGCCTATAAAATTGAGATTTTGTTAACGTGAGATTTAATATTCATGCCTGCCCTTTTAAATTCTTAAGTTTTAAATTCTTAAGTCCTATCTATCAAAGTGTTTGTGAAATTTTAATGAGTTTCCAATTAAAATATTACAAATTTTATCAGCCACATTTTTGCCATAATGAGTTATAGGTTGAATCTGTCTTGAAAGTGCCAACTCAACTGAACTTAGCATTTGATCTATATCCATTCCTGTAAGTGTATTCACACCGAGTTCTATCAAATCAATTCTTTCAGTACTTTCACGAATTGTTAAACAAGGTTTGCATAATATCGCACATTCTTCAACAACCGTTCCACTATCAGAGATCACTAACTCTGCTTCCTTTTCCATTCCCAAAAATTCCAAAAATCCTTGTGGGGGAATTGGGTTTATACCCTCCGAAAAACTTAAATTATATTTTTGCATCATCTGTTTGGTTTTCGGCATTAAAATATATTTTATTTCAATTTTTTTCCGTTTATACAGTTCACCAAGAAATTCTAAGATTATCTTTAAATTCTCTATGTTTTCTGTGTTTTCTGCTCGATGACAGGTTACTAAATAAAAGGGCTTTTCTTGTTTGAAATCAGTTTTTACTGCATGAACGACATCAATAATTGGATTACCCACAATCCAACTTCTACGGGGATTAAGTCCTTCCCTTTTTAGATTTGCTTTATGTTCTGGCAAATAACAAATATTCATATCAGCTAAATGGTCAATAATAATTCGATTCTTCTCTTCTGGCATTAACCAATTCTTACTCCTCATTCCCGCTTCAATATGGACTAATGGGACATTTAATTTGGATGTAGCAAGAGCAAAACCCAAACTACTGTTATTATCTCCAAGAACTAGTACGAAGTCTGGTTTTTCTTTTAAAAGAGTTTTTTCGAATTCCATCATTAATTGAGCAACTTGATAAGCATGGCTTCCACTTTTTACATTAAGATTATAATTTGGTGGACGAACACTTAATTGTTCATAAAAAATCTTATTTAAATTATAATCATAGTGTTGACCACTATCGACAATGATATTTTCAAAAAATCTATCCAATTTTTTAATGATTTGAGATAGTCGGATAATATCTGGGCGTATACCTATACATGTTATAATTTTTTTCATAATAAAGATTAAGCTCTATAATATCCAAATTATTGTGTTATTGGGGGGTGTATTTTAAATTTATGTAAGATAAATTTATATAAGAGGTTTTATAATTAATTTCTTTAATACTAAAAATTATCCTTATTTCTAAAACCTTCTTTTTCAGAATTTTTTATTATCAAAATCACGGTAATTAAAAATTTGTCAAAATCATTTGGGAGCCAATAAATTTAATTTTAAGAAATAAATCTCATTAATTAATTTAAGTAATCAAAAATTTTCTACTTAAATAAAAAGAAACAATAAAAAAGGATGAATTTTTTTTAAAAATATAAATTGAGATTAACTTATTCATTGCTAAAATACGACATATATTAAGTTTTTAAGAATACAAAAATGTTATCAAAAAAATCAATTAAAAGAAATATTAGACAGATATTTGCTATAACTGAGAGAGAGATATTTATAGAATTACGATTTAAATTAGCGTTTTTTACTCATTTTTTTAATCCACTATTAACTGTTTTAATTGTAGGAATAATATTTGGTGCTTTTTTTTCTTTTAACGAGTCATATCAATTAGGATATTGGACAACTGACAATTATCTTCTTTTCATATTAATGGCTTTTGAATTTCAATTAATAAGGCAAATTATTTCACATTTTAGAACTTCACTAACGAGAGAAAAATATTGGCAAACATTTCAAGCGATGATAGTTGCCCCTTTAAATCGTTTTAATCTTCTATTAGGAATGATGATTTCAGCAATATTAATGTTATGTATCCCATTTGCTTTATTTTTTATAATTGCCCTTGTTTTATATCCAGTATCGTTAGTAAATATATTATTAATTTTTATAATCTTTTTTTCAATGTCATTAACTTTTGGGGGTATTGGATTATTAATCGGAAGTATTGTAATATCTAAAGAAGGTTATACAACACTTTCAATAATGATAACAAATATACTATTCTGGTTAAGTTGTTCAACTTATCCATTGGCTATATTTCCTGAATTTTTTCAGTTTTTCATTAAATTAAATCCATTATATTATTATTTTGATCTATTACGCTTAGTATGGTTTATTGGTATTGATTATAATCTTGCTATTACCTTTTTATCTCCAACCCATATATCAGTTGTAATCATATTTACAATAATAACACCAGTTATTTCTGTTTATTTTTTTAACAAATTATATAAAAAACATGGTATCACGGGGTATTAAAATGAAGAAAGTTAATACTTTGATAGAAACTAGTTATGATTCTTCATCAGAATATGATATTGAGATATTTAATTTATCGAAGCATTATAAAATTAGAGGAAAAAATAATAGACACATTATTGCGTTAAATAATGTTAATTTAAAAGTTAAAAAAGGAGAAATTTTTGGATTATTAGGCCCAAATGGAGCAGGTAAAACAACAATGGTTTCAATTTTAACAACATTAATTCAGCCTACTAGTGGTTATGCTACAATTTTGGAACATAACATCTTGAAAAACCCTTGGTTCATTAAAAATAATGTGGGTTTAATGCTTGGAGGAACAATGATTTACTATAGGATGACAGGGTATAGAAATTTAAAATTCTTCTGTAATCTTTATGGTATTAAAAATTTCAAATCAAAAATCAAAGAGATAGCTGAAAATGTTAATTTGACAGACTGGTTAGATCAATATGTTGAACATTATTCTACTGGAATGAAAGTTAAATTGGCGTTAGCGAGAGTTATGTTAATTGATCCTAAAATTCTCTTTCTAGATGAGCCTATGGTTGGCTTAGATCCTAATTCTGTCAGGGAAATGATTGAAATAATTTTAGGGTTAAATAAAACTATATTTTTAACTTCTCATCAGATGAATATTGTTGAAAGATTATGTGATAGAATCGCATTTCTAAAACAAGGCGAAATTTTAAAAGTTGATAATCAAGAGAATTTCAAAAGAATTTTGAAAGAAAAAATCAATATCCGAATACAAGTAAGGGATAATAAAGATAAATTAATGAAGTGTCTCAACTCATTAGAATTTACTGAGAATGTGGAGGATGCAGGTGAATTTATATATTTTTCTGTCTTAAATGAAAAATACTATCAAGAATTATTTGATTTTTTAAAAGATTACCCAATAATACAATTTAATGAAATCCAACCCAGTTTAAGTGATGTTTTCGTAAAATTAAGTTCAAAGAATGCATAATCATTGCGGTTTTAAACCTATTTTCTGTATTTAAAAATATCTTTTCAGATCAGAAAAGTTTATAATTATAATTAATTAAATATAATTAAATTCTAAAATCATATAGAAAAAATTTGGTACATGAAAAAATGTCTGATGATGATCATAAGGTAGAATATACTACTGTATCAATTCCTAAACCTCTTGTAGAAAAGATAAAGGAACGAATGAAGGGAACTGGATTTTCTTCTGTATCTAGTTATGTTACCTATGTTCTTAGGCAAGTTATATCTTCAATTGAAGAAGAGGAACGAACAAAACAAGCGTTTACTAAGGAAGAAGAAGAAAAAGTCAAACAAAGGTTAAGGGATTTAGGGTATATTGATTGATTATTGAAAATTTTTGTATAAATTTGAATAAATTTAAATGGATAATGAGATTATATGATAAAACCACATGGTGGAACATTAGTAAATAAGGAATTACCAAAATTTGAAAAAGAAAGGATTAAAGGAGAGATTAATGAATTTGAGAAAATTGCAGTGAAACCAGAGACACTTAAAGTGATTAAGAACATCTCCTTTGGTCTTTTTAGCCCCTTAGAGGGATTCATGAATGAAAATGATTATCATTATGTATTGGATACTATGTATCTAGAGAATAATGTTGTTTGGCCATTTCCAATTACGCTGGACGTGTCTAATGAAGAACTTAAAAATATAGGATTAGATGATAAAATAATCCTTACAAACGCTAGTGGAGTTCCAATTGCACTAATGAATGTAGAGACGATTTATAATTATGATAAAAAAGAATTTGCTAAAAAAACATATGGTACATTAGATCAGAATCATCCTGGAGTTAATAACGTCTTCAATTATAAAGAAAAACTTATTGGGGGTGAGACTTTTTTAATTAATGAACCAAAGGCAACTTTCCCAGATTTAGATTTAAAACCTATTGAAACAAGAGTATTATTTAAAGAAAAAGGCTGGGACAGAGTTGTTGCGTTTCAAACGAGAAATCCTCCTCATTTAGGGCATGAATATGTTCAGAAAGCAGGGTTAACTTATGTAGATGGTCTATTTATCAATCCTGTTATTGGAAAAAAGAAATTAGGTGATTTTCTAGATGAAGTTATAATTGAAGCATACAAAGTCCTTATAAAAGAATATTATCCAAAAAATAGAGTAGTATTAAGCACTTTTGAAACTGAAATGAGATATGCTGGTCCTAAGGAAGCCGTTTTCCATGCTATAACAAGAAAGAATTTTGGTTGTGACCATCTTATAATAGGTAGAGATCACGCAGGAGTCGGAGATTATTATGGACCCTATGATGCTCATGATATTTTTGATAAATTTCCAGATTTAGGTATCGAACCAATTAAGTTTAGATCATTTTCTAAATGTTCAAAGTGTGATTCCGTGGTAAATGATAAAATTTGTCCCCATCCTCCTGAATTCCAGAATTATTTTGCTGGAACGGAAATAAGATTGGCGTTACAATCGGGAAATCCTCCAGATCCCGAAGTTATGCGTCCTGAAGTTGCAAAAGTAATCTTACAATACGAAAATCCATTTGTATCTTAAATTTTTTTGTATTTTAATAAATTATAATATATATGGTAATAATGAAAAATAAAAAGAAACTGATAGTTATTGGATTAGACTGTGCAACACCCAAAACTTTATTCGAAGATTTCTTGGATGATTGCCCTAACATAAAGAAAATGATGGAAAAAGGAGGATATGGAAAATTAAGAACATGTGATCCCCCAATTACCATTCCTGCTTGGATGGTAATGTCTACTGGTAAGAAAGCTGGAACTTTAGGATTATTTGGTTTTAGACATAGAAAAGAGAATTCATATGACGACTTTTGGATTGCAACTTCTTACAAAATTAAAGAACCAAAAGTTTGGGATATAATAGCAGAAAAAGGCTTAAAATCTTGTATTTTAGGAATCCCTCCAACATATCCTGTTCAACCCATAAATGGATGTCTCGTATCAGGGTTTATCACACCAGATATAAGCTCAAATTATACATACCCTCCAGAATTAAAAGATGAAATTAAACAAAATGTGGGAAAATATATTTTAGATGCTAATTTTAGGGTTGAAAACAAGAAAGTTTTAATGGAAGAAATCTATGAAATGACGAAAATCCAATTAAAGACTGTCAAATATTTAATACAGACTAAAGACTGGAATTATTTCAAATTTGTAATTATCGGATTAGATAGATTTCACCACGCTTTTTGGAAGTATTACGACAAAGAACACCCTAAATATGAACCGAGTAATGAGTTTGAAGGAGAGATGAGGAAATATTATCAATATTTAGATCATGAAATTGGAGAAATATTAGATTTATTGGATAATAAAACATTTGTTATGATTGTATCTGATCATGGTGCTAAGGCTATGAAAGGTTTGGTATGTGTGAATATGGCTCTTGAAAGTTTGGGGTTATTAAAGTTTAAAAGTAGACCAAAACCAAGAACAAGACTAGCAGATGCAGATATTGATTGGGATAATACTTATGCTTGGGGTTGGGGAGGATATTACGCGAGAATCTTTCTTAATATTGAAGGGAGAGAACCTCATGGGATTATAAAGCAAGAAGATTATGAAAAAATGAGAGAAAAAATTATAAAAAAAATAAAATCAATAAAGGACAACAATGGAAATCCAATGGACACTATTGTTTATAGACCCGAGGAGTTATTCAATATTATTAATGGTGACGCTCCAGATCTTATGGTTTATTTTGATGATCTAAATTGGAGATCCGCCGGAACAGTTGGATATGATTCAATGTATTTAGATGAAAATGATACTGGACCAGATGACGCTGTGCATGATTGGTTTGGTGTTTATATTTTATATGACCCTACAAAAAGGGTAGGGAAAAATTTAGGAATTAAGAGTATACTTGATATTGCTCCAACATCTTTAAAAATTTTAGGAGTTGATATTCCTAAGGATATGGAAGGCAGTATCATAGATTTTTAAATAAAAAGTAAAGGAAGAAGTATGGAACATAAAGGATTTACATTATGGTTTACAGGACTGCCTTGCTCAGGAAAAACTGTCCTTGCAAATGCAGTAGCAGAAGATTTAAAAGCAAGAGGTATGAAAGTAGAAAGACTTGATGGAGATATTGTTAGAAAGAGCTTAACAAAAGACTTGGGATTTACTGAAGAAGACCGAAATATGAACATTGAAAGAGTAACATTTGTAGCTAAACTTTTAACTCGTAATGGAGTCGCTGTTCTTGCTTCTTTTGTATCACCATATAATAAAATTAGAGCATATTCTCGAGAAGAGATTGGAGATTACATTCTTGTGTATGTAAAGTGTTCACTTGAAGAATGTGAAAATCGGGATATTAAAGGGATGTATGCAAAAGCAAGAACTGGAGAAATAAAGGATTTTACCGGAATAGACCACCCTTTTGAAGAACCTGATGACCCAGATATTATTGTCGAAACGGATAAACAAACCGTTGAAGAAAGTAAAAATATCATCTTAGAAGCATTAAATTATATGGGATTTCTGCCACATTAATTTAAATACAAATATCTAATAATGAAATTAAATAATCTTTTTTATTTGTTCTATAATTGACTTTTCACTTAAACCAAATGAATTTAATAATATACTTCTTTTCCCAGATTCTCCAAATGAGTTGTGAATGCCTATGAATTTGATTATTTTTGGATCATACTCTGAAAAAATTCTTGCGATTATGCTTCCAAAACCACAGTATATGTTGTGCTCTTCAATGATAACAATCTGAGAGATTGTTTCTAACTCTTTAATTAGAGATTTTTCATCAATAGGTTTAATACTTGGAAAATTAATTACCTTTATAGTAATTTTTTGTTCTTTTTCAATTGATTTAGCTGATTTTAATGCCAAAATACTCCCATATCCAGTTCCAATTAAACATATATCATCACCTTCTTTAATAATATCGGGGTAACCCAAAGTAAATTTATATTTTTGAGTATGAATTTTCGGAAAAGTTCCTCTTGGTAATCTAATGTAAAACGGACCCTGATGAGTAAGTGCATAATCTAATATTTGAGTAAGTTCAATATTATCTGAAGGGATTAAGACTTTTATATTTGGAAGAGATGCCATAAGACTCAAGTCTTCTAAAGCATTATGTGTACTACCATCTTCTCCAACGAACCCACCATGCGTAGTTATTATTTTTACATTTAAATTATCATGACAGGCAAATCTTATAAATTCCCATGCTCTTCCAGTCGTGAATATAGAAAATCCACTTACTACTGGTATTTTTCCCGAGATTGCAAGACCTAACGCTGTTCCTAACATATTTTGTTCAGCAATTCCCATATTGAAAAATCGTTCAGGAAAAGCTTTAGCAAACTTATATGTTCTTGTAGAACTAGATAAATCAGCATCTAATACTACGATATTATTATTTGTTTTTCCTATTTCAACTAAATAATCACCAAAAGTATCTCTAAGAAGAGGCTCAGACATCTTTTTAAGTTCCTCCACCTAATTTGATTTTCATATCTTCAAGTTCTCTAAGAGCAATTTCATATTCCTCTTTATTAGGTGCTCTTCCATGGTATTTTCGTGTATGTTGCATAAAAGAGACATCTGCTCCTTTTATTAAATAAGATATAATCACTTTAGGTCTACCGATTATAGTTTTTGCTCTTTCAAATCCTTGTAACATTTCTGATAAATTTGAACCATCACTTTCAATAACTTCCCAACCAAATGCTTTCCATTTTTCGGCTAATGGTTCTAAAGCCATTATTTCTTCTGTTGATCCATCTGTCTGGATTCCATTCCGATCTACAATTGCAATTAAATTGTCCAGTTTGTAATGACTCGCTGCCATCGCGGCTTCCCAAATAGCACCTTCATTTAATTCACCATCACCGAGTAAAACATAAATATACTTATCTGCTCTATCTAATTTTGCTGATAAAGCACATCCTATACTAATAGATAATCCCATTCCTAACGAACCCGTTGATATTTCTATTCCAATTTCGGGATTTTTTACTGGATGTCCTTGTAATTTCGAACCAAACTGTCTTAAAGTAAATAATTCTTCTCTCTTGATAAAACCAAACCTAGAAAGAACTGCATAAAGTGCAGGAGCTGCGTGTCCTTTACTTAAAATAAAAATATCTCTTTCTTTCCATTTAGGATCTTCACGGTTTATTCTCATAATATTGTTATAAAGAAGGTAGATCATATTAACACATGACAGTGACCCTCCGGGGTGACCAGATTGGGCAGTATAAATCATTGTTAATATATCTTTTTTAATATCCAGTATTTCTGTTAATATTTCCCGTTCTTCAGCTTTAGACAATTCCATAATACTAGTTAAGTGAGTAAATTATGCTTTATTCATTGTTTTTATTATGAAATTATGAAGTTTTTCAGTATCATAGAATTCAACAGGAGGGAGGATTGCTGTAAGAGCGGCAGCAGAAAGAGAAATTTTCACACCATTTGAAATAGAAATTCCCGAAGCAAACGATAATCCCAATGTCGCCATTATAACACTACCAACAGCTACATAACTTCTAACTGGTTGTTGCAAAATTGGACTGAATTTTTCTACATATTCACTTTCTCTTGAAAAGAGAGAAGAGTCACGTTCAAGAAAATTTAGCAAAACATTTTTACACCTAGAAGAGTTTAAAATCCTCTTTCCTGCTATTGCTACACTCGTTTCATTACAGCAATCAATTGAAAAAATATCTAAAGCTTTCTGAAGATTCATCTTAATTAAATCGACTTCTTCATAGAGATAATAATTAGATTTTGTAGGGCGGACAATTATTGGTGCCTTATAATTTTCTTTTAAATCCCGTATTAAATTCTGAATAAAATGATCTTCAAAAATTCCTTCTAAACCATAATCTAATATCATTATTGCTCCTATATCTTGAGATCTGTTCATAATGAGATCTTTGAATTTTTCTCTGATTTGTTGAGAAATATCACCATTATAATCTGTTTCCAAACGTAAGAGATGTTGATTCATTGCTTTTATTCGTGTAATTTGAGGGGTTCTTACATTTTCATCTACAAGAATACCAGAAGAATCTACTTTTAACTGTTTTATTTTTTTTAAGAAAAAATCTCCTTCAAAATCATTACCAATAATACTACAAACTTCAGGGATTCCCCCCAAAGATTGTACAAATTGTAAAACCAATCCAGTCGCTCCTATATAAATACTACTATTCTCTATTTTTACATTTGGAACTGGAGCATCAGGAGAAATTCTATCAGTATATCCAAAGATATACTTATCTATTAGAGTATCACCAATGATCAATACTTTCTTATTTTTCCATTTGGTAATCTCGTCAATTAGTGCCATATTCTTAAGTTACTTCTTTAATTCATTTTGTAATTTTTCCCAATCCTTAAGAAATGCTTCTAATCCCTGATCAGTATTAGGGTGTTTAAACATTTTTTCAAGAACCGCAAACGGAATTGTGGCGATATGCACTCCCATCTTAGCAGATTCAATGACATGTCTACTATTCCTAATAGAAGCAGCAATTATTTCAGATTTAAAATTATAAGCACGAAGAATTTCCATCGATTCCCAAAGCATATCAATTTCATTTTGCCCATTATCCATTAACCTCCCTATAAAAGGGCTTATGTATGATGCTCCAGCTTTTGCGGCTATTAAAACTTGATTCTGAGAAAAAACAAGTGTTACATTCGTTTTAATTCCTTCTGGTTCAAGAATTTTAACAGCTTTAATCCCATCTTTTGTAAAAGGAATTTTAACTACTATATTTGGAGCGATTTTTGCTAATTCACGAGCCTCATTAACCATTTCTTCAGTAGTTAACCCAACAACTTCTCCACTGACTGGACCATTAACAAGTTCACAAATTTTTCGTAATTGTTCAGTTGGATCAGCCCCTTCTTTTGCTAATAATGTTGGGTTAGTTGTGACTCCATCTATAATCCCTAATTCTTGCATCTCTTTTATTTGTTCTAAATTAGCTGTATCAATAAAAAATTTCATTATATTTCACGAGTATCGTTTAGTGATTATAATAATAATTTGTATTATAAATTTATAGCAAATTCTTTTAAGTTTTTAAATATCATATCCGGTATTATAGAACCAATTTGATTTTGTTCTTCCTTTCCATAACCCGTTAAAACTAAAACAGTTTTACAATTTGCGTTTTTGCCAGTTTGAATATCATTCAATGTATCTCCAACCATATAAGAATTAGTAAGATCGATATTATGATTTATTTGTGCTTGTAGAATCATTCCAGGGTTAGGTTTTCTACAATCACATGGTCCAGTGAATTCTGGATGGTGGGGACAATAATAAATATCATCTAATTCTATATTATGTTGCCTTAATATTCCAATCATCTTATTATGAATTGTCTTAAGAGATTCTTCGGTAAATAAACCTCTCGCTATGCCGGCTTGATTAGTAATAATAATTAATAAGTAGCTTTTTCGTTTGAGAATTTTTAAAGCGTCAATTGAACCATCAATAAATTTAAAATCTTTTGGATCTGAAAGATAATTTACTTCTTTATTTATTACTCCATCTCTATCCAAAAAAATTGCCCTGTTTTTTTCAGTCATTTTCATCAGATTCTCTAAGTAATTTAATTACTCTATTAGGATCTTGAGCTTTTAGAATAGTACTTGAGCTTGATAAGATATCTGCATTTTTTAATAATTTTGCGTTTGTTAAATCAATTCCCCCATCAACATCGATAAGAAAGTTATACTTTTTCTTGAATTCAGCTAACTGATATACTTTTTTTGTAGTCTTTGGGATGAATTTCTGCCCTGACCAACCAGGAGATACGCTCATTATTAAAACTAAATCAATTTCTTTCATATAAGGCAAAATTTCAGAAATTTCTGTCTCTGGATTTAATGCCAAACCTACTTTTTTTTTATAAAATCTAACTTTTTCTATTATCTTCTCGATATCATCTTCAATTTCAAAATGAAATAAAAAAATATCAATATCATGAATTATTTTCTCTATATAATCAGATGGCTTAATTACCATTAAATGGGCGATTATAGGAATGTTATAAGTTTCTTTTAATAGACGAAAAACATTTAGATTATTATTTATATTATCTACAAATTTACCATCCATTACGTCTACATGGATGTAATCAAAATCTTTTAAACCTTTAACAATATCTGGTGTAAAATTATCTATTGCATGAACAGAAACTGCAATTTTTTTCATAAATTAATACTTACCCAAAAAGTTCTTTCTCAACTAAATAACAAATAATATGACCAACAGTAATATGACCTTCTTGAATTCTTGGAGTATCGGAAGATGGTATCTTCAAACAGAAATCTACAATTTCTTCAACTTTACTTGCTTTTTCACCCGTGAAACCTATTATTATTGCTCCTTTTTCTTTAGCCTTTATTAATCCCTTTATCACATTTGGAGAATTTCCAGAAGTACTAATTCCAATAACAATGTCTCCTTTTTCAACAAATGAAGACACTTGCCTTTCAAATATTAAGTCATAACCGTAATCATTGGCTGTTGCTGTAAGAACAGATGTATTTGTATGAAAGGCTAAAGAAGGGAGTGAATCTCGATCTTTATAGAATTTTCCAACAAATTCAGCTGCTATGTGTTGTGCATCTGCTGCGCTTCCACCATTACCGAAAAGAACAACCTTTTTCTTATTTTTATAAGCATCTATTATTTTATTAGAGATTTTTATAATAATAGGAGTTAAATTCTTAATCCCTTCTTTTACTTTAACACTTTCATCTAAAATTGAGATAATTTCATTTTCCATATTATCATCTTTTCTATTTGATTATTTAAATTTACTTAATGTCCCATACTTCAAGACCTTTTGGATTAAAATGAAAATTAATAATTTTACCTCCAATTTTTTCTAACTCTTGAATTACTTTAGGTTTCTGATTTGGCTCTGAAAATAATAATAAGTGACCTCCTCCACCAGCGCCTAATAATTTTCCTCCTAAGACACCAAATTCTCTTGAAGTTAAATAAAAATTTTCAATATTCTTATTTGATATTTTAGTGCTTAAACTCTTTTTTGCTATCCAGCCTTTGTGTAAGAGTTCTCCAAATTCATTTAAATTACTTAAATTGTTAGATTCCACGATTTCTCTCATAGAATGAGCAACATCTTTTAGATCTTGCATAGCTTCTAAATAGGATTTCTTTTCAACTTTATATCCCTTTAATACTTCATCTTGTATGTCAGAAGAAAAATGTGAACCTCCAATATAACATAAAATTAATCGAAATTGGAGCTCATTTAGCATTTCTTCACTAGCATTTATAGGAATTACATTCACATCTTGTCTAAACTCAATAAAATTTAAACCACCATAAGCTGCTGCGAATTGATCTTGATATCCTCCTTTCTGTTTTAATTCTATACGTTCAATATTACATGCACTTTTGGCAATTTCATGTTTAGATAAATCTAAATTATAATATTTATTTAGAGCTCCGATTAATGCTACTGATAAAGAAGAAGATCCTCCCATTCCAGAACCAGGAGGAAGTTCCGAATATACCATTATATCAAAACCATCCTTTATTTCTAAAACATTAAAAATCCCTTTAAATAATTCGAAATCAGTAGAGTAATCTCTATCTCCGACTTTAAAAGAAAATTGTTTATTCAGTTTAAGTGCATTAATATGAACAATTTTATCTTGTCGTGGTTTTAAAGTTACATAGATATGACGATCAATGGTAGTACTTAGTACACATCCCCCATGTTCAATACAATATGGTGCCATATCTGTGCCTCCTCCACCAAAACTTACTCTGAATGGTGCTTTTGAACGGATTATCATATAAATCACCAGTATTGAAAATCAAGTTTCTTCATATTAAATCATTAAAAAATTTGAATAGTCTTTTTATAAGTAATCAATAAACTAATTCATTTTTATTGGTTAATCATATCCTTTAATTTAAATAATAACTTATGAACTATTAAAATATCTAAAATTAATAATTTATAGTAGAGTATGGAAAAAATACTTATTACTGGAGCTAACGGTTTTTTAGGATCACATCTAGTAGATTTTTGTGTTAATAAGGGTAAAAAGGTATATGGTATTGACCTTCCAAATCGTCCTATACACAACTTATCTCATTATACTAACGGACAACTTGAATTTTCTAAAAAAGAGAAAAAAAAGGCATTTAACATTCCTATTCAAATTCCCACCTCAAATACTCAACTCACCCTTTTAGAATGTGATTTGAAGAATGCTTCTCTAATTGAAAGTATAATCAAAAAAATTAATCCTAATTTTATTTTTCATTTTGGTGCACAACCATTGGTTATACGTTCATGGGAAGATCCAGTAGGCACTATAGAGACTAATGTGATTGGCACCATTAACATTTTTGAAGTAATTAAAAAACATAAAATTAAAACGAGAGTTATAGTTGCGTGTTCGAGTTCAGAATATGGTACAACTACATCAATTAATAAGCCATTAAGAGAAATTGATCCTTTATTAGCAATTCATCCTTATGGAATTAGTAAAGTAGCAACTGAACTATTAGCTCGTCAATATTTTATTAATTTCGGAATTGAAGCTATAAATCTAAGATTTTTTAATCAAACTGGCCCTAGAAAAAAAGGGGATGCACCCTCGGACTTTATTAGCAAAGTTGCTCAAATTGAATTAGATCTTTCAGAACCAATAATAGAGGTTGGAAATCTTAATCCTTATCGTGATTTTACGGGAATAAAAGATTCACTTAAAGCAATTTGGTTAGCAGCAACAAAAGGAGCTCCTGGCGAAACCTATAATGTCTGTTCAAGCAGAAGGATACAAATTCGACAAATTTTAAAAACCGCATTGAGTTTTTCATCAAAAAAAATACAAGTTAATGAAAATGCCCCTTATAAACTAAGAAATACAGATGAAGATGTTATCCTAGGAGATAATTCAAAAATAAAAAAAGACCTAGGATGGGATATTTCAATTCCATTTGAGCAAACTCTAAAAGATATGTATGAGTACTGGTTAGATTATTATAAAAAGTATGGTGTTTAAGATAATTTCTAGGGATACTATTTTTTCTCAAAACTAAATGATACTGAATTAATTGCATTCTTTTTTAGATCTGAATTACAGTGTGGACATTTAACTTCTGTTTTCTTCTTAAATTTTAAAATAATATTATCTTTTAGTGCCGCCGAGCATTCTCTATTAGGGCATATATTTAATTTACCAAAAATTTTACCTTTTTCTTCTGCCAAATCTCCAGAAACGATTTCAAGGTTTTCAATATTAATTTTCTCTTTTATTGTATCTTGAAATTTTTCAAGAAAACCTTTTAAATAAGGTGTATTCGCTCCAATCATTAAAGATATTTTTTCTTCAACTGTATATCCATTTTTTTTACGAATAAATTGGACATTTCTTATTAAATCATTAATTACTCGTTCAGCTAATAAATTATCATCAACAGATTTATCCAAATAAATATTGCAATATTTTGATTCCGCTTTAACTAAATTTTCATGTTCTTGAACACGCTCTTTAATCTCTAATTCCTTGACGTTGGCAATCTGTTTAATTATTTGAGGGAAAATTATCTCTGGCATATCCTCTTTTGGTTCTATGATTATTTTTCTATTCGGCCATCTTAATCTTATTTTATATTCTTCCTTTAAAGCTCGAATATCTTCTATTAAATCTCGCATAAAATGCATTTGTTTTTCCAATTCTGGATTTATTAGTTTTTCATCGAACTCAGGCCAGTTTTGTAAATGTATACTTTCTGTTTCGTCTAAACCTAGAGATTTGCAATATGGCTTAAACATTTTTAAAAATATTTCTTCACTTAACATTGGATTTACAGGTGATAACATCAAAAGAACATCAAATAATGTTTTGAATAACACTAGCATTATAGTTAATTTATCAGGATCTTCAGAATAAATATCAATTCTTTCTCGATTTAGCATTATATACCACCTACTTATATCATTTACAATTAAATCTCGTAATTCACCCGTAATCCAAGGTAACTCATAATTGTCAGCTAATTCAGTAATTTTCTTTATTGTAGAATGCAATCTTGAAAGCATCCATTTATCTAGTTTACTAAGAGAACTTTCTTCCAGTTCTATCTTAGCAGGGTCAAATCTCGCTAAATTAAATTTTTCATTAGCATAAACAAAAACATTCCAGATAGTATTGATGACTTTATACGTATCTGCGTATTCTTTAACCACAAAATTAAAATCTCTTCCAGGTTGAGTTACTCCAATCGAATAAAAACGAAATGTTTCAACTCCTTTTATTTTTGAATAAGATTTATTTTTTTTAAGCTCATCTAAGGTACCATCGATAAGATCTTCTGGTAAAATTTGAGTTCCTTTTGATTTACTCATTTTAAGTTTTTCTCTTAGAGTCCACCCATGCATATAACAAGCATCATAATTTTTACGCCTTGATGATACCATTGCGCTACATAAGAGTGTATTAAACCAACCTCTAATCTGATCTTTCCCTTCAAGTATAAAATCCGCGGGAATCCACGATTCAAAATGACTTTTACCGTCATAAACTTCTTGGGCAGCCCACATTACTGAACCTGAATCTAACCAAACATCTAAAATATCGTGAATTCTTCTCTTTATACCATTATCACATTTTTTACATTTCCACGTGACTTCATCAATCCAAGGACGATGTAAATCTTCTGGACATTCTCCAGCTACCTCTTTTAATTCTTTAGCTGACCCTATTACTGTGGTGTCTTTACAATCTTCATTATCACATATCCAAACACTAAGAGGAATACCCCAAAAGCGTTGTCTTGAAATACACCAATCTTTTAATGAACTTAACCAACTTTTAAACCATCTATTTCCCGCCCAGTCAGGAACCCAATAAATCTCTGCATTCTTTTCTAATAATTCAGTAACAAGACTTTCTGTTTTAAAGAACCATTGGTTTGTTGCTCGATAAACTAATTTTGAATCACAACGCCAACAATGAGCATATTCATGTTCGATTTCATTAGTTAATATTAAAGTACCTTTTTGTTTTAGCAATTCTAAAATCTCTTCATTAGTATCAAAAACAAACCTTCCTTTGAATTTTCCTGCATCTTTTGTATATTCTCCCCTTATATTTACAGGAGTAAAAACAGGAATATTATTTGCTACACCAACTTCAAAATCTTCAGGACCATG
>JBHLLP010000029.1:0-43028 GCA_048885525.1 Candidatus Hermodarchaeota archaeon | reverse complement strand
GCTGTAATGGCATCTAAAGGATTAAAGTTTATTGTTGTTGATGAAACTGGCGCACCAGGAGTGGAAATTGCTAATGAAGAATTATTTAATCAAGGTAATGCAAAGTTAGGTGATGCTCTCAATGAACATGATGTTACTAAACCAGAAGGAGCCTTAAATTCTTATGGAACAAGTGTTCTAGTTAATATTATGAATGAAGCTGGTGGGTTACCACAGAGGAATTTTTCAAGTGGTCAAGATGATGGATCTGAAAAAATATCAGGCGAGGCAAAAGCAGAAGAAATTAAGAAGAGAGGAGGAGTTCGTCCACATTTCTGTAGTCCCGGATGTGTTATTCAATGTTCAGAAGTTTGGACGAAACCTGGTGGGAAAGACCCAGTTGGAGTTTTAGAATATGAATCTGTATGGGCATTAGGTGCTAATTGTGGGATATATAATTTGGATGATGTGGGGGAACTCAATCGTGCTTGTAATGATTTAGGTGTTGACACTATCGAAATGGGAGATACTATAGGTGTAGCTATGGAGGGTAAGTTAATTAATTTTGGAGATGGTAAGGGCGCATTAAAACTTATGGATGAAATTCGTAAAAGAACGCCTACGGGGAAGATACTATCCAATGGAACAGAAATCACCGGCAAGATTTTTGGAGTAACAAGGATTCCCACAGTCAAAAGTCAAGGATTACCTGCATACGATCCACGAGCTGTGAAAGGAATTGGTGTAACTTATGCAACTACACCTATGGGCGCAGATCATACAGCTGGTTATGCTATCGCTCCAGAAATTTTAGGAGTGGGAGGAGAATTAGATCCATTGAGTCCTGAAAAAGCAGAAGTCTCTCGTAATTTGCAAATAGCTACAGCATTCTTAGACTACACAGGATATTGTTTGTTTGTGGCTTTTGCAATTCTTGATATCGCGTCAGGATTAGAAGGCATTGTAGAATCTCTTAATGGAGTTATGGGTACAAATTATACAACAGATGATGTTGGAAGAATTGGAAAAGAAATAATCGATAAAGAATTAGAATTCAATAAAAAAGCAGGATTCACTCCTGTTCATGATAGACTTCCAGAATTCTTTATGGAAGAGAAGCTTCCACCACATAATACGGTTTTCGATGTACCAGATGGTGATTTGGATAGTGTTTTTTAACATAAATAAGAAATAAACTATGATAATCCAACTGAAGTTATTTGGAGATTTAAGGAGGAAAGTGAAACCAGAAATTTCAGGAACTGCTCCCTTACGTTTCAATATTACGGATTCAGAAATAAAACTTATAACAGATATTCTAGAAAAGTTAAACATTGAAGAAAAAGATGTTAGCCATATATTTGTCAATGGTAGTTTTTCTGGACTAATGAAAGAAGTAAAAAATGGTGATACTGTGGCATTATTCCCTAGAAATATGGGTTTATTATACAAATGGTATTTTAAGCGGGAAGGAGATGAATAACAATACAATTTCAGTAACAGTCAAATTTTTTGCCACATTACGAGAATATGGACCAGATAAAGAAATTCTGAATATTCCAGAATCTAGTAAAGTTAAAGTGTTATTTGATAAATACAATATCCCACAAGATGAGAGAAGAGCAATTATATTGGTTAATGGGAGACCACATAAAGATGTTAAGACAATTCTTAAAGATGGAGATACAATTTCAATTTTTCCGCCAATAGGAGGAGGATAATCCTCCTTTTTAATTATTTTTTTTTTTCTTATTTTTTTATAAATACTAATATTTTATCTAATTTCAAATGAGCAATTATTAGAAAATCCAAATAATTAATAATATTAAAATAGCTATGATCGAAATTAAACCAATACATAACCATGAGAATATTGCATTTTTAACATAATTAATCTTAAAACTAATAGCCTCGTGTGGGCATAATTCAACACAACAATAACATCCTATACATTGTTTTTTATTCCATTTTGGTGTGCTTATTTTCTTGAATAGGCTTGGCCTTGTTATAGCTCCCGTAGGGCAGTTACTCCAGCATGTATTACATAATTTACACTTACCATTGAATTTAACTGTTGGTTTAAAAATTGTATCACCTATGTAATTTGATAACCATCTCGGCAATGGCACTGATATCGAACGTCTTTTAGGTCGTTTAAATTCATGGAAAACATCTTCAATCTTTTCTCCTAGAATCTCCACATTTTCTAAATTAGTAGTTCCGAGTTTCTTTTGTTCTGCTTTTGTTAAATATAATATCTCTTTTGGATCAAAACCAATAATTTTGCAGACAGCTGTGTCTAAAGCAACACCATCATAACCCGCTAAAATCAGATCTAATTTAACAACCTCACCTTTAGTTGGCCCATTTCCTTCTTGACAGAAAAAACCATCTATTACAGTTAATTGTGGCTTAGAAACTGAATAAATATCCGTCAAAGCAGCATTAAATCTGTCTAATTTAGGAAATTGTCCATGAATTTTAGCTTTATTCCCTAATAATATTATTCCAAACATATTTTTAATGCAACAAGTAAGAATGCATTGCCAGTGTGTCTTAATTTTAGGTATATTGATTATAATATCAGCATCTTTAATCAACCGTGAACTAGCAAATTCTTTTAATTCAAGAGGTTCTGGAACTTTATACTGTTCTATTGTAGTTCTTTCAAAAGGAACACATTCTGCTTCTTCTTCCTCGCAAACTGTTAAAATACCACTATCTTTCATTGCAACCTTTGTAATGCCCGGTTTTTGTCCTCCAGATGAATCACATACATAAATTTTTGAAGGATTAAATTGTTTTACCCATTGAATTACAAATCTTACTACTTCTGGATGTGTATTAACAGCTCTTTCAGGTGGTTTACCCATTAATATATTTGGTTTTATCATTACAGTCATGTCCTCTTTTTTCATTAATTTTTGGGCATTTATCATCTCAAGCGCTGTAAAAACAGCCGTTTTTATATCATCATTTTTTATCCTTTGAATAGCTATTTTTGATATATAATCCATCAAAATATCCATTTTTGAAAAATTAAAAAAGTTGATAAATGAAATAAATATGTTATTTTAAATTTTATGAACCTTCTGAGAAATTAAGATTTTAAATGCCAATGAGATTCTACAAGATGTTTTTGAAAACATTTTGCTTAATTCTGTAAAATATGATGAAAATTCTGAGATAATTATTACAATAGAAGTCTCTAAAATTCAAATTAATGATAAGACGTATAATAAAATTGAATTCATTGATAATGGGATTGGAGTACCAGATGAGAGGAAGGAAATTATATTCAAGCGAGGTAATAGAGAACTGAAGGGTACTAAGGGAATGGGATTAGGACTCTCTCTAGTCAGTAAAATAATTGAATCTTTAAATGGAAAAATTTGGGTTGAAAATAGAATAAAAGACGATTATACAAAAGGTAGTACTTTCATAATAACATTACCAGATTAGAATTTTTAATTAAAAAAAGAAATAAAAAGTAATTTGTATAAATTAATTTAAATCAATCTAATTTAATCCCAGAGTCTATGTTCTTTAGCTAAAGATATTCACTTCTTACTCGAGTTGTTAAGGTGAGAGTTAATATCATTGCACCTATTACTATAAAAACAGCAAAAAGATTCCACATCACAATTATACCAACAAACGGATATATGATTGCCATTATTAAACTTCCAAACATGTTAATCGTGCTAAGTACAGTTGCTCTATCTTCGGATTCGATTTGTTTATTTATTCCCTTAACATAAATTAAAAATCTTGGATATCCAAATCCCACTATAATTAAAATAATAAATATTCCTAATATTGGATTCAAAGTTAAACCTAATAGAATAAAGGCAAATCCGTTAATTAAATCAATCAATATTAAAAGCATGGCTTTCTTTTTAATACTCTTAAATAATTTTGGGATTAAATTCATAAATACTGCATTTGTAATATTCATTAAAGAAGTTATAAAACCAAATAATAGTAAAGGAACATTGACTGCTTGAAGATAGGGTTGGTAAGTCCAAAAAAGAAAATAGATTAAAACACCTATAATTACCCTGTCGAAACATAAAATTCTTAATACTTTATTCCTTTTTAGTTCTTTAAATCCTTCTTTTAGGATATTTAAATAATTTTTAGAATATTTTTCATTTCTGTATGGAGGTTCTTTTAATGTTAATGTAATTAAGAAAGCTCCAAAATAGACTATTGCTAAACAATTCATAGTAAATTGTAAAGAAACTGTTGCAGCTATAATTGACCCCAGTGGAGCTGATAATGTTAAGGCTATTAAATTCAATGTTTGTGTTCGTCCTAAAATTTTAGAGAGTTCATTCTCTTTGCCATATAATTTGAGGGTGCTATATAAGAATGCTTCTAGAGTGCCTGAACTTAAGGCTATGCTAAATGACCAAAATGTTTCTCCTATAAAAAATAAAAAAATATGTGGATAGATACCATAAAAAGTAGCTGCTGCTACTAAAGAAATACCTGACAATGAGAGCGCTTTTTTCCTTCCTAAATAATCAGCTATAGCGCCTGATGGAATCTCAAAAATAAAAATCATAAACATAAAATAACTCTGTAAAATCATTATTTCGAAGAAATTAAGTCCGCCCCATTCTGTACTAAATGCATAATAAACAGCTCTAACTGTATGAATTCCTAAAATAAAATACAAGATATATGATTTGAAAATATTTAATTTACACTTTTTCTCATCAATTGCAAAATCTAAGATTTCACTTGTTTTCATCAAAATTTTAAATACCTAATAGTATAAATAGAGCTCTAATCTGAACTTTTTGTGAACTTTTGAAGGAAAATTAGATAATTAGTCCTGATAGTCCTTTAATTTTTAATTTTGCAAAAGAAAGGAGATAATTGATTAAATTAGAATTAAATAAAGCTGGAATGAATATTTTGAAATTTAAAAAAAAAAGAAAAAAAATATTATGTAGTATAAATTGATTTAGTTTAAACTAATTTCATTGCCAAGTCCATGTCCTCAAGCGTTAATTTCTTCCTTCCTGCGTGTCGGGTCATTTCAAGAGCCTTATTAGTCATGCCTTTTGCTAATTTTTCTAAATAATCAATTAAGGCATCAACTGCATCTCGAGCAACCATCTCAGCTCCATTATCTTTCATCAATTTTCGGACGGGAGACCAGGCAAATACTTTTTTTGCCATTTCTTATTCCTCCACTTTTTAATTTTTTAAGTTAGTTATCTAAAGTTCATATTTTTTAACATGAACTTTATTATATTATATTATTTCTTTCAAATATTTAAAACTTGCGTAAAATTTTCGGTAGCGTATGTTTCGGTTAATAATTTCTTCCGATCGACAAAATTGCGATGTCTGAGAAGAACACCGATAGATATCGATCTGAGCTTTTAGATCTAAGATTTTTTTTTATTTTAAATCTTTTAATTAAAGAAGGTTAAATAGATAGATCTTTTAACCCATTTTATTATATATATAATAAAACTAGTGTTTTCTGAGTTTTTTACGCATTACATAGTAATCATTAAATTCTTTATAGATAGAAAATCCTTCAGAGGTATATAATGAAAACGGTCCTCTATAACTATGAGCATCTGATAAATTTTCTCCTTTTCGCGGGTATACTTCAATAAAATCATAACCTTCATCCTTCAAACTAGAACTCGCATAAATCAGAATTTGCCTAGCTATACCTTGTTTTCTATGTGAAGGAGAGATTACAAAGCATATAAGTGAGGCAATTTTAGCCTCTGATTCTTCATTATAAGGAATTTTTGCATAATTTTCCTTATTATTAATATTACACCATCCAACTGGCTTTTCATCTAAATATGCAATAAATCCATTCATCTTACCGGCAAGAATTAATTCTTTTGACATAGTTCTATTTTGTTCAGCAGTTCTTTTAAAAAATTGCTCATTTGTTCCAGCAAAATGATAAAAATGGCAATAACATGTAGCCCAATTAGGATTATTTGAAAAAGCAACATTATCGAAATAGTATAGAAAATCATCAATAAGATCTGGGGATAAAGGCTTTATAGTCACAGCCATTTTGGTTTCCTTTTGTAAATTATTTTAATCCTTTTTAAATCCCATTTCTGATAATTAAAAAAAATTAATGTTCCTTTATTTAAAAGTAGGTATAACTAATTTTGCGAATTTTCTCAAACTAGTTAGCTTTGGAAAATCTAAAAATCCTGTAACAATATGTTCTACTCCAATATTTTTATAAAGTTGAATTCTCTTTTTAATGAAAGAAGAATTTCCTATCATACAATTTAACTTATCAATTGGTATATTTCGATTATTGGATATTTTTTTTAATTCCATGTTAGCTAATTTTTCATCATCAGTTATAAGGGTGTATGCAGCCCCTCCAAATGCAACTTCTAGATTAGTGATATCTCGATTAAATTTTTCCATATTTTCTTTGATTTCTTCGAGATCTTTTAATAATTGCTCTGGTGAAGGTAAAACAGGAATCCAACCATTTCCCTCTTCTACTATTAATTGTTTAATTGCGGGAGATTTGCCACCAATCCAAATAGGTGGGTGAGGTTTTTGTATTGGCTTTGGTTCTAGAGTTGCATTTTTAATCCTATAATATTCTCCATTAAAATATACATTATCTTCTGTCCACAATTTTTTCATAAGCAAAATTGATTCTTTAAGATGATTTACTCTAATAGAAAGTTTATCCCAATTAAATCCAAATGAAATATGTTCAGTTTTATACCAACCGGCACCAATTCCTAGGTTTATACGCCCTTTAGATACGTGATCTATTGTAGAAACCATTTTTGCCAGAAGCGAAGGATGTCGAAATTGGTTGCAGAGTACATATGTACCTAAACGAATTTTCTTTGTTACCGTTGACAATGCTGAAAGAATTGTTAATGCTTCTAATCCATGTGATCGCCCTTTTGGAGAGATTAGATGATCAGTTATCCAAAGAGAATCATATCCCAGTTGTTCAACTTCAAGTGCAATTTTTAAAAACTCCTCCCAATCAGCATAAGGCGCTGTTGAATGAAGGATTACTCCATATTGAATTATTAATCATCTTTCGAGTTTGAATTACTAGTTCTAATGTATGATAATTTAAAAATTAATAAAATATCTTCTACATTTAGTAATTGTTAAAGTAAAAAAGAATTTTATACTAATATTTTTAAAAATTAATACTTATCATCAATAGCAGAAAGCATAGCTTTCAATTGATCGAATACATCTAACCGAAATTGCATCCCAATTCTAAAGAATAAGAGATCTACTACTTTTTTATCAAGTAATTCATCCACATTTAACTGGTCAATTATCTCTGACCAATTACTACTCTCAGATGCTCGTACTCCAATTAAAATCACAGCATTTTCTTTTGACTTTTCAACTAGATTTACTACAATATCTCTCCAATTTGAATTAATTTCTTCTCTGGAATGTGCATCGAAAATGCAAAAAATTCCATCAGAACTGGAAATATCATCAATTGCAGAGAATTCATGTTGTTTTATTATCATTCCATTTGTATATTGATAAACCTGTTCATCATCATAATCTCTAATCAATGATTTTTCTCCTAATTTGCTTATCTTAGCAATAATTTGTAACCCAGGGCTCCAAATTGAGCTTTCAGTTATAAAAGATAAAGTAAAAACAATTTTTTTTTTCAGGATAGAACGAATAATATCAAGTAAAATTTCACTACGTCTTTCATCTTCAATTTCTTTACTCCTCATTACATAATGATATGAAATTAAGTTAAAAGCATCTTCAACATTACTACCAGTTAAAGCGCTAGTTTCAATATAAGATAATTTAATTTTTTCACCTTTTGAAAGAATATTAGCTAATTTTGCCCCTTCTTGATAAAAAACTTTTCTATCTTCAACTAAATCAGTTTTGTTTCCAACAATTATGATTGGTATATCTTCTTCCTCTGTGAATAATTTTAGTTCTTCGTACCAATCTTTAACATTTTGAAAAGAATCGCGATTTGTGAGGTCAAACACGATGAAAGCTGCTTGAGCTCCTAAATAATATACTTTTCGAAATCTCTTAAAATATTTTTGAGCTCCCAGATCATATAAACTTACACCAATTTTATTTCCAAAAAATTGAAATTCATGTGATAAGATATTAATACCAATAGTTGCTCTATAATCTGTAGTATATCTGTTTTCAACAAATCTTCGGATGATTGAAGTTTTTCCAACTTCATGGTCTCCCAAAATTACGAATTTAAAACGATACTCACCATTTAAACCCAATTCCATTTGATATAGTTGATTCTTTAATCTTTGAACATTTCCTGCTTCATATTCAAAGTTTGGAATCGACACTTGGATTTTCTCATCCTCTTCAGCAGTAAGAATTTGGGCAGTTTTTTCAGCAAGAAAAAATCCATATGGAGATATTTTTTCAATTGAAGCCATATTATCTAAAACTAAACTTAGAATTCTTTCTTCATCAACCGAAATAAATAAAAGGCGATGATCCTCAGTATCAAAGCTCGCATTCCCAAATTTTTGGAATTCAAATTCATTACGCATCCTCTCTAAGATTGGATTTATGATAGAGGTTAAAACTGATACAATTTCCATATCGATATCTTTTCTTTTTTCACCAGCAATAATTAATCCTTCAGAATCAGAAACAATCACAGATTCTAGTTCGTTATTAAAATCTAAAAACTTGGTAAATAACTCTCTAAATAGTTTGTTTTTTTGTACTGCCATGAACGTCTCTCTCAATACAAATTCTTTTTAAATGAACTTATCCTACTTACTTAATAATTATTAATTGGATTTTTATTATTATTGATTATTAACTATAAATAGTATTTTTTTGATTAGTCGATTTCAAGATATAAATTATTAGCAAGCATCAAAGATATTTAATAGTATTTAACATAACCTTTAATTGATCATAAATTTCTAACCTATATTCAAGTCCTATTTTAAAGAATAAAAGCGATACCATTTTCTGTTCTAATAATTCATTTACGTTGAAATCTTCCATGATTACAGACCAATCGCTTTTTTCTGATACTCTAATTCCTATCAATACTACTTTATTCTCTTCTATATCGTTTATAATTCTAATAACAACATTTTTCCAATCTTGGATAATATGTTCCTTTTCTCGTGCATCAAAAATGCAGAAAACTCCATCAGAATTAGAGACATCAAAATTATTGTAAAGATAATTCTTTATAATGACCCCATTCGAAAATTTATAGGCTTTTTCATCTCTCGCATCCCTAATTCTCTCACATTCATATGGTGCGTTAATTTCTGAGAGAATTTGAAGTCCTGGGCTCCAAAATTCATTTTCTGATATAACCGTTAAGGTTAATAAAGAGCTTTGATCTTCTACTTCTTGTCTTCTTTTAATTATAATAGAGTTAAGCTCTTCTAAAAGATCTTGCTTAACAACATCCTCCTCTTCTTCTTTACTTTTAGAAATGTAATGAAATGCTATTAAAGTAAAGGCATCTTCAACATTTTCTCCTGATAATGCACTAGTTTCAATATAAGAGATTTTAAAATTTAGCTTTTTGGATAATTCACTAACTAGTTGTACACCATCTTGATATGTGACTACTCTTTGTTCCTTTAAATCGGTTTTGTTTCCAATAATTATAATAGGAATTTCCCTTCCACCTATGAATTCTTCTAATTCAGCATACCATTGTTTCACATTTTCAAATGACTCTTTTTTTGTTAAATCAAATACAATAAATGCTGCTTGTGTACCTAAATAATAAGTTTGCCGGAAACGTTTGAAATAAACTTGAGCTCCAACGTCCCAGAGACTATAAATGATCTCATTTCCAAAAAATTCAATGGAATGAGATAAAATATTTAATCCTATGGTAGCACGATAATCATGAGAAAATTTATTCTCTACAAAGCGTCGTACCAATGATGTTTTACCTACTTCATGATCTCCTATAATTACAAATTTAAACCTATATTTTCCTCCTTCATCTAACCTCATTTGATAGATTTGATTCTTAACCCTTTCATAATGTGTTGCTTCATCAGTTTCATATTCAAAATTAGGAATTGCAAGTTGAATATTGTCACCCTCTTCAGCATTAAGAATTTGAACTGATTTTTCAGCTAGAAGATAAGCATATGGACTAGCTTTATCTATAGATGCTAAATTATTCAATACAACACTAAGAGTTCTACTCTCATCTAAAGATATAAATAAAAGTCTATAGAATTCTGTATCAAAACTTGCAGTACCGAACTTTTTAAACATAAACTCATCGCGAATTCTCTCAACAATCGGATTTATTATAGAAGTTAAAACAGAAACGATTTCCATATCCACATCGCTTCTTTTTTCACCGGCAATAACTAATCCTTGTTTATCACTTACAATTACAGCCTCTACATCATCATTTAGTTCTAAGAATTGATTGAATAATTCATTAAAGAGTTGATTCCTATTAATCGTCATGTCTTTTTATTCTCTTGTTTTATTTTATTGGTGAAATTATCTTTATGATCCCTATAAAAAAAGTTATTTTTATTATTTATTAAATCGTTGTTTCGAAATACATATTCTTATAAATTGCTATTTTTTTTAATTTATTATATTACACGTTGAGTACTGAAAATTTTCAAAAAAAAGTAAAATAAATAATAATGCCTTCTTGTATAATTTGCCATTTAAACATAAATGAGAACACAGATTCTTTTAAAGCTTGTAAAAATTTACACCTTGTTCACAAAATATGTATAGCTGAATGGTTATTACATTCAGATAATTGTCCATTATGTAGTGAACCATACCCTCAAAGTTTAATTGATCAATTTAAAGATTATAAAGACAAGAAAGAACAAGAGAAACAAGCTGTTTTAGAAAAAGAATTACAAGAAGAATCAAGAAAAAAAATGCAAGAAGTTGCGGATAAGATTTTATTCCTTAAATTTGTTGAGTCAATTGAACATTTGATAGAAGAAGAAAGTTATAATGAAGCAATAGAAAAGCTATTGGACTTATATAATGAAAATTCTACTGATGAAAGAGATTTAAATATTCTTTATCTTTTAGGAAAAGCAAACTATCTAAAAGGACGATACGACTTAGCAATCAATTTTCTATTTAAGTTAGTTAAAATACGTTATAATTATCCAAATGGTTTTTTATATTTAGGAAAAGCATATGAAAGACTTGGACTTCACGATAAAGCTAAATGGGCGTTTGACAGAATTAAAGAAGGCATATAATTTTATTTTTCTTTAACCTATAACTATTGTAGTCTTAAGAAATATAATGACGCAAATATCTGAAGAAAAAAAGAATATAATTGATCAAATTAGGAAAGTATATAGTATAATATCTAAAAACAAAAATTTCAGCAAATTAATACCAGAAGTAAGAATGAATATTTCTGGATCCCTCTCTAATGCAAAAAGTAAAAGTGATATAGCTGGAATTGAGGGTCGCATTACAATAATAAATGGTTTCCCAAAAGCTTCAGGGGAAATTAAGTTTGGAGTATCTGATCATACCGCTAGACTAATTCTTACTGCCAAAGAATTTGATAATTCAATTAATTTTGTTATTAATCTAAGATATATTCCCGAATTAATTGAATCAATTGAGAAGAACTCAAATCTAGAACTACAGGAGATCCTTAGAGAAGAACAACCAGAGAGCGTAAAAGAGAAAGAATATTCTACAATGCAGTGGTTGATAAATGAGAGTGTAAAAAAAAAAGGGAAAATACCCGATATAATCTGGGATAAAGGCGCAATTGGGAAAGAACCAATGATGAGATTATTCGGTAAAAATTCTAATGATATAATAAGCAAACTAGACCAAATTATTAAATTAATTAAGAAAAACAAAATCTAAATTTCTCTAACACTAACCAAATCAAGATTCACTTTTAATTCACTCCCCAGTGAATGATCAGTCGGACCATGACCTTTACCTATATTAAGAACATCCGCTCTTTGAATGGCATTCGTCAAATATGCTTTAGCGATATGTACAGCATTTATTATGTCTTTTCCCTTAGCCAACTCGGCTGCAATGCCTGAAGCAAATGTACAACCCGTTCCATGTGTGTTGTTTGTATTAATGCGAGGAGAACGAAATTCTATAAATTTTTTTCCATTATAAAGGATGTCTATTGATTCATTAATATCTTTCAAATGTCCTCCTTTTACAACCACGTTCTTAACACCCATCTCGAAGATTTTTACCGCGGATTCTTGAACCTCATTTATATTACTTATTTCAATTCCCGTTAAAATATGGGCTTCGTGAAGATTTGGTGTTATTACATGAGCCAACGGGATGAGCTTTGAGATGAGAGTATAGTTTGCCTCAGCCTTTAATAATGGATCTCCACTTTTTGCAACCATTACAGGATCAACTATTAGGAGCTCAACATTATAAAAAGATGCTCGATCAGCCACAACTTGTATTATTTCTGCATTTGAAAGCATACCTGTTTTCCAAGCATCAGCTCCTATATCGGTCATTACTGAATCGATTTGTTTAGCAACAAATTCATGATCAACTTCAAAAATACCTTGAACACCTACGGTATTTTGAGCTGTAAGTGCTGTAATTGCACTCATTCCAAAAACTCCGCGTGCAGAAAAAGTTTTTAAATCCGCTTGAATTCCGGCACCCCCACCTGAATCTGAACCTGCTATTGTTAAAACTTTTTTCATGATTATTACTATTAAAAAAAATTGACTTTTTAAATAAAAGTATAAAAGATTAATATTATTAATCTAATTCTTTAATTTTATTTTATTTTCCAACACTTCTTTTTAGAGATTTATTGCATAAGTTTCCACATACCTCCTTTAAACTTCATAATCAATATTTTTACCATTTTTCACTGAATTTTTTAAGCTAGATCAGGACTCTAAAATCCATTATATAAGATTTACATTATAAAGATCCATCTATTTATTAAATTAGTGTTTCAATTTTTTCTAATTTATCTTTTAATGACATATTCACACAACATGACCCATATATTATATTCACATCACCATTATTAAAAAATCGCCTGTATTTTTTATTTTTGAATTCAGCAAATTGTAAAGTGATTATTGTGTACAACTTTTTGAACAGTATGTACGAAAAATAGTGTTAAAAAACAGAAAAAGAAACTATAAATCAACAATTTTTGAACAATCTTTAACAACTTAATAATAGAGAAAAAAAAGGTTTTGAAAAATGAAAAGAGATAAGAATTACAGAAAGAATAAGTTAATGATATCTGGCATAATAGCTAGTATTCTTCTCATCGTGTTAATAAATATATCACCAGGAGCTATGGCTGATTCACCCGATCTTCCAACTCGCGGTAATCCTGGAATGGCATACGACAGTCAATCAGACAAAATCGTCATATTCGGAGGATGGAACATGTCAACAACTCCATCACATCAAGACACATGGATATATGATTTCAACAGTGACACATACACTAAAAAAACACCTTCACCGGCACCCCGTCGAAGAGCAGAAATGGGTATGGTCTATGATTCATTAAGGGATAAGATAGTTCTTTTTGGTGGCATGGAAAATTGGACAGTCTCGGGGGAGCGTAATGATACCTGGACTTATGATTACAATTCAGATACTTGGACTCAGCTTTTTCCAGTTAGCGCTCCGTCAGAAAGAAGGGCCCATAGTATGGCGTATGATTCAGAGAGTGATAGGATTATCCTGTTTGGAGGAATGGAGGAATTCCCATATCCTGTGGCAATTTTTTTCAATGAAACTTGGGCATATGATCCAGGGAGCAATACTTGGCAAAAAATGAGCCCCGTTCAATCTCCCTTGGCACGAGTCAATCATGATATGGTTTATGATAGCGAGAGCGACCGAATAATCCTTTTCGGAGGATGTCCAGGTTTAGGATTTGATTCCCTTGATGAGACATGGGCTTACGATTATAACAGCGATACTTGGGAAAACCTGACTAGTAATACCCATCCCTCAAAACGATCAGAACATAAAATGGCATACGACAGCGAATCCGATAGGGTTGTGCTTTTTGGTGGGGGTACTGTGTTTTCAACTTACGGTGATACTTGGTTATATAATTATAACAACAATACTTGGGATCAAATGAGTCCCACTACAAGCCCTTCTGCTAGATGTCGTCATGCAGCTGCATATGACTCAGAGTCAGATAGAGTCATAATCTATGGTGGTACTACTGGTCCCTGGGATTCTGGTTCTACCCTTATTGATGACATACAAGGCAAGACGTGGGCATACGACGTAAATACTAACAGTTGGGAGAGAAAAAATATAATACCGCCAGACCCACCAACGTTAACAATAACAACATCTTCTCCAACAACAAGTTATAATATATCACTTCAATGGACTGCGTCTAGTGGTGCTGATAATTATACGCTTTATCGCCACACCTCAGAAATTACTTCTGGTAATCTGAATTCGGCCACAGAAATAAAAACTATTACAGGAACCAGCACTACAGATACTGTACCGGGATTAGGAAGTTGGTATTATGCCATTATTGCTAATAATGTAGCTGGAAGTTCAGGACCATCTAATTCCCCTTTTATTAAAGTACAAGAGGAAGGAATTCCAGGATATAGTATATTTTTTCTAATTGGCACTCTATCTATTGTAGTAGTCATTATAAGTAAAAAAATTAAAAAATCGTGAAAATTAAATTAAATCGAGCTGGACGTATTCTCGATTTACTATAGCTAAAAAATTCTTTTTTTTTTAATTTTATCGAAATTTTAGTATAAAAATATTCCAATTGACTCTTTTTTTAAATTCATGATTTTTAAATTCATATCGAAAAATCTTAGTTCTATTTCTAAACTCGGAAATGTGAATTAATGTTAAAATAACATTCTATTAATTTATTATACTAACCTTTATTATAGTTAAAAACTTAATAAAACTTTAAAAAGCAGAGAAATATCGAAAAGGATGAAAAACCACAGTCATAATATAATTTTCATAAATATGTTATTCAACGTTTACATCTGACCTTTAATTTGAGATCTTATTTTTGAAAAAGTGGAAGACATAACTACTTTACAATTCCCTAACATAAATGATATTTTGGAGAATATGGAATGAAATCAAAACCAAAAATTATAATTTTAATAACTTTTGGAATTATTTTCGCATTCTCAATAAAAATATATTACAATTTCATGCTTAATACTGGAAATCGCGAAAAAAGCAATGATATTAATTTAGATACCAGAAATTTAAAAATTTCAAAAATTTTAGGGAGCATTCATATTAATAATAATTGGACGGACGCGAAGAGTGTGGGCATAGTAACTGGTTCAGGCAACTTCTCTGATCCATATGTCATAGAGGATTTAATTATAGATGCCCAAAGTATGTCATATGGTATCTTTATTGAAAACTCTAGCGTATATTTTAGGATTGAAAATATTACTGTCTATAATACAATATTTATTTCTTTTTGGGATTCCTTTTGGGGAGGGGGAATTGTATTATCGTATGTGAATAATTCTCGATTAATCAATAATAATTGCTCATTTAATTGGTGTGGAATATTTTTAGAAAATTGTTTCAATAACACTATTTCTGGAAACATTGTAAATAATAATATTTACGGGATATTTATACAGAGATGCCAAGATATCACTATTACAGGTAACTTTTTCAATAACCACGATTTTCTCGGAATGGATATATATGGTGATAATAATAGCATTTCTGGGAATACATTAAATAACAATCTTTATGTGATGAGGATCTGTGGTAATAATAATATTTTATCTGGAAATAACTTAAATAATAATACTTACGGGATGGACATTAACGGTGGTAATAATTATACCATTACTGGAAATATAATGGATAAAGGGGGATTTGGCATAGAGGGTTCACTTGAAGAATTAAATTCATATAATTTCGATACTACTAATCTCGTGAATGGAAAACCTATATATTACTATACAAATGAAATCAGTTTAAGCCCAAACAATTTCACTAATGCTGGACAGGTCTTTTTGGTTAATTGTAGTGATTCAATTATATCAAATTTGAATATTTCTTACTGCTCTGCAGGAATTAATTTATACTATTCCAATAATATCAACATCACAGAGAACACAGTGAACAATAATATATTTGATGGGATACATTTATATGAGAGTAATTATAGCACTATATCCCAAAATAACGCACATAGTAACGGTTTTAACGGGATCAATGTACGTTATAGTAATTATAATAATTTCTCAGGAAACACCGTGTATAACAACTCTCGCGGTATTTATTTAGTTTCTAGTAATTATAATATTTTCTCAAGAAATACTGCAAATTATAACGATAATGGGATAGAATTATCATCAAATTGTAACAATAATCATGTTTCCGAAAACACAATAACCAATAACACAGATAATGGGATCTTGGTAGATAGTAATTATAATAATGTCTCAGGAAACAGCATATATAACAGCTATAATGGTATTTCTTTATATTTCAGTAATTATAATAATATCTCAGGAAACAGCGTAAATAACAGCTATCATGGTATCTATATATTTGTTAGTAATTCTAATGTTTTCTCGGAAAACACCGTATATAACAACGATCATGGTATTTATTTGTATTCTAGTGAAAATAATAGCTTTACGAGAAATATAGCAATTGATAATGAATATTTAGGGATAGCTATTGACGGTAATAATAATTTTGTTTCGGAAAACACTATCACTTATACTGGTAATGGAATAGATATACGTGGTGATAATAATATCGTTTCAAAAAACATTGTGACTACTAGTGATAATGGGATATTCATATCGAGCAGTGATTACACTAATATTACAGAAAACATTGTTGACTATAATGATGTTGGCATTATATTAATTCTAAACAGTAGCGGGAACCTAATTTCTGTTAACTCTGGAAAAAATAATAATCTTGCAGCGATTGTTTTAATAGATAGTGATAGAAACACTATATCAGGAAATATCGCAAATAATAATGATATTCTTGGTATAGGCTTAGTTAATAGTACCAATAATAATATTTCAGGAAATACCGCAAACTACAATACTCTTGCGGGGATCGCCCTACAAGATAGCGATAATAACACTATCTCAGGGAATACCGCAAATAATAATATGTGGATAGGCATTGGTTTAAATATGAGTAATTATAACTCAATTTTGGGAAATATAGTAAGTAACAACGAGATTGGAATATATCTAGAACTTTCCTGTTATAATACTGTAAACGGGAATATATTTATGAACAATACGGATGCAGATTATTATGAAATACCTGATAACAGCTGTATAGAACCAGAAAATATATTAAATCCAAGAGTTGGCATTATATTTATTCTATCTCTTACTTCTCTTGGTACACTATCTATTTTATCGATAATTCTAACTGAGAAACCAAACAAGGGAATAGGAAAGATACGATCAGGCTATAAATTCAATAAGGAACTCACACAAATAAGATTAAAAACTGAAATCAAAAAAAAACCTCTTATCGTTAATCAAGAAAAATTATTGCGAGGTACAACTCTTCAAGTTTATTGGTATATTTTAACTCACCATCGTGCTGGAGTAAGGGAAATTCAGAAGTCATTGAATATTTCATCACCAGGAACCGTATCATATCAAATAAATAAATTATTAAAGGCAGGTATTATATCAAAAAACGATAAAGATGGAAAGTATTATGTGAATAAGGAATTAAGAAGGGGGATATTAGGATTTTATATTCATATTGGTTATCTTATGATACCCCGTTTCTCGTTATACTTAATAATCAATGTTCTAGGCTTTATAGGCTATATAATGTTTGCTAGTATTTACGGCGACAGATTTATTACCAATCCAGGGAGTCTACTTCTACTAATTTTTTTGATTATTGGGACTGCTATATTTATTTATGAATCTATTAAAGTTTGGAAAACTAGACCATCTAAGTTAAAATAAAAATGAGATATGAAATAAATGAACTTTATCTTACGTTCTAAAGTATCTTTTAATAATTTTATCATACAAAAATCTCAATATATTATTCCTTTATTGTCTGAATTTCTTAAAGTGAACCATAATCCTATAAAAGTAATAGTGTACGATATTTTGAACAGAGTGTACAAAACATAGTTATATAACATAGCAAATGAATGAATTATTTAACAACTAATATTTTTTCATTAAAATTTTTAAAAAAGAAAAAATGTACGATAAGCTAAAAACTCGTCGTTTTATTGCCATTTGCTTTCTTCTTTTAATCACAATTCAATTTATCCCAATAAATTCGATGAAATCTAACTTTTCAGAGCAAGATTCTGAAGACGTAATTTCTCACGGGATCGAATCATCAGCTAATCTTGACCCTCCTATAATACTGAAATACATTTCACCTCCCTATTTTGATTGGGGGATTGATTATGATATTATTCGTACACCTTCATATATAGCCTCGTTTGTTTACGATCCCCTAGTCGAATATTCATTTGATACAGAAGAACTTATGCCAGCATTAGCTAAGCAATGGGTGGTTACAAATGATAGTAAACACTGGATTTTTACGCTCAGAGATGATGTAACATTCCACGATGGTACAAAATTTAACGCATCCTCAGTTAAGTTCACTTATGATCGATTTATTGACCCTACACATCCAGCCTATGTAGCTGTTCCGCAGACAGACCTAAGCCATATGCCATTAGAGTCTGTTGAAATTTTAGAAGAATTCAAAGTGTCTATTAACTTTAATGAATCTTATGCTCCCTTTATATATTATGAAGCTCCGTGGATTGGGATTTTTTCACCAAATAGTTTTGGAGGGGGTCCGAATATTACTGTACCAATTGGAACTGGACCATATTATTTAGATGTGATTGCTAGTAATGAAACTTTTCAGAAATTTATCCGAAACGAACAACATTTTCGTGGAGTTCCACCTTTTGAAGAAATCCAATATTTCAAATATAGTTCTGAGGAGGACTTTCAAGCTGCCGTGCTAGCACACGAGGGAGATCTCACCACTATACGAGTGGATTTATTACCGGTAAGTGATACATACTGGGAAGCGTCTTTGGGTAATCCTTATGGCCTGCGCATTGGATGTTTCAATCATTCCCGCCCAATTGTAAATGATCAAAATGTAAGATTAGCGATAAATTATGCTATCAATAAGCAACAATTTACCGATTATCAGTATGCAAATTTAAACGAAGGAGTAAACCCTCTTCGGAGCGTAATTTATTCTGGAGATCCATATCATGATAAATCAATTCAAGGGTATCCATATAATATTGATATTGCAAATACCATATTAGATAATGCGGGATATCACAGACTTGGTGATGGGTATCGTTTTGATATTGAACTAGTAGGATGGGGTAATGAAGAATTAGAAGCAATTAAAGCAGATCTCGATCTGGTTGGTATCCGTTGTTATATTGTCACTGGTGCGTTTGATGAAATATTATCGAAACTTCTTGCAGGAGATTTTGATCTTTTTATCCTGGGGTGGTTACCGTTAACGGATCCTAGCGTTTCCAGAAGTCTTCTTCATACTTCAGGGACTGATAATTACGGTGGTTATTCAAATGCTGAGATTGATATGTATACAGATTTAGGTCAACAAACACCTGTTCAACAAGAACGTGAGTATTATTATTTTCAAGTGCAAAATATTGCTCAGGAAGAGGCTCCCTTTCTTTTATTACAAGAAACAAAAAAGACTTACTTAAAAGCAACTCACGTGGCCCCCTTTATTCAGATGGATAAGGTTGGACGACTTATCTTTAAGTATTTTCCTGAAAATCAAGATATTGATATCTATAATATGGAAGAAATCGAAGTGTCTTCCGAACCTATTTATTTTCCATTTACAGATGGTCTTGTCAGCCTACAAGACCACGAACTTGAATGGAACATGACAATGACACATCAATTTAAGAATCTTATTCCTAATCAACAAGAAGCAGGTAAGTTTTATGAGCTTCAGGTTAATAATTCTGATTTAGAATATCAAATAAGGTGTTATTATGATTTAGATGAGATTCATTCTTCTACTCGACTTAAAGAACAAGAAATTTTTCAATGGAATTATAGCAGTCAGTCCTGGAACAAATTGGAAATTGTCGCTTCAAATATTAATCTACGTTTTTCTGAAATTCAATTAAAAGGAAATGCAATTCTTCGTCTCGGTGACATAAATTTAATATTATTGACGTTTAGATATCTTCCAATTATCCTCATCATTATTGGGCCAATCATTGTCTTAATAAGTGTGGTTTTAAATAAAAATCGTAATTTAATGAAAAAAATCAAAGAAGAGTATGATGTATCATGACACCTGAGAAATTAAAGCATAAACTTGAAAGACTAAAGACACAACCAGAATCTATATATCAGATTGAAACAAAGCAAGTAATATCAAAAACGGACATTAAAACAAAAGTTATTAATATTAGCCATGAAAAAGTATTAAGAGGCAAAACTCTTCAAATCTATTGGTATATATTAACTCACAAGCGTGCTGGAGTAAGGGAAATTCAGAAGTCATTGAAAATTTCGTCTCCTGGAACCGTATCTTATCAAATAAAAAAATTATCAGATGCTGGAATTATATCAAAAAATGATAAAGATGGAAAATATTACGTGAATGAAGAATTAAAAAAAGGAATGCTGGGTTTTTATATCCGTATCGGTTTTTTGATGATACCTCGATATTCATTATACTTAATTGTCAATGTTCTAGGTTTTATAGTCTATACAATTTTTGCTTGTATTTATGGTGACAATTTTATTAGCAATCCAGGTAGTATAATATTACTGTTCTTTTTGATTTTTGGAACAACAGTATTTATTTTTGAATCTATTAAAATTTGGAAAACAAGACCAACAGACCTAATATAAAAATAAGTTTTAATTATTTAATACCAATATAGGATTTATCAAACCTAAAAAATATTTGGTATGAATTAATATAGATTATCCTTTTATTTTTTAGATTTCTTCTTACTTTCTAAAGTATCTTTTAATAGTTTAATAGCACAGAATTCTCCACACATACTACAAACTTCACTATCAATAGAATTTCCATTTCTATAGTGAACTTCTCTTGCCAAATCAGGATCGATTGAATGTTGAATCATATTTTCCCAATCCAAGTTTTTTCGAGCAATATCCATCTTATAATCCCAATTAGAAGCTCTTTTACCGTATTTGGCAATATTAACAGCATGAGCAGCAATTTTAGACGCAATTACACCTCTCCTGACTTCTTCTTTTGTAGGAAGTCCCAGATGTTCTGAGGGGGTTACGTAACATAAATAATCAGCACCTGCTAATCCTGCAATAGTACCTCCTATTGCACTTACAATATCATCATATCCTGGAGCTATATCGGTAACTAATGGTCCTAAGACATAAAAAGGTGCTTCATCGCAAAGAGATTTTTGTAATTTAACATTTCTCTCAATTTCATCAGCAGGAATATGTCCTGGCCCTTCAACCATAACTTGAACATTTGCTTTCCATGCTCGCTTTACTAATTTGGAAATTTCAAGTAACTCTTGTATCTGAACATAATCTGTAGAATCAAAGATACACCCAGGTCTCAAACCATCTCCAAGAGATAATGTGAAATCATATTCTTGGGCCATTTCAAGTAAATAATCATATCTACTATTAAATGGATTTTCCGTTTCATGTTCTAATATCCAAGATGCTAAAAATGTTCCTCCTCTTGATACGACACCCATTGTTCGTGGATGCTTAACTAAGTAATTTATAATTTCTTTTGTAACTCCCACATGTATGGTAAAGAAATCAACACCTTCTTTTGCTTGTTCCTCTATAACATTGAACATATCATCTTCATCCATATGAATAATAGCACCTTTAGTCTCAATAGCTCTTAAAGCAGTCTGATAAATAGGAACAGTTCCTATCGGAACTTTAAGTTCATTAATGATTTGCTTCCTAATTGTTTGAATATCAGTTTCAGTTTTACCTGTGCTTAAATCCATAACTGTATCTGAACCATATTTAACAGCTATTTTAGCTTTTTCAACCTCTTCATTAATATTACAAACAGTTTTAGAAGAACCAACATTCGCGTTGATTTTAACTAATAATCCCTTACCAATACCTATAGGTGGATCTAATTCTCTTACATTTGATTTAGGTATAATTATCCTTCCTTTTTCGATTCCTCGCCTTATAAATTCCACATCCAACTGCTCATTTCTGGCGACAATTTCCATGTCTCTAGTCGTATTTCCGTTCTTCGCAACTTTCATTAATGTAGACAAATTCTAGAACCTACTAAAAATATTTTTTTTATAAATCCATCGAGCATTCTCTATTGCTAAATAATATTAGTAAAATTATATTCTTTTGTCTTATTATAAAAAATTCCTAATTAAACTATGATTAAAGAACATTAGTAGTAAAACAAAAATTAAAAAAAAAGTAATTAAAAATTTATACTTCTGGTGCGGTCATGTTTAGTATTTTATATGCCTCCTTAAAATCCAATATTATTTCACATTTGTATTTGAATCCTTCAATACCTGCGGCCATGAATACATTTTGTTTATGTACATTATTCAATGCTTCTTGTTCTTTTCCTTTCACTATGTCAGCCATACTAATTACCAAAATATTTCCATTCTCATCTGATAAAACCCCTATGCGAACATTTATTTCAACTGTTTTGTCAGGTGGATTGTCTTTCAGCCAATCGATATATCTCTTCGCTACTTTATTTGATTGATCTGCTGGAAACCAAACTTTCGAAAAAAGAATTGTTATGATACTCACCTTTAATATTTTCTTAATAATTAGATTTCGATGCAATTCTAATGATTATAATTTACGATTTAAATATTTACTTTTTTGTCATAAATATAATTGATTATTAGAAATAAAACAATGATATTTATGATTCTAAAAATAAAATGTGATTTATTAAAAACCTATTTTTAATTGTTTTAGAAGTTCAATTAAAGATTCAGTTAGCTTATAATCTTTTAATTCATCAAAAGAAACAAATTTTGCAGCTAGAGCATCATCTGCAGCCTTAGGTTGTTGATTCGGATCTCCTTCTATTTGTTCAACAAAATAGTTGATTAAAACATAATGATATTCTATTTTTCCATTATCATCATACATAATTTTATCTATTATCCCCGCCAATCTTGAAATTTTTACCTTAAATCCGGTTTCCTCAAATGCCTCTCTCTCTGCTGCGGCTTCCACTCTTTCTCCAAGATCTAAATGTCCTCCAGGAATACTCCAATAGCCTGCATCAGGACTATATTTTCTTTTGACCAATAATAATCGCTTATTACGTGTTAATAACACCCCTACTCCTACATGTGGTCTCACAGGATATTTTCGGGTATCAAAAGCTGTTAAATTTTCTTTATCTACCATAATTCTAAATTTGATGACGCACTTTACCTAATAAAACGATAGAAAGATTATAAAGATTCATTATTACATAACTTAGATTATATATATTATCCATTTTAAAGATAATAATGTATAAATATTAAACTATAAATCTTTAATATTAATAATCTTAAACTTTAAAGATTAAATATAAAACTAGGAAATCCTTATGAAATTTTTAAACAAAAAAGCAATCTTTATTTGGTTTTTTATCTTTCTCCTGTTTTTTTCATTTTTAACTACTTCAAATTCTGGTATTATCTTTGTTATAAATGATCAACCAGAGCATAGCGAAATTGAGGCCAATTTGAGTAGATATTATCCCTCTGAAACTTTTGTATGCACTATGAATGGCAAAGAGTATTTGGCTAAATACTTAACTCAAGAGGAAGTAGATTTTATGAAATCAAAGATTGATCTAAGAGAAGAAGGAAAAAATTATAATATTATTATCGATGATCATGGTACAGGTTTAGCACCACCTACACAAGAAGAATTAGAGCAACTTATCGGTAAATTATCGATAATTAGTGCAATATCAGAATCTGAACATCAAAAACCTAAAGGAACTCACGATCTTTCTGCTGACATTTGGTTTCCGGCTGTTGGGGATCAAATGTATCAAAGTTCTTGCGCTGCTTGGGCTTCAACTTATTATTCGTATGGATATTTAGAGGCAAAAGATTATGGATGGAATGCAAAATCCGGTAATTCTGATTATTTAATGAGTCCTGCTTGGTCTTATAATAAAGTAGCTCCTATAGATTATGGTTCTTGGATGACAACCAATGCTCAAATACTTGTAGATTGGGGTTGCGCAACGATGTCGTCAATGCAATACGATGATACTGATGTTGATAATTGGGGAAACGAAACAGCGTGGAGAGAAGCCCCCTATCATAGAGCATATGATTATTATCTCATGGATTTTGATGAAGGAAATCCAGATTCTACTATTGATGCCATTAAAAGTATGATTTCAGGAGGGTCTCCAGTTACTTTTGCTCTTGATGCTTGGGAATATGATGCTGGTTTTTTAGATGGTAATTATATAATATCATCTACAGAGTATACCTCGCTTGGTTACAACCATGCTCAATGCATTGTTGGATTTGATGATAGCATAACGGATGATGGAGATATAGGAGCATTTCGCGTAGTAAATTCATGGGGTTTATCCTTTGGAGATAATGGATATTATTGGTTAACATATGAAACTTTAAAAGAAATTGGGTTTGCTTTAGGTGATTTTTTACTTCATTTATGTGTTATTGAGGATAGAATAGATTATCTTCCTAGTTTAATTGCTAATTGGGAGTTTGATCCTGCTCCTACTCGAATGATTAATCTTACTACATTAGGAATAGGCCCTCACAATGCCCCATTAGCTGAGAAAACTCCTTATTATGAATTTGATGGAGCTAATCTACTTCCAGAATTTATGACTTTAGATATTTCTGACTTTCAAACATATTACGATGCAAATAATGAGGTTAACTTTTTTCTAGACATAGGGAGTTCGGATTTGATAGGTACTATCTCTTCATTCAAAATTGAAAGATATGTATCAGGGATTTTAGAAGAAACTACACCTGAATCTCCGAGCGTTCCTATACATACCCCGGGATATGCAGATACCTTTTTTAAAGAATTAGATCATGAATTAAAAGTTATATTAGATGTCCCAAGCATGCCGGATATTTATAACACTTATATCATTAATGCTACAGTTATTAATAATGGAAATTTTACTGAATCTAATGTTGATTTTTTTCTTTATCTCGATAATCTCACAGTTAACTCAACTATAATTTCAAGTTTACTTTCTGGTGAAAATGAGACCATTAGCTATTCATGGACTCCGCTTGATTATGGAACCTATAATTTCTCTTGTTATAGTCCACCAGTAGTGAGTGAATTTTATACAGCAAACAACTTCGCAACTAAAATTATATCCATTCATGAAATCCACTTATTTGATGGTTTGCACATTAATTATACTTTTACCATTTTCGGTTATGAAAAACCATCACAAGTTAACTATTCTCATATTTCAGGACCTATATTTAATGTTGATTGGTATGTATATGAATATGGGTCTTTATCTCATATGTTTTGGGATGTAAATGCTAAAACAAGGATTATGGAAAATTCTGGAGGAGATGGATGGCAATTTGGGAATGGAACTTATACACCTATATGGATTTTTACTGAAGTTTCAATTGGTGATCTGATATATATTGCAGTTGATGCTGAAGGAAATCATCTATTTGAGGTTACTGGAGAATCGTATTATATTTTACCTGGTTATGGTTCCGTTCAAGTATGGGTATTAGAAGATTTGAGTATTCCTGGTGGGATAGCATATTATGACAAAAATACTGGAATCTTATTACATGGTACATTTTTTTATTTGGGAGGATTAGGCACCTATTCGTGTAAGTTTGTAGAATCTAACATTGTTTTTACCTATATTGATCATGAATTGAGTGTATCAATGGGTGTTCCAACCTTCTGTGAAGTAGGTACAACCTATCAAATTAAGGGAACAGTGACTAATTTTGGGTTGAATAATGAGTCTAATATTGATTTATTTTTGTATTTAGATGGTAGTATTATCAACTCAACATTGATTCCAAATTTACCTTCAGGTGAAAATAGAAGTATAACTTATTCTTGGACTCCCCTCAACTATACAACCCATAATTTTACAGTTTTTACTCCTCCAATAATAGGAGAAGTTTACATTTCTAACAATTTTCAGAGCAAGTTAATTACTGTTAGCATAGAAGTGTTTTTCGATGATTTTGAAAACGGGTTATCTAATTGGGAATCTATTACAGGTTTATGGCATTTAACAGATGATAGTAGCTTATGGTCCAATCCATATAATTCTCCAACTCATTCGATGTGGTTTGGTGATGAATCAACAGGAACTTTTGATACAGGCTTCAGAGAAATGGGTAATTTTACTTCCATTCCTATAAATTTATCTAGTTACATGGATGCTACATTAGAATTCTATCATTGGAGAGAAGCTGAAGGATTTGGTTGGGATGAATCATTTGTTTATATCTCAACAAATGGTATTGATTGGAACCTTTTATATCAAAGCGACTCTATGTACATTAAACCATGGGAGAAAATAATATTGAATATTTCTGCTTATATTGGAATGGTTATCCAATTGAAATTTCATTTTGACACGTATGATTCAATAAATAATTATTATAGAGGTTGGCTTATTGATGATATTTTAATTTACTCTTCAGGAACATATGAGCCTCCAGACACTTTTAATTTAATAACAAATGCTAATTCACCTTTTGATGATGATGGCATATTTGATTTAATGTGGACAGAAGCACATGGGGTTCTATCATATACTGTTTATGAACATTCCAGTTATATAACGATAATTAATGTAACTCTAACCATTCTAATAGAAGATACGAAAGATCTTCAATTACACTTAGATGGATACTCTGATGGAAAATATTACTTTATTGTAGTTGCATATAATAATAATGGTGAAACAAAATCAAACTGTATAGAAGTTAATGTAAAAATAGCACAACCACCTCAACCATTTGATTTAAGTTCTGATGCAGATACTCCACATGATAATGATGGTGCATTTAATCTCTCCTGGACTGAATCGATTGGAGCAAAAAGTTATTCAGTATATCAGTATTCCAGTTATATAACTGTAATTAATGGAAGTTTAACACTCCTAGCAGAAGAGATTACAGAACAAGCACTCCCTTTAAGTGAGTATCAGAATGGGATATATTACTTCATTGCTGTAGCTAAAAATGATTTTAGCTTAACTCTTTCTAATTGTGTTAAGATTACAGTTGCTATTCCATCACCAGGGAGGAGGATCTCAGGATATAGCATATCTTTCTTAATATTAGCGGCATTAGGCATTTGTGTGATAATGCTTAAAAAATGGAAAAGAATACGTATATTGAAATAATCTTATTTAATTTTCAAAATTTTTTTTTATATTTAATAAATTTTAACTAAAATCTTTTACTTTTGAATAGGTTTAGAGAATACTTGACAATTTTTTGGGCTTCCTTAGCGTTTTTCCATTCCTTAAATTTTACCCATTTATGTGGTTCTAATCGCTTATATGTTTCATAAAATTCTTGAATTTCCTTAAGTTTGTGGCTATGGGCATCACTTATATCATTATACCCACTAAATCTAGCATCATTAATTAGAACAGAAAGAATTTTCGGATCATCTCCATGCTCATCTTCAATAATTAAAGCCCCTATAACTCGAACTTTTACAATACACCCTACTTCAAGTGGTTCATAACTTAATACCATTATATCAAGAGGATCATCATCATCTGACCATGATTGAGGGATAAAACCATATTCAACAGGAAAAATTACAGATGAAGGAATCACTCGATCTAGTAAAAAAGCTTCCCATTCAGGTTTATACTCGTATTTGTCTCTCGAACCACTAATCACTTCTATTACTGCGTTTAGAATAATTGGTGGATTATCTCCAGAGGGAATATCTTTCCAAAGATTCATAGTTATCTAAATTCATATAAAGTTTTAAAATGTTACTTCCTAATTACTAAAATATTTAAAAATTTCAAGATAAGTTGATCTATGGTTCGTCCTTGGTATTGGCCTAAAAATGGTATGCCTGAAAAAACTTCTCCATTTACTTGGATCGTACAGGGAAAAATTGCTGCTTCTTGGTGGCCAGACGCTCTCTTATTTGAGAAATATAAAAAAGAAGGCATTAAATGTATTATAAATTGTTCTGAATTTGATAATCGGAAAGACATACCAAATGAGTTTCAATATTTTCATATTAATATACCCGATTTTGGCATTCCTACAGATTCTCAAATTGAAAAATTTCTAGATATTACTAGTAAGCTTAAAGTGAATAAAGAACCAATTGTAGTACATTGCGTAGCAGGTTGTGGAAGAACGGGTATAATGATCGTAGCATGGGCTGCTTTTAATGGTCATATTCCAGATGGCTTGGATCCAGTAAAATGGATTCGAAAATTTAGACCATGCTGCCTTGAAACAAAAGAACAAATGGAATTAGCACGAAAAATAGCTATAAAGTATCGAAATCATCATTAATGTAAAATATATAAGAATAGAATCTATTTTATTATTAAGATCATAATTTTTTTAATGGTAAAAAGCCTTAAATTTTAGATGCTTATGCAAAAATCAGACTATATCTATATGATTACTGATAATATCATGGTGTATCAGATTAGTTTACCTGAGGATCTTCGCGGAAATCAATTACATGAGCATCTTAATAAATATGATGAAAATTTTCTTAGAATAATTGCTGGGTTCGATAAAAATTTCTTAGAATACTTTTTAATAATATCAAAGGGAAGAAAACAAGAAGACATTGCTGAAACCCTTAGAAAAATGGAAAAAATTTCTCATATGATCGGACCTACAGGAAAATTGAATTATTTAAGCACTAATCAAATCCAATACATCCTTACCAAATTAGGTTCATTAAATTTAAATGAAATTAAACAGAAGAAAATTAGTCTAATTGCTGATGAACAGATAGAAAAGGAATTTGGAACCGGAACTACATATAGTGAATCATCCGCATTAGAACAGCAACTTGCTAGTGCTGCGTTTTACTTACAATCAATTGGATATAATATTCAAGAGATACAAGAAAAATTTAATGAAGTGAGAGAAGATCCTTCTAAATTAGATACATTATTTACATTACCTCCCAAAGAAATTTACAGTGTGCCCTCAGAAATCCAAGCGAGAAGTAGTCCTTCATCAAGAGATCAACAAATTTCATCAACCGAAACTGTTTCGATTGAAAGAAGCCAGCAATCACAAAATGCCATTGAACAACATTTACGTTCAATCGAACATGAAATAACTGGAGAAAGAGCAAAGAAAGTTGAAGAGATAATCCAGACTATTAAGGATCATGTAAGAGATAATATGAATGAAAGCTATGAAAGAGTATTTAGACAGATTCACCCTGATCGACTAAATCGAGCTCTTAAAATGCTAAAAGATACGAAAAGAAAATCTAAAAGAATGAATCTCTATTTAGAATGGTTTTTTTGTTCACATCTTTTATCTAACATTGAAGTAAAGGTTGAACATTGGCAGACAAGTAGTGCGGCGGGTCACGGAAGTGCAGGTGTATATACCGCAGGAATTAATTTTGGGCGCTATGATCAAATTATAAGAGATTTTCCAGATCCTAAGTTAACAAAAGTCATAAACATAGCGAGAAGAATACTACAGGAACCAACTAAGAAAGCTATTCAAAAACTTGGACAGGATTTGATTGCCGAAACTGGCTTCGATGAGCACTTGTATTTTACTGATTAAATTCTTTTTTAACCAAATTAATATTTTAAATTTTTCTTATAAGATTGTAAAATGCCAAAATAGATGAGATGAGTAAAAATACCTTATTTTAAGTACAATGGGATACAATTATATTAGATAAAAGAAGGTGAGGGCCAACCAATTGTATTAATCAGTGGAATGGGAACTAAATTGAGCTGGATCTTCCAAATTCCATTCTTTAAAGAAAGAATGACAGTAATAGCACCACATAATTATTTGGAAGGTTATAAAAGAAAAATGTGAGATAAAAAACTATATTAACTTTCTTGCTTGTATACTGATTTCCCTCTAATGATAGTTTCGATTACTTGAATATCCTTGATTTGATCGTTTGGAACTTCAAGAGGATTTTTGTCTAAAATGACTAAATCTGCTAACTTTCCAATTTCTATACTCCCTTTAATTTTTTCTTCGAATGCTCCATAGGCAGCATTTATTGTATAAGTTTTTAATGCTTCTTCTATTGTAATACATTGCTCAGGAATAAATCCATTTCTATTAACTAAAGCATGTAATCCTAAAATCGGGCTAGGATCCTCAATTGGACAGTCAGAACCCGAAATAAGTATAACTCCTGCATCTACAATGGATTTCATTGGATAAGTATATTTGCATCTTTCTTTACCCAATCTCTTCTCTAGCCACATATACTCTGAATTAATGAAGGGTGGTTGACATGAAGCAATTATACCATATTCTTTCATATCTTTTATTACATCGTTGGTGAGCATTGAGGCGTGTTCAACTCTATGTCGATGATCTTCTTTTGGAAATTCATCTAGCAACTTTTTATACAAATTAACTGCAATTCTATTAGCCCTATCACCAATGGCGTGAGTTATAATTTGAAAACCTAACTTGTGGGCTGATTTCATTTTTTCATAAATCTCATCTTCTTCTACTACACAGAAACCACACATATTAGGAGCATCTGCAAATGGTTCCCACATACAAGCTGTTTTTGCTCCGAAACTTCCATCCAAAAATAACTTCAGAGTATTCAATTTAAACTTACTATCAACTTTGCCACCATCTAAAGGCTTCTTTTTTAATCTGGTTAGCTTTTTAGGTTTATCTGTACATATCATTGCATAGCAATTCTGTAATATATAATCTTGAATTGTTTTATAAATGGGAACTTCAACAAGGCTTAATCCACCTTCTTCTTTATCATAATTAAAGATTCCTTGAATTGATGTTATCCCTTTCTTAGCTAAAAAGTTGAAAGCTTTGATAGCAGTTTTTTTAATCACATCAGGTTTAGGCATTAAGTATTTTGCTGCTGTTGAATACACTAATTCTAATGCTTCCTCGGAAATAACTCCAGTAATATCACCATTCTCATTCCGTCTGATTTCTCCGCCATCAGGAACCTTTGTGTTGGCATCTATTCCCATTAATTCTAATGCCTTCGAATTTGCAACTCCTATATGACCATCATATCGCAAAATGAATACAGGATTCGTGCATATATCAAGATCCCATTTAGTGGGTAAAATAGGGACATCAAATTGTTCTTCTTTTAAACTATGTCCAAAGATTAATTCATCTTGGGATTTTTCATTAGCTGATTCAATTATAGCCTCTTGAACTTCTGTTAAACTTTTACAAAAAGAAAGATCTACATTTAAAAGAAAGAATAGTAGAGTTATAGGATGCATATGGGATTCTATAAATCCTGGAAGCATTGTTTTTCCTTTCAAATCAATTAATTTTAAATCTTTCTTCATTTTCTTTTTTACTTCTTCAAGACTACCTATTGCTATTATCCTCTCTCCTTCAATGCCTACAGCATTTATGAATGGTTGATGATCATTCATAGTGAGGATCCTTCCACCAAAATACACGTTTTTCTCTAATTCTTTAGAATCCATTTAAGATTGACTCCTTTATAAAGGAAAAATGAATTATTTTATAAATAACATTCAAGATTTCAAAAATATTTTTAAAAAAAAATATTTTTATTAACTCTTAATTCTCATTTAATCGATTTTATTTCTATTAGAAGGTTGAAAAATAGAGAATTAATAATAATATATAATTGAACTATACATAATTAGTATTACTAATCCAAATATTGTAACACCCGAAGCTAAAACCAATCCTTTTCGAATATTATCTGAAAGTGTTCTATCAGTCAAACCACCAATGAAAAATGATAATATAAATAAAACTAATCCAATTTGAAATAATAGTCTCGAAAGTGATGATAAAATCCTCACTAAATTAATATAATCATAATAACCTGGATCTCCATATGAAATTCTCGGAACCATATTTAAAAGAGATAATACTAATAATCCAGCTATTGCGAAAGTAATACCTACAATAAATATCTTCACATATCCTTTCTTTAAAATAGGTTCTCGGTATGAGTCTGTTGAATTTGATTCAGAAATAGATTTCACGTTTTTTAAGGTTTTTAAAGTCTAATTTAATTTAATACCTTAAAAATATATTTACTTTTAGATTAAAATGTCAAAAAATTTTGGTAAAATGAAATTTTTTTTCAGATATTTTACATATGATATTGTTCTTTCTTATCATTTTAAGGGACTAATCTCTTCGTAGTCTTAATACTATTGATTTAACTTTAGCTGATTTATTAAGATTTTCTCTGAGTATCTTAGATTTAGTTTTTAAGTCATTTGCATCAATCTTTGCCTGTTTAATTTTTTGCTTGCTTTCTTGTAAGCTATTTTCTAAATCCTCTATTGGAAGTAAAGCAGTGGCAATACAATAGAAACTCTTGGATCTTCCTTCATTAAAATCCTCTAACATGATTCCAAGTAATTCAATTCTTTTTTTCTGTTGAGTTAAGAAGTGTACAATTCCTTTTTCTTTGATCATTTCCAAATTCAATAGCGATGCTTTATGAGAAATGAAGGAATCACCTTTATCCCATTTATCTATTTTTGAACATGGAAATTCATTACACTCTGCACATGTCTCAAAATCATACTGTTTTACACAACACGTAATTATTGAGCAGGAAGGATGTTTATTATGAAAGTTAGAACCACAACAACCGGGACATCTTGAAGGGCCTTTAGTATAATATACTGGACATAACCCACAATCTAATCCACAGCAAGCAATTGTAGGGTATTTCTTGATTGGATATTTTTGAGACATAATTGAACCTTCTAATTATAGAATTTAATACTTATTACTTACATTTTAAAAAATAAAAAGATTATAAGAAAAATATTAAAAATATAAAATAATTCTTAGGATTAATCAATAGGGAAAAACTTGAAATTTAAAAATGAAAGCATCACTTTTGAAAAAATTTAATCTAATAATTGAAGAAGCTAATGCTTTAAAAGATAAAAATAAATTCCAAAAAGCAATTCAAAAGTTCCAAGAAGCATTAAGTTTTATAGAAGATAAAGTTAAAAACCCAGAAGATAAAAAAATTGAAATGGAAAATATAAAAAATGCGATTAATCAAACTTATTCAATTCAAGTTGATGGTATTGTTACTCAAGCAATACATTTAACAGCACAGAAAAAGTTTGAGAAAGCCAAAGAGGAATTCGAAAACGCTCTACAATTTTGCAATAATATAGATGACTTAGATCTTCAAAAAGCCGAAATAGATGAAATAAGTAAACTAATTAATGAAAATGAAATAGAACAGTTATTAGTAAAAGGACTTGAACTAAAAAATCAGAATAAATTAGATGAAGCTATCGAAATGTTTAAAAAGGGATTAAGCATTGCTGAAAATACTTATGATTCTGATATTGGATCTGAAGCGTTATCCAGAGTTAAAAAAGAGATTACAAAGATTTATGATTCTCAAATCGATGGAATTGTTGAGAAAGGAAAAGAATTTAAAGAAAAAGGACAAGATACCGATGCAATTAAAACTTTTGAAGATGCTTTAAAAACTATTGAAAAATTCTTTGATCCCGACGAAAAAAAAAAACAAATCACTACTATTAAAAATTTGTCTAATGAAATATATTCTAATCAAATTAAACCCTTAATAGAGAAAGGAAAAGATTTCTTAAATCAAAACTTAACCGAACAAGCAGTATCTGAGTTACAGAAGGCATTGTCTTTAGGAATTAAAATGTATGACTCAGATCTTAAAAATCTTGAACTTAACTTAATTACTGAAGTATTAAATCCTATTTATATTGGAAGGATTACCCTATTAATAGAAAAAGGAATAGAAATAACCAAAAAAGATAGATTTGAGGAATCAGTAAACTCAATTAATGAAGCAGTTGATTTATTCCAACAAGGCCTTGAAATTGCTCAAAAAATGGTAGTATCAGAGAGAAGAGAAATAAAAGTTAAAGAAATTAGTGATCTGATTAATAAAGCATGCGCTTCAGGAATAAGTGTAATTAAAGATAATTCGATTCAATATATCGTCCAAAAGAAATATGATGAAGCTGTAAGTGATTTATATATTGCCTTAAGTTTAGCAAAAAGAATGGCATATCCTGAAGATATAAACCCTGAATTAGAAAACCTTAAAAAATTAGTAAATAAGGTCTATTCTGCTGAGGTCACAGAAGTTGTAAATAAAGGAAATAAATTGGTTGAACAAAAAGAGTATACAAAAGCTATAGAAACATATAATGACGCATTGACCATGACTAATAAAATGTATTTAACAGAGGAAATGGAAAAAGAAGTTGGTATGATAAAGAGTTTAATATATGAGACTGAGGTTAAATTATTAGTTGGAAAGGGGGAGTTAACAGAACAACAAAAGTTAAAAGAAAAAGAAATTGAGAAACTCCAAAAACGTCTTAATTATGCGCAATCAATAGATGATCCAAATAGAAGAGCTACTGAAATGAGCAAAATTAAAAAATTAATTGATGATGTTCATTCTGAGGAAATAAAGTTATTAATAGAACAAGGAAATCAACTCGCAGATTTAAAAAACTATGATGAAGCATTTGAGTTTTATGAAAAAGCTTTAAAAGTCAATGAAATGATGGAATCTCCAGATGTTAAAAATAAGGATTTAATTAAAAGTTCTTACAAAAAAGAATTAATAAATAGAGCAAAATTGGAGATTGATAATAAAAATTATGATGATGCTATCAAAAACTGCAATAGAGCTTTAGATCTTGATGAAATATATGTTGAGGCTTATTACCATATTGGTTTAGCTTATCATGATAAGAAAAAATATGATGCCGCTATAGAGAATTTTCAAAAAGCTGTTAGATATAATGAAAAACATGTAAACTCTTGGAATTCTATGGGATTAGCATATGAGGCAAAAGAAGAATATGATAATGCCATTATGAAATTAAATAAAGCAGTACAAATTAATTCTGAATTTGCCGAAGGTTGGTATAATCTAGGGAATGCATATAAATTAAAAAAAGAATTTGACGATGCTATTTCTAATTATACTAAAGCCACAGAAGTAAAACCTGATTTCGCAAAAGCTTGGTTTTTTATGGGGTGCGCTTATTTCGATAAAAAAGACTATAATCATGCAATTGAATACATTCAAAAAGCTATTAAGATTGACCCAAATTTAGGGCAAGAAATTAATCCGATTATTAATGAACTAAAAAGAAATCTTGATAAACTTAACGAGAGTCTTTCAATGTCTTTCATTAATAGATAATATTTCTCCTAATAGATTTGTTCAAAAATTTAAAAAAATTAAAAAAAGAAAAAAATATCTATTCTATTTTCTTTAAGTGTCTAAAACCCATAAAGAATAAAGGAATTGATATTAAAAGATGTATTGAAATAAATAACATGGTAGGGGTTAATTCCCAAGCAAAGAGGTTAGGGTACATATCCCCCAACCAAACTATTAAGAATATATAACCCATGAATACTCCCATTTGGATACTCATAAGTTTAAACATATTCATTCCCATGTGTTTTCCTTTCTCTTCGAATGCTGGACTAAATCCTTGTATTCCAATTGCTTCAATCAATACCATTATACCAAATGTTAAATATGCTATGAAAAAAACAATTGCATAAAACACATCAAATTCAAATAGAATTGTATAGAATATTGTTACTACTATGGCTAAGATAATATTAATAATTAACATCGCAAAAATATATGAATAAACCAGACCGTTCACGTTCCTTGGACTCCTTTTATACACCCATAGTAAATCTTTACTTCCCACAAAGATGAAACTCCCTAGCATAAGCCCATAAATCATCCCACCAACAAATATTATAATTAACTTTGTAAACCCACTCCATAAAACAGTAATTTCAGCACCCCTCATAGAGAAAGTGTAGATTACACCATAAACGCAGGTAAGCCCCCCTAAATAAACTAGTTTAGTAATATTTTCCTTTTTTCGGAAAAACTCCTTAAACTGAGTAATTATCAGTCCCTCCCATTTTGTACCAATGATCCGTCTATTTAATTTGTAAAATAAGTTCTCTTTTTCTATAATTGAGCTAACTTTTTCAATACCTCCTTCAAGTGTATAGAAATTATCCGCCTTCTTATAAGAAATATATAAGATTAACAAAGGTACAAGAATAGCAAGAGCTAAACTAACCCAAATATTTAAGATATAGGTATCTAATAATGTAGCATCGAAAGTATAGAGGATAACATTAGAAAACCATAGAGGTGGATACCACATAAGATAATTTTTCAGTTCTGGATGTTCCATAATGAACTGGAAACCAAACTGTAATGTATAGATAAGTGCTACCATTCCAATTGAAAGTATCATCAATAATGCCTTAGCAATATCTCTTGCTTTCGCACTCTGAGCAATTTTATGCTCTATCCAACTCATTATAACGGTACCAATTAATGTTGCAAGAAATACAAGCCCAAATACACATAAGTAAATTACTAGAGTATGTAAAAACGTTAAGTTAAAAATTGGATTCAACATATTTACGAGTATGGGGGTAAGAGCAAATACATATGAAACAAGTATTGGTATCTTTCCCGAAAATTCTCCCAAAAAGATATCACCTGCAGTGGTTGGGGATGCTAATAAGATTTCTTTAAACCCTATCTCAGTTTGACGATATATGTTATTTAGAGGATAGATCATTACCATAATAAAAAATATCATCATCAACTGTTCAATTATCATCGCGATGGAAGGGACTAAATATTGGGAAATCTCTTCCATTTGGACTAATGTTGGCATAAACTGGTCAAAGATCAGTGGACATAGAAAAAACGCCCAGAAGATAAGGAAAGAATATAAAACTAAGAAAAAGGCTAGCCTGTTTTTGCGAAATTTAGAGGTCCTAACCCTTATTTCATTCTTAGCAACTTTCATCCATAGAGCCATGGTATATCACTTCCTTTTCTTTTTTCCTTTCTTTTTTAGATTTTCATTATTCGGACCATTTTCACGCCAGGATAATAAGTCCTCCATGCGAGTGGCACCCATAATTTTAAGATATGCATCCTCCAAGTCTTTTGCATTTTGAGATTCTATAATTTCTTTAGGACTTCCTTGTAACTTCAATTCTCCTCTATCAATAATTCCTATAATATCACAGAGTTCTTCAGCTGCATCTAATAGATGAGTACACATAAAAATCGTTTTATCTGCTTTTTTAGCTAAATCAGAAATTAGATCCTTTACCATTCTTGCTGCAGCAGGATCTAAATTAGATGTAGGTTCATCTAAAAAAATGATCTTAGGATCTTGAATTAATGCGGCACATAAACACACTTTTTGCTTCATACCGCGAGAGTATCCCTCAAGCAAGTCATTCTCCCTACCTTCAAGGTCGAAGATATCAAGAAGTTCATCAATACGACTTGAAATTGTTGCCTTCGGTAAATAATATAATTCACCTATGAATTCCAAAAACTCTTTTGCAGTTAATTTTGAGTATAGTCCAGGTGATTCTGGTAGAAATCCACAGATCATCTTCACATCGTTAGATTGGGTGAGGATATTATACCCCCCCACTAAAGCTGTACCATTTGTAGGTGAAATAATAGCATTTAACATCCTAACAGTTGTAGTTTTACCTGCTCCATTCGGCCCTAATAGCCCATAAGTAGTACCATATTTGATTTCAATATTTAAATCTTGTACAGCTACAATATTACCAAAGATTTTTGTGAGATCTTGGGTTGCTATTGCCAATTTTTCCATTTTTTTTTATCACTTCCAAAATTTTGATTTTTATTTTTTTTTGATTTTTATTTTTCAGCTTCCTTCTCGAATAGATCCTCAAACTCCAATCCTAAGCTCATTGCAATTTTAACTAATAAACTATCGTTAAAAAGTGAGGTTAGCTCTTCATCATCTATTTCACTCAAAGAAGCTAGTTTTTCGAGGTTGACACCAGCCACTTCAGCAACCTCTTTTAATTCTGCTAACGATTTACCCTCTAAGATATCTTTAATTATTGGTTCCTGATAAAAAATTTTATCTAACGGTTTTTCAAAAATTTCTGTAAGTTTAAAGGATAATGTTAGAGAAGGATTATAATCCCCTTTTTCTAAATAATAAATCGTCTGGCGAGAAACACCTACTTTATCAGCTAACTGTTGCTGGGTTAAGCCGAGTTGTTCTCTATAATCTCTAACATTTGATTTAATTCTTTTTACAAATTTCAGATGCGTCTCACCAAATTTATTTTAAACTTGAGTTTTAACTTTAAATAATTCAAAAAAAAAAGATCTTTTATGCTAACTTAAACAAATCCTCAACCTTACACTTTAAAACTTCTGCTATTTTGAAAGCTAATGCTAAACTTGGATTATATCGACCTTCTTCTAAATAATTGATAGTTTGAATTGGAACTCCAACTTTTTCAGCTAAAATTGCAGCAGTCATATTAACATTTTCTCTTTTTTCTTTTATTGTTGTTTTTAAATATTCTCCCTCTCGCATTTTTGAGAGAATGTAGCTAATAAAATTATCGAAAGCAATTTCTTCAGGTTTAAAGATTTTATCTTCTAAACCGCTTGGAATTGTAGAATATTTGGTTAGCCTATCTTTTATTTTCTCCTCGATGATATTGGGGTCAATTAGCCCCGGAATATAACCTTCTGGGCGAACGATACCTCCTTTAGCTCCTGCTGCTGCCGCTGCAGATCCCGCCGTCTCAACTTTAACAGTATAAATTTTAAACATTCTATCAAAGACTCCATTAGTAATATTTATGTTCTGAATTCTGCTATGTGGGATAGTAGCTCTGATTCTATTGAAAACTCCATGTTGGATAATGATGTCGCTTTCTAATATCTCATAGGAAAACATGCTTATATATCGATAAGAATACCAGATTGTAAGTAATAGAACAACTATAAATGGTATCACCACAGCATAAAATATTATCCATAGAGTCCAGATAAATGGAAATGGTGCTTCAAATAAGTAGATCAACCAAATTGATAAAATTACCCAAGATGCATAAAACAAAATATAACCAATTATAGTTTTTAGAATCTGTTTAGATGCATATTTACGAGAAATAGTTCCTTTGTATGTCAATTCACGTTTACTCATTTTTTTTCCTCCATTTTTTTATTATTTTTTTATTTTATGTAAACTTTATTTGTACTTAGATTTTAATTTATTAAACCTTGAAACATATTTTTTTCAAAATTTATTTACTTATGTAATATTTATTAACATTCATATTTAAATCTATCGATAAATATTCAAAAAGTCATTCTATGGATGTTCTTTTTATGTTAGGATTAATGTTAAGCTAACTTTACATAAATATTAATTTAAAAAATCATTAATAAAAATCTAGAAAAAGAAAAAAGAAGATTATTTTATAATTAACTATTTTTCCATTCGTGAAGTCACTTTACAAGGTTTTTCCTAAGACTTCCATTGCTTGTCGACATACACAATTCTGTATTCCAATTAGTTCTTCAGCATTTTCAAGCAGTTCTCTAACACTATCAAAAGTTGCTACCTCAATATCATGATCGACTGTTACACCAACAGGAATAGTACGCATTTGAATTGGAGGTGTTCTAGCCATATCTAATGTAAGAACATCTTCCATATACTGTTTAGCATCTTCTGCAAACTCTTTTGTTAATTTATTCACCTGATACTCAAACATCCCAATTATGAATACCGCAGCACTATAAGTTTTTTGATCACCTTGTTTCAACGACTTTATTGCCCCCTTTTTAGCTAGATTATCAAGATGATTCTCTAATTCCTCTTTTGAATATGTAAGGCCCTCTGAATTTAGCCGTTCATAAATATTATCTAAGAGTTCAAAATCTTCGAATGAATGAGCAAACTTCAAATTTAAGGCTATTTTTGCTTCTTCAGGAGTGAAGAGTTGTTGTAAGATACGAATTTCTGTACCCGATTTTGTTGAAGGAAACCCAACTGGAAACATATCAAGATGTTGTTGTAATTTTCGATATATATCGGGCTCAGATTTAGACATTTTTTATCATCTTTTTGATGGTATAGAATAAATTGAACATTCTTTAAATTAAAAAGTGGCTATTTAAAAATCTATGGTTTTCGATACTAGTTTTGTTCAGTAAAAGTTTTAATTTATAGAGATTTGTTCACTTTTTCCTTTTTTTCTCTTGTCTTGTTTTTTGTCGTTGCGTTATTTATACAAGTGGGAAAATAAGGGGAAAGTTTAAATAGTTAAAATAGATATTAATATTAATAAAAAATAAAAAAATTGATATATAGTTCAGATTATTAAAGAATTATCTGAAAATTTATTCAAAAAAGTACCAAATTGAAGATTTTTTCTGGTGAAAAACATGCAAAAATTCACATGCGGAGTCAAACATAACTTTGATACTGGAGTTATAATTGATAGTGATGATCGAAAAAAATATGCATGGAATTGCTTAACTTGTGAAATGCAAGGAAAAACAATAACAAAAGAGGAACTCAAAGAATTTAAGACAAGTGGAAGAGTTCATTGCCCACTTTTAACTTATGAGTGATTATTTTTAATAATATTTAGTTTTTTTTTAATTTTGACTTAAATTCTTAATTAGTTCTATTAAGAAGTTCCAAATATTATTTACACTGCTTATTTTTAAACGTTCACTTGGAGAATGAACATCCTTAATAGTAGGTCCAATAGCTATCATTTCTATATCTGGATAATATCGTTTAAATTCACTACATTCGCATCCAGCATGAACCGCTTGAGCTTGAATGTCTTTATTAAATATTTCTCTATATGTTTTTGTTGCAGTTTTGACAATATTAGAGTTATAATCTGGAGTCCAGCAAGGGAGTTTATCGAGTTGCATTACTTCCCAGTCAGAGTTAAAATATTTGAACAATAAACAAATTTTTTCATCTATAATCTCCAGCTCATAATTTGATAAACTTCGATGGAAAAAATCCATCTCAATAAGGTCTTTTGCTGATTTGATTACACCCAGATTTGTTGATGTGAGAACTAAATCTTTATCTTTTGGATGAAATGATATTGGCCTAGACGGATAAATATATAATAAATCCAACAATGAATTTTTTATATTTTCAGGGAAAACGGTAATCTCTTTAAAATTATCCAATTTATCCACAGATATAGTTAGATCCGTTTCAACATCATCAAATATTTTCTTAATTTTCCCTGTAATCTCTGTTATATCATGAATAATATTATTATAATTTTGAAGATTGACAAAAATTCTAGCTTGAGATTCAATAGGGATACTGTTCATAGCACTTCCGCCTTCTATAGAATTTATGTACAATTCATAGCTTTTATTTAATTTCCATAGTATTTGAGTAAGAAGTTTGATAGCATTTGCTCGGCCTTTATTAATATCCATCCCTGAGTGTCCTCCTATTAAACCCGCAATACTTATCTTTAGGGGAATCAAGCTAACTAAATCCGAGTCTAATGAAATCCTATTGATTTTCATCTCGCTTCTACATACAATACCCCCGGCAGTACCAATAAAAAATGTGTCTTCTTTTTCTCCATCAAGATTTATCAGATAATCTCCATCAATTAAATTTTTGTCCATTAAAGTGACGCCAAATGGATGAAGTTCTTCGCTAGCAGTAAATAATAAATCAAATTCTAAAGGGCCAAAATTTAATTTACTATTGTAAATTTTTTTCATGAGGGCTAGTTGATAGGCTATACCAACTCCATTATCTGCCCCTAATGATGTACCATCTGCAGTTAGCCATTTTTCGTTATTAATCTCGATAATTTTTAATTTTAATGGGTCTTTTGAAAAATCATGTAGAGAATCTCCTTCTTTTTCGCAAACCATATCCATATGGCTTTGCAAAACAATTTTCAACTTTTTTACATTGCTATTTGAATCTGATCTAATTCTAACAACTAAATTTTTTGCTCTATCTACTTCTGTAGAGAAACTAAACTTCTCAGCCTCAGTTTTTATAAAATTTATTATTTGATCTTCTTTTTGAGAACATCTAGGGATTTTAGTAATTTTATAAAAATAATCCCAAACCTCCGTTGGAGAACCCAATTCTTCTAGACTTTGCATTGTAGTCAGAAATAATTTTAAGAATTATTATTTTTGATAATATTTAAAAACTTTTAGCGCGAACCTACTTGACACAGTTGCGGGACCTCCTCCCATTTCAATAGCTACTTCTATTGCTTCAAGAATTTGGTCTTTGCTAGCTCCGGAGTTAAATGCTTGCTTTATATGCCATTCCATGCAGGATTCACAATTAATTATTACAGAAATTCCAACTGCTATTAATTCTTTATATATTTTCTTTAAGGCGCCATTAGAATATGTAAGTTCTTCTAATTTGAGGAAGGTTCTATAAACCTCTGATTTTTTGTTTATTAGAAAATTATGGGCTTCTTTCCTGTCTGAAATAATTTTCTCAATAATTTTAATATCTTCTGCATCCATAATAGGTTAATTTCACCTTATCTATTTTTTAAACTTTTCTTAATATTTCATCTTTTTTAGATTATTTCATACTACTTCAAGTCTTTCAGAAAAACTCTGATTAATAACCAAATCTTACTTTTTTCTAATTAGCAAATAGGTTGATTGGGAAAACCTTTTCTTTAATTTATCACTTAAAAAAATTATAACTTATAGTCCATAATAACGTGAAATGATATGTTTAGCCCGAATGAAAGATATAGAATTGATAATTTTCATGCGAAATCATTGGAAAACAATCCATTGAACAGTCCTGTGGATAGAGATATTAATATTTACTTACCACCAAGATATTTT